>NZ_JBBAMU010000009.1:37576-38973 GCF_040402315.1 Candidatus Planktophila sp.
ATCTGACGCTCCCGATAGACTTCCCTCATGCCAGCTAGCCTGCCCACACCTGCTGCTCCTAAGCAGGATGCCACCCGCAGCGTCCTTGCTATCCCGGCATTTCGCAAACTCTGGAAGGCGATGGTCTTCTCTTCCTTAGGTGATTGGCTTGGTCTGCTTGCAACTACCGCCCTGGCCGCACAACTTTCTGGCGGCTCTTATGCCACTGCAAACTTTGCTATCGCCGGTGTCTTTATTGCGCGATTGTTACCCGCAGTATTTCTTGGCCCTATTGCTGGAGTATTTGCAGATCGCTTTGATCGCCGCCGCTTGATGGTTGTCATCGACATTCTTCGCGCCGCCCTCTATATCTCCATTCCAATCGTGCACACCTACTTCTGGCTCTATGCCGCCATGATCTTGGTGGAGTGCCTTACTTTGTTCTGGTCACCAGCGAAGGAAGCATCAGTACCTAATCTGGTCCCACGCGATAAGTTAGAAAATGCTAATCAAGTCTCACTACTAGCTGCCTATGGCACCGCACCCATTGCTGCAATTCTCTTCACACTTCTTACCTTGCTCTCAGGTGCTCTTGCAACGATTAGCCCACTGCTACCAACTAACTCAGTAGATATCGCCCTCTACTTCAATGCTCTCTCCTTCCTCTTTGCCGCCTACACAATCCGTGGTCTCAAAGAGATTCCAAAAGGAGCCGCCTCTAAAAAAGATGCCGAGCAGAACATCGGCCAATCACTACTTCAAGGTTGGAAGGCTGTCTCGCAATCAAAGATTATTCGCGGGCTGATCATTGGCATGATTGGCGCCTTCTCAGCAGCAGGCGCCGTCATTGGCCTTGCTCGCACATTTGTAGGAGACCTTGGCGGCGGCGATGCCGCATATGGTGTTCTCTTCGGTGCGGTTTTCACTGGCCTTGCCATCGGTATTGCATTTGGGCCAAAGATCTTTGCGCAGTTTTCACGTCGTCGTTTATTTGGTGCCTCTCTTTCCACCGCTGGCTTCTTCCTTGTGTTGTTGGCGCTGATTTCAAATCTGACACTGTCAGTCATCATCGTGATCTTCCTTGGCGCCTTTAGCGGCATCACCTGGGTCACCGGCTTCACCATGCTCGGCATGGAAGTACACGATGATGTTCGTGGTCGCACCTTCGCCTTTGTGCAATCACTGATTCGCATTACCTTGGTAGCAGTTCTGGCCACCGCGCCCATCATCGCTGCCACCATTGGTGAACATAGATATGAATTTAAGAACACCACCCTTGACTACAACGGCGCCCAGATAACTATGTTGCTCGCTGGTCTGATCGCAGCACTGATTGGCTACATCTCCTACCGCCAGATGAAAGATCGCCCACAAGTCTCGCTCTGGTCCGATATCGTCGCAGCGTTGCAAGGAGAACT
>NZ_JBBAMU010000010.1:0-35591 GCF_040402315.1 Candidatus Planktophila sp.
GCGGCAAGAAGCTGGACTCAACATCATCGCGACTAAAGGCCCAGGTCATCTGGGTTAGATCATTTGTGCCAAATGAGAAGAAGTCGGCATGGTCTGCGATCTTTCCGGCAGTCATGGCAGCACGTGGTGTCTCAATCATGCTGCCAATCGGAATATCGAAGTGTTGTCCGGTGCCGCTAAGAGTGTTGGTAATTTCTTCTTCCAGGGTCTTGCGCAGGTAGAGCAGTTCTCGCTGGGTGGCGATGAGTGGAACCATAATCTCTGGCATCGGATTGTGGCCAAGCTTTCGAACTTCAAGGCAAGCATGCACCAGGGCGCGCACCTGCATCTTAAATAGCTCCGGGATCAAAATTCCAAGACGAACACCACGAAGACCAAGCATTGGATTAGATTCATGCAGCCGCTTGACGGCCGCAAAGACTGCTTGTTGGCGCGGAGAAATTTCTTCCCCGAGCGCTTCCGCACGCGCCATTTCAGCACTTAACTCGGCGATATTAGGTAAGAATTCATGTAGCGGTGGGTCAAGAAGTCGGATCGTTACTGGAAGTCCAGACATTGCCATCATGATGCCGACGAAATCTCCACGTTGTAGTGGCTCCATTTCCGCGATCACGCCACGCTGGGCCTCTTCATTCTCAGCCAGGATCAAACTCTCAACATAGGCACGACGTGGTCCTAGGAACATATGTTCGGTGCGGCAAAGGCCAACACCTTCGGCGCCAAGAATGCGCGCGCGCACGGCATCTTCTGGGGTATCAGCATTTGTTCGAACCCGCAGCACACGGGAGGCATCAGCATGCTGCAAAATGCGATCGACCGCTTTGACTACCGGCGTTGCCTGAGCCGAATTAGCATCAAGCTTGCCTTCTAGGTAGGCGGTAACGGGGGAGGCAATCGTTGGAAGAGCGCCTAAGTAGACAATGCCACTTGTGCCATCGATGGAGATAACTTCACCTTCATAGACGGTGAGCGCACCGACGGTAAATAAGTTAGCGCGTTCATCGACAGAGATGCTCTCTGTTCCGCAGATAGCTGTCTTACCCATTCCACGAGCCACTACAGCCGCGTGAGATGTCTTGCCACCGCGGCTGGTCAGAATTCCTTCCGAGGCAACCATTCCCACTAGATCATCAGGGCTGGTTTCACGTCTTACCAGAATTACCTTGTGGCCGGCGCGTGCCAAATCAAATGCTCGTCTTGAGTCAAAGACAACTTCACCGACGGCCGCACCTGCTGAGGCTGGGATGCCGCGCGCAATTTCAGTTACCTGTCCGGCCAAATCGAATTGTGGGAACATGAGGTGACCTAGCTGCTCACCAGAGATTCTAGAGAGGGCTTCATCCATAGAAATCTTGCCTTCATCAACAAGTTGTAGTGCCACGCGGAAGGCAGCTTCGGCGGTGCGCTTTCCAACGCGGGTCTGCAAGATCCAGAGTTTTCCGCGCTCTACCGTGAATTCGATATCGCATAGGTCGCGGTAGTGATTTTCTAGGAGTGACATCACTCGCTCTAGCTCTTGGAAAGCCTTTGGTTCGCGCTCATTCATCTCAACTAAAGTCATAGTGTTACGGATACCGGCAACCACATCTTCACCTTGGGCGCGATCTAGGTAATCGCCATAGCTACCGTTTTCACCGGTGGCTGGGTTTCTGGTGAAGGCAACGCCAGTTCCAGAGTCATCGCTTAGATTTCCAAAGACCATTGATTGAATATTTACCGCAGTACCTAAATCAGATGGAATGCGCTCACGTTGGCGATAAATTTGGGCACGCTCTGAATTCCAAGAGTGGAAAACTGCCTCCACAGAGCTAATTAGATGTTGACGTGGATCGGTTGGGAAATCCTTGCCGGTCTGAGCTTCAATCTCTCTAATGAGAGCCTGTGCCAATGCTTTTAGGCCATCTACAGTCAATTCTTGAATGCTATTTACGGAATTTGATTCAAGAACTCGGGCTTCAATTTTCTTGAAATCTGCTGGCGGGACATCGCAGACAATACGGCCGAACATATCGATGAAGCGGCGGTAGGAATCCCAAGCAAACTTGGCATCGCCAGTTTGTTCTGCCATTGCTTGCGCAACTTCTGGTGTCATGCCGACATTGAGAACTGTCTCCATCATGCCTGGCATGGAAAACTTCGCACCGGAACGAACGGAAACTAAGAGTGGATTCTTTGGATCGCTAAATTTCTTATCGAGCATCTTTTCGAGTTCGCCTAGCGCGCTCTGAATTTCACCAGAGAGGGAAGCTGGAATTATTCCAGAGGCCAGAAATTCTCGGCAAGCTTGGGTGGTGATGGTAAATCCCGGTGGTACCGGAAGACCCATCCGGGTCATCTCGGATAAATTGGCACCTTTGCCACCGAGGAGATCGGCCATCGAGCGATCCCCAAAGGTGAACGGATAAACCAGCTGCTCTGCAGGCATGGACGGATGATACATGCTTTTCAAAAGTGGCGGCCCACGGTCCTGCCCTGCCAGAAGTGGCTTGCTGTTGTAGAGTCCGTGCAGAAATTGCCAGTGGAGGAGGAAGCGATGGCCGGTATGGTCAGCTGTCACTTAAGCGCAGATGCCTTGAGTGAGGTACGTCGCAAAGTGCATCAGACTCGCAAAGATGCCGCGCTGCCAATTGGTGAGGTAGTCACGGCCGAGATTATTTCTCACGATGTGAGAGTCATTGCCGAGTTTATTGCGGAAGAGTTTGAAGACGATGTCGTGGAGCTCTTTCGTTCCAGAGTGGCTCCTAATCCGTGGCCGGAAATTACGAGTTGGGATTACCCGGGGCCATGGGTTAATGCCCACTCGGAAACTTTGGTGCACATCCTGGATTCAGAAGCGTCAGTCAATATATTTTCTAAGAGCGGTTCCTATACCCTTCGGATTTCGGCGCTGGATTAGGGATAAGTCACCTACCTTTACCTTCGATTTTCGATTATCATTTTGCCATGGCGAAAAAAGTTATCTCTAGACATCGTGCGGCAGCTAAGTTCGGCTGGCTCGGAGCCCTGATTGCTCTTGGTTTCACCCTCTTCTGGCCCAGCATCTATCCAACAACAATTATTGTAAACAGTGCCCTTGGATATGTAATTGCCTTCATCATTAACTACTTCTTTCGCATGGCAAAAGGCAAATAAAACTCTCCTAATTTCTTCTTATTAGTGGTGCGCCCTGCTATTTTGGCGACATGAAAAATATCTTGAAGCAGGGCCTGCCGATATTTGCAATCTCATCGAATATGAGAGCGGGCCTAATTCTCATTGGCCCACTACTTCCAATTCTTAAGCAAGAGTATGGAATAAGCGTATTTACTGAATCTATTCTGGCTGCAACCCCGCTTCTCTGCTTCTCACTTTCGGCAATCTTGATGCGCAGTATTAGCCGTCTAGGAAATACCAATCGCGTTATTTCCTACGCCATCACACTTCTTACACTCTCACTCTTCTTACGTACTACCTTTGATATTGCATCCATCTTGATTTTCTCAATTACACTCGGTATCTCAGTTGCGGTGCTTAACTACATGTTGCCGGTTTGGGTGAAAGAAAATGGCACCTCAAATGCCGGGCTACTCACCGGAATCTATGCCTCTGTCATGGGATCGTGTGCAGCCATATCACTTGCCATTACCGCCCCACTTGCTGAAGCATCTTCCTACACCTGGCGCCTTGCCATGCTGCCTTGGTTCGTCATCGGTGCGCTCACCGCACTGTGGTGGTGGATCAAGATTCCTAGCTCTTCGGTATCTGATGTTGTGGAGAGCAAGGAAAGTTTCTGGGCAAATCCACTATTTAAGAGTAGCTCTGCTTGGTCTATTACAATCTTGTTTGGTTTGCTGAACATGATTCACTACGCATCAGCCACCTGGTTGCCAACTATCTTGATAACTAAAGGCTTCACCTTGGTCAACGCGGGAATTCTGGTTGCGGTAGCAACGCTTGTGGGATCCCTTCTTAGCCTGGCAGTTCCGCACTTTGCCTCCAAGCGGAAAGATTTCCGCCTGGTATTGATAGTTTTCTCAATCTTCCTGGCAGTTTCCTACTTTGCTATCTCTGTTGATACCGGGATGAGCCTGTGGCTCTGGGTGATTCTTGGAAATATTGGGGTTTATGTGACCTTTTCAATTGCATTGTTCTTGGTTGTCTTCCGGGCAGCTGATGCCGCAAAGACCAAGTCACTGTCCATCATGATGCAATCTGTTGGCTACGTGATGGCGACAGCTTCGCCAATTGTGCTGGGCAGACTCTTTGACATCACCGGAAATTGGGATCGCGCGCTCTACTTCATCATCGGACTTGCAGCGCTGCAGGTATTGGTTGCCATGAAAGCTGGCTCAAACGAGAAGGTTTAAGCCAGCCCAGTAATTTGATTCAGGAGTGGTTTATTTTCCGCTAGTCGAGATAACTGCTCCTGCACCATCTTGCGGGCTCGTGGATCAAAGGCACCACTATCACCGCCCACATGGGGGGAGATGATGAGATTTGGCGCCGACCACAGCGGATGACCGGCAGGTAGTGGTTCTGGATCGGTCACATCTAAGCCAGCGGTAATGCGCCCGGTGTGAAGTTCGGCAACGAGTGCGTCGGTGTCGATGATGGCGCCGCGAGCGACGTTAACCAAGGTGGCGCCATCTTTCATCTTCTTGATTCGTTCTGCGTTAATAAAGTTCTTTGATTCAGCGGTCAGTGGCAGAATTAAAATAATGACATCGAGCATTGGCAGATACTGATCAAATTCGGCAATTTTTATTGAGCCATCGCTACCACTTCGCGTGAAGGCCGTTACTTTAGTTTCAAACATCTCTAACAGAGATGCAATCCGCTTGCCGATATGGCCATAGCCAATGATTCCAACGTGTGAGTCAGCAAGTGCTGGCTTTGTTGTGCGCTGCCAGATGCCTTGCTTCTGGTTATCCATAAACTCGGCAAATCCGCGGCGGGAGGCAATCGTTAAACCGACTGCCAGCTCTGAGGTGGAGACATCGTGGATTCCTGTTCCATTACACAGGCTTACTCCTTGTGGAATGTGGGGCAAAATATCTTCATATCCAGCTTGGTTGTAGTGCACAACCTTAAGGTTTTTCATCTTCGGAATAATTTCAATGGTCTTTAGCCCGCCCATATAGCTGGGCACATAGAACTCAATTGCATCAAATTGCGATGCAGCTGGAACAAATCCATCACTATCTAAGTGAGTCATGCCTGCAGGAAGAGTGAGATCACTCCATTGCGTCCAGATTTTCATTACTTTATTGATCCCATCTTCTCGATGTGCCGAATCATAACCATTTATCACTATGAGCATGATGACAAAACCTTTGGGCAGATAGAGTGCGGCTATGAGCGACTTGTCTGAGCAGGTGCGAAAAGCACTCGATGCGGCAGTAGCAGCCATTGGTGGATCAACGCGCGAAGGCCAGATTGAGATGGCCGAAGCTGTTGCTAATGCGCTCACCGATAGACACCACCTCATGGTTCAAGCGGGTACGGGCACCGGCAAATCACTTGCCTACATAGTTCCAGCACTGGTTCACGGTCGAAAAGTATTGGTAGCAACTGCAACCCTTGCCTTGCAGAGACAGTTAGTAGAACGTGATTTACCGGCCGTTGTGCCAGCGCTGGAAAAAGTGCTGGGGCGCGAGATTACCTACGGGATATATAAAGGTGTGGGCAACTATGTGTGTCTGCAGAAGATGAATGCTGATGACACTGATCCTGATGGTGAGTTAGTACTGGAATCTTCCTATTTAGAAAAAGATGCCAAGCGCCTGATTGCCTGGGCTAAGACGCCGGGTGTATCCGGTGACCGAGATGACGCACCGGAAGTAGATCGCAGAGTGTGGGCGGCGAACTCTTTATCAGGGCGTGAATGCGTAGGCGCCGATGTCTGTGCCTGGGGCGCACAATGCTTTGCTGCTAAGGCAAAAGCGAAAGCACAAGCGGCCGATGTTGTTGTCACCAACCACACCTTGCTCGCCATTGAAATTGTTGATTCGCACCCGATTTTGCCGGAGCGCGATGCTGTTATTTTGGATGAAGCCCACGAATTTATGGATCGCACAACACAGGCGGTAACGGAGGAGCTCACATCAGGACGGGTGCAACGAGCTGCTGCCATGGCTCGCAAATACTCACCCGGCAAACCAAGTGAGGCGCTGACAAAGGCGGCCGATAGTTTCCATGATGCGATGGAAGATTACGGCCAGAGCGTGAAGAGTGATTTCACAGCGCAAGGCAGGTTAAAAGATATTCCAAGTATGTTGGAAGCTCCGATTCGAAAGCTTAAGGAGAGTGCAGCGGCATTTGTGCAGGTACTGACCGCCGATGATGAGATTATCGATCCTGATAGCAATGCCGAGCGTGCTCGAGTAAAGGGTGCGGTGCAAGAGATTGCAACGACCGCCGGTAAGTTACTTAAAATGGGTGATGAGCATGTGCTCTGGTATGAGCCAACATTTTCCACCCTGCATTTAGCACCGCTTTCGGTCTCCCACATCTTGCGCAGTAATCTATTGACCAAGACACCAGTTATTGCAACCTCTGCCACGTTAACTGTGGGCAATAACTTCGATGCGATGGCGCGCAGTATTGGTTTCGTAGTGGGAACAGATGCTGATGCTGAAAGTGAGAGTGAAGATATTGATCCAGCAAATGTGCAGATGCTCGATGTCGGTTCTCCCTTTGATTTTGCGAATCAGGGAGTTCTGTATCTGCCAAAACATTTACCGGAGCCAGGTCGTGATGGTCCGAGCAAGGAAGTTCTGGATGAACTTGGGGAACTGATTGACGCCGCCGGCGGGCGCACCCTTGCTCTCTTTAGTTCTTGGCGCGGGGTAGAGGCAGCCGATGCTCATCTACGTGAAGTATTAGTTGATTTACCAATCTCAATCATCACTCAGAAACGCGGAGATGCAGTTGGGCCACTAGTGGAGCGTTTTGCTAAAGACGAAACTTCTATCTTGCTGGGCACGATGTCGCTATGGCAGGGCGTGGATGTTCCGGGAAATTCTTGCATTTTAGTTGCCATTGATCGCATTCCATTTCCGCGTCCCGATGAACCGGTCATGTCTGCCCGATCATCGCTAGCTGATGCATCAGGCGGCAGTGGATTTATGCAGGTATCAGTACCGCGCGCCGCACTTTTGTTGGCCCAAGGAACTGGTCGTTTGATTCGCAGCATTGAAGACCGAGGCGTTGTGGCAATCCTTGATTCCAGAATTGTCACTAAACGCTACGGCAGCGTGCTACTTAACTCGATGCCACCGCTGTGGCGAACAAGTGATGGGGCGGTAGTGCGCGAATCACTTCGCAGACTTGCCGCAAACGTGGATGAGTAAGTTACTTAATCGCAATCTTTACTGAACCATGGAGCATCTGCCACATGCCAGCTTTTTCTGCGGCATGGAATTCAACTGCACACGTTCCGGGCTTACTTGCCTTAAGAACGTTGGCCTTGATTGAACATGTCTTAGATGCACTCTTATACATAATCACTTCACCAAAGTTGGTTGCCTTCGCAAGTGATCTGCTCGCCCCACTCTTGAGTGATGTAGGCAGCGCACTCATCTTCTGGGTTCCCGGTGTGAGAATGAATGGGAAATTACCGGAAGCTGCTGCCGTGGTTGCATTTCCGGCAGTTGAGTAGGCAAGTGCGCACTGTCCTGCACCTTTAAGCGCCGTCAAAGATCCATTGGCATAAGTGCAATCAGGTGTGAGTGATGTCAAAGTGACGGCTAGGCCTGATTTTGCAGATGCCATAATCATGGCATCTGCGCGGTAGGCCAAGTTGCTGGGAACATTGCGAACTAGGGCAGTTCCATTGAGGGTGACAGTGATTTCATCTGCTGTGAGTACCGGAGCTGCCGCACCCACTCTAAAAGTAATTGGCAAGAACTTATCCTCTGAAGTATCTGTGGGGGCGGTGTGATCGAGACGGAAGAAGAGTCCACATTGGGTTGTTGTGCAATCAACTGTGACACCTTTACCAGTAATTGAACCGGCAACTTTCATCACGATTGCTCCCGTTGGACTAGTCGTTCCTGGTCCACCTGCGGCAGTGACCCACAACTGAAGTGTGTCGCTACATGTCACTGGGCGAGCAGTACCTACTGGTGCGATGCACTGTTGAATATACATTCCAGCTTTTGTTGGAAACTTAGTGAAACCACCATTGATTGTGTCTCCGGCTGGATTGAGATTAGTCAGGGGAGCACTTGCGAAGGCAAAGGTTTCTGCCTGGGCAGGTGTTGATACGCCGATAGGGGCAACTAAAGTGATGACGGTAAGTGCGATGAGGGCTTTCTTATATGCGGTAAACATGTTTCTCCTAGTTTCGTAGTTGATTTACTTCTTAAAGGTGATGGGAATAAATAGATCATGGGTGCGATCTCCTTCATGCAGGTGATCTGATCTGACTGTGATGGCGCATTTAACTTGGGTGCAATCGTGCTTACCGATTTTCTTAGTCACTCGAACTTTCTCAGTGAAGCGACCACCGGGTGCGAAGGGGATGACTAGCCCTGTGGCATAAGAAGGTGCGTTAGATGAGATCCAATAAGAAGCATCTCCGATTCCTTCTTTATTAACTCCACCACCACATGGTGTGGGAGGCTGACCTTTCTTAGGCAATAGGCAGTAAGCGAGATAAATCCCCACTGTTTCATCAAATCCTGTGCCTGATACTGCTATCTCTTGCCCACTTTTTACTTTGGTAATCGATGCGGTAAGTTTTTGATCATCTGAGCCAAGCACAGAAGTTGCCGCCATCGCGGGTGTACACAGCGTAGTAGAGGCGATGATTACTATCGCTACCTGTATCAACTTGCTGCGCATGGTGAGAATAATAGAGAAGGTGGCATCTAGCTTTATCCGACGACCAGGCCGCACACTGTCGGCAAGTTATTTGAGAGTATTCAGCCATGAGTAAAGAGCGGAATGTCATGGCCCTAGTTGTTGCCACAATCACATCTGCGGCGCTCGTACTTACTAGCTGCAGTACTGATAATTCTAAAGCAATTGAGATTTCATCGGCTCGGGCAACCACAATTGAGAGCATCGAAAGCACAGCGGCTCAAAAAGTTGTGGCACTTGCGAACGGCGCCGGGGAAATTATCTCTGCGATGGGATTTAAATCAATTCTCATCGGTCGCGATATAGCAAGTACTGATGTAGACCTTAAGAGCGTTCCAATTGTTACTTCCGGACACCAAGTAGTGGCCGAGAAAATTATCGCCCTCACACCGGATCTAGTTATTGTTGATAAATCAACTGGCCCGCAAAGCGCCCTCGATGCCTTAACAGTTGCTGGAATCCGAGTAGTGACAACGCCAGAGGCGTGGACCTTAGGTGATATACCGGCAAAGGTTCGCGCTATTGCAGATGCAATTGGGGTGCCAGCAAGTGGGGCTGCACTTAACACGGCACTGAATTCCTTTCTTAAAAAGCTCCAGAAGTCACCAGAAAAGAGTCGTGTTATTTTTCTCTATCTTCGCGGCGGCAGTTCTATTTATTTAATTGGCGGCAAAGGATCGGGTGCTGATTCATTAATCACAGCCATCGGGGCGCAAGATGTTGGAGCGGCAAATCTTGCCAACCCATTTAACGCCATGACTAGTGAGCTCATTGCTTCACTGAATCCTGATGTCATTCTGGTGATGAGCAAGGGACTGCAATCAGTCGGTGGCCTCAAGGGACTGGTAGAACTTCCCGGAATCGCACAGACTGCTGCAGCAAAAAACAAAAGAGTGATTGCCGTCGATGATTCACTGCTGCTCTCTTTCGGTCCGCGCACCCCTGATTTAATTGCAAAACTGAGCGCGGCAATCGCGAAGGTGAGGAAGAAATGAAAAAAATTGCATCCCTGATTCTGCTGCTGCCCATCATCTCCATTATTGCCCTATCCCTGGGCGCTACCGAGGTTAGTGAGCTCTTGCGATATATTTTTAATCCATTTCTTAATCCGGAGAGCGCCTCACACCAAATTATTTGGCAGATTAGAGCACCGCGTGTGGGAGCAGCGATTCTGATCGGAGCCGCCCTGGGTGTTGCTGGTTCACTTGCGCAGAGTTCGACTAATAACCCTTTGGCCGATCCGGCAATTCTTGGAACTTCAGCAGGTGCATCACTGGGTGTTTTACTTGGGGTGTTGACCAACTTAGTCAGTATTGGATCAGCTGGCGCCGTTGTCTGCGCAGCAATTGGTGCGATGGCGGCAACCTTGCTGACATTTTCACTAGCTCGCTCTGCGCTGCAGTTAATCACTATTGGAATTGGCGTCTCGGCAATTCTTAGTGCGATAGTGGGGCTCACGCTCTCGGCGGTGAGCAGACCAGATGCGCGCTCTATCTCATTCTGGTCATTTGGTTCACTCGCACTGGTGAGCACCAAGACGCTCTATGTTGTGGCCCCGGTGCTGGTCATCGCTGCAGTGCTTGCCTGGAAGATTGCCCCGACACTTGATCTACTTTCCTTAGGTGATGCATCAGTGCGCCACATTGGTCATAACGCACAGCGCATCCGCTTGGGCGCATTTGGCATCTTGGCAGTTCTTGTTGCAGTAACTGTCTCAAGTGTTGGTTCCATTGCCTTTCTAGCTCTGGCTGCGCCTCATATTGCGCGCTATCTATGTGGACCACGCAATCGGGTGCTGGTTATTTATTCAGGACTCATTGGCGCACTTATTCTCTTGCTTGCAGATACTTCAGCTCGTTCTGCGATTCCGCCCTTTGAACTTCCGATCGGCCTTTTGACATCACTGATTGGTGCACCGATTTTGATACTCACTCTTAAAAAAAGTGGTGATATATGGCGCTAATTACGATCGAGAAAGTCTCCATTATTCGCGGTGGGAAAAACGTCATTACCGATTTCAGCGCCAGCATTGAACCCGGAAAGATTACGGCAATCATCGGCCCCAACGGCAGCGGTAAGAGCACGCTGCTAGGCGCTTTGGCCGGAGATCTTGCAGTTAATTCAGGTGTAATCACTTTTGATGGTCGAAATCTGAAGGAAATATCGGTAGCTGAACAAGGGCAGCTGCGGAGTGTGGTTCTGCAAAATAGAAATTATTGGCTCTCCTACACCGCTCGCGAGCTGATTGAGATGGGCCAGGGCCCCGCCGAACTCCTACGCGTGGAAGCTGTGATGCAGCGCCTTGATATGACCAGATTTGAAAACCAGAGCGTTACTACGTTATCTGGGGGAGAAGGGCAAAGAATTGAGATTGCCCGCGCGCTAATAAGAGAGACGCCAATATATTTATTGGATGAACCACTTTCGGCACAAGATGTGCAGAGCAAAGCGCGGATTATTGCTTTCTTAGAAGAGTTGCGAAATCAGGGAAGAACAATCCTGGTGATTGCTCACATTGATAGGAGTTCTTTATCCTGGTGTGATCAGATCATCGATACATTGGCGCAATAACGGCCAACTTTTAGCAAAGCTTGGATGTAGGGGCAGCCGAGTAACATCCTCAAATTTCACCCACCGCACTTCAAATGATTCATCGTTTAGCTCATGTCCCTCAAGTGTTTGATTTGCGCGGGCGATAATTGTTGAGTAACTCCAGCCCTGGTGATCATCGGTAAAGGTGTGAAGCGGCTCTAAATCATCGGGGTTGATGCCAGTCTCTTCTACCGCTTCCCGCATTGCACTTTCCATGATCGTTTCATGCGAATCTCGGGCACCGCCCGGAATGCCCCAGGTGTCACCGTTATGCACCCAGGGTGCGCGATGCTGTAAGAAAATTGAACCGTCACGAATAATCAGCAGGCCGGCGGCGCCGTGGACGCCCCAATGTTTGGAGCCGCATCCACATTGGATCCATCCATCTCCATCGCGGGCAGCCATGGTCCTACTTTCTCATATCTATCCACAACCAGCACAATTGAACCGTTGCTGCGCACCCAAGGGATTTAACCTCCCGCGCATGAAGAGAATTCTTATATTCGCGATCTTGTTCATAAACGTTGCAGCACCGGCACACGCAGCTGATTGCATTGAAAAAGCATGTATAGATGTCTATACCCAAGATGGCAAGATAGTGATTGAAGGGCGTAAGGGAACAGGTGCGGCGCAGAAGAAAGTGGTAGCACCTGCGCCCAGTAAGACTAGAAAGCCCATAGTTAAGAAAATCACTACCCCACCGCCGAAATCAACCGATATTGCCAAACCAAAGATTATTACCGCAACTAAAAAACCTATCGTCAAGAAGCGGGTAAAGCCGGAAGTGGCGCCTACGGCAACTTCACTAAGCGATAGGTTAATTGAAATTCTGCCCACTGCCGGAATTGCTTATTCCCCCTCATTTCAACCGCTGATTAAGGTTCCGGTCTTCTTCTGGTCAGATATTCCAGCAATCGTTACTAAGAAGATTGAAATTGTGGGCGAAGTTGTTGAAGTCTCGCTTAAACCCACCTTCATCTGGCATTACGGCGATGGCATTTTTTTTATTACGCGTAGTGCCGGCGCACCTTTTCCAGATGGGCAAATCCAACATAGCTATTCAAACCCAGGGCACTACCTCATCCAACTCATTACAAGTTGGGATGGTGAATTCACCGTGCAAGGTGTCAAGCGTCGGATCCCAGGAAAGATTGAATCAGTCTCGATTTTACCTATCTCCGTTGTTGCTGCGCCCACACGTTTTTCTACTCCCGTCACACTAAACCGATAAGAAAGGCTTCTCATGACAACCCTGACTTCACCGCACGATCTACTTGCCGCTATTCCTTTTCTTATCGGTTATCACCCAAGTAATTCACTTGTTCTGGTCGCACTGAACACAGATTGCGAAGATAAAGACGCGGTCGGGATGGCGATGCGCGTTGATCTACCCGTAGATATCTCTTGCGAAAGCTATGACCTACTTGCCTCCCACTTCACCCGCGAAAAGGCTGAAGGAGCGCTGCTGGTGGCATACACACCTGCCGAATCGGAAGCCGGCGAGACAGTACTGATTAATGCCAGTGCCGCACTCATGCGCGCTGGCATTGAGATTAGAGAATCACTGCTTGTGCGAAGTGATCGCTTTCGCTCACTTCTCTGTATTGATTCAGCGTGTTGTCCACCGGAAGGCAGCCCGGTTCCAGAAATTGATTCATCGCGTATCGCCGCAGAGCATGTCATCGCTGGACATCCAATGCCCTTTGCAACTGTCGATGAGCTAATTTACTCAATCTCAGCGCTGCCATCTGCCGCCCATGAGTCTTGGTTCAGTGAAGTCAACCAATTCACGATTGCCACCGATGCCAAAGAATTAAATCACCTGCAACGAGATGGCGCCACCGCCGTGATTGATTTAGCAGGGGAATATCAAGCAGGTCGGGGCGCAGAAGATCGCGAACTGAGCGCACGAGTTATTGGGCGCATGAGTGATATTCAAGTGCGTGATTTTGCACTGGGTAGTCACAGCCTTGAGACCGCTGACTTCTTCTGGAAGATGTGGCGAGATTTATTAGTTATCGCACCCATTGGTTTTGTGGCACCAATTGCATCGGTCTTTGCCGCTCTCTCATATGAACGTGGTGAGGGAGCTCTGGCCCAGAAGGCGCTAGATCGTGCGCTGGCAGATAACCCGAGCTACTCACTAGCGCTGCTACTGCGGCGAGTATTTACGGCAGGCTGGCCGGCGAAATCCTTTACCAGGATGCGAGCAGAGCTACACCCCAAAGTGGTTGCCACAATTTTCGGGTAATATTTGCACTGGTCACGAGTTCTAGTCCTAAGCCCCGGCTGACTAGACGGCAACCCTCCACCGCGGCGGGGTGCTCCGGGTGACGACCAGGCAGAGCTCTTAGCTGCAAGTGCGTGAAGGATTTATTCATGAGCAGAAGACCTAACTTCGATGTCACCGGTGCGTGGCTTGAAGGTGATGATCCAGGTGATCGTAAATTTATCAAGATTGGTGATTTACTTCTTGAAAATGGCGAGACCCTGCCAGATATCACCATTGCTTATCAGAGCTGGGGAACGTTAAACGCTGATAAATCCAATGCAATTTTGGTTAACCATGCAATGACTGGTTGGTCTGATGTTCCTGGATGGTGGCCGCAAATGGTGGGCCCGGGGCTGCCATTTGATACCGATAAATATTTTGTTCTCTGCCCCAATGTCATTGGTGGCTGTCAAGGTTCAACTGGCCCAGCAAGTATTGCCCCTGATGGAAAGCGTTATGGTTCCCGCTTTCCCATCATCACCATTCGCGACATGGTGAATGCCGAGATTGCATTTAGCGATGCGCTCGGAATTGATAAGTATTTACTTGCAGTGGGTCCTTCTCTCGGTGGCATGCGTTCACTGGAATGGGCGGTGCAGTTGCCGGAGCGAGTCAGTGCCATCTGCACGATTGGATCTTCAGCCGTTGCCACCGGTGACCAAATCGGAACCGCATCAGTGCAGATTCATGCCATTAAATCTGATCCGCACTTTAATGACGGAGATTATTACGAGCAAGAACGTGGCCCGGTTGACGGAATGGGAATTGCGCGCCGGATTGCCCATCTGACATATCGCACCGAATCTGAGATGGATGTGCGCTTTGGTCGCCAATTACAAGGAGATGAGACCGGGCGCTATGCCGTGCAGTCATATCTGGACCATCAGGCTAATAAGCTCGCTAGACGCTTTGATGCCAATACCTATATCGCCTTAACTGATGCGATGAATTCGCACGATATCGGCCGCGAGCGCGGCGGCGTGGTCAAGGCCCTGGCCAGCGTGAAAGTTCCGGTGGTGGTCGTCTCCATCGACACCGATCGCCTCTTCGTCCCTCGACTTCAGGTTGAGATTTCAGAGCTCGTTCCCACCGCCGAGGCTCCGATTGTCATCAGTTCCGAGTTCGGCCATGACGGATTTTTGGTGGAGAGTGAAGCTATGGGCGATGCTATTCGCCACGCCTTGCATGTTGCGGGTACAATATAGATAGTACTTCGAGCAGTTCGAAGAAAAACCAAAAGGACAATTGTGGCTGTATTTAGTGCGCTCAAAAACAAGGTAAAGAGCAAGAAAGCTGCTCCAGCAAAGAAGACTGCTGCGAAAAAAAGTGTAGCCAAGAAGGCTCCTGCGAAGAAGGCCGTTGCTAAGAAAGCACCCGCAAAGAAAGTTGCTGCTAAGACGATAAAGCCAGCGAAGATTGAAATTAAGAAAGAGCTCAACGTAAAAGAAATACAGCAGCTAGTTGATTTAAAGAACGCCATTGCGCACCAGAAAGAGATCATTGAATCCCTTGCTGCTAGTGGAATTGATAATTATCGCAAGGCGGTAAAGAAAGAATTTATGCCGCTGGCACTTGAAGCTCGCGCACTTGACGGTCAAATTCCGGAAGCGACAGAGAAGGCTCGCAAAGCTGGCCTCGGAGCTCCAAGTCGCATACTGTCAAAGGCGCAGCTCGCCTTGATTGCCCCAAAGGTGGAGGCGAAGGCAGAAGCGCTAAAGAGTGAAAAAGTCGCCATTGTGCTTGATGAAGATGGCAATGAAATTGTGGTGGAAGAAGTTGACCTGGAAGATGTAGAGACTCTGATTGCAGAAGCATCTGAAATTGTTGATGCTGAAGCCGATGGCAAAGACCAGCCGCGCGTTGTCACGCTATCGGATGAGACTAAGAATGAAGCGGGCTCATTTACTTTACTTGACTCTGATGCCGATGATGAAGAGGAAGATAAGAACGAGCGCGAGAAGCATAAGAAGGATCTAAAGAATGTAAATCTCGTCCTGGAAGCTATCAACGGCAAGATTCAGGGCGTAGAACTTTCACCGAAGAGCAATATTGATCAGGTAGAAGCAAAGGCGCTTACCTTTAAGCAGATTCAACAGCAATTTGCGATGAGCACCTTTAATGAGAAGTCCGCAAAGCTCATCGCCGAAGCGGTTAATCAGGGCCACCTCAAGAACCTAGAAGATTTGCAGTACTTCTTTAACGAGCAAGCTCGATTTATTCAGATTGAAATTAAGCGCCTGCCGCCAGAACAGACCGTTCTTACCGCTGGTGCGACCGCAGACCCAGTAAAGGATTACCTGAAGCAGATTGGCCGCGTAGCACTTCTTAATGCCGAACTCGAAGTTGAACTTGCTACGCGCGTTGAAGCCGGCCTCTTTGCCGAAGAAGCTTTGAAGCACACTAAGAAGCTAGAGAAGAAGATGAAGCGCGAGCTAGAGTGGATTGTCGAAGATGGTAAGCGCGCCAAGAATCACTTGTTGGAAGCAAACCTTCGGCTGGTGGTCTCACTTGCTAAGCGTTATACCGGGCGCGGCATGCTCTTCCTTGATCTGATTCAAGAAGGAAACCTCGGTCTTATCCGCGCAGTAGAGAAGTTTGACTACACCAAGGGTTATAAGTTCTCTACCTATGCCACCTGGTGGATCCGCCAGGCAATTACCCGTGCCATGGCAGATCAAGCTCGCACCATTCGTATTCCAGTACACATGGTTGAAGTCATCAATAAGTTAGCTCGCGTGCAGCGCCAGATGCTGCAAGATCTTGGGCGCGAACCGACACCTGAAGAGCTCGCTAAAGAACTTGATATGACACCGGAAAAGGTGGTCGAAGTTCAGAAGTATGGCCGCGAACCAATCTCACTTCACACCCCACTAGGTGAAGAAGGAGACTCTGAATTCGGAGATCTCATTGAAGATTCAGAGGCAGTTAAGCCAGAAGAGTCAGTAACTTTCACTATCTTGCAGGAGCAGTTGATGCAGGTGCTGGGCGGCCTTACCAACCGCGAAGCCGATGTCATCAAGGCTCGTTACGGGCTCACAGATGGACAGCCTAAAACTCTTGATGAAATCGGTAAGGTTCACGGTGTTACGCGTGAGCGTATTCGCCAGATTGAATCTAAGACGATGTCAAAGCTGCGCCACCCATCTCGTTCGCAATCACTGCGCGATTATCTGGATTAACACCAGATGGCCGATGCCCAAGTCTTTATCAATCCTAAGAGCGGATCTATTCGCATCACTGGGGTGATAGATATAGTCGATGCTGATGGCAAAGTGCTTGAAACTATCGAGAATCCAAAGTTCTGTGGTTGTGGTCAATCAAAAGAAAAACCCTTATGCGATGGTTCGCATAAGGGCATTCTTAAAGAGTAATTACTTAACTTCAACCAACTTCTCTGACTCATCCTGAATCGCTGCAGCTACTGCCTTGAGCTTTTCAGCATATTCCTTGCCGTGATGGGCACAGAACATGAGTTCACCACCATTTAGCAGAATTGCACGCACGTAAGCTTGTGCACCACAACGATCGCATCGATCGAGGGCATTCAGAGGTGTGGATTCGAGGATTACTTGCTCGGTCATCGCGCTCTCATTTCGCTTAATGGGAAGTTCTGGTACTTCTATGGAACATCATGCCAGTTCTCTTTATTCCCCGCAGGAGATATTGATTCCAATTGTGTAAATTTTTAGCAATCTGAGCGCATAATCACCGATTATTAGGGGATATCTCACCCCAATTACCAATATTTGAGATGTCCCGGCGCGCTTACGCAGATGCGAAGCATTCGCTGGCTAACCTTTGCCACCGTGGCTGACGAATTGAACTTTACCCCTGAAGTGGATGCTAAGGATAGCTATACCGCCAAAGATCTCGCAGTTCTTGAAGGCCTCGATGCTGTGCGCAAGCGCCCGGGAATGTATATCGGTTCAACCGATTCCCGCGGATTACAACATTGCCTCTGGGAAATTATTGATAACTCAGTCGATGAATCACTGGCGGGGCACTGTAAGAAAATTGAAATTAATCTTGAATCAGATGGTTCCGTTGAAGTACACGATGATGGTCGCGGAATTCCGGTTGATAAAGAACCCAAGACTGGTCTTACTGGTGTTGAAGTTGTACTAACCAAACTGCACGCAGGTGGAAAGTTCGGCGGCGGTTCCTATGCCGCCTCCGGTGGTCTCCACGGTGTCGGCGCATCTGTTGTCAACGCTTTAGCCGAACGCCTTGATGCTGAAGTAGATCGCAACGGCAAGATTTACTGGATGTCATTCAAGCGCGGAGTAGCTGGAATATTTGATGGTGATGGACCGAAAGCTACCTTCACACCACAATCAGGTTTGCGCACCATTGGAAAAGTTTCGGCGAAGGTAACTGGCACCCGGATTAAGTGGTGGTCAGATCGGCAAATCTTTTTAAAGGATGCCGAACTTGAACTCGATGATGTCTATGCCCGAGCTCGCCAAACTTCATTTTTAGTTCCCGGACTTTCCATTATGGTTAACGACAACCGCAAGAAAGAGAAGACCACCCAGACCTTCTTCCATAAGGGTGGCATCTCTGAGTACTGCGATTTCTTGCAACCAGATACCGCTGTTGGTGAAGTTATTCGTATTTATGGCAGCGGTCATTATCAAGAGACGGTGCCGGTGCTAGATGACAAGGGCCATCTGGTCTCCACAGATGTTGAGCGTGATATGGAAGTTGATATCGCGATGAAGTGGGGCGAGGGCTTTGACACAACCCTGCACTCCTTTGTGAACATCATTGCCACTCCTAAGGGCGGCTCGCACGTACTTGGTTTTGAGCGCGCCATCACTAAAGCCTTTAATGAAGCGATGCGCAGCGCTGGAATTCTGAAGAAGAACGAGGCCGATGTCATCAAAGACGATGTGATGGAAGGTCTGACTGCGGTAGTCACCGTTCGAATGTCAGAACCGCAGTTTGAGGGTCAGACCAAGGAAGTTCTCGGAACCGCGGCGGCGACAAAGATTGTCTCCACTGTGGTTGCCGATAAGCTCAAAGAATTCTTTGCAACAACTCGTCGTATTGATAAAGCCAACGGCAAGTTGATCATGGAAAAGATTGCGGGTGCTTCTCGCATACGCATTAGCGCCCGTGCTCATAAAGATATACAGCGCCGTAAGAACGCCCTGGAATCATCGTCACTTCCCACAAAGCTCTCTGATTGCCGCTCGGAAGATGTCACTCGCACTGAACTCTTTATCGTTGAGGGCGACTCGGCCCTGGGCACAACAAAGGCAGCGCGTAACTCTGAATTCCAAGCCATCTTGCCGATTCGTGGCAAGATTTTAAATGTGCAGAAAGCATCACTATCGCAGATGCTCGATGATAAAGAGTGCGGCTCCATCATTCAGGTAATCGGCGCTGGCTCTGGAAAATCATTTGAATTAGATGATGCTCGATATGGCCGCATTATCTTGATGTCAGATGCCGATGTTGATGGCGCACATATTCGTTGCCTGCTGCTTACTTTGATGTATCGCTATATGCGCCCGATGCTCGATGCTGGCCGCGTTTTTGCCGCGATTCCTCCACTACACCGCATTGAAACAATGGGTGTGGGCGGCAAGAAGGGTGAGTACATCTACACCTACTCCGATGATGAGATGAAGCGAATTACGGCAGATTTAAAGAAGACGGGTAAGCGTTGGAAAGAGCCGATTCAGCGCTATAAAGGTCTGGGTGAGATGGATGCTGATCAACTGCGTGAGACCACTATGGATCCTGATGCCCGCACGCTACGTAGAATTACGGTGCCGGATGCGGAGGCCGCAGAGAAGATGTTTGAGCTTTTAATGGGATCGGATGTGGCCCCACGGAAGGAATTTATCGCAACAGCTGAGATTGATCGCGAGCAGATCGACGCTTAGTTCTTAATCACCGAGACTGATAATTTTCCACCTTTAGCCCTACCCTCATAGCATGCGTTCTAAGACGATTGTCTTACTGATTGCTCTCTTTATCAACGCACTCTGCATCTTCACCTACTTCTCCAACTTGGTCACAACTGGCGACAGAAGCGCTAACGGGTTTATGGCGGTATTGCCGATTATTTGTGCTTTCTTATTTTCGGTCATCAAGGGCGGGTCGATGTTTTATGAGGGCTCAGGTGGCGGTAGTTATCTCTGGTTTTTGATGGCAAGCCTGCCAATAGGTCTGCTCTTTATTGTGATTGGGCTGATTGTTAAGTTAGCAAAGCATTTTAAATCCTGATTAAAGCTTAAAAATACGAACAGTAATAAATGCAGAGTGGCCTCACGCGAGGGCGGGGTCTTTAGCTATTAACTCTTAATTACCTTGGTCTTTAAAAGATGAGTAGGTTCCCCATTTATGGAGTTTGTTCTTGATCTCCTTACTGTTAAGAGAGTTGATGAGATCTCCGCCTCTGCCCGAGTCCGAAATCTCCTGGACTATTGAGAGTATGTCTCCCATCGGATCTAGTCCGAACATTGTGGCGATAAATTCAAAGTCAGCCGGCGCTACAGTTTGAATGATTTCGTAATCGCCTTCATTCTCATCATGAGCGTAGAACTCAAACTCGAACTTAAGACTTTCCTGCTCAAGATAGGCATAACGAATCGGACTCCCATCCTCATCTACGATTCGAATCTGCTTCATTGACTTACCTCCTGGTCTATCTTGATCGCGCTCTAAGGCCTCTTAATGCGAAAAATAGCCTGTCAGGCATTACGCAGGCTTGGTAAAGTCCGGACAAAGCCAGCCAGATATTTGAAATATCAAAGTGGTTGCAACCCACAGCCAAATATAGGAGTACCCTGAAAACCGCAGCCACAAGATACTTTTCACCATAGGAGCAGTAAGGAGGGGGTATGCACTCTAAAAAGATTCTTGCCTTCTCTGACTTTCTTGCGGCCTCACCGGATTCTTTAAACGAAATCTCCCAGTTCCTAGTCATGAACACATTTAGTGAAGAGAAATGTTTCTGCCTTTATATAGGTGAGCTCATCGACAATGGTTTTGTATCTCCACTCGGCGGATACGGTTGGGGTTCTGCCGAATACGCAGCATTCTTTGATCTGCCGATTCAAGAGAAAATCCCTATCACCGCTGCGATCCGTGAAAACACTGTCTTCATTGCCCATAACGGGACTGAATATGAAAAGGAATATCCCTTGGTGGCTGGCTCTAGTTATGAGGGTAAGTGGGTGTCAGGGGTAGCTATTCCAGTTTCTCCGGTTGGTGGAATGGCTCTTTACTCTACGAAAACACTTGACCTTACCGAGGCGATGAAAATCTTCTATATTGCAATTGGTTCACTGTTGGGGCTTTATTCAAGTCAGCTTCCAAAGGCGCTAGTCCTGACTGCGGTTGATGTTAAGGGAAAGATTGACTTACCTCACATTCCATTGAGTGATCGGCAATTAGTTATTGCTGACTTACTCGAGCATGGGTTTAATAACGCACAAATTGCCCTAGAAATTGGTTATAGCGAATCACTAATCAGACAGGAGACCGTTGCTATATATCGAAAGTTAGAGGTGACGGGTAGAAAAGCCTTGCAACTCATTCATGCTTTAAAAATAGATTCCGAACACAATTCTAAAGAGCTGTAACTGTATTCACAGAGTTTCTCTCAACTCGTAATTAACGATGGCTAATCAATACTAACTAAGTCGAAGTACTCCTCTTTCCAAATATCTTCATCGCCATCAGGCAACAAAATCACCCGTTCTGGCTTTAACGCCTGCACGGCGCCTTCATCGTGAGAGACCATGATTACTGCGCCTTGATATTCACTCAGCGCTCCCAAGATCTCTTCCCGAGATGCTGGATCTAAGTTATTTGTTGGCTCATCAAGTAAGAGCACATTTGCTGAAGAGACGACCAGGGTGGCCAGGGCTAACCGAGTTCGCTCGCCACCAGAAAGTACTTTGACCGGCTTATGAACATCATCGCCGACGAAGAGAAATGAACCAAGCACGTTACGAGCTTCTGGTTCACGCAAGTCAGCTTTAGAAGACATCATGTTTTCCAGAATAGTTCGCTCGAAGTCGAGCATTTCATGTTCCTGGGCGTAGTAACCGAGCTTGAGCCCATGACCATGTTCGACCTTGCCGGTATCTGATTCAAGTTGATTGGCTAGGATTTTAAGGAGCGTTGTTTTGCCGGCGCCGTTGAGGCCCAAGATCACAACGCGGGAGCCCTTATCAATGACGCAGGAAACGTCAGTGAAGATTTCAAGTGAGCCATAGTTCTTTGATAGCTCTTCCCCCGATAGCGGAGTCTTGCCGCATGGGGCAGGGGTTGGGAAGCGAAGTTTTGCCACCTTATCTTTGACCCGCACATCATCGAGTGATGATCGCAGCTTTTCGGCGCGACGTAACATGCCTTGGGCGGCAGTTGCTTTAGAGGCTTTCGCGCGCATCCGCTCGCCTTGCTTTTGCAAGATTTCTGCTTTCTTTTCAGCGTTAGCGCGCTCTTTCTTGCGGCGATGTTCATCTTGTTCGCGCTGTAAGAGGTATTGCTTCCAGCCTAAGTTATAGACATCGATGACATTTCTATTGCCATCGATGTAGAAGACTTTATTGACCACGGTTTCAATCAGGTTCACATCGTGAGAAATGATGACAAGTCCACCTGAGTAATTAAGGAGGTAGTTACGAAGCCAGATGATCGAATCGGCATCTAAGTGGTTGGTGGGCTCATCTAGGAGCAGGGTTTCGGCACCGGAAAAAAGGATGCGCGCAAGTTCGATTCGCCGGCGTTGACCACCGGAAAGAGTGTCAAGTTGATTGTTAAAAACGGCCTCGGAAACGCCAAGAGAGTGGGCAATTGCTTCTGCTTCTGAAGTTGCGGCATAGCCGCCGGCTGCGCTGAATTCAGCATCTACTCTGGTGTAACGCTCAAGGGCTTTTTCAAGTTCGGCGCCTTCTGTGGTTGCCATCTCTTGTTCTACTTGGGTCATTCGCGCCGCAATTTGGTCTAGATCGCGCGCCGATAAAATTCGATCGAGCGCGGTTCCTTGATCTTCACCAGTACGTGGATCTTGTGGCAGATAGCCAATTTTGCCGGTGCGCTGTACGCCGCCGCCGGCCGGCAGTGTTTCACCCGCTAAAACTTTTGCCAGAGTTGATTTTCCGGCGCCATTTCGGCCAACGAAACCGATGCGATCGCCATGATTGATGCGAACTGTGACCCCAGAAACCAAAAGGCGTGCACCAGCACGAAGTTCAAGAGCGGTTGTTGCAATCATTTGGGCGTATCTTCCCACAGTATTTACCTTGGCATTTCGCGCCCCGTACACTCAGAACCATGTTTAACCTCACGCTCCTTGCACTCCTATTGCTAGCCCTGGTATTTCTTGGATATCAGATTCGATTGAGCAGGAAACTGGGCGCCAAACTCAACCAACTCATCAAAAGTGAGAAAGAGCTGCGAAAGAGTGTGCGCGAAGTAAATATCACAGCCCGCGCCGATTATCGCCAGAGTGAGTTCTATGCGCAGTTACTGAACTTGCTTGCATTCGATGCACCCATCCCGCCAACACGTGGCTGGGCAGCTTCTCCTGATGTGCTTCTTACCTTGGTGCACAGCGCAGGTAGCTCTGATATTCGCACCATTGTTGATTTAGGATCTGGTGTTTCTACGCTGGTCCTTGCCAAGAGCGCTCCGCATGCTCGCGTGATCAGCATTGATAACTCGCCGGAGTATGCGGCCAAGACCCGCCACTTACTTGATAGCCATGGAATTACCAATGTAGAAATACGTGTGGCACCCCTTACCCCACATGCATCAGGTAATAGTTGGTATGAGACTTCGGTATTTTCCGATATCTCCGAGATTGATCTGCTCTTTATCGATGGGCCGCCAGCAACGGCCGATGGCCAGGCGCGTCACCCAGCCTTCACCGAGCTACTCAAGAAACTGAGCGCCAAGGCAGTTGTTGTCCTAGATGATGCTGGCCGCGATGGCGAGAAGGAGTTAGCGAATAAGTTTGCTGCTGGAATTCCGACACATATTGTGGAATTTCTTGAGCACGAAAAGGGTACTGCGGTCATCCGACCTAAGTAATTTACGCTTTCCCGATTCGGGTACGTCGTGGGGTAGCAAATGCCTTACTTACCGCGGTGAGCTCATCGGAAACCTGCTTGCGGATCGCTTCTTCACTCTTAAGTAAAGTAGCAAGTGCGGTGATGACCCCTTTGAGCTCTTTTGATTCAGTTTCAAGTTCGAGCTTGCTCATCTTGGTCAGCCGGCGCAACGGCATATCTAGAATGTAGGTGGCTTGTTCGTCATTGAGTTTGAAACCTTTAATCAAAGCTTCTTTCGCAGCCGGGGCATCATCGCTACCGCGAATAATCTTGATGACCTTATCGATATCGATAATTGCTTTCAGAAGTCCATCAACGAGTGAGAGTCTGTCTTCTGCCTTTGCTTTTCGAAATTCGGAGCGGCGGCGCACAACTTCGATGCGGTGATCGATAAAGACCTGCAGCAGCTCTTTCAGGCCAAGCGTTTGTGGCTTGCCCTTGACCAGTGCTACCGCGTTAATCGCAAAAGCATCTTCCATCGGAGTGAGCTTGAAGAGCTTTTCTAGAACATCTTCTGGCTCAAAACCATTCTTGAGTTCAATCACAACATTGGTACCGGTCTGACCATCAGTTAAGTCGATGATGTCGGAAATTCCCTGAATCTTCTTCGCTTTAGCAAGGTCGGCAATACGTTCCACAACTTTTTCGGGGCCGATATTAAATGGAAGTTCTTTGATAACAATTCCCATTTTGCGAGATGTGACTTTGGAAATCTCGGTTGTTGCGCGCACTTTAAAGGAACCTTTGCCTGTGGCATAGGCTTCTCGAACACCTTCCAGGCCAACAATTTCGCCACCGGTTGGAAAATCAGGTGCCGGCACATGCTTCATCAATTGATTCAGCGTTGCCTTGGGATTATCAATTAAGAACTTGGTGGCAGCGATTACTTCACCCAGATTGTGGGGGGCCATATTTGTCGCCATACCTACGGCGATTCCAGAACCGCCGTTAACAAGCAAGTTAGGAAAGGCCGCGGGTAGTACAAGGGGTTCAGCTAATTGACCGTCATAGTTTGGACCGAAATCAACGGTGTTCTCATCGGCTTCGGCCACCATCGCCATTGCGGTGGGGGCAAGACGGGCTTCGGTATAACGCATCGCAGCTGGGCCGGCATCGAGTGAGCCAAAGTTTCCGTGGCCGTCAATCAGGGGCAACTGCATAGAAAAAGATTGCGCCATCCGAACGAGTGCGTCATAGATTGCTGAGTCACCGTGTGGGTGCAACTTACCCATCACTTCACCAACTACGCGCGCGCTCTTTACATGTCCGCGCTCAGGGCGAAGACCCATATCTGCCATCTGATGCAGAATGCGACGATGTACAGGCTTTAAACCATCTCGTGCATCAGGAAGTGCGCGTGAGTAAATAACGGAATAGGCATATTCCAGAAATGATTCTGACATTTCGGATGAGACATCGATATCAACGATCTTGCCTGGAAATTCGCCCGGCTTTGGTCCGGCCAGCTTTGCCGTCTTTTTAGGAGCTGCTGCCTTCTTCGTTGCCATGGCGCGTATTCTGCCAAGGCATTGTGCTAAACCTTGGTACCTACACGCGGTCTAGCCCCAACGATTGCAACACATTGGGCCGCAATCTCAACGCCAGCCTTTAACGCCCCAGATAAATCCCGATTACTTGCATAGTGGGAAATAAATCCAGCCGCAAAAGAATCTCCAGCGCCAGTTGTATCAACAACTACTGCCTGCAGCGCATCCACAGAAACCATAACTCCAGCACGAGATTTAGCTAGCGCCCCATGAGATCCCCGTTTAATGACCACTGTCTCGCACGGTCCTAACAGCACATCTAGCGCTATCTCTAACTCTGTTTCGCCGGTGAGATAAATTGACTCCTCTTCATTAAGAATTAAAACACTCATGTGAGGTAGCCATGATTTTATTTCAGCCAGGCCAACTGCCTTCATCCCGCCTACAGATGCTGGATCAAAATAGATTGGGATATTTACTTCTCGGATTTTTCTCATCATCTCTTTAATTCCAGGTAACGATGATGGGTCTAGCGGTGCGTATCCAGAAATATAGACTGCGTCGAAATCATCTAATGGTGGAAGGTCACTGAGCTGTAGCCCGGAATTAGCGCCATTGTCAGGGAGCATGGTTCGTTCTCCCGTGGGGTCCACCAGCACTACAACGACTCCTGATTGCCCGTCTTCTACTACAAGATTATTGTGTTTAACTCCAAGTGCATCGAACTCGGCAACGAGGACTGAACCCACAGTGTCATTTCCTACATGTCCGACAATTGTCGCCTGCGCACCTGCTCGTGTGAGCCAGGAGGCTACATTGCCCGCAGCCCCACCACCATGAGTAGAAATCTTGGCAGAGGTGTCACTGCCATAGTTAATTTCAGAGGGCATCACCGATATTTTGGTGACGACATCTAGCATGACATCACCGATGCAGAGAACCTTGGAAGTCATCGGATTATTGTGATGCAGCTACGGCAATATCTGCGGCTAAGGCCGAATTGGACTTAATGATTTCAATATTGACTTGAAGAGATTCACCTTCAGATGCGGTGTGAAAATGCTCCAGTAAATATGGGGTGACTGCTTTTCCAATGATTCCATCCCGAGCAGCACCTGCTAGACCGCTCTTGAGAATTACATCGTGACGAGCCCGGTTCATCTCTTTCTGAACTGGGTTAGCCACAATCAATGCGCGCTTATTGGTCTTCAGTGATTTCCTGGCATGAATTATCTTTACAATATCCGGAGCGGAATCAACTTGATGTTCTAGCATGAAGCCAGAATCAGTGAGATAGAAACCGGGGAATTTATCTGTCTTATATCCAACGACGCCGATTGCAAGCGTTTCAAGTCGTTCAAGTGTTGCTGCGACATCGAGAATCGATTTAACTCCCGCACAGACAACAGTAATGTCTAAATTTGCTAGGGCAGTGAGATCTGCAGATTCATCGAAAGATTCGTTTGCTCTACGATGCACCCCACCGAGTCCACCTGTTGCAAATACATGAATGCCAGCCAGCACTGCAAGGTGAGCAGTAGCAGCGACTGTGGTTGCCGCGCTCTTATGTGAAGCAGTGATGATTGCAAGGTCGCGACTGGAAGCCTTAGCAATGTCATCTCGATTAGCAATGGCGACTAATTGCTCATCAGTAAGTCCAATACATACTTTTCCATCAAGAATTGCGATCGTAGCGGGCGTAGCACCATGAGATCTGACGATTTTCTCCACTTCTCGGGCAACCTCTAGATTGGAAGGCCGTGGCAATCCGTGGCTGATAATTGTGGATTCAAGGGCAACTACCGGTTTACCGGCTGAGAGAGCCGCAGCTACTTCAGGGGAGGTCACGAAGCCGAGTGAATTCATAGCCGCAACAATACTCGTGAGAAGATACATCGGTGCACTTGTCGCAAATCATGCCATCAATCTTTTCTTCATTGGGGCTAGAGACAGCTATAGATTCAATCAGTGCCGGACAATCTCCATCAGGTCGCGAACTCCTCTTTCTGATCGATGGATGTGGGGCAGATGTATTAGCAACGTATGCAAATGTGGCACCGACCCTGGCTTCACTTGTCTCCCATGCCACCGTGCAGACATCATTTCCATCAACAACAGCTACGAGTCTGGCAACGCTGACAACCGGTGAAATGCCTGGCACCCACGGAATGCTTGGTTACACCGTGCAAGTTCCGCGCAGTGGGGGACGAATACTTAACACACTTAAATGGGATGAACGAGTTGACCCAGTTATTTGGCAGCCAGTTCCCACGCTCTTTGAACGAGGGATGGCAGTTGCAATTACCACCACACACGTGGCGGCTAAACGATATGAAAACTCTGGTTTTACGCGCGCAGTTTTTCGCGGCGCGCATTACAAGGGTGCAAATATCACCAGTGATTTATTAATAGAGACAATCGATGCTTTGAAAGTGAGCCCCTCATTTGTCTATCTCTATGTCAATGATCTTGATTCAGCCGGACACTCAGATGGCGTGGGCTCGGATAAATGGCTGGCTGCGCTGACAAGTATTGATCAGTTGGTGGCGCTACTCATTGAGCAAGTACCGCGCGGAACCAGAATCTGGGTCACGGCAGACCACGGAATGATTAATGTGGGTGAGAAAGTTGTGCTGGGACAAGACAACGAGTTACTGACTGATATTGCCGTCATTGCTGGCGAACCTCGAGCACGCCATTTATATTTGGGGGACAAGGCTGATTCACCGCAGGCTTTGTCTGAAGTAATTAATAGATGGAGTGAGTTCTTTGGTAAGAAAGTAATGCTGCACTCTCGCGCAACCGCAATTGCATCAGGACTCTTTGGCGCCGAAGTTTCGCAAGCTGCGGCAGAGCGCGCAGGTGATGTGATTGCTATTGCTCAAGATGGCCTGGTCTTACTTGATCCGATGCGGGCAGATAAAGAGGGTGAGATGGTGGGCCATCACGGCGGAGATTCGGAAATTGAGAGTTCGGTGCCGCTTTTAGTAAGAGTTGTTAACTAGTTTTCTTCTGGCTTTTCTTGCGCTTTGTGACCGAACATAATTTCATCCCATGATGGAACTTTTGCTCGAGCAGTAATTCCGTCTTGGGAGTCCGCTGGTGTGGGGGTCTCACGGATTACGGCAAGGCGAGGAGTTTCAATCTTCTCGGCAATCTTCTCGATCGGAAGAGTTTCAAGAATCTCAGCAATACGTGAGGGATGCGTTGGTTCAGAGTGGATGATTCCAGATGAGACTGGTTGAGCTGGCGCATCTTCATCAATTAACCAAGCACCATTAGCATCGCTGGCATCAAGTGCCCGGCGAGCTAAATCAAAGTTCCAGGTGGCAACTCCGTTGCCATCACGATTTGGGTAAGAGAGTTCGATATGCCAGGTGCCATTAGGTAGTCGCCAGGTGTTCCAGGAAATCTGATCAATATCGACACCGCGTGGAGCAAGTTTGGCGATTACAACATCGGAAAATGTCATTTCGATGCGGTGAACGTCTTTACGCATCACTAGTTCACGTGCGCGATCAAGGATGTATTCGCGCTCTTGCAAAATAGGTCCAGAGAATCGCTCTACTTTTTCAAGAGTGAGGTGGCCTTCGCGGGCGACTTGTTCCATGCTCTCACCTGCACGTAGTCGGCGCTGAATCTCTTTTACCGACATCGTTTCGTTGGCATCGACATTGGGAACGGAGCTCAGCCGTTGTTGATTAATCGTTGCGCGAAGAGTGTCGCTAATCCGAAGTGAGAACTCGCCACCTTGATTATCAAGTAGTGATAGATGATTTCCATCCTCAGATTTGCCGGTAAGGCGAAGCTCGGTCATGAGGTGAGAATATCCGATAGGGGAGCATTTTCTGGATAGCTAGACCGTCTAAGATGCGAGTATGTATGGCGAATTGTTGTCCTTAGCCCAGAAAGTCGGCGCAGCAGCCGGGGCGCTTTTGCTGGATCGACCGATGGCATTTGAAGTTGAATCCAAGTCAACGGCAATCGATTTCGCTACCCAGATGGATATTAAGGCTGAGAAATTTATCGTGCAATCACTGCTGGCCGCCCGCCCCGATGATGGAATTATTGGGGAAGAAGGGGCGAGCATCGAGGGAAATTCAGGAATTACCTGGGTTATCGATCCACTTGATGGCACTGTCAATTATTTCTACGGCCTTCCAGGATGGAATGTTTCGATTGCGGCCAAAGATAAGAATGGTGTCATTGTGGGAGTTGTGACTGCGCCAACAATTAACTCAACCTGGTGGGCAACCCTTGGCGGTGGTGCCTTCTATAACTCGCATCCGATTCGCTGTAATGAGCCAATTGCCTTAGAGCGTGCACTTATTGCTACAGGTTTTCAATACGATGTGGCACATCGCGTGACGCAGTTAGCAGACTTCGCAAAGCTCGTACCTATCGCCCGCGATATCCGTCGCAATGGCGCTGCCGCAGTTGATCTCTGTCATGTGGCGATGGGCGCACTCGATGGGTATTACGAGGCCGGGCTAAAGGAATGGGATTGGTCTGCCGGTGGATTAATTGCTCGTGAGGCTGGCGCAAAATTTGCCCAGTATGGCAAAGTGCCCCAACAAATCACGGTGGCCGCTGGTCCGCATCTGCACCAGCAGCTGGTGGCAACTCTCGGTTTCTCCGCGTAATTCGCTGGGGCAAATAGCCGATTTACGCTCAAGGCCCCTTCTATGGCAAGATAGGTGCTCTGCACGGCGATACCCGTGCTTAATTGATTAGGTAATGAACAGGACTCAAAAAGATGAACATTCTCGACGTTGTAGATGCAGTCTCACTCCGCAAGGACATTCCACAGTTCCGTGCTGGCGATGAGCTAAAAATCCACGTCCGCGTTATCGAAGGTAGCAAGTCACGCCTCCAGGTCTTCCAGGGAATCGTTATGGGTCGCCAAGGTGATGGAGTTCGCGAAACTTTCACAATTCGTAAAGTTTCATACGGCGTTGGCGTAGAACGCACATTCCCAGTTCACACACCAGTCATTGAAAAGATTGAACTGGTAAAGAAGGGCGATGTACGTCGCGCCAAGCTTTACTACCTCCGCGAGCTTCGCGGTAAGGCTGCCAAGATCCGCGAAAAGCGCGATGGCATTGAAGGCTACGGCGATGGAATTCTTTCCACTCCAATTGCTGAGGTTCCAGTAGTTGCAGAAGCAGTAGTTGAAGCCCCAGTGGTGGAAGAGGTCGTAGTGACCGAGCCAGTTGCAGAAGCAGTGGTTGAAGAAGTTGTAGCAGAAGCAGTTGCTGAAGAACCAGCGACTGAAGAAAAGCCTGCCGAGTAACTTCACTCATATGTCACGTAAGGGCTCAGTCCTTCGTGAGTTCCCGATTCTTGTAATCGTTGCGCTCGCTGTTTCACTTCTGATTAAGACACTCCTTGTCCAGTTTTTCTTCATTCCGTCCGGCTCAATGGAGAACACACTTCAGATTCAAGATCGGGTGGCGGTAAATAAGCTTCCTTTTATATCCAAAGATATTAACCGTGGCGATGTTGTCGTCTTTAGAGATCCGGATAATTGGTTGCCAGAGCCATTTACTCTTGGTGAAAATAGAATTGTGGCCAAGATTAAAGAAGGGCTCGTCTTAGTAGGCGTGCTCCCTAATCCAGCAAAGCAATACTTAGTTAAGCGTGTTATCGGCGTGGCTGGAGATAACGTCATCTGTTGTTCCAAGAGTGGCAAGCTAACAATTAATGGCAAAGAGACAACTGAGCCCTATATCTTTGCTGGAAATAAAGCTAGTGAGATGGACTTTAATATCAAAGTTCCGGAAGGCAAGATCTGGGTGATGGGCGATCATCGCTCGGCATCTGCTGATTCTCGTTATCACCAAGATGATGTCAACAACGGATTTGTTCCGGTATCAAGAATTACTGGTCGCGCCTACGCCATTATCTGGCCGATTAAAAATATTGACATCATCTCATCTCAAAATCCAATTAAATAATATCTCGATGAAGGCTATTGAGGAGTTACTTCAGGCCGCAGGTATTTCTCCCATTGCCGGTGTTGATGAGGCAGGACGTGGCCCATGTGCTGGACCACTTGTGATTGCAGCAGTAATTCTGCATGATCCATCGGCACCAGAGTTTGCGGCGGTGCGAGATTCAAAAGAGATTTCCGAGAAGAAACGTGAAGAGTTATTTGATGTCATCATGGAATTGGCTGCAAGTGTTTGCATCATTCGGGTCTCGGTGCCAGAAATTGATGAGCGGGGTGTGCACGCAGCCAATCTCGACGGCATGCGCAGAGCAGTGAAAGGGCTTTCCATTGAACCCGCCTACGTGCTAACCGATGGTTATCCAATCCAAGGGCTAGCTATTCCTAATGTGGCAGTCTGGAAAGGTGACCAGGTAGTGACGGCAATTAGCGCGGCCTCCATTATCGCCAAGGTCACGCGTGATCGCGAGATGATTGAACTCGATAAGAAATATCCGCAATACGGTTTTGCCGGGCATAAGGGCTATATCACGGCAGCACATACGGCAGCCCTGGTGAAACATGGACCATGTGTAGAACATCGCAGGTCGTTTTCAAATATTGCAGCCCTGTTCGGATAGTTTTACACAGCACTTCATTTGCTTTGGTTTTAGAGCAGCTGGTGCAACTACGGTGCCCACATGCGCCTACTTACAGATGATGTGAAGATACAGAGACTGGCACTTTTTAGCGCCATCGAAGCTGGAAATACTTACTGGGCGCGCCAAGTTAATGAATTTGGCATCGCAATGGTCTATGAGCATCTGGCACTGGGTGTCTATGACGCCACAAAATATGGCGCAATTACTCAGAGCATCAGCGCCTTTAGCGCAGATGAATCACTTGCCGCAATTGCGCAATCAGGTGGCGTCTTCATTACTCCCGAAGATCTCAGCTGGCCCACGCGCGTCAATCAATTAGCAATCCCGCCGCTGGGCCTGATTGTGAAAGGCGACATTTCTATTCTGAACAATCCCTCCCTTGCCATTGTGGGAACAAGAAATCCAACACCGTATGGCGTGCGTTTAGCTGGTGATTTTGCGGCAGGCTTTGTCGATCGAGAGTGGGACATCATCAGTGGGGGAGCATATGGAATAGATACCGCCGCCCATCGCGGAGCGTTGATTGCAGAAGGTCGCACGATTGCCGTGATTGCTTCCGGCATTGATGTGCAGTATCCGGCCGGTAATGCACGACTCTTTGATGAGATTTGTGAAAACGGTGCGATCATCAGTGAAGTAATGCCGGGCGTCAATGCGATGCCACATAGATTTCTTATCCGCAATCGCCTCATTGCAGCGTTGTCCTTGAGCACACTCGTTGTCGAAGCTGCATTTAGAAGCGGATCACTGCGCACCGCCCGTGATGCCGCAGAGCTATTGCGTCCGGTCATGGCAATTCCTGGTCCAATTAGTTCGCCATCATCGGAAGGGTGCCATCGACTTATTGGAGAACGTGCGGCTGAATTGGTGACATCAGTTGCCGATGCAATGGAGTTGATTTCCGCCCTTTAGGTAATGCTCGTGTGAAGTGAGAGAATATGCGTATGAGTGAATTCCGTTCCGGCTTTGTCGCAATAGTTGGGCGCCCTAACACTGGAAAATCAACTCTCATCAACGCCCTAGTCGGTAGCAAGATCGCGATTACTTCTCCGCATCCAAATACCACTCGCCATGCAATTCGCGGAATTGTAAATGACCCAGAATTTCAAGCAGTGCTCGTTGATACTCCGGGAGTGCATAAACCAAAGACTTTGCTCGGCCATCGCCTTAATGCGGTAGTCAATGAAAGTATGGATTCCGTCGATATTGTGATGATGTGTCTGCCAGCTGATGAGACATCTGGTGCTGGCGATGAATTTATCGCTGCTGAAATTGCTAAGCATCCACGGGCGAAGAAATTCGCACTTGTGACGAAAACTGATTTAGTATCAAAGAAAAATATCGCTACCCGGTTACTTGGCATCTCAGAACTTGCCAAAGGATTCACATGGGATGAAATTGTGCCCATCTCTGCTGCCATTCACGAACAGATAGATTTGCTGGAAGAGCTCATTGGAAAGAACCTTCCTGCTGGACCTGCCTTCTATCCAGAAGATATGAAAAGTGATCAAGGAATTCAACAACTCATCTGCGAACTCATACGTGAGGCTGCCATGCGCGATGCTCGGGAAGAGCTTCCGCATTCGATTATGGTCACCATTGATGAAATGTCAGAGCGGGAAGAGAAGGGCAGCCGCCCATTTTTTGATATCCACGCAACGATTCACGTTGAGCGCGATTCACAGACCGGAATCATCTTGGGTCATCAAGGAGAGCGCCTTAAAGATATTGGAATGCGAGCTCGAAAAGATATCGAGCGTGAACTTGGGGCAAGAATATTTCTTGGTCTTCACGTGAAAGTTTCCAAGGAGTGGCAGCGCGATCCTAAGTTACTGGAAAGACTTGGTTTTATTGAGCGCTAAGTGCGCCGGTGGCAAGTGCAATAAGGAGTGCGCAACCTAGTAATACGCGATAGATAACAAATGGTGTGAAGGTCTTGGTTGCAATAAATTTCATCAGCCAAGCAATAACGCTATAGCCGACGATAAATGCGACAACTGTGGCAGCCAAAATCTCTGGCATGGAATAGACCGAGACCGTTGAATCTCCCATGGCGGCTTTTAACTCATAGAGCCCACTTCCAAATACCGCCGGAATTGCGAGCAAAAAGGAGTAACGCAAGGCTGCGTCTCGTTTGTATCCAAGGAATCTTCCGAGCGCAATCGTTGCACCGGACCTTGAAACACCGGGAATCAGTGCAAGAGATTGGGCCAGGCCGTAGGCGATGCCATCTTTGGAATTTAGGACATCTAATGATTTTTCTCGTTTGCCAATGCGATCTGCAAAGCCCAGGATGAGACCAAAGAGAATGAGGGTGGTGGCAACAATCCAGAGTGATCTAAAGTGATTGGTGATGTAATCCTGTCCGAGATAACCGAGTACAACGATGGGAAGAGAACCAATAATAATCAGCTTTCCAAGGCGCGCTTCCGGAGAACCATCGCGTGAAATCCAGGCGCGGATTATCTTTAAGATATCTTTTCTAAAGTAGAGCAGCACTGCCAGCTCGGTACCAATCTGAGTGATTGCGGTGAAGGCAGCGCCAGGATCACTGGCATTCGGCAAGAGCTCACCAACGATTCGGATATGAGCACTGGAGGAAACTGGAATGAATTCAGTGAGACCTTGTACTAAACCAAGGAAGAGCGCTTCAAGCATTGTCACATTATGGCGCGAATTACTTAGTTACTGGCTTTCGGCTCGCGAAGTAAGAACCAATCAATACCAACGGCAGACCTAGCGCCATTCCGATTGTCAGTGGTTCACCGAGAATAAGCACACCCAGAACTACTGCGAAAGCGGTATTGAGATAGGTCACCAGTGATCCGCGGGCAACGCCAATAATCGATACAAGTGTGAAGAAGGCAGCAAATGCCGCCCCGGTCGAAAGAACTCCAAGACCGATAATTGAGTTAATTGCAGCAGTTGAAATCTCATGTGTTGGCCACTGAACAATGGTGAAGGGAAGATAGAAGAGCGCCGAAATCGCCATCGCCACGCCATTGATTGCAATGCCTGACACACCTGGCAGCGCCCGTTGCACCATCATCACCGCATATGAGTAACCCACTGCAGCTACTAGCACCATAAAGATGGAGAGGGCATCAGAGCTTCCCTTAATGCTTTCAATACCAACAACTGCAACAAGTCCGATGAAACCGAGTACCAACCCTGCTAATCGCGTGCGATGCCAGACTGTTTTATCACCTTGCATAGATGCAAAGATGGTCGCCCAGATCGGAACAGAGGCAATGAGTAGTCCGGCAAGCCCTGATGAAATCTTCTGTTCGGCGGTGCCAATCAGAATCCAGGGCCCGATCATCTCTAAGAGTGCGTAGGGCGCAACATATTTGATCCCACGAATGGCGGGTATGAGTTGTTTCTGCTTGATTGCAATCGGAATCAAAATGGCTGCGCCAATTGCGGTTCGCAGACAGACGACGATTGCTGGCGTAAATCCATTATCGGGATCTACGGCAACCTTAATAAATAGGTAAGGAATACCCCAAAGGAAGCCAACTAAGATAAAAAGGAACCAACCGCGTCTTGACACTACTTAGATCAACTTTCTGATTTCAGCGGCAGCGAAATCAATTGCTGTGGCTGATGTAGGTGTGATACCCATATTTGAGTAAAAGCCATGAATCATTCCTTCATACTTGCGGTATTGCACTGTGACGCCAGCTTTTCTTAGCGCCTCAGCATATTTCTCGCTATCAGAGAGCAGCG
>NZ_JBBAMU010000011.1:0-28719 GCF_040402315.1 Candidatus Planktophila sp.
GTGGATCCACAGCTGGGTAGATACCAAGCTCTGAAATCGGACGAGACAACACTGTAGTTGCATCTAAGTGCGCGAATGTTGTGTGTGGAGCTGGGTCAGTAATGTCATCTGCAGGAACGTAAATTGCCTGCATTGATGTAATTGAGTGACCACGTGTTGAAGTAATACGCTCCTGAAGCTGACCCATTTCATCGGCCAAAGTTGGCTGATAGCCCACTGCAGATGGCATACGGCCAAGAAGTGTTGATACTTCCGAACCTGCCTGCGTAAAGCGGAAGATGTTATCGATGAAGAGCAGCACGTCCTGCTTCTGCACATCGCGGAAGTACTCAGCCATAGTAAGAGCAGAGAGTGCAACACGTAGACGCGTGCCAGGTGGCTCATCCATCTGACCGAAGACCAAGGCTGTCTTATTGATAACGCCAGTCTCAGTCATTTCTAGGAACAAGTCGTTACCTTCACGAGTACGCTCACCAACACCGGCGAATACTGATACACCACCGAAGTTTTCCGCTACGCGATAAATCATTTCCTGGATAAGAACAGTCTTACCCACACCAGCGCCACCGAAGAGGCCGATCTTTCCACCCTTTACATAAGGTGTGAGAAGGTCAATAACTTTGATACCTGTTTCAAACATCTCAGTCTTTGACTCGAGCTGATCAAATGCTGGTGCGTTACGGTGGATTGACCAACGCTCCTTGATATCAAGTGAGGACGTTGGAACGTCAAGTGATTCTCCGAGCGTATTAAATACGTGGCCCTTTGTGACATCGCCAACTGGAACAGAGATTGCAGAACCAGTGTCTGTTACTTCAGCACCGCGCACCATTCCATCCGTTGGTTGCATTGAGATAGCGCGCACGAGGTTATCTCCAATGTGCTGCGCTACTTCGAGGGTCAAGGTACGAGTAGTGCCACTCATGGTGGTCTCTACGTGAAGCGCGTTAAAGATCGAAGGCATCGAATCTGCGGGGAATTCAATATCCACCACCGGTCCAATAACTCGGGCTACGCGGCCTTTACCTGTTGCTGACATTATTCGCTCCCTGCACTAGCTGAGGCCAACGCATCTGCGCCGCCGACGATTTCACTGATTTCTTGGGTAATTTCTGCTTGACGGGCAGCGTTCGCAAGTCGGGTAAGTGACTTGATGAGATCCTCAGCATTGTCAGTTGCTGATTTCATAGCGCGACGACGAGCAGCATGTTCAGAGGCTGCCGATTGCAACATCGCGTTAAAGATACGGGCTTGGATATAGCGCGGAAGAAGTGCGTTAAGAACTTCTCCGGCATTGGGTTCAAATTCATACATTGGAAGCAATCCTGTTGGGACTGCCTCTGATGACTCAACAACTTCCAATGGAATCATGCGCTTGGCAGTTGCTTCCTGGGTCAACATAGATCTGAACTGGGTAAAGATGATGTGAATTTCATCCACCCCAAGATTTGTATCAGTCGAGTCTGCAAGAAAAGCATCAAGCAGCGCGTCCGCTACTTCACGTGCATTTTCATAGGTTGGGTTATCAGAAAATCCGGTCCACGTTCCAGCCATTTCGCGATTACGGAACTTGTAGTAGTTCACAGCCTTGCGACCGACGAGGAAGTTAGAGACTTGCAGACCACGCTCACGAAGCAGGGCTGCCAGTTTTTCGCCTTCCTTAATCGCATTCGTTGAATAAGCACCAGCCATTCCACGGTCGGCAGAGATAATTAAAATCGCTGCTCGTCGTGGATTTTCGTGTGCTGTCGTCAATGGATGATTTGTGGAAGAAAATGATGCAACTGCAGATACCGCACGTGTGAGTTCATTTGCATACGGAGTCGATGCTGTTACACGTTGCTGCGCCTTAACGATACGAGAAGCAGAGATTAACTCCATAGCTTTCGTAATCTTTTTGGTCGCTTTAACGGAACGCATCCGCCTGCGATATATGCGAAGTTGAGCACCCATGAGTTACTTCTTCACCGCCGGTGGGACGTGCTTTGTGATTGCTTCTGCAGCTTCGCCCTCAAGCGCCTTTGCCGCAGCTTCATTCAGTGCTGGAGCCACTGATGACTTAAATTGCTTCTTGAAATCAGCAACTGCAGAAACCATCTTGGCCACAGTGTCATCTTCGAGCTGCTTAGTCTCAGAGATCACGGTAAAGATATCTTTACGTTCGCGGCCAATGAAGTCCAGTAGTTCGCCTTCAAAGCGACGGATATCAGCAACAGCAACATCATCTAGCGCACCGGAAGTTCCGGCCCAGATTGACACAATCTGGCGCTCGAGTGAATAAGGTGAGTACTGACCCTGCTTAAGTAGTTCCACCATACGTGCACCGCGCTCAAGCTGAGCCTTTGATGCCGCATCGAGATCTGAACCAAAAGCAGCGAATGCTTCGAGCTCACGGAACTGAGCGAGGTCAAGACGCAGACGACCAGCGATCTTCTTCATCGCCTTAGTCTGAGCTGAACCACCCACGCGAGAAACAGAGATACCTACGTTAATCGCTGGGCGTACACCTGCGTTAAAGAGATCTGTTTCAAGGAAGCACTGTCCGTCAGTAATAGAAATTACGTTTGTCGGAATAAACGCGGAAACGTCATTTCCCTTAGTTTCAATGATTGGCAGACCAGTCATGGAACCGCCACCGAGTTCATCGGAAAGCTTTGCGCAACGTTCTAGCAAACGTGAGTGTAAGTAGAAAACATCGCCTGGGTAAGCTTCGCGGCCTGGTGGGCGACGAAGGAGAAGTGAGACTGAACGATAAGCCTCAGCTTGCTTGGAAAGATCATCAAAAACAATCAGAACGTGCTCGCCTTTATACATCCAGTGCTGACCAATTGCAGAACCTGTATATGGCGCGAGGTACTTAAAGCCTGCTGGGTCTGATGCGGGGGACGCAACGATTGTTGTGTATTCCATCGCGCCAGCTTCTTCGAGTGCGCCCTTAACGGATGCAATCGTTGAACCCTTCTGACCGATAGCGACGTAGATGCATTTAACCTGCTTCTTCTTATCGCCAGTCAGCCAGTTTTCGCGCTGGTTAATAATTGTGTCGATTGCAACTGCAGTCTTTCCGGTCTGGCGGTCACCAATGATGAGCTGACGCTGTCCACGACCGATTGCTGTCATCGCATCGATTGCCTTAATACCTGTGGCCATTGGCTCTTTAACAGGTTGGCGCTGTACAACAGATGGTGCCTGAAGTTCTAGGGCACGACGGGCATCAGGAGTGATCTCACCTTTGCCATCGATTGGACGGCCGAGTGGGTCAACAACGCGACCGAGGAATCCATCACCGACAGGAACAGAGAGAACTTCACCTGTACGACGTACAGAGGTTCCTTCTTCAATGCCTGCGTAATCGCCCAAGATAACAACGCCGATTTCGCGCACGTCGAGGTTAAGTGCCAGACCTAACGTTCCGTTCTCGAACTGAAGTAGTTCGTTAGCCATTGTTGAAGGAAGACCTTCAACGCGGGCGATTCCATCGCCTGCCTGGCTTACTGTTCCGACTTCGTCACGAGCCGCGGTGCCTGGATCGTATGACTTAACGAAGTTCGCTAAGGCATCCCGAATTTCATTCGGTTGGATCTTGAGCTCTGCCATGAGTTTCCCCTTTATTCCTATTTATTTCCAGCAAGTGCACGTCCGGCACTTGCAAGTCGATGTGAAACGCTTCCATCTACAAGTTCATCTGCAAATTTCACTGAGACTCCACCAAGAATTGATGGCTCCACCTCAATGTTGACGCGGATTGGTTGCCCAACCTGCTTTTCAATCGCCGTTGCCAGGCGTTTCTTCTGTTCCTCTGTTATCTGTGTTGCTACGCGAATCACTGCAATCAAACGATTGCGTCGATTTGCCAGGCCAAAGAGATAGTCAGCAAATGCTGCTTCAATACTGCGACCGCGAAGACTTGATACCAGCGCAACTGCTAACTTCACAGTTGATGCTGATGCTTTCTTGCCAAGTATTTCAGTGACAAGAGCTGACTTTGCTTGCACTGTTCCAGCACCTACCAGCGCCTTGCGCAGCTCGAAGTTATCGACCACGAGTTCAGATGTCTCAAAGAGCTCATCTTCTACGCGATCGAGTTCATTGCTTACATTTGCAGCTGAAGCTTCGGCTTCAATCGCCAGCTGCTCAAGTGCATGCACTAGGTCTCCTGCAGCTGACCAACGAAGTGTTGATACATCTGTGAGTATTTCTAGCGCTGGCGCTGAGAGTGTCTTGGCAAAGAGATCTTTCACAAGTGCGCCCTTTGAGGCAGCATCGCGAGCAGGGTCGGCAAAGGCACGGCGAATTGAAGTGTATTTAGCCAGAACGTCGGCGGCAAAGAAAAGTTGAGAAGAGAGCTCAGATGAAGTGGCAGCGCTTGCACCTTTTACGGCAGCATCGAGTGCGCCGCGTGCAACCACGAGTGATTGACGGCTACTTCCTCCGAGGTGAATTCTCATTTTTCTTTACTTACTCTTCTCAAGGTCTTCGATAAAGCGATCCACGATCCGTGATTGACGGGCCTGGTCATCTAGCGCTTCCCCGACAATCTTTGATGCGAGCTCGACTGCAAGTGCGCCCACTTCATTACGAAGTGATGTCACTGCTTGCTGACGTTCTGCCTCAATAGATGCATGTGCTGCTGCTGTGATGCGAGCTGCTTCCTCTTGCGCCTTTGTGCGAAGCTCTTCGATAATCGCTGCGCCTTGAACTCGCGCCTCTTCCCGAAGTCGTGATGCTTCACCTTGAGCAGATGAAAGTTGTTCGTTGTATTGAACGAGCGCGCGCTGTGCTTCTTCCTGCGCTTTTTCGGCTCGCTCTAAGCCGCCTTGAATTGCTTCGGTGCGGTCAGTAAATGCCTTTTCAAACTTTGGCACTACCGCCTTACGAAGAACGAGGAATAGCAGGGTGAAGGCAATTGCACCAACGATTAATTCAGCGGTGTGCGGAATTAATGGGTTGAGTGGTTCTCCCTCGGCAAGCAAATTAATTGAGCGCATTAGTTTCCCTAATCCTTCTTAGTTATTAGAGAACGAATGCGAGTACGAGACCGAAGAGTGCGAGTGCTTCAGCAAGGGCGAATCCAAGGAACGCGATTGGCTGGAGAACGCTACGTGCTTCTGGCTGACGAGCTACGCCGTTGATATAAGCAGCGAAGATCATTCCTGTTGCAATTGCTGGACCAATTGCTGATAGGCCAAAACCGACCAGGTTGAGTGTGCCTGTCATTTTTTCTTACCTTTCGTTTGGTTATTCATTAGGTGGTGCGTTTAGTGCTCGTCAGCAAGGGCGCCGGCGATGTAGAGAGCTGTAAGCAGGGTGAAGATATATGCCTGCAGGCATTGCACCATAAATTCGAAGAAGGTAAGGGCAATACCAAATGCAAATGAGAATGGGCTAAATAACTTCATGATCAGATGTGAATCCTGCATCATGTAATCACCGCCCATAATGAATACGAGCAAGAGCAAGTGGCCCGCGAACATATTTGCAAAGAGACGAAGTGAGAGCGTCAATGGACGCACGAGGAAGAATGTGGCAATTTCAATCGGTGTCAGCAAGATGTAAACCGGCTTAGGAACACCTGGCATAAAGGCAATCTCTTTCAGGTATGCACCCAGTCCCTTTTTGCGAATACCAACGTAGTGAAAGACTCCGAATGAGAAGATTGCAAGCACGTATGGGAAGGCAACGTGAGACATTGCTGGGAATTGCAAGAATGGAACAATTCCAAAGATGTTGTTAGTTAAAACAAAGGTAAAGAGTGTGAATAGGTATGGCACAAAGCGCATAAATTCATGGCCGATAACATCGCGAGCAAGATCATTGCGCACAAAGGCATAGATGCTTTCGCCAGCAAATTGCAGCTTTGAAGGAACTACTGCCGCTTTGCGGGCAGAGAGAATGAAGAAAACTGAAACAAGAATTACGGAGAGAAAGACAAGAAAAACCGGCTTAGTCAGCCAAGGAATTGATTCAGTAAGTGGAGGAAGGTTGAAGTCGTTAGTGCTTGGTGGGACGAATCCATCACCAGCTGCGTATAAGTTAACAAACGCGCGCACACACACTCCTTGGAACTCTAAAAGGGTTGTAAATCATTTACGAGACAAGCGGTAAAGCAGGCTTACCTTATGGGCAAAACCGGCTCCCTGTGAAATCCAGACCCTGGGGATTTATATGGTGCGCCTCACCTACTCGCGGCCAAATCGCAGCCAGATGAGGTAGAGCGCCCCCCCGGCTCCCACCAGAAGACCCACGAGGGTCAGATAAGTGGTCTCAAGAAAATGGTCTGCCGCCCAGCCAGCTCCCCCCCAGAAAAGTAGCCCTGATATGAGATAGCCGAAGATTGACCAGAGAGCGTTCTCGTCTCGGCGGTTAGCTGGTTCGTTGGTCATGGGGTAATGGTAGATGAGTTTTCAACTTCAAATAACTCGCGATTTCTCCACCTAGCCAGGCGAAGGTCAGGGCGATGGCAGTGACGCCAAAGCTGGTTCGGTCGATACTGGAACGATCAGTGTAGGTAGTCAGCGCCCATAAAAAAGCTCCGAGCAACAAGAACTTAGCAAAGTAGGAGAACATAGCAAGTGCCATGGTGCTCATGGGATCAAGATTGCGGGAAATCTTGGAAACAAAGATATGCACTAAGAAATAAATCAGCACGACTGCTTGTGCAAGGAGTGCTCCGTAAAATCCGGAAAGTCCTTGAGTAAAAGAGAAAATCGCAATTGCAATCAGACCAACAATCAGCGTTGGAACAAGAGCGCCTCGCAGTAGCTGCGCTTCATTACTTTTTTGCTTGCTCATATTTCCTACCTCCACTTTTTGTGAAGTAAATTGCCGAGGCCAACATGATGCCAGCAACGAGTGCTGATACCCAGAGCGGTTCAAATGCTGAAACTACAACAGGAAGTGCAATAGTTGCGGTCCACACATACATAATCAGCGCAGTACGCAAATGTGAATTTCCAGCACGCAACAATCGGTGATGTATATGCTCTTTATCGGAGCTAAAGGGAGATTGACCCGCACGTAATCTGCGGATGATGGCCGAAAATAGATCAATAAGTGGAATAGCAAGGACTGCAAAGGGAAGAGCGAGTGGAAGCAGTGTGGGGCCTAGCTTCTCAGCAGAAATTGCATTGGGATCAATCTGTCCGGTTAAGGTGATTGCCGAAGCTGCTAGCAATAACCCAAGGAACATCGATCCTGAATCGCCCATAAAGATCTTGGCCGGATGAGCATTATGTGGCAGAAAACCAATACACACACCAATAATGACTGCGGTAATCAGAGATGGTGCACCCGCGCGATTAAAGCCATAAATAACGGCGAGCAGGTAGGCGAAGGCAAAGAAGGCGGCCCCTGAAATTGCCACGATGCCGGCTGCCAAACCATCTAGCCCATCAATAAAGTTCACCGCGTTAATTGTTACCAGGACTATCAAGACAGTCACTAATTGACCAATGCTAGGTGGCAAGGTGATGACGCCATTAATTGGTAACCACAAAACTTGAATACCGAAGAGGAGCAATATTCCTGCCGCTAACGCTTGGCCCGCTAATTTTGTCAGCGCATCGAGTTCAAAGCGATCATCAACTAACCCAATGGCAACCAATAGCGTGGCGGCCAGAAATATTCCAACTGTTTCACGACCGAAAGATTTTCCAACAAGTGATAAATGATTGACCATGGCAAAGGTGAGTGCCATGGCTATCCACATCGCAAGGCCACCCCAGCGAGGAGTTGGTGTTGTGTGAATATCGCGAGTTCGAATATGAGCAACGGCGCCGACCTTAATCGCCAAGGTGCGCACAAATGGAGTGATTACATAGCACAACGCTGCAGCTAGGAGCAGAGTTACTAAGTACTCACGCATTGCAGAGGGTTACTTACGCCTCGTAGATAGGAAAACGTGCGGTAAGAGCGTGGACTTCAGATTTAATCGCAGTATGTGCTGATGCATCATCTGTCTTAATGGCTCGAGCAATCAGAGATGCAATCGTCTTCATCTCCCCTGTGCCCATTCCTTGCGTTGTGGTTGCTGGTGTTCCCACGCGAATACCTGATGTAACAGATGGTGCTTCTGGGTCATAAGGAATTGAGTTCTTATTAAGAACAATGCCGGCTGCGCCGCAGCGCTCGTCGGCAACTTTTCCATTAACCCCGGTTGATCTAATATCCATGAGCGCCAAGTGGGTCTGGGTTCCACCAGAAACCGCACGCATGCCTTCTGCCTCAAGGGCTTTGGCCAATGACTGTGCGTTGACAATGACATCCTTTGCATACTTTTGATATGCCGGAGTTGCACACTCTGCAAGTGCGATCGCTTTGCCTGCAACTGCCGACATGATCGGACCACCCTGCATGCCAGGAAAGACCGCCTTATCAATTGCTGCTGCGTGCTCTGCCTTGGACAAAATCATTCCACCACGTGGGCCGCGCAATACTTTGTGAGTAGTAAATGAAACAACATCTGCATAAGGAACAGGTGAGGGAATTGCCTTACCGGCAACGAGTCCAATGAAGTGAGCAGCATCTACCCACATAATCGCCCCGACTTCATCGCAAATCGCGCGTACCTTCTCGAAGTCGATTAAGGATGGATAGGCCGTTGCTCCCGAACAGATCATCTTCGGCTTATTAGCAATAGCTAAGTCGCGTAGCTCGTCGTAATCAATCAACTCGTTATCTTGACGCACACCGTATGAGACGGCGTTGAACCATTTACCGGAAAAGTTAACTTTGGAGCCGTGGGTCAGGTGTCCACCATGTGGAAGTGACATTGCCAGGATGGTATCTCCCGGCTTTGTAAATGCTTGATAGATAGCGATATTCGCACTGGCACCTGAATGTGGCTGCACATTTGCATGCTCTGCACCAAAGAGAGATTGTGCACGCTCGATAGCAATAATCTCAGCCTTATCAACTTCTTCACAGCCGCCGTAGTAACGCTTGCCTGGATAACCTTCAGCATATTTATTTGACAGCGTTGAACCGAGGGCAGCAAGTATTGCGCGTGATGTGAAGTTCTCAGATGCAATCAGTTGCAGATTGGTCTGTTGACGCTTGAGTTCAGAGAGCAATACCGCAGCAATATCTGGGTCTTGCTTGGAAAGAAGCGTGAAATCTGGGCCATAGAAAGATTCGGACATGGGGTCAGCCTAATAGTTCTTGCCAGATAGTGACTATCCAGAAACGCTGGGAGCGATTTTTCTCACTTGGGCAGCCGAAATAGCGCCTTCGCGCAGGATGTGAAGTCCATCATTTCGCTGTTCAATCACAGTTGTGGGCTGGCCTGATTTAAGCACCCCGTTATCAAATACGGTCGCAACATCCCAGCCCTTGATTGAACTGCGATCAATTGCGAGCATCGGCGCTTCACCGGCCGGTGATGCACTGGCTGCGGCAAGTGGACCTGACTCTTTAAGCAAAGCGCGCAGCAAACGTGATTTAGGAACTCTAATACTGATCTGATCAAGTGAGTTGTCATCACCAAGATCCCAATTCAATCCCCGGTTAGGTGCCAGATTAAGTGAGAGTAAGCCCGGCCAGAATTCATCCATCAATTTCTGCGCATCACCCGGCACATCCCGCGTAATTCCTTGCACCGTCTGGGCTGAATAACAGAGAACTTGGGCGGATATTCCTAGCTCATCACCACGCAAGACATGCATCGCACGCACTGCAAAATGAGAGAAGGCATCCGCTAGATAAATGTAGCCATGCTCGGCTGGCACCACGATGGCGTAACCATCGCGAATAGATTTAAGAGCCTTTGCCACATGGTTCTTTGCTTCACCTTTTTTAAGGTCGACCCGAGGAGCCATCGTTATCTCCTCACCGCGGTGGTAAAACGCGGACGTCCAGTTAAATCCTGATGCAGAAGAATATCTTCGAAATCTATATTCAGTACAGCAGCAATTTCATCACCCTGTGATTCATGGTGTTCAATTGCAAGGAATCCTCCAGGCTTAAGCAGCCGCGCACTTGCTACGATAAAAAGCTTTGGCGCTTTCATTCCATCTGCCCCACCAAAGAGGGCGATTGCAGGTTCGTGCTCGCGCACATCAGCTGGCAACTCTTGTCCGTCAGCAATATATGGCGGATTTGCAATGACGACATCACATTTGACGCCATCGAGGGCGGTCGAAACATCTGATTCAACTATGCGCACTTTTTCATCAATAAAAGAGACGTTCTCTTTCAGCCAGTAAATTGCTTCAGCGCTCTTCTCTACTGCAATCACATGAGTATTGGGCGCTTCTGTGGCAATTGCTAGTGCAAGGGCGCCAGAACCCGCACCGAGATCAATAACGCTGACAGCGCCGCTTAACTTCTCAATATGGGTAAGAACAGATTCGACGAGTAACTCACTCTCAGGCCGTGGCACTAGAACGCCAGGGCCAACCTTGATTTCTAGATGTCTGAAGTAAGCAACACCAGTGAGATATTGCAGCGGTTCGTTGGCACATCTGCGATCAAGTAGTTTCCAGAAAGTCTCTTCCACAATAGAGATATCACCAATGGCAGTAAGAGCGTTTTCAACTGTGAGTGGATTATGTAAATCCATACGAGTTAAACCAAGAGTGTGGGCAAGTAGATGTTCTGCCTCGACCTCAGCAAAACCTGCAGCAGCTAACTGTTCCTTACCGCCTCGTAAGAATTCTTTGAAGGTAAGTTCCATTGTTTTCGCCCGGTTTTATCTTTAGTTAGTAGCGGAGAGCTTTGCTGCTCTGTCAGCATCGAGAAGTGCTTGCACAACCTCATCAAGCTCACCGTTTAGAACAGCATCTAAGTTATTTGCTTTGTAATTCACGCGGTGATCACTCAGGCGATTTTCCGGGTAGTTATATGTGCGAATTCGCTCGGAACGATCGACTGTGCGCACCTGGCTTTTGCGTTCAGCCATCGCAGCCGCTTCGGCTTTCTCTTGTGCATCAGCTAGTAAGCGAGCACGCAAGATGCGAAGGGCAGATTCTTTATTCTGGAGTTGAGATTTCTCGTTCTGACACGAAACCACAATGCCCGTTGGGACGTGAGTAAGTCGCACCGCAGAGTCAGTGGTATTTACCGACTGTCCGCCCGGACCAGATGAGCGATAGACATCAACGCGGACATCATTCATATTCAGCTCGACATCAACTTCTTCTGCTTCCGGCAAGACAAGTACGCCGGCAGCCGAAGTGTGGATGCGCCCTTGGCTTTCAGTCTCTGGCACGCGTTGCACACGATGTACGCCGCCTTCAAATTTAAGTCGTGCATACGGTGTTGTTCCTGGCTCAGGTGTTCCCTTTGATTTCACCGCCATCGAAATATCTTTATAACCACCGAGTTCTGATTCATTCATATCAAGAATTTCAATTTTCCAACCACGCTTTTCGGCATAGCGCTGATACATACGCACTAAATCTCCAGCAAAGAGGGCAGATTCATCTCCACCCGCACCAGCTTTGACTTCAATGATGACATCGCGGTCATCGTTAGGATCGCGTGGCAATAACAACTCTTCTAACTTCTGCGCCGCTGCCTCAACAACTTCCTGCATCGCCGGAATTTCAGAGGCGAAAGATGCATCATCTTCGGCCATCTCTTTCGCTGCCTCTAAATCATCTGCGGCAGATTTCCACGCATTAAATCCGGCAACGACTGGACCAAGTTGGGCATAGCGACGACCCAATTTACGGGCGTTACCTTGATCTTCATGGATGGATGGGTCGGCCATCTTTGTTTCAAGTTCTTGATATTCGCGCACCATCTCATGTGCTGATGCAAAACGATCGTTAGCCATATGACCTCATCCTTTCTCTTCGATAGTTACTTGTAATCTGTGACTAATTAATTGGATAAATAAAAAGACCGCGCCGCAACCTTTCGGCTGCGATGCGGTCTCTTTGGAAAGCTAGTTAGATGCTTTTTTACCGAAACGCTCTTCGAACTTAGCGACGCGTCCACCGGTGTCAAGGATGCGCTGCTTACCTGTGTAGAACGGGTGGCAGACTGAGCAAACTTCAACGTAGATAGATCCACTTGCAACTGTTGAGCGGGTGACAAACTTCTCACCGCAACCACAAGTTACTTGGGTCTCTTTATATTCTGGGTGAATATCTTTCTTCATCTTTATTTCCTTTTCTATGGCTGGGTCCGTGATTAACGGTGAACCAGTTCATTGCCATGGGGTGGCAATAGGGGTCAATCTTCTCGTAAAAGCAGTAATCCACAAAATCCACGCGGGAAAGTGAGCTTACTTACTGTCGTCCGGTCCTGATGTTGTCTTTTGGATCTGCATCAAGAATTCAACGTTGGACTTTGTGCCCTTCATCTTCTCGAGCAAGAGTTCCAGTGCTGCCTGTGGTTCTAGTGCGTGCAGAACGCGACGAAGTTTCCAGACAATGTTGAGCTCTTCGGTTCCCATCAGGATTTCTTCCTTACGTGTACCTGATGCAACAACGTTGACTGCCGGGAAGATGCGCTTATCGGCCATTCTGCGATCAAGGATGAGTTCCATGTTTCCGGTTCCCTTGAACTCTTCGAAGATCACTTCATCCATACGAGATCCGGTATCAACTAGAGCTGTTGCAAGAATGGTCAGTGATCCACCATCTTCAATATTACGAGCTGCACCGAAGAACTTCTTTGGTGGATAGAGCGCTGCGGAATCAACACCACCGGAGAGAATTCGACCTGATGCTGGGGCTGCGATGTTATATGCGCGACCAAGACGTGTGATTGAGTCAAGCAGAACCACAACATCGTGACCCATTTCAACCAGACGCTTAGCGCGCTCGATTGCAAGCTCGGCAATTGTGGTGTGATCATCAGCCGGGCGGTCGAAAGTTGAAGCAATTACTTCACCCTTCACGCTGCGCTGCATATCGGTAACTTCTTCTGGGCGTTCATCAACGAGCACAACCATGAGATGACACTCAGGGTTGTTTGTTGTAATCGCGTTGGCAATTGCCTGCAAGACCATGGTCTTACCCGCTTTAGGAGGCGAAACAATAAGTCCGCGCTGACCTTTTCCAATCGGAGCGATCAAGTCAATAACGCGAGTTGTAAGAATATTTGGCTCCGTCTCAAGGCGAAGACGCTCTTGTGGGTAGAGCGGAACAAGCTTGCCGAATTCTACTCGGTTGCGAGCTTCTTCATATGGTGCGCCATTGATTGTTTCAAGAGTGATTAGTGGGTTGTACTTCTGACGAGTTTCACCTTCGCGAGCTTGGCGAACCTGTCCGGTGACAACGTCACCTTTGCGAAGACCGTACTTACGTACTTGGCCTTGTGAAACATAGACATCGTTTGGCCCTGGCAGGTATCCGCCAGTGCGAATAAATGAGTAGTTATCCATAATGTCGACGAGTCCGCCCACTGGAACTAGCACATCATCTTCACCAACTACTGGTTCGCGCTCTTCCCGGTTGCCACGGTCGCGATTGCGATCGCGTCCACGGTTTCGATCGCGGCCACGGTTTCGGCCACCACGGTCTTCGCGCTCACCTGAATTACGGTCTTGCGGTGCGCTGTTATCTGGTGAATCCTCGTCATTATCGTCATTATCGTCATTATCGTCATCATCATCTGAATTATTCAAATTATTCGAATTATCGGAATTCTTATTCTCGCGGTTGCCCTTCTTTGCATTGCGCGCTTCCCGGCGAGCTTCCCGTTCCGCCTTAGCTGCCTCGCGGTTTGCCGCCTGCAGATCTGCAATTGCTGTTACGAGTGCATCCTTTTTTAGCTTGGCAGCGTTATCGACACCGAGTTGAGACGCAACTTCCTTTAACTTAGGAAGGGTCATCGCTGAGAGCTCTGGACTGCTGGAACGAATTGGTTCTGTTGTTGTCATGTATTTCTTTTCAGTTTGGGGCTTACCTATATAAGTGAAACCCAGGGTTAATTTCTTTAGCTTCTTGGATTTATCAATTCTTACTCTGCCCTTACTTACCGGGTCGAACTGATGGTAAAACTATAGCAGGCTGGCTCCACGAGGAGCAATTTCCAGAGATTTACCTTCAAATCTAGCGCCTCCAGCACGGCTGAGCTGTTCACTCTCTTCCTGGTTGCCGGTATGCAAAGCCATGACAGTAGGACCCGCACCAGAGATAAAGGCTGCAACTCCAGCAGCACGTAACTTTGTCATCAGTGCAAATGAAGCTGGCATTGCTTCACTTCGATAGGACTGATGTAAGAAATCTTCGGTTGCCGAAAATAATAAATCTGGACGAATAGTCAGGGCGTGCATGAGTAGCGCTGTGTTGGTGCTGTTGCGTTGGGCATCGGCAAATGGAATAGATGTAGGCAATAGTGTGCGAGCTTTCTTCGTTGCCAGAGCGTTACTCGGGATAAGTGCCATGGCACGGATGCGAGGATCTACCGGGATCTGAATTGAGCGCGCTACTTCTTTTCCAAGAACAAGCTCTTTCCACGCAACAGTTGCGCCACCAAAGAGCGCTGCTGCCACATTATCTGGATGGCCTTCCATCTCTGTTGCAAGGTTTAGCAATGCTTCATCGCTCATTTTATCTGTGCCAGTGAGCACTAGTGCTCTTGCTAAAACAAGTCCGCCGATAATCGCAGATGCGGAAGAGCCAAGTCCACGACCATGAGGAATGACATTCAGTGCACGAACTGCAATTCCTTTTGGTTTCCCACCTAAGAAATCAAATCCTTTATACATTGCTTTGACAAGTAGGTTCTTATCTGTGCGCAGAACGTCGGCGGCGCCTTCGCCAGTGACATCAATATCAAGGCCTGGTTCATCAAGAACTTGGGCGACATAACGATCGTGCATAGCAAAGGCTAAAGCAATGGAATCAAATCCTGGACCTACGTTGGCTGAAGTTGCCGGAACTTGTACCTGAATCGGATTCGCCTTAAATGTTGGTTTAACCATGAGTTACTTCTTTACCAAGCCGAGCGCTTTTGCGGCAGCATCAGCGTTTACCGGAACTACTACCGGATCTGATGCGCCTTCAAGGGCCCATGGAATATCTTTAAGCCCATTACCTGTGCAGGTAATAACAATTGTTTTATCTTTCGGCAGTTTTCCTGCATTCTTATACTTAATAAGTCCAGCAATGCCAGCTGCCGAAGATGGCTCACAGAAGATTCCTTCACGCACTGCTAACAAGTGATAGGCAGCAAGAATTTCTTCATCAGTCACCGAATCAATGAGCCCGCCAGATTCATCGCGGGCAGCGATTGCTTGATTCCATGAGGCAGGGTTGCCAATTCTGATAGCTGTGGCAATTGTTTCTGGCTTAGCCACGGGTGTACCTGTCACAAGAGGCGCGGCACCCGCAGCTTGGAATCCCCACATCTGTGGCAATCTCGATGAAATCTTGTCATTGCGATATTCGTTATAGCCCTTCCAATATGCAGTGATATTTCCGGCATTACCCACGGGCATCGCATGAATATCTGGCGCATCTCCCAACATATCTACTACTTCAAAGGCGGCAGTCTTCTGTCCTTCAATACGATAGGGATTCACGGAGTTCACTAGTGATACCGGATAGTGCTCGGAAAGATCGCGCGCTAAGACCAAGCAATCATCAAAGTTGCCATCAACTTGTAATAACTTTGCTCCGTGCACAACAGCTTGCGCCAACTTTCCCAGTGCAATCTTGCCTTCCGGAATAAGTACTGCCGGAACCATTCCGGCTTTGACGGCGTAGGCAGCGGCGGCGGCAGATGTATTTCCAGTAGAAGCACAGATGACAGCTTTCGCTCCCTCTTCAGCTGCTTTTGATATCGCCATGGTCATTCCGCGATCTTTAAATGAACCGGTCGGATTAACGCCTTCAAACTTTACCCAAACGTTATTGCCAAGCATTTCCGAGAGCACGCCGGCATAGATAAGTGGTGTTCCACCTTCGCGAAGCGTGATGACTGGAGTCTTGGAAGAAACCGGCAGGCGATGACGATATTCCTCAATCACTCCGCGCCACTGGTGAGCGCCAGATTTCTTAGAAAAGATTCCCATTAGGAGATAGCTCCCTCTACGCGAATCACGCTAGAAATTTTTGTAACCATCGGCATCTTCTTCAGAGCTTCAACAGTTGCTTTGAGTTCGCCTTCGGTTGCTCTGTGAGTAACGACAATGAGTTCGGCATCATCGTTGCGGCCATTCTGATCAACAGTTTGGATCGATACCCCTTGGTCGGCAAAGACCTTTGCGATTGCCGCGAGAACACCTGGCTTATCCGCAACTTCCAAGCGAATGAGGAACTTTGTCTTAGTTGTTTCAATCGGCGCAATATTGCGATCTGCATAATCAGTTTCGCGTTGCCCAATTGAATTCAGTGCAATATGGCGTGACACAGCCACGATATCTCCCAAGACGGCTGATGCTGTTGGTTGCCCACCTGCACCGCGACCATAGAACATAAGTGGTCCAGCTGATTCCGCCTCAATAAAGACTGCGTTAAAGGCATCGCGCACCGATGCAAGTGGGTGGCTCTTATCAATCATGACCGGGTGAACACGTACCGAAATTTCATCGGCCGGTGTGAGCTCTGCAATAGCAAGTAACTTAATGACGTGGTCCATTGATTTTGCAATCGAGACATCTTCCAGGGTGATATGTGAGATGCCCTCGCGATACACGTCATCGACAGTGACGCGAGTGTGGAAAGCAAGTCCAGATAAAATCGCAGCCTTTGCAGCAGCATCGAATCCCTCGATATCTGCAGTGGGATCTGCTTCGGCGTAGCCAAGTGCCTGCGCCTCTTTTAGCGCATCAGCAAATTCACGGTTATCTTCATGCATCTTTGTCAGGATGTAATTTGTTGTGCCGTTAACAATTCCCATCAGGCGTATAACAAAGTCGCCAGCTAAGGAATCGCGCAGTGGACGAATAATTGGAATCGCACCTGCAACGGAAGCTTCGTAGTAAATATCTTCACCCTTGGCATAGGCGGCAGTAAAGAGGTCTGCGCCATGGCTGGCAAGAAGTGCTTTATTGGCTGTCACAATTGATTTGCGGTTATCGATTGCAATCATTGTAAGTTCGCGCGCAGGCTCAATGCCGCCCATGACTTCCACAATAAGATCAATATCAGGATCATTGACAATAGAAAATGGATCGGTGGTAAATAGCGCTGGATCTAAACCTGGATATGGCTTAAGTGTGCGCACGGCGATGCGAGTAAGTTCAATCTTTACCCCAGCACGAGTCGAGAGTTCGGCAGTATCTTCAAGTAAAAGACGTGCAACTTGGCTGCCCACAACTCCGCAGCCGAGCATGCCGACGCGAACGGGTTTATCTGCTGGACTCATCTGCCTATTCTTTCACATCGAGAGCAAGCAGATCTGCCTCATTTTCTCGACGAACAATTACGCGTGCTTTTCCATCTTTTACCGCAACAACTGGTGGCCTTGGGACATGATTGTAATTACTTGCCATGCTGCGGCCATAAGCACCCGTCGCCGGGGTAGCAATGAGATCTCCCGGAGCTATATCTGCCGGAAGTTGAATATTGTCAATAATGATGTCGCCTGTTTCGCAATGCTTTCCGACGAGTCGCGCTAATACATGTGGCGCAGTTGAAACACGTTGGGCAATAACCGCGGTGTATTCGGCATCATATAAGCCAGGACGTGCATTATCACTCATGCCGCCATCGACCGAAACATATTTACGCACTATGCCGCCATCAAGTTCAACATCTTTAACAGTGCCAACTTCATAGAGTGTAAACATTGTTGGTCCCACAATATTTCGACCAGGTTCTAGTGATATCACGGGAATATCAAGTGAGTACTTGGCACATGCTGCTCGCACCGCGGCGCCAATTGCTGGAAGTACGTCAGCAGGTTCAACCGTTACTTCACCATCAATATATGCAATTCCAAATCCCCCACCTAAATCAAGTTCGGGGAGTTGTGTGCCATATGTGTCGCGATACTTGCCCAGGAAGGCAAGAAGTCGGTCGGTTGCAATCTCATGTGCCTCTACGCCAAATATCTGTGAGCCGATATGGCAATGCACGCCACGTAGTTCTAGCTCCGGATGTTCTATCACCGCTTGCACTGCCTGCCAGGCAGCCCCTGATGCAATCGAGAAACCAAACTTCACATCTTCATGGGCGGTAGAAATCTTTTCGTGAGTGTGGGCTTCGATGCCAGGTGTGAGTCTGAGCATGACTCCCTGGCGCACACCGTGCTTGCGAGCGGCCGCTGCCACGCGCTCAATTTCAAAGAGTGAATCCATCACAATCATCTTGACGCCAGCTGAGACTGCACGCTCGATTTCAGCAACTGATTTATTGTTGCCATGTACTTCGATCTTCGATGGATTGATTCCGCCAGCGAGGGCAACTGCGAGTTCCCCGCCAGTGCAGACATCGATACCAATTCCGATTTCACTAATCCATTGCGCAACGGCAGTACAAATAAAGGACTTCGCCGCGTAGTAGATAGTTCCGGCGTGTGGGCCAAATTCTTTTTGCAGGCCGTTATGCCAGGCAAGTGCGCGGGCGCGATATGCACCTTCATCGAGAAAGAATGTCGGAGTTCCAAACTCTTTTGCTAACTGCGCCGCTGAAATTCCAGCCAGTGACAGTGTTCCGCCAGATAGGGATGCGTTCTGTGACCACATGTTCGTACTCATTACTTACATCCTTTCCGGTGCGGATACACCTAGGAGATCAAGACCATTAGCAAGTACCTGCATTGTCGCAGCACAGAGCGCTGCTCGCGCAGAATGAATAGGTGCAATTGCCTCATTACCCAGCGGAAGCACGCGGCAATCAGCATAGAAGCCGTGATAGACACCGGCTAACTCTTCCAGATAACGCGCAACCCGATGTGGCTCGCGGAATTCTGCGGCGCTAGCAACGATTCGTGGGAAATCTGAAAGAGCGCCCAGTAAATCATTCTCGCGATCGTGTGTGAGTTGCGATGGATCAAAGGAGGCAAGGTCAGATTTGATACCAAGCTCAGCAGTATTGCGCAGTACCCCAGCGATGCGCGCATGTGCATACTGCACGTAATAAACAGGATTCTCATTGGTATTGCGGCGCAGCACATCGATATCCATGACCATCGGGGTATCTACCGGATAACGAATGAGTGTGTAGCGAGCTGCATCCACGCCTACTTTTTCCACAAGTTCTTCGAGTGTAATGATGGTGCCGGCCCGCTTAGAGAGCTTCACCTCTTGCCCACCTTCCATGATCTTCACCAGCTGCCCAATAAGAACATCAATGTTGTATTCGGGGTTATCACCGGCACATGCAGCCGTTGCTTTTAGGCGTTGGATATATCCATGATGATCTGCGCCCAACATATAGATACAGATATCAAATCCGCGTTCTCGTTTATTGATGTAATAAGCAGTATCAGATGCAAAGTATGTGAGCTCACCATCTGCCTTAACAATTACACGATCTTTGTCATCGCCAAAATCTGTCGTGCGCAGCCACGCTGCGCCATCTACTTCAAAGACATGTCCTTGCGAGCGCAATTTATCAACACCATGTTCAACCGCACCAGATTCGTGTAACGAACGCTCTGAGAACCACACATCAAATGAGGTGTGAAAAGTTTCTAAGACTTGCTGTTGTTGGGCCAGCTGCACCTGATAGGCAGCTTCGCGAAACTCTTCTGATGAAGTTATTCCAGGATTGGCGGCAACGACTTCTTTCGCCAAATCTCCAATGTATTGGCCCTGATATCCATCTTCCAGAATCGGATTACCTTGGGCTGCTGCTTGCACAGATTGCCCGAACAAATCCATTTGCCGTCCGCGGTCATTGATATAAAACTCGCGCGTGACATCTGCCCCGGCCGCACTTAATACTCGACCCAGCGCATCACCAACTGCCGCCCATCGAGTGTGACCAAGGTGCAGTGGCCCGGTTGGGTTGGCGCTAATAAATTCCAGGTTAATTTTCACACCTTGCAGGGCAGAGCCGCGCCCATATTGGTTGCCGGCGGTAAGAATTGTGCGAACGAGTTCAGCCTGGCTGGCGCGGTCAAGAGTGATATTAATAAAGCCAGGTCCGGCGATATCAACTTTGACCACTCCTGTAATAGATGCGATTGCTGCTTGCAAAATTGTGGCAATCTCACGCGGATTCTTCCCCGCTGCCTTTGCTAACTGCAGCGCTATTGATGTGGCGTAATCACCGTGATCGCGATTCTTTGGGCGCTCTAGTGTGATGACTGCGGGAACCTCGCCGGAGATTTCTCCTCGGGCAAAAGATGCGGCAATGACCACCTGGATATCGAGGGCAAGTTGGTCGGCGAGAGAGGCTGCTGAAGAATTTTCACTGCGCGACATTGTGCAAGGTTACCGGTTGCACGCTTAGGCTCGTCGTTATTTGGTGACAAGGGCCAGTTGCCCGTAATCTTCTCCCATATCGCGATGAGAAATCATTGCGATACGCGGGAGTGGTGAAATGGCAGACACGCAAGTCTTAGGAACTTGTGCTTCGGCGTGCGGGTTCAAGTCCCGCCTCCCGCACCAGATCTATCAGATACATCAGGATTAGCCATGGCTAAACAATCACCAGCAAAAATCAAAAAGTTACGTGGCGAAGCCATGCGCGCTGCAGCTGCAAGAAAAGCGGCTCGGGCTACAAGCCAGAACGATAATGTGCGCGGTGAAGCAGATCTCGATGCCTATGCCGAAGTCGATGGGCCATGGCGAGAAATCGGATTGGCAGCTCCAGCACGTAGAGCGCTGATTGATGAAGGACTCTACAAATTAAGTGACTTGCGAAAAATCTCGCTCGATTTAGTCAAGGATTTAGACGGCATTGGGCCCAATGCAATTCGGATACTCATCTCAGAGATGAAGAAGAAAGATCTATCCTTTAGAAAATAAGCGTCTCGCAAAGGAGTTGCAAGGGGTTTGCAAAGAGCAGATACTCGCAACTTTGCATTTGATTTCTTCCGAGTTAATATTGTTCTAGTTCACGAGTTCTACGTCTTAGCCCCGGCTTAGTAGACGGCAACCCTCCACCGCGGTGGGGTGCTCCGGGTGACGAACTGGTCAGAATATCAATCTGACATCTACTGCGATGGGGATAACTATGTCTAACAATTGGTCATTTGAAACACTGCAGATTCATGCCGGGCAAACGGCAGATCCAACAACTGGTGCACGTGCACTTCCGCTTTATCAGACCACGGCCTACCAGTTCCGCGATACCACACACGCGGCAAACCTCTTCGGTTTGGCTGAGCTAGGAAATATTTACACCCGCATCATGAATCCAACTCAAGATGCCGTGGAGCAAAGACTTGCCGCACTTGAAGGTGGCGTTGCTGCACTTCTACTCGCATCAGGTTCTGCTGCAACTACCTTTGCAGTTCTTAACGTTGCTGAAGCTGGAGACCACATCGTCTCTAGCCCAAGCTTGTATGGTGGGACATATAACCTCTTCCACTACACACTTCCAAAGTTTGGAATTGAAGTAACTTTCGTTGATGACCCAAATGACCCAGAGTCATGGAAGAAGGCGGTAAAGCCAAATACCAAGGCGTTCTTCGGTGAGACAATTGCCAACCCTAAGAATGAAATTCTCGATATTAAAACGATTGCCGATATCGCGCACTCAGTTGGGGTTCCACTGATTGTTGATAATACAGTTGCAACTCCATACCTCATTAAGCCAATCGAGTATGGTGCAGATGTAGTGGTGCACTCAGCGACTAAGTTCCTATCTGGCCACGGAAATGCAGTTGTTGGCGCAATCATTGATGCTGGAAAGTTTGACTACGCACAACACCAGGATCGCTTCCCGGGCTTTAATAAGCCAGATCCAAGTTATCACGGCTTGGTCTTCTCTCAAGCACTCGGTGTAGGTAGCGCATTTGGTGCCAACCTTTCATACATCTTCAAGATACGCCTTCAGTTGCTACGCGATATCGGGGCTGCGGTATCACCATTTAATGCGTGGTTACTCGCACAAGGACTTGAAACACTTTCGCTGCGCATGGACCGTCATCTTGAAAATACGCAAGCTGTCGCAACATGGCTAGAGGCACACCCAGATGTTGAGAAAGTTCACTATGCCAGCCTGGCATCTTCACCATGGCACGCACTTGCTAAGAAGTACACACCAAAGGGATCAGGTGCCGTAGTTTCATTCGAACTCAAAGCCGGAATTGAAGCTGGCAAGAAGTTCGTTGAGTCACTTGAACTCTTTAGCCATGTTGCCAATATTGGTGATGTGCGCTCACTTGTTATCCATCCAGCAACAACTACGCACTCTCAGCTCTCACCGCAAGAGCAGTTGGAAGCAGGAGTAACTCCAGGACTTGTACGACTAAGCCTTGGACTCGAAAACATTATTGATATCAAGGCTGACCTTGAAGCTGGATTTAAAGCGACAAAGGGTTAGGGATTAAACAAACAAACTGTAAGCAAGAAGTAGGCCGCCGCAGGTGATTCCGATCGCTGCGGCGGTCTTGCTTTGTAGCCACATTTTGCCGGGCTGTGTGAGAGAAATCAGAAGTAGACCAAGTCCTGGCACAATCAACGCCAGGCTCTTAAGAAGATTACCATCGGCGCCAGTTTGATAGCGAAAATTGATTAGACCGATTGCGAGAGCGGCATAAGCGCCCATGCGAAAATTATTCACGCGCTGAATGTTCATGTCTTGATAGTAATGCAGGTTGTGCTGGGAAAGCAGAAGGGCGCCGGTTTCCCGACGCCCTTGCCTAATTAGTATGAGTAATTAGTGATCTGCTGGCATGCCTTCAGCATGTGACTTCATGCGAGCGATCTTCAAGATTGTTAGTCCGAATACACACTTCGCAAGAATATCCGCGATTGTGTATCCAACCTGAACAGTTACGAATGATGATGCTGAAGCATCACCAACGATGTTGAAGATGTACGCGATTGGGTAAACACCCCATGTTGCGATGAGAAGCAGACGTAGACGTCCGACTGTCTCAGCAACGCCAGCTGGCTGGCGATCGAGTGACTTACCAAGCTCTACGAATAGTACGTAGAGGATGTAGATGAATGGAATTGTTGAAAGAACTCCGTATAGAACCTGTGTGTTCTGGACAGTTGAGATTTCACCTGGGTAACCAAGTGCGATCATCGCAGCTGAAGCTGGTACTAGGCGAGTGATAAGTGACCTTGAAAGTTCCTTAGCAAGTGCCAATACAGCAATAACTTCAACTAGAAGTAGTGGAACAGTTAGGAGCCAGTCAACGTAGCGATATGCCTCGTTGAATGCGCCAGGATCACCTGAAATGTTGACGGTCGTGCCATCTGAGGCTTCCTTGTATGAGTCAAAAATACGCCAATAGTGGTAGCCAGCAATGAATGTAACCATTGATGACATTACGAGAGCATTACGGTACTTAGGTAGAACGCGTGACTGTGATACCAGGGTATAAACAGTGCATGCAATCATTGAAATTAAGCCCAGTGAGAATACGTTGTAAATAATATTCCATTGGTTGTTGTCAAGTAACATGTATTAAGCCTCCGTGAGTGCTTATCGATGCAGACCGGGCGGTCCGCACGTTCGGCAATATGGCAATTGGAATCCTCGAGGAACCCCAGCGACCACCGACAGAGAATATTGTGCGTCAATCCGGGCGAATAAGCACCCTTGTAGTGCAAGTGTTTTGCGACTTTTTAGGGAGATGAGCGTGAGGTTCGAGGAAAAGAGGACAAATCTCGGTATTTCACCTCCTTTGACTACCCTAGGTGAATGCTCACTCAGCTGCGCGAACTCAGAGGCCATCCGGGCTTTACCAGCCTGGCGATCTCACGTTTCATCTCCAATTTGGGTAACGGAATCTCCCCCATTGCGCTGGCCTATGGAGTTTTGAGCCTGCCCGGAGCAGATGGCAAGGACCTCTCACTAGTCATGGCGGCACGTTTTCTGCCCCTCATAGCATTTATGTTATTTGGCGGCGTCCTTGCAGATCGTTTTCAACGTAACCGACTTGTTGGTGGGGCAGACATGATTGGAAGTTTTATAGCTGCCGTCAGTGCGATTTCTCTTATCGCTCACTTTTCTAGCGTCTGGTTATTGGCGCTCATGGGTGCGCTCTTTGGAATTCTCAACGCAATTTGGTGGCCCGCAATGTCTGGGGTTTTGCCAGAAATAATGCCGAAGGAGAAGTTGCAAGAAGGAAATGCCGTCATTGGTCTGATGACAAATTTTGGATACATCATCGGAACGCTCACAGGTGGAATTCTTGTTGCAACACTGGGCGCTGGATGGGGACTTCTCGTAGATGCCATCTCCTTCTTTATAGCTGGAGTGATTGTCTGGTTTTTACCAATCAGGGGTAAGGCGAAAGAAAAAAGTCCTGGAATTTTGCATGATCTCATTGTTGGTTGGAAAGAATTTATTTCTCGTACCTGGGTAATCACAATGGTCTTTGCATTTGCTTTGATAAATATGGCATTCGAATCGATGTTATCTGTATTGGGACCACTGAACTTTAGTGACCCCAAGACCGGTCCGAAAGAATGGTCTTATAACTTGGCAGCTCTCTCCGTGGGCATGTTGCTTGCCGGTGTGTGGATACTCAAGGTAAAAGTAAAAAAACCTCTACGTATTGCAATGGTTCTTGTTGCAATTTCAGCGCTGTGGGATTTCACTCTTGCATTTGATTTGCCTATTATTTTTTCAATTCTGGCAGGAGTCATTTCGGGGATAAGTTTGGAAGTATTCATAGTCTCCTGGAATACATCTCTGCAAAGCCACGTCCCTGAGGAGTCATACTCAAGGGTCAGTTCATATGACACCTTAGGTTCATTTGGTATCGCACCTCTTGGAATTGTCATTGCTGGACCTTTAGCGATGCATTTTGGAATCAACACGATTCTCTTCGTAACAGGTGTAATAACTTTCATTGCCGCAACGCTGTCGTTGCTGGTTAAATCAGTGCGCGACCTAGAAAACCCCTAGGCTGCTCGTCATGAGTTCGGATCTGCCTGTGAAGCCACCCAAACTGCGCGGTTGGTTTCACCTGGGTGCCACCCCGATAGTCATCATCGCTTCACTTGTTCTCTTTATTCTTAGTCGAGAATCCTTGAAGTTTGCCGTTGCGCTCTACTCCATCACAGCCATCATGCTCTTTAGCGTTTCGGCCGTGTATCACCGCGTGCCCTGGGTGCCGAGTAAAAAGAAGATCTGGCGCCGCTGGGATCATGCCAATATAAATCTACTGATCGCTGGTTCTTACACCCCATTTGCCGTTGCGCTTCTTGATAACCGTGATAGAAATATTCTGCTGGCAGTGATTTGGATTGGCGCAATATTTGGCGTCGCCATCCGCGTTTTTTGGGTGGGCGCACCACGTTGGCTCTATGTTGCCAATTACTTAGTACTCGGCTGGGTTGCCGTGATCTATACCCCGCAGCTTTATCGCGAGGGTGGTTTATGGGTGTTAATTCCTATTCTTATCGGGGGGCTGCTCTACTCCATCGGGGCGATCTTTTACGCCTTGAAATTGCCGGGGCGCAACGCCAAGTACTTTGGTTTCCACGAGCTTTTTCACATCTTTGTGCTCGCAGCATGGATTTCGCAGTACCTAGCGGTCTCTTTCGCCATTTACCGAAAGTAGCGCAATGCCCTAATCTAGGTCTCTCACGGGGCGTGAAGCCTAGTGATAAATATCCGAGTCGATACCGCGAATGAGAGTTCTCACAATGGCAGAGAAGAATTTCCGCAACTGGGTGGGTTTCCGTGAAGAAACCGATCGTGAACCAATTGCAAACCCTGTTGATCGCATTCGTGATCTTGAATCTCAATTAGCTGATCTACGTTCACGTCGCGATATCACTGGTCTTACTCGGGAAGAGTTTGAAATCCTTGCCACCGAAACAGCAATGGCGATGATCAAATCAGCGCAAGCTCGCGAGGCAAAGGCACTTTCCACTGCCGACCGTGTCATTTCTGAATCATCACGTACCGCTAAAGATGTTCTTGAGGGTGCCGATAACAAGGCACGAAGCGTCCTGGCTGGAGCTGAAACTCGAGGGCGTAAATATATTTCGGTAGCTGAACTTGAAGCAGCCGAGCTGGTTCGTGAGGCAAGTCGTGAGGCAGATCTAGTTATGGAGAATAAGCGCCGCGAAGCTGCTGCACTTGCCGCAGCTGCGCGTCGTGAAGCTGAACGAGTAATCGGTGAAGCATCTGAGAACGTCAACGAGTATCGAGCATGGCTTGCCGAAATCATCACGGATACTGAACGTCTCTATCGCTCGCAAAATCAAGCGCTATCTGCTGCCGAGAGTGCAATCGCACAATCTCGTGACCGATTAGATTCTGCCTTTGCTCGCTTAAGTAAGATGAGCGATGTAGTTGCTAGTGCATTAAATGAAGATGGAACTATTAAAAGATCTGCTCCAATTGCCGTAGCGAGTAAGCGCACACGCGCTGCTATAAGTGCACCTAAACGTTCTAAAAAATCTGCTGCAAAGCGCCCTGTTAAGAAATCTGCTACTAAGCGCAAGTAATTCATATGGCTGCCAATCGCGGTATCCAATACATCCCTGCAATCGATGGGCTTCGTGCACTGGCAGTAATTGCGGTGATGCTTTATCACCTGGGTTTCACTTGGATTCCGGGCGGATTTCTCGGTGTTGATCTCTTCTTTGTCATCTCTGGTTATGTAATAACACGTTTGCTCCTTGATTCTATTGAGCAGAGCGGTGGGCTTGATCTTCGCGGCTTTTACCTTGCGCGAGCTCGGCGATTGCTGCCAGCCCTCATCTTCACAGTGACCACTACAACCATTGCAATAGGTATCTGGGCGCCCGATACCATCAAGCGACTTCTCACAGATATGCCATTTTCACTCACAGGCACTATGAATTGGTGGCTGGTCGCGCGTCACCAAGATTATTTCGAAAGTATCGGCCGGCCACCTCTTCTTCAGCACACATGGTCACTTGCAGTTGAGGCACAGTTTTACCTTCTTTGGCCGCTCATTCTTTACTTTATTCTCAAGCGCTTAGGTAAAAGTCGGATACCAATTGCCGCACTTGTTATTGCCGCAGCCTCCGGTATCACGCTGCTTCTTGTTTCATTCTCACTCGATGCCTCAAATGCGTCGAAAGTGAGCCACGTATACTTCGGTACAGATACCCACAGCATTGGATTGTTCTTAGGTGCAGCACTTGCCGTAAGTTGGATTCCACAGAATTTCACGATCAATGTAAGTAAGAAGGCTCAGGACTTCATCGACGGAATTGGTGTCTTTGGTTTTATTGGAATCATCGCAACTTTCTTACTTATCGATGAAACCAAACCGACTTTATACAAAATTGCCTTCCCACTTGCTGGACTCTTCGGAGCCTCAATAATCATGTCGGTTGTTCATCCAGCGTCTCGCTTCGCACCGATTTTGCAAAATCGTATTCTGGTGTGGATTGGTCAGCGTTCATATGCGATGTATTTATGGCATTGGATAATTTTCCAAGTTACTCGCCCGAGTGTTGATCTAGCTGGTCAGATGTGGGCGCTTTATGCACTTCGTATTCTTATTGTTTTTGCGCTAGCTGATATTTCTTTGCGATATGTGGAACAGCCAATTCGTCGAGGAGCTCTCAAACTTTGGCTTAAAGGACTTAAATACAGAACTAAAAAAGAACGCTCGCGACAAACACGTACCTTTGCCGCTGTTTTCGTTGTTGTACTTGCACTTGCTACTGTTGTCAGCGTTCGCGCAGTTTCGATAGGCAATGAACAACGCGCTGCCGTAGAAGAAGCTCTCACCGCTCCAACGGTTTCAATCAGTGCCCCGGAATCGGATGGGCTCTGGGTGACAGGTGATTCGGTCATCTTGGGAATTCGATCTTCACTTGGTGCGCAAAAGCCAATATCGGTGATGAATGCGCGAATTGGACGACAGGCTCCTGAACTTCTAGAGGTCATGACAAGTGATAAGGCTGAAATTGGTAATTCATCGGTGATCTTTAACTTGGGCAATAACGGGGTATTAAATCGCGGTGATGTGCAGGCAATATTCGATCTTGTAAAAGATCAGCCTCAAGTGATTGTGGTGAATACGGCAGTATCAAGACCATGGCGAGATGGAAATAATGCACTGGTCACCGAGATCGCCCAGCAATATTCCACAGTCACACTGATTGATTGGAATTCAATTTCTATGGGCCATCCCGAATACTTTGCACCCGATGGAATTCACTTAGTGCCGACAGGTGTTGCAGTCTATGTTGGAGAAATTCTTAAGTATTTGAAATGAAAAAACCCCGACCAATGCTGGTCGGGGTTTCTTCTATAACTTTTATTCGAACTGGCCGGCAAAGCCGAATGGTGTTGCAACTCCGAGTGAACCATCTGGGTAGACAGCTGAAACGCGGAATGAAGTTGATCCTTCGGTTGCAGTCTTAGCAAATTCTGCCGCCATAGTTGTTGCAGAAACCTCTGATACAACTTTCCACTCACTGAGGTTTGCTCGAGTCTCTACTGAGTAACCCTTTACTTCTCCAGCTGGCGCCCTCCAAGTAATGACCATGACTGACTTCGAGCTGTCTTTCCAATTTCCAATAAAACGTGATGGTGCCTCACCTGTTGTGTTAGTGGCATCTGTCACAGCCGGAGTTTCCTCGGGTGCTGCAGATTCTGTTGCTTCAGGTGCTGCAGATTCTGTTGCTTCAGGTGCTGCCATTTCGCTATCTTTATTTGAATTAGTGATAACAATTGCTCCTACTACCAAAATTCCAAGTAGAACTGCAAAGAGGGCCTTTGATGACGACTTGCTGTTCGGACTCGT
>NZ_JBBAMU010000012.1:0-28562 GCF_040402315.1 Candidatus Planktophila sp.
CAGAGGAGTTGCAGCAAGAACTAGTGCCATATGCGAATACTCCCATATTCTCTGCGTATGATTGCAGCGATTGCTCCCATAGTAATTGCGCTTATCTCACTCGCACTTCGAGTGATGAATCTCGGTTCGATAAAGAGCTTCATATTTGATGAGGTCTACTACGTCGATGGTGCTCGAGATCTACTGAAATACGGGGTAGAAGTTTCTGGGACTCAGCCAGAATTTATTGTGCATCCCCCACTTGGCAAATGGATGATCGCCAGCGGAATTAAAGTCTTTGGTGATAATCCCTTTGGATGGAGGATTGCCACCGCCGTCGTTGGCTCACTACTAATTATTATTATTGCTCTCGTTGCACATAAGCTGTTGAGAAATTTGTTGCTAACTGGCCTCGCTAGTGCACTGATGGCACTAGATGGTTTGGCGCTGGTTCATTCGCGAACTTCACTTCTCGATAACTTTCTAACATTCTTTATTCTCCTTGCCACATATTTCTTCATTACAAAACAATATTGGTGGACCGGTCTGGCACTTGGATTGGCTCTTGCCACAAAATGGAGCGCTCTCTATTTCATTATTGCCTTTGGGCTGATCGCTTTCTATCGAGCTTTTTCACATCACACCGGAAAAAACTTGGTCAAGCCAACTGTGCAACGATTTCTACAGTTCGCTGTTATTCCCATTGTTGTCTATGTAACGTCATGGACAGGTTGGTTTGCCAGTAATCGCGGATGGGCTAGAGATCACTCGACAAATATTCTTAACTCATTCATTTACTACCACCAACAGATGTTGGGTTTTCATACCGGACTCACTGAAAAACATACCTACGAAGCCAATCCATGGAGTTGGTTAGTTATGGGCAGACCCACTTCGTTTTTCTATGATTCACCCAAGGGGTGCGGTGCGAGTTCATGTTCGCAAGAAGTAATCGCACTCGGCACACCACTCTTATGGTGGCTTGGTATTGCCGCGATTTCACTCATTATCGGACTCTGGGCACGTTCATTTTTTACCCGTCACTTCGATCCAGCAGTGACAATCATTATCACTGGATTAGCAGCTGGTTACTTACCCTGGTTCTTCTTTCAAGAACGGACAGTTTTTACCTTTTACGCAATTATCTTCCAGCCTTTTCTGATTTTGGCTCTTGTATTCGCAGTCCGCTCAATTCTCAGTAACTTTAAAAGAAGCGGTGAAGTGATTGTCGCAACCTTATTTACTCTGATTTTTCTCAACTTCGTCTACTTCCTGCCAATATATCTAGGTGAGGTAATTACCTACGATGCATGGCAGGCCAGAATGTGGTTTCCCAGCTGGATTTAATTACCTTATTCGTTTGCAGCGCGGATATCCCGAAGTTTCTGCACCGCTTCATCGGCTAGTTGCTGATCAAAAATCTCATCACGCGAAGGAGCAGCTGCTGCCAGCGCTTCGCGTTCTAATTGTTCCTGCTCATCTGTCCACTTGCCAGGCTCGGTGAGATCAATTAAGCGCTTTGGAGTGACTGCCTTCGGAGCATTCACATATGTGGGAACGGGAATCTCATTTGGTTGCCATTCAGAGCGTGATTGCGCCGTTCCTTTAGGTAGCACCGTCACACCAGTTAACTCGCGTTCGGCAAATGGGATCCAATGCTCTTTTGAGACGTGAACTTCTGTTGTCTTATTTGTTAATACCGCTGCAAGATTTGTGTGCGAGACACCTTCGGTTCGCTTGTGTAGCTGATCAACGCGACGTCGTAGAATCTGTGCTCTACCCGTTTGACGTCGCACGTGTGCGATGTATAGAACTAAGGTTGTTGCTGGAACAGCAATTGCGACATATGTGAATGTTTGCATGATTGCACCTACCGTCGTGAGTATGAATGTTACCGAAATGATGATAAAAATAATTCTGCGCCGCATAAGCTGCTGTGCAACTCGCCCAGCGCGATCAACATCTGTGTAAATTGCCCCAGTTCCAATTTGGGCACCTGGTGTAGCGCTAGCTACGACTCGTAGCGCGCTCTTATAACGTTCGACGCTTTTTCCAGAAAATTCATTTTTATTATGGACCCAACGGGGTAGAAAATAGGCAACCCACATCCCGATGATTGCCAAATAGATGATTCCCGAAGCCATGATGGATAAAGGTTAGAGGTGCACCCCCTTAACTCTGTGGATTTCGAGGGGGGTTTAATGGATTAATTCGTTAGTTTTAACAAAACATTTATGATCGCGCCAAGCTCCATCAATATGCAAAAAAGCCTTCTTAAATCCTTCGAATTCAAAGCCCGCTTTCTCAGCAACTCTGCATGAGGCGCTATTTTCAGGTCGTACATTGATTTCGATGCGGTGTAATCCAAGTTGGGTAAAACCGAATTCAGAGATGAGTTCTACCGCTTGGGTGGTAAATCCACGGTTGGCGAAGTTTTGATCAATCCAATAACCGATGTGCGCCCCACGCATGGCGCCGTAAATGACGCCCCCCATTGTTATTTGACCCACCAGATTCTCTTGATGCCAGATAAGAAACGAGTACGAACGACCAGCGCGCGCTTCACGTCTAAAGAGACTGACCATTTGGAAAAAGGTGGGGCGCACACTGGAGTCTTCATAGGACGGGCTACCAGAGGGAATATTTGGCAAGGTGGCTTCCCATGGATCTAGCCACTCGCGATTTTCTGCTCGTACCCGACTCCACTGCGATTTATCCCGGTATCGCATGGGGCGTAGTGTCACTTCGCTTCCGGAGAGCTTAGCTGGTTGCATTATCTGCCCTTAGATGTAGCGGCGTTCAAGCACAACTACAGTTACTGAATCTCCCACAGACAGATTGGTTTCACTCTCACTGATTGCAATTAGTGAATTCGCATCTGACAAGGTTGCTTGTTCATCCTGTGAGCTCAGTGGTGTGACAGATTTTCCGTCTTCACTTAATACAGCCCGCACATAAGAGCGAACTCCAATTGTCGAAGTGATTGCTTTTGCAAGTTTTGCCTTTAGCGATGGTCGGTGAATTGTTGCTGTTCCGAGCATGGTGCGAATCATGGGGCGCACCAGAAGCTCAAAAGAGATGTATGCCGCGATGGGATCTCCCGGCAGGGTAACTACCGGAGTCTTATCTGGACCGATAGTGCCATAGTTGTGTCGACCACTTGATTCGATTGAGAGTTCCACAGTCTTGATCTCACCAATTTTTTCAAGAGTTCTTGTAATGAGATCAAAAGAATCATCGTGGCGTTCACCACTGATGATGATAAGGTCAGCTCGTACTAGTTGATCTTCAATCACATCTTGCAGTTGGGATTCATCATCTGGGATTGAATGAACGCGGTATGCAACTGCGCCGACCTCACGTACGGCAGTGGTGAGCAGCCAAGAATTTGTTTCATACTCTTCATCTGCCTTAAGCGGAACTCCTGGTTCCACAAGATCGGGGCCGGCTGATATAACAACAACTCGTGGGTGTGGTCGTGTGGGTAAGTGATCAAGGCCGATCGATGCAGCTAATCCGATTTGGGTGGAACGGATGCGGCTGCCGGCTTTCATCACCAAGCGCTCACCGGCATAGATATCTTCGGCAAGGGTTGCATCGTGGGCGTCAAGAAGTGGCATATCAAATGGCTCGAGGGGGCGACAAAGTTCTAAGAGTGAAGCGAGAACTTCATCTACGCGCGCAGCTTCTGACATAATCACTAACCTTACTTGCACTGCACTAATTTCTAGGGGATTTCCATGGGTATCAGCGAAGAAAAGGCCGACCTTCGTACTCGATACCGTCGCGAGCGAAGTGAACGTTACCTAGAACACTCTTTCGAACATCTTGCTGACATAGCTGAAATTGCGAAAGCGACAAAAATTGCGAGCTACATCTCATATGCAGATGAACCCGACACAAGAGCCCTGAATCTGGAACTGATTAATCAAGGAAAAATTCTGCTTCTTCCTCAAATAAAAGGGAGCAATCTTGAGTGGGTGCGTTGGGATGGCGATGAAAGTCAGATTTCAAAGGCTAAGAAAATTGCGGAGCCGATAGGACAGGCAGATACCGAACTTGGCGATGTCGAGGTCATTGTCGTGCCCGCTCTAAGAATTGATCGCAGTGGATATCGCCTTGGACAAGGTGGCGGGTATTACGACAAGGCGCTCCCACAATTTTCTGCCTTTTCAATCGGGCTTATTCATCCTGATGAAATTTCTAGTGAAGATCTACCACGCGAGGAGTGGGATATCCCGCTTCATGCCGCAGCATCTCCAAATGTAGTTATCCGCTTTCAGCGATAGCTAGGGAAGATTTCGAGCAATCACAATTCGCTGAATCTGATTAGTACCTTCATAAATCTGGGTGAGCTTGGCATCTCGCATCATGCGTTCGACCGGATAGTCAGAGACATAGCCGTAACCACCAAGAATCTGCACTGCATCTGTCGTTACCTTCATAGCGGTATCGGTGGCATAGGTTTTACTTGCGGCAGAGAAGAAACGTAAATCTTTATCACCACGTTCACTCTTGGCAGCAGCCGCGTAGGTGAGTTGTCTGGCAGATTCGATACCGATAGCCATATCTGCCAACATGAATTGCACGCCTTGAAAGTCGAAAATCTCTTTTCCGAATTGTTTTCTCTCATGGGAATACTTCTTCGCCACATCAAAGGCGCCCTGCGCTAAACCGAGGGCTTGGGCTGCAATAGTAATTCGAGTGTGATCCAAGGTGTCCATAGCAAGTGAAAATCCCTTGCCCACTTCACTGATGCGGCGATCATCACCAATTTCTACCCTATCGAAATACACCTCGCGCGTGGGCGAACCGCGAAAGCCCATCTTCTTCTCGGGTGCCCCAAATGAAACTCCAGCATCAGATTTTTCGATGACAAATGCTGTTATTCCCTTTGCGCCAAGTGATGGATCAGTTTGTGCGATGACTGTATAGAACTCAGATTCACCTGCGTTAGAAATCCACTTCTTGCTTCCATTAATAACCCAACCATCGCCTTTGCGCACTGCCGTTGTCTTTAGCGCTGATGCATCAGAACCTGCCTCAGATTCTGAAAGACAGTAGGAGAAACCTTTTCCTTGAGCCAGCGGGCGTAACCAACGCTCTTTCTGTTCTTTACTTCCCCCAAGAATTAGAGGAAGTGATCCCAATTTATTCACAGCCGGAATAAGGGATGACGAACCACATGCTCGAGCTACTTCTTCAATGATGATGCAGGTGGCAAGCGCGTCTGCACCATCGCCACCATTGTCAGTTGGAACATGGGCGGCAAAGAGAGCAGATTTCACGAGTGCGTTATGTGCTTCTTGCGGATATCGATGCTCTTCATCAACAGCGCGCGCAAAAGGTGCAATCTCTTTTTCAGCCAGCGCACTCACGCTCTGGCGCAGATCGTTGTACTCAGCAGGGAGTGTGAAGATATTTTCTAGACTCATTGCTGACCTTCTCTCTCGCTACGGCGCTGTAATTTACCAAGATAATTATTGTATTGCGCCAAGTCATCTGGTTCACCCATGGCCGCCATGCGGGCTTCATTGCGATCTATCCGCTTAGTTTCGCGCGAATCATCGCGCATCCATTGGATAAAGGTTGCGGTGATGGCAAGAAGTACTGGTATTTCACCCATTGCCCATGCTACTGAGCCAGCCGCATGTTGGTCAGCTAATAAGTCTGTCACCCATGGGGTCGCAATTGATTTGTAGTAACCGCCATCAATCAAGGTAGATGTTGCTAGTAATGAGATGGCAAAGAAGGCGTGAATGCTCATTGCGGCAAATAAAATAACGATGCGAACCACGTGTGGAACCTTGCGCGGATTTGGGTCAATTCCAATAATTACACTAAAGAAGAGATAGCCAGCAAGTAAGAAGTGCACATTCATAAAGAAGTGACCGGTGTGGTTCTGCATGAGATCGCCAAAGAGATTGGTGAAATAGAGAACGAAAAGAGAACCGTCAAACAAGGCAAGTGCGACGAGTGGGTTCGTGATTATGACCGAATACCTAGAATGCAGCGCTGCCAGCAGTGATCCGCGAACACCGCGTTCCTCGGGAGTGCGACCCTGCGGAAGTGTGCGCAGTGCAAGCGTAAGTGGTGCACCCAGTACCAAACCAATCGGGGCGAGCATTCCTAGAATCATGTGAGCAATCATGTGATACTGAAAAGAGAAGAGCGCGTAAACGCCCAAGCCGCCACTTGTTGCAAAATCAATTGCTGCAATACCGAGTGCAAAAGAAACTGTTCTACCAACCGGCCAAGCATCTCCACGTTTTTTCAAGATAACTACGCCTTTTATATAGAGTGCAACCAAAGTAATTAGAATGGCGATCATCAGTGCATCTGGATCATAAACAGTGAGAATGCGTGCGAAGTTTGGCGCAGCCGGTGCCGGGAAACCTACAATTGCAACTGCAGGGCTGTCAGCAACTTCAGCACCCACCGGTGGCTCTGTCTTAGAGAGCCAACTACCAAGAGTAACTATCACTGCCATAAGCAGAACTTCATAGACAATCACTCGAGTCAGTAGCGACCAACCGGTTTGCACACCCTGTGCAAGTTTGCGTCGGTTTCGATAGCCGATGAAGATTAAGAGCGTAGTGAGCAATGCTTTTGCAATAACAATGCGGGCATAGGAAGTTGACCAGGCCTGTGCAAAATCTAACCGCGACCACGCATTTGTGACCCCACTGATAACAACGGCTATTGCTGCCCATAGCGCTAGTTGGCTAAAACGAGGCAGAGCGATTCTTCGATCAGCATCTGCAAGTAGCGCAATTGCACAGAGGCCTCCCACCCACAGAGACAGTGCAATCACGTGCACTACAAGGGAACCAATTGCCAGCGCGTGAGAACCTGCAGCTGCTGCATGACTTTGAAATACTGGTGCAACTAGACCCACCAGAGTGATTGCTAGAAAGAGTATTGATTGCAGTGCGGTGGTGATAAAGCTGAGCCCAATCAGCACGATTGCAGCGGCAATAGTTTGGGCGAAGAGGAATCTTCCCAGATCTACCTGAGTGATAAATGAGCGAAAGGTTGTGGGTTCAAGTGCTGCACCGAGGGAAGAGTCAAGAATATTTGCCAGGGTGATTGTTATTTCCAGGAAACTTGTAAGCAGCCAGATACCTGCAGCGGATAAGCCAAACTTTCGTAATTTGCCGGCCGAGCTCTGTAATTTACCGCCGTGTTCAATCAGCAAAAAACCAAAGGAGAGAAGCACGCCAACCAAAACGCAAGCCGAGAGTATGAGTAAAGACTTATTGACTGTCCCAAAAGTGCTGATGAGAGAACTTGCCTGAGTCAGATCTGCTGACAGAAAATTCATCGCTCCCTATAAATCTTTCGAGCATATCGTGCAAGTGCGAAGGTGACGACGAGCGCTGCAAGTAAGAGTCCAAGGACAAAGGTTGTTGTACCCACATTATTTCCCGAAGGTGTCGCTGACTGTGTTGGTATTGGTTGTGGCTCAACTGGCACAACTACAGTTGGCTCTGCAAAGTTAAAGGTGAACTTTCCAACTAGTGGAATATCATTTTCTGCCAACAGTGAATAGTTGACTGTATAAATTCCTGTCTTAACAAGTTGCTTGAGGCCAACTACGGCGCTGACTCCATCAATTGTCAGCGCGCCATCATCAACTCGAGCACCTGATGGATCAGTCACTGTGACTTCGTTGCCAGCATCCATAAGGGCAACTTCTGCCGTGATTGTTACAGCGCTAGGTGCACTCTCCAGTGATGCACCTGCGACCGGAGTTGTTGCGACCAGAGTGTTAGCGAATACCGTTTGCGGGTTCAGTAAAAGTATCCCGGCAATAAGTGCGATTGCTCTCATTCGCTTCACTGCTTAAATCTCCCCTGCGCTCGTGAATCCCGTGGATTCGCGCCTATCGTCTCACTTCTTTAGACTTAGGCATAGACACCCCTCTTGAGAGAGATTACACATTGCCTACTTATCAATACTTGTGCAACGCCTGCGACCATCCCTTCGAGGCGTTCCAGAGTTTTTCGGAAGAACCACTAACCGAGTGCCCTGAGTGCAAGGGTGAAGTTCGCAAGGTCTATTCATCTGTTGGTGTTGTTTTCAAAGGATCTGGTTTCTATAAGACTGATTCGGTAGCAAAGCCTGCAACTGCAACTGAATCAAAGCCGGCAGCTGTAACTGAATCAAAACCTGCAGCTGCAACTGAATAACTACTCGTCATGATGTGGGGGTTTATCCCCTCTAATTTCTTCCTCACGCTTGCGATCTTCCTTCTGGTCTTCATTCGGGTCGCGTTCATCTTCGGTTGTAATCGGAAACACATCACTCATGTGCGAGAACACCTGTGACTAAATTCGAATTTCATAATCGAATCCTACATACTTATGACCATGTTTGAGAGCCTTGGGCACTTGCTTGTCCGCCGGAAAAAAGCGGCGCTAGCCCTCTTTATCATCGGAATAATTTTTTCAGGTGTTTTTGGCTCACTCATCTTTAGCCGCCTTGATGCTGGCGGGTATTCAGATCCAAATAGCGATTCTTACAAAGTCTATGAATACCTACGAGATGACTTAAAAATTAACGATCCCTCTGTAGTCGTTGTAGTTGATGCCGGGCGCAGAGATGTGACTAGTCCAAATGTTGTGCAAGAGGCAAAATCGCTAGAGGCCAAGATAGCCAGCGAAGTGGGCGTTACTAAGACTCTTTCCTACTGGAGCTCAGGTGGGGAAGCGACACTGTTATCTAAAGACGGTCGAGCTGCCTACATATTAATTTATGGTGAAGCAGATGCATTTTCACCCGAGAGTCAAAAACTCGGCGCAATTTTCCAGGATAAGTACGAAGGCAAATATGGAAGCTTTACTTTATATCCAGGCGGAGTTGCTGTCGTAGGAAATGCAATCTCGGAAAAAATCGCTGCAGATTTGAAGATTGCCGAGATCGTATCTATTCCACTGACATTTATTCTCCTTGCCTTCGTCTTCGGCGCCCTTGCCGCATCTGCCATGCCACTTATTGTTGGTGTAGCTGCAATTATCGGGGCCTTTTTTATTCTCTACCTGATCTCACTCTTCACAAATGTCAGCGTCTACGCGCTGAACCTAACAACCGGTATGGGTCTTGGCCTCGGTATTGATTACGCGCTCTTAATGGTCAACCGCTTCCGCGAAGAAATTCACCACGGCAGGAGCGTGCAAGATTCGATTGTCACCACCATGGCAACCGCGGGTAAAACAGTTTTTTATTCAGGGCTCACTGTTTTAGTCACTATGGTTTCACTTACCTTCTTCCCGCTTCCTTTCCTGAAATCTTTTGGTTACGCGGGAGTTTCGGTAGTTGCCCTGGCAGTCGTTGGCGCACTGTGTGGACTTCCACCAATCATGGCTCTCTTAGGTACAAGAATTGATAAAGGAGTAATCCGTAAATCCTCCATTACTCCTAAGGAAGATGGCCGCTGGGCGCAGACCGCTAGATTTGTGATGAAACGCCCAACAGCGGTAGTCATACTTTCGTTGGTGATTCTAGGAATTCTCACCGCGCCAGTGCAAAATATTAAATTTGCACAAGGTGATTCACGCATGCTGCCAGCATCAAATCCGGCAGCGATTGCAACGGCGCTGCAAGCTGATCGATTTGCCGGACAGACAAATAATCCGGTAGAGATCATTATCTTTGATGGCGCCGGCAAAACTCTTGAAATTAGCGAATACTCACAAGAGATTGCCACTGTCTCTGGAATCGTGGCAGTCCAGCCACCGCAAGTAATTGGCACGGATATTCGCCTTGTGGCATTTCACTCGATGTTGCCACGAACTCCTGATGCCCAGAAGTTGATTCACGATATCCGTGATCTCAAGGCACCTGTTGGAACTTTAGTTGGTGGAGTTGCAGCTGACTACACAGATTCACAAGACGGTATTTCCAAAACATTGCCATGGGCACTGGGTTGGATTGCACTCAGTGTCTTCATATTGATTTTCGTCTTTACCGGGTCCATCATCCTTCCCATCAAGGCGGTACTACTTAATGTGCTTTCGCTGGCAGCAACAATGGGTGTCCTCACCTGGGTCTTCATTGACGGTCATCTGCAATGGCTGGTCGGCTCATTTACTCTCACTGGAACACTTGATACATCTATTGTTATTTTAATTGCGGTCGTAGTCTTTGGTCTCTCTATGGACTATGAGCTCTTCTTGCTCTCTCGCATCCGAGAAGAACATCTAGCCGGCAAATCTAATATTGAAGCTGTTGCCGTTGGTCTTCAAAGATCTGCTCGCATTATTACCGCCGCCGCAGTACTCCTTGCCGTGGTCTTCGCCGCCTTCATCACAAGTGGCGTCACATCGATTAAATCAATGGGATTTGGTGTGGCACTGGCGGTAATTCTTGATGCCACTATCGTTCGCGCCCTATTGGTGCCTGCGTTAATGCGCCTATTTGGAGAACGCAACTGGTGGGCGCCAAAGTGGATGCAGCGATTTACTATTACGCACTAGTTACCTTTACCCTTGGGCTATGGATCTCATAGCTTCCCTGCAATGTGCAGACCAGCCAGGAATCGTGCATGCGATGACTTCAGCTGTGCTGAACTGCGGTGGAAATATCATTGAGAATCAACAATTCACAGATAACAACACAAATACTTTTGTTATGCGCACTCGCTTTGAAACATCGCAAGGCCTAAATGCCGCACAGAAGAGTTTGACTGAAGAGCTAGGAGAATTCTCCCCCTCACTCCATGTCAGGCCAACAGATGAAAAGCCGCGCGCACTTATTCTTGTCACTAAAGAGAGCCACTGTCTCAGAGATTTGATGTATCTACTTGAACTAGGCGAACTTCCTATTCAAGTCCCACTAGTGATCTCTAACCGAGAAGATTTGCAGTCACTGGTTGAATCACACGGGATTCCCTTCTTATATCTGCCAGTCACCGCAGCCTCAAAGGTAGAACAAGAAAAGGTGATGCTAGCCAAGATTGCCGAACTCAAAATCGATTTTGTGGTCCTAGCTAGATATATGCAGATACTCTCAAAGGAATTCTGTGTAGCTATGCCAGGAAAGATTATTAATATTCATCACTCATTCTTACCTGGCTTTAAAGGTGCTAAGCCTTATCACCAGGCTCATGATCGTGGCGTGAAGATCATTGGCGCCACCGCCCACTTTGTTACCTCTGATTTAGATGAGGGGCCAATCATTGAACAAGATGTGGCACACGTAAATCACGCTGCTACACCGGAAGAGATGATTGCTCGTGGCCGCGATATTGAACGTCGCGTTCTTGCGCGAGCAGTTAAGTTATTCGCCGAAGATCGAATCTTTATCGTCGGTCAGCGCACAGTAATATTTTCCTAAGATCTAATTTGTGTCCCCGGCGGGAGTTGAACCTGCGACCTACCGCTTAGGAGGCGGTTGCTCTATCCACTGAGCTACGGGGACGTGGGCACCATCACGTATGGAAGATGCTTGGCAAAGGTTATCGGTAGAGATAACCTTCCCTGAACACGGGTAATACCCACACGCATATCAATGTGCGAATTAACAAGCATGAGAGGCCACCCATGAAAGTGCTCGTTATCGGCGCAGGCGGAGTTGGCAGTGCAATAGCAAATATTGCAGCGCGTAGACCCTTTATTACATCCATGGTCATTGCAGATTACGCTCTCGCGCGGGCCCAAGCAGCTGTAGCAAAAGTAAATGATCCCAGGTTTTCGGCGCAAGAAGTCGATGCCTCTGATGTGAATAACATCCGTGCCCTGATTCGCAAAGCAACTCCCGACATTGTTATCAACGCGGTAGACCCACGATTTGTTATGCCAATCTTTCTTGCCTGCGAAGAAGAAGGCGTGCATTACCTGGATATGGCGATGTCGCTATCAATTGCACATCCCACTGACCCAACTAATAAACCTGGAATCAAATTAGGTGATGAGCAATTTGCTCGCCAAAAGATATGGAGCGATAAAGGAATCTACGCTGTTGTTGGTATGGGCATCGAGCCAGGCATGAGCGATGTCTTTGCGCGCTATGCCCAAGATGAACTCTTCTCACGTATTGATTACTTAGCGGTGATGGATGGTTCGAACCTGACTGTCGATGGTTATGACTTCGCGCCATCGTTTTCTATCTGGACCACAATCGAGGAATGCCTTAATCCTCCGCTGATTTATGAAGAAGGTCGTGGTTGGTATACAACTGAGCCATTTAGTGAAATCGAAACCTTTGATTTTCCAGATGGGATTGGCCCGGTTGAATGTGTCAATGTCGAGCATGAAGAAGTTGTACTCATTCCCCAGAAAGTGAAAGCTAAGCAGGTGCGCTTTAAGTACGGCCTTGGTGCGCAATTTATCGAGACTCTCAAAACCATTCACACCCTTGGCCTTGATAAGAAAGAAAAGGTGAAGGTGGGAAGTGTGGAAGTCTCACCACGCGACTTACTGGCCGCACTCTTGCCTGATCCGGCAACTATCGGTGATCGCATGCATGGCAAAACTTGTGCAGGAACGCTAGTAAAAGGTTTGGGTAAGGATGGATTACCAAAGGCTGTCTATATCTATAACGTCGTTGATAACGAGTGGTCGATGAAGAACTACGGCAATCAGGCTGTGGTGTGGCAGACCGCGATTAATCCCATGATTGCCCTCGAGCTTATTGCAAACGGGCAATGGAAGCCGGAAGGAATTTCTGGCCCAGAGTGGTTTGCCGCACAACCATTCCTTGATTTAATTAAGGAGTACGGCTCTTCCTGGCACATTCGCGATGAAGATACACAGGGAATAGTTATTTAAATGGCGCAATGGGCTCTTGTGACAGGTGCAACTGTAGGAATTGGTGAAAGCTTTACGCGTTTACTTGCATCCAAGGGTTACAACATCGCACTCGTTGCTCGTGATGAAGTCCGGCTACACGAACGTGCTGCTGGATTACGTGAGAAGTATGGAATTCAGACATTTGTTCTGCCCGCAGATCTAGCCACAAAAGGTGGGGTGAAGTTAGTTGAGAAGTACATCCAGAGCTATGAGATAGAAGTACTGATTAATAACGCTGGTTTTGCAATCAATAAAGTCTTTACGGCAAGTGACTTAGGCGATGAACAAGATTTGCTCAATGTTTTGGTGCGCACTCCCATGCGTTTGATGCATGTGATCTTGCCTGGGATGAAAGAGCGTAAATCTGGCACGATTATTAATGTGTCATCTGTTGCTGGTTTTATTGCCGGTGGCACATATAGCGCTGCTAAGTCATATCTAACGGTGCTCTCGGAATCACTTAGCGCAGACTTAAAGGGCAGCGGAGTAAAGGTTTCCGCCCTCTGCCCGGGATTTACTCGCACCGAATTTCATAAGCGTGCACGAATGAAGATGAAGGGACTGCCAAGCTTCATGTGGCTTAACGCCGATAAATTAGTGGCGCAGTCTTGGAAAGATGCTCAAGCAAATAAGCCGGTCAGTATTCCGGGATGGCAGTACAAATTACTTATGGCAATTATTTCAATTACACCAAGGGGTCTTATCCGCCGAGTTCGACTCGATGAAGGAAAGACGAAGCGTTAGTTAGCGACCGCGACGGCTATTGCCACCGCGATATCCACCACTGCTGCCACCGCGGCGATTTCCGCCACCTGAACGTGATCCACTTTGTGGGCTCTTACGTTCAACGATAGGTGGAATATAAGGAACTCCGGTTGGCTCTTGTGCTCCAGTAAGGACCATGAGCTTTTCATCAAGCGGGCGAACATCATGGAACTTCGGTGTCACACCTGCGCGGGTGAGAAGTCCTGATACTGCTCGTGAATTCTTTGATGAGGAAAGAGTGACGACAGTTCCTGATTCACCAGCGCGAGCTGTACGACCGGAACGGTGCAAGTAATCCTTGTGATCTTGTGGAAGATCTACGTGAACAACAAGTGAGATTCCATCAACGTGAATACCACGTGCTGCGACATCTGTTGCAACGAGCGCTGAATTCTCTTGCTCCTTAAAGAGGGCAAGGGTACGAGTACGCACCGCTTGCGACTTTCCGCCGTGCAGTGCGCCAACTGGGACTCCTGCGTTAGCAAGCTTGTCCGCTAAACGATCTGCGCCACGTTGTGTCTTAACGAAAAGAATTGTCTTTCCGTTACGCGCCGCAATCTGGGATGTGATGTCATCTTTATCGCCAGGGTGCATCTGGAGGACATGGTGTTCCATAGTTGAAACCGAAGCACGGTCATTTTGCAATGAGTGTGTCTTTGGATTCTTTAGGTACTGCTTAACAAGTGAATCCACACCGCGATCAAGGGTTGCTGAGAAGAGCAGACGCTGCCCACCGAGATGTGCTTGATCAAGAATTTCCTTCACAACCGGCAAGAACCCCATATCTGCCATCTGATCAGCTTCATCGAGAACTGTGATTTGAAGTTGATCAAGCTGAACTTCATTCTTATTAAGTAAGTCAATCAGGCGACCTGGTGTTGCCACCAAGATTGCGGTTGCTTTGCGCATGGCAGTGATCTGCTTTGCATATGGCATTCCGCCAGCGATAACTACAGATTCGTGGCCAACAGCGCGTGCTAGTGGACGAAGTACTTCATCAATTTGCTGCGCGAGTTCGCGGGTAGGAGTCAGGATCAGTGCCAGTGGCTTATGTGGGCGCGCAACCTTGTCGCTGATATTTGTCAGTAGGGCAAGGCTAAAAGCTAGAGTTTTTCCAGAACCAGTTTGTCCGCGTCCTAAGATGTCATGGCCAGCTAGTGCATCTGGAAGTGTTGCAATCTGAATTGGAAATGGATGCATAATTCCTTGGGCGCTTAAAGCATTGGAAAGCGCCGGTGCGATTCCTAGATCACGGAAGGTAGTTGTTACCTCTGTAAGTGGTGTCGCCTCTACCAAGTTGGCATCAGCTAAATTTACTGAAATGTAATTATCATCTGCGCCGAAATCAGTTGCTGCATTTGAATGAGTCTTTGATGCACGACGATCATCACGGGCATAGGCTGGTGAATCATTACGGCGGTCGCGAGCTGGACGCTGTGAAGTCTCTGTGTCACGAGCTGGTGCCGCGCTACGTGATGATGCACTGCGTGTTGCTGCACCACGTGGCGCACTTGGATTAAATTTTTCGCGCTTCTGTGGAATAAAGTTTGGGCGACCATCATCAGAGCGTGCAATCTTTGCCTTCACTGCCTCGCGACGATTTGTTGGACGGGTATCTGACTGCGTTGGACGCTCTGGACGATCTGGGCGGAATGGACGTGATGCGCGCTCTGCCCGATCTTCGACAAACTTTGCCGCACGTGAGACTGGCTTTGCTGAACGCGATGTAGCTTCAGCACGCTTTGGAGCAGAACCTTTAAATGCTTTTGCTGGTTTTCCGAATGTGCGCTCTTCCCGACTCTGCTTCGGATTACCTTTTGGTGCACCTTCAATATCTTTTGACTTTGAAGCTGTGCGCTCTTGAAAACGTTGTGCGCGTAGCTTTGAACGATCAGCTAAACGAACGTCCTTCTTAGTGACAACTTCGCGATCTGAATAACGTTGTGTAGCTGCCTTCTTGGCAATAGTTGACTTGGCTACTACCGGCTTTGATTCCGCGCTGCGCTTGGCAGTTCCGCGAGCAGCAGGCTTAGCAACTACGGTCTTACGCGCAGCCTTCTGGGCGCTTGTGTGGCGGGGCTTGCCTTTTGCGGCGCGACGAGCTTTGCCGGGGGCAGCGGTACGTGTTTGTAGAGACATGAAAATAGATACCAATCGAGACGACAAGCGCGTCTCGGTTAGATCGGCCAGCTAGTTGAACTAGGGCCATCAGGGTCTTGATAAGACTCGCAAGTAAGTGGCCATCTGGCGCACTTTGGGGGAAGTACATCGATGCCGGGTGCTTCGATGACTTAATCATACACGCATTTTGAGATTCAAAATTCACACGATTTTCTATGCTGGAAAGGGAGCCTTTACCCGGGAATTTAAGTCAGCATCGCTACCATTACCGCATAACCGACGGAGGATCACAATGTCCCGCAAATTAGCAGCCACATTACTTTCAGCTGTAGTTATCGCTGGTGGACTTTTCGCAGCGCCAGCATCTGCTGCCAAGATTAGCAACGGGACTGCCTGTTCAAAGCTCAATGCCACAATTTCTGTCTCTGGCTATAAGTACAAGTGTGCTAAAAATGCGATGGTTAAGAATTCAAAACTCACATGGTTATCTGTTGAGTGCATTACCGCAATTACTCAATTCCAGGCCGCTGTTAAGGCGCAAAAGAGCATAGGTGATATCTCGGCACAGACTGCTGAACTTGACGCTGAACTTGAGAAAGCGGTTTCAGCTCTTGCGGGTGTGACTACGGCTTATGAAAATGCTCGCGCGCAGGTGACAAAATCACAGGCAGCTATGAATGCCTCAACTGTTCCGGCTGAAAAGCTGGCACTTATTAGCGCGCTATCAAAACTTGCAGGGGCAGTCCTAATTCTAAGTGGCTCCAAATCAAAGCTCTCTGCCCAAGTGAAAGATCTTGAATCAAAGAAGGCGCTCTTAGTCAGCGCGCCAGCTGCATTTAAAGATAGCGTCTCGGATGCAAAATCATCTGCAGGCTTACTCTGCATGAAGGGCTACTAAGCCTCCCTATCAGTTGCAGTAACGCTTCCCCTATTCATTAGGGGTTAATACCCCCTGTTTACTTCTTAGGTGTACCGCGCCATCAGATTACTTTCGGTGGCACTTCTACTGCTTCATCTCGTTCTTAAACTCTTTATCCAGAGCAACTCGCTCGCCCTAGATCTCATTGCCTACAACGCAATCTGGCTCTTTGCTATCGCAGCAATTACTCAGGCACCTCTGAGTAATGACCCGGTTGCGGTTGCGACCGCTTCACTTGCCATTGGTTTCTGGGGCGTTGGTTCACTACTTAATAGCTACGCTGATTTCTACCCGCTTTCCAACACTTCACAATTTCTAGCCCAGCTCAGTTACCTCTTTTTCTACCCACTCTTGCTCGTTGCAATCCCTCGAACTCTCTCGCGTGGGCGTCGCTTAAATCCCATAGAAGTGCTCGATTCAGTGATCTTTGGGCTCGGTATTTCAGCAATTGCCACAGCACTCTTTCTCTCAAAAGTATTTCCAGAATCTATCTTTGATGTGCAAGACCAATTCTTCTCACTGCTATTTCCAGTATCGGATTTATTACTACTTACACTGGCCGCGATAGCAGTGGTCACTCATCGACTACAGAAGCGTGCGCTCTTGCTCTTTCTTGGAATTCTTATTTTTAGCGCATCAGATCTGTTCTACTTATGGCTCTCAGTCAATAATAATTACACTTTCGGTCAGATTTCCGATGATGGCTGGCTGATAGGAATTGTCATAATTGCTAACTCCTTTTGGCATGCACAGAGTGCAACTACATCTGAAATAACAATTCATCCTGTCTTTATTGCACTCTCAATATTTATCAGCCCCACACTTCTTGCACTGATGGCGCTGCGACCGGGAATCTTCTCTATCTATATTTTGATTCCTACGATTGCCACACTCTTTCTAGCCTTCATCCGAATGACGATAGTAATTAGACAAGCACGAAATCTTGGGGAAGAGAAGGTACTAGCGCGCACCGATGAGCTGACCGGACTTCCCAATCGTCGTCGCTTAGTGGCAGAACTTGCTACATATTCAGAGACAGAAGGTGCGCTCTTACTTCTTGACCTAAATGAATTTAAGCCAGTAAATGATCAATATGGCCACGAGGTGGGAGATTTGATTTTGCAACAAGTGGCGCAGCGATTTAGTCGATCGCTGCCAACAGGTGCGGTACTTGCCAGACTCGGTGGTGACGAATTTGGTGTGCTAATTAATGGCAGCTACGAAACAACTTTAGAGGCAGCATTTGCGCTGCAAGCCACCTTAAGTTATCCATTTATTATCCGTGGCAATACCATCACTATTAGCGTCAGCATTGGCCACGCTCATAATGATGGCCAATCAAACTTATTAGAACGTGCTGATGCTGCCATGTATGAAGCAAAGCGAACTGGTGCTGGGGTTCTTTCGCGCCATTAACTTAGAGCGTGTGAAGCTTGCACTTGATTCCGACCCAGCTGCCAAGAAATACAAAGGCGAAGAAGACCCAACCAGAGAGTGCAAATGCCTGTGTGCCTGAGAGCAGAACTCCAATCGTGCAACCAAGTGAAATCATTGAGCCCCAACCTAAGAGAATTCCACCCAGCAGCGCTGTGGCGCCATTTCGCACGGTAGGAAGCGCCGGCTTAAAGCGATTGCCGGCAAGGGCTGCTGCAAATGATGAGGCCACGATTCCGAGAATCAACCAACCGTTATTGGTGATGGTCTCGGAGATAACGGCAATACATCCAGCCATACGATCTAGACCGACGAGAGTTTCATCACCAATTTTACTATCAGTCATAAATGTTCTTGCCTGCGTGCTTATTTGACGTGTGACACCTAGCGGTTCAACTCGTAGGTAAGCGATAGTTCCAACAACTCCCACAAGCAGCCCGGTTGTGATTGGGCTCCAACGATCAGTTATTGCTCGCTTAAGTGAGCCAGTGATAGAAATATGACCAGCATAGGAAGCACGAAGTGGATCTGGGTTCTTGCCTTTTCTAATAACAAATTGAGCTAGGGCAATGAGGGCGATGAAGGTAATGATGAGCGAACCTGAGTATCCAAAGTAGTGCGGCAGCCAAATGGTGGGCGCATCTGCGATTGCATTCAGATAGAGCCAATTCCAGGAAAGAAATGCAAGAACAAAACCAATGAGTGTTCCAATCAGCGCCGGGATTGCCCGAATATAACCTTGCCCTAAACGATAAAGATGTCCACTAATGCAGGCGCCGGAAAGAGCCATACCAATACCGAATGCGAAGGCAGAAAGTACAAGCACCCAACTCACAGGTCCAATGTGGGCCACCGGTGGCAGGCGTTCAGTTGTTGTATCGGGGAGAAATTGGCCAAAGATGATTGCATAACCGATAGATCCGGTAGCAATCGCGATAAGAATTGATAGAAATGGCGTGGTGTTTTTATCTTCAATTCCGTCACGGAAAATGCAGAAGAAACAGAATCGACCACGTTCAAGCAATAGTCCAAGGCTGGCGCCAATCAGAAGTGAGATTGGAGCAGTTGAAGCGTTCTCCGATGATGAAAGTACGAATGCAGTTGCTAATAGCGCAGCTATTACCCCAAGTGAGATAGTTGTTCGAATCTTTTCCGCGCGAGTCCACACAGGAAGAAGAGCCCCGAGTTGATCGGGGCTCTTCTCTGACTGCTGTGAGGTGCTAATTACGCAGCTCCCCAAATTGTTCCGGAAGGGTTATTAATTGGGACACCTACTGAGTTTCCATACTCAGTCCATGATCCGTCGTAATTCTTTACCTTTTGGAATCCAAGAATTTCGCTGAGTACAAACCAGGTCAGTGATGAACGCTCACCGATACGGCAGTACGTAATGATCTGATCTGTGCCAGTTACGCCTTTATCAGCATAGAGCTTCTTAAGTTCTGCAACTGTCTTAAAAGTTCCATCAGCATTTACATTTGAACCCCATGGGACGTTGATTGCACCTGGGATATGGCCCGCGCGTACTGCTAATTCCTGGAAACTAGGAGGAGCAAAGAGCTTGCCGCTGAACTCATCTGCGCCACGGATATCAATCAGCGCTGCAATTTTTGTCTTCTTCGCTACCGGAAGAACATCTTTTACCAAGCTGGCACGAAGATTCTTATCAGCATTATTTGCCACAAAGTTACCGGCCTTAAATGTTGGAACAGCAGAGGTGAGAGCACGACCATCTTTTTCCCACTTGACTCTTCCGCCATCTAGAACTCGGACATCTTTTTGACCGTAGATATTGAATATCCACGCTCCCCATGCGGCGAACCAGTTGTTCTTATCGCCGTAAAGAACAACGGTGGTGTCATCGCTGATTCCAGCTTTTTGTGCTAGTGCGGTGAAGTTAGCTTGGCTGATGATGTCGCGATTTACGGTGTCGACTAAATCGGTGTGCCAGACAAACTTAATCGAGTTCTTGATGTGACCACGTTCATAAAGTCCAGGCTCAGTGCTTACCTCGATGATGCGAACATTTGGGTTATCAATATTCTGTTCTAGCCAATCAGGCTGCGCAACTGCGCGAGCTTGATTCTTTGGACGTGCATCAGCTGGAATAACACCAGTTGATGTAAAGAGCGCTGCAACTGCTGCGGCAGCTAATACTTTTCTTGAAATTGACATTTTTTTCCTCTGTTAGTTGGTTGTATTTTTCTTGATATAAAAAATTGCTTAGGTAAAACGTGGGGCGAAATAACTGTTAAATCAGCAACTTGTTGTTGAAATGCGGCAGTAGTCAATAATGCGACGTTTAGTAAAGAACATCTTGACCCCTTTGCTTGATTGCCGAATACAGGGGAAAAGATAGTTAAGTAATGGCATCAAGTAAAATTGCGAATCATTTGCAGGTGCGAGAGAACTACAACGGTTTTTCGGGCTTATCTGCCTTAATCTCTTTTAATCGCTCGAGTGATTCAATACGTTCCACTGCATGATCAACAGTTCGTTCTGGATAGTTATGTGAATACCCATCAAGAAATAGCCAGGGTTCATGAATCTCAGCCGCACTTAAGTGCGCAAGTTCTGCCACATATTTACGAATGTAGTCACCGTTTTTATCAAAGCGCCGGCCTTGCTCTATTGGGTTAAAGACACGGTAATAAGGAGAGGCATCAGTGCCGGTGCCGGCTGTCCATTGCCAACCGTGGGCATTGGATGCAACATCGTAATCAACTAAGTGCTCGGCAAAGAAGCGCTCACCTAGCTGCCACTCTAAATGCAGATCTTTGACAAGAAAAGATGCCACCACCATGCGGGTGCGGTTATGCATCCATCCCTCTTGCACTAATTGGCGCATGGCAGCATCGACAAATGGATAGCCAGTCTTTCCGGCACACCAAGCCTGAAATTGCTTTCCTGGCTTGTCATAACGCATCTCTTTAAATTTCGGTGCGTAGTACTCGGTATCAGTATTCGGGTTATTACAGAGCACATCGGCATAGAACTCGCGCCAGGCAATCTCTTTCCGGAATGTGTCATGTGATTTGCTTTCATCTAAATCTGCCAGCAAGGTGCGTGGGTGAATCTCGCCAAACTTTAAATAGGTACTCAGCTTTGAGGTGCCATCAATGCCGGCAAAGTTTCGGTTCTCATCGTAGGAATCAAGACCCTTCTTCGAAAACTCCTTAAACCGCTTGAGCGCAGCAGCTTCGCCTGCCTCAATCACGCGCACATGAGCTGGCATGACAAAATCTGGAAATGCTCGGTACTCAACTGGTGGCTTAGGTGCCTTAATATTTTTTGGTGTTGCCGCAGGTGCGCGCCATCCATGTGCGCGCCAACCACGGTAGAAAGGTGTGTAGACCTTATACGGTGTGTCATCACTTGGTTTGCGTACCCGACCTGGTGCAACTGCATAAGGCGAGCCAGTACGAATAAGTGGAATTCCAGCAGCTTCTACTCGCGCATCGCGCATCGCGCCATAACGTTCATACTCGGCCGAGATATGAACTTCTTTCACGTCATACCGTGCAATGAGTTCTTTTAAGACCTCGACTTGATCACCTTCAATAATGTGCAAGGTATTTCCCAGTGATTCATCAAGTGCGCGCAGCGATTGCCCCATATAGGCAAGTAGCTTTTGCCCAGCTTCTGCAATCTGTGCTTTATCAAGAATAAAGAGCGGCACAACCTCATCACTGTTTTCCATCGCCGCTAGCAACGCCGGATGATCACCAATGCGCAGGTCGCGGCGAAACCAGATGATGTTTCGCATAGTGCCTGAAATTACTTGTGAAGCTGCTCGACGGTTGCATCCCAGCCCTGGACATCTTCTGGCTTACGAGGAGCCTTACCGACGTAACGAGCTGATGGACGAATCAAACGACCAGTGCGCTTTTGTTCAAGAATGTGGGCAGACCACCCTGCAGTGCGGGCAGCGGTAAACATCGATGTAAACAGTGGTGATGGAATCTCTGCGAAATCAAGAATAATTGCCGCCCAGAACTCAACGTTTGTCTCGAGTACGCGATCTGGCTGGCGCTCGTGAAGTTCTTTTAGCGCTGCCTTTTCTAGTGCTTCTGCTACTGCATAACGTGGTGCGTTCAATTCTTTTGCGGTGCGACGAAGTGTGCGAGCGCGTGGATCTTCAGCGCGATATACCCGGTGACCAAATCCCATGAGGCGTTCTTTGCGATCAAGAAGTCCCTTTACATAGGCTTCTGCATTTCCTGTCTTCTCAACTTCTTCAATCATGTGAAGTACGCGAGATGGTGCACCGCCGTGTAGTGGGCCAGACATCGCACCGATAGCACCCGAAAGTGCGGCGCAGACATCGGTGCCAGTTGATGCAATGACGCGACCGGTAAATGTGGAAGCGTTCATGCCGTGTTCGGCCGCAGATACAAAGTAAGCATCGATTGCGCGAACGTGTGCTGGATCAGGTTCTCCGCGCCAGCGAATCATCATGCGTTCCACAACTGTGTGGGCTTTATCAATTTCTGCCTCAGATACTGGCTTTGCAATAATTCCGCGCGCAGCTTGTGCTAGGTAAGAAAGAACCATCACTGATGTGCGGGCCAGGTTGTCGCGTGCTTCTTCATCTGAAATATCAAGTAGTGGCTTAAAGCCCCAAGCTGGTGCCAACATTGCAATCGCGGATTGAATATCTACGCGAACATCACCTGAGTGAACAGGTAGTGGGAATCCCTCGGCATTTGGTAGGCCAGGATTAAATTCATCATCGACAAGAAGTCCCCAGACATTTCCAAATGAAATGCGTCCTACGAGGTCTTCGATATCAACGCCACGGTAGCGCAGGGCGCTACCTTCTTTATCTGGCTCTGCAATTTCAGATTCGAATGCAATTACGCCTTCCAGACCTGGCTTGAAATCATCTGACACAGTGGGCTCCCTCAATATCGACTTCTTATCTCTCACTTCTAGGGCAATTCTGCACCTATCGAAGGGGTGCTGGCCACCACATCAGACGGGGATGCACTCACGCCGAAAGTGAGGTTCGATACATCTATGAGCCAGATGGAACGCGATGCAATCAGAGCCATGCGCCGCTCTTATGGAGAGGTCGGACTTGAGTCCTTGCCGGCTGATCCCTTTGCCGCATTTCATGGCTGGCTTACTGAAGCGGCGGCTAATGATTTTATTGTTGAAGCTAATGCGATGGTCTTATCAACCCTAGGTAGTGATGCCCGCGGCGCCGATGCCATCAGCACGCGCACAGTTTTACTCAAAGATGTATCAGCTGGTGGCTTTACCTTCTTTAGCAACTATTCATCTCGTAAAGCACAAGCGATTGAATTACATGACCAAGTGACTCTTCTCTTTCCTTGGTATGCCATGGAGCGACAGGTTTCGATCAGCGGATTTGCAGCAAAGATTTCCCGTGAAGAATCGGAAGATTACTTTGCAACTCGTCCGTGGAATTCTCAGATTGGTGCCTGGGCATCTGCGCAATCCGCCCCGCTCTCATCTCGAGAAGAACTTGAACAGCGCTATGCCGGGGCTGCGCAAAAATGGCCGGAAGGAACAACAGTTCCATGCCCACCGCAATGGGGTGGTTATCGCGTTACGCCAATCAGCATCGAATTCTGGCAGGGGCGTTACTCCCGCTTACATGATCGCCTGCGATATGAGCGGGCTGACACCAGTTCGGATTGGGAAGTAAGTCGTTACTACCCTTAGTCTTTGCCCATGAGCGCAGAGATCAAAATTCCTGAGAACCTCAAGCCACGTGATGGACGTTTTGGTTGTGGTCCATCAAAGATTCGTCCCGAAGCACTTGCTGCCTTAACTGCACCCGGTGCGAATTACATTCTTGGAACATCCCACCGACAGAAGCCGGTGAAGAACGTTGTTAAAAGTGTGCGCGAAGGTCTCTCATCACTGTTCTCCCTACCTGAAGGCTACGAAGTCATTCTCGGTAACGGTGGGTCTACTGCTTTTTGGGATATCGCAACCATTGGCTTGATTGAAGATCGTTCACAGCACTTAGTTTTCGGTGAATTCTCATCAAAGTTTGCCAGCGCTTCCAAGGAAGCTCCATTTCTTGGCGAACCAACTGTTATTAAATCTGAGCCCGGCTCTCATCCAGAAGCAGTAGCCGAAGCCGGTATCGATGTCTATGCACTAACACATAACGAAACTTCAACAGGTGTCTCGATGCCAATCAAGCGCCCAGCTGGAACAGATGGCGCACTCGTTCTAGTTGATGCAACTTCTGCTGCGGGCGGCCTTGATGTGAACGCTAAAGAATTTGATACCTATTACTTTGCGCCACAGAAATCTTTTGCATCAGATGGCGGACTATGGCTGGCACTCATGAGCCCGGCTGCCATTGCCCGCGCAGAAAAGATTAAGGCCGGCGGCCGTTGGATTCCGGCATTCTTTGATCTCACCATTGCTATTGAAAACTCACGACTTGATCAGACATATAACACGCCAGCACTTATCACTTTGATGCTACTTGATGAGCAAGTGAAGTGGATGAATGCCAATGGCGGCCTGAAGTTTGCTGCCGGTCGCAGTGCAGATTCGGCATCACGTCTCTATGGCTGGGCGGAAAAGACCAGCTACACAACTCCTTTTGTTACTAACCCAGCCCAGCGCTCTAACGTTGTCGGCACCATTAACTTCGATGATGCTATTGATGCCACAGCAGTTGCGGCAGCCCTGCGCGCTAATGGAATTGTGGATACTGAGCCATATCGCAAGCTCGGTAAGAATCAGCTTCGCATCGGTATGTTCCCCGCTGTCGACCCAGCCGATATTGATGCACTCACAGCATCAATCGACTTTGTCGTCTCCCAGCTTTAGTTCATGCCCAATAAAGTAAAGCGCGACTCCTTTTTCTGGACAATCGCGCTACAAGGTGCGGCTGTCAATATCTTCCTAGGAGCATTCGGTCCATCACAACCGCTGCTCCGCGCAGACCAGGGAACATCGCTAACTATCGCTGGTCTTCATGGAACTGCAATGGGTGTTGCCTCAATCATGGCCGGTCTTTCTAATTCGCATCTTGTGCATAGATTTGGTCGCTCTAGTACTGGGTGGATTGGTCTCATCATTTTCTCCATCGGCCTGATCGGATTTGTTGCAGCTCCTCCAGTTGAACTCACAATTCTGGCGGCACTTATTGCCGGTTTTGGAGTCTCAGTTGTCATTAATAACTTTGTCACTTCACTGACGGGGCACTATGGTAAGCAATCAGCGGTGGCGCTCACGCAAGCAAATGCGATTGGTTCTATCGGTTATGTCATCGGCACGCTGACTGTGGGACTGGTCGCAGATAGTTTCCGAGATCAATGGCGCATCGGAATCTTGGCTGTCTTGCCATTCGTGCTCTATCTATTTTTCTTTCGCAGAATTAGAGATGAGCAGGCGCATGTGCCGCAAGAAGATGGACCACAAGGTGGCAAGCTTTCCGGCCACTTCTGGATCTCCTGGTTTGGTTTCTTTGCTTGCATTGCTAGTGAGTTCGCCATCTCTTTCTGGGCGGCAGCACTTATCCGTGACCGTACTGATGCCACACCTGCCATCGCAACTCTTGCAGTTGTGGCATTTGGCTCTGGCATGGCAATTGGGCGTTGGTATGGACCGATTCTGCTTAAACAATGGGAAATTGATGCACAACTGAAAATATTTATTGCCACACAGTTCTTTGGTTTTGCCGGCTTATGGTTTTCACACAACTTAACAATTAGCTTCTTCTCGCTACTAGTTACTGGCATTGGTGTATCAAGTCAGTTCACGCTCTCATCCTTGCGCCTGATTGGCCTCAGTGACGGTCGTCCAGATTTAGCAATGGGAAAGAACTCCCTGGCGGCAGGAAGTGCAATTGGTTTATCCCCATTCGTACTTGGAATTCTGGGTGATCACCTTGGTATCTCTCGCGCATATTTAATGGTGCCGGTCCTGATGATGATCGCATATGCCGTTATTGAATTTATACCTTCGCATATGGAGCCAGCACATGAACTATAAGAGCCGCAGACTTATTACTGCCCTCACACTTATCGCACTAGTCGCCCTTATCTTTCTTGGTAAGTAGGGTTAGGCTTTAACTATGGCAAGTAATATCAGGAATGTAGTCACTCTTATTGCAGTGGGAACTATCGCCTGGATTGCTGCCGGCGCTGTTGCAGTAGTTATTGGCGCCGAATCCAAAATCATCTGGACATGTGTGGTCGGCGCCGTCTTAGGCGTTATCGGAATTCGTTACACAATACGTCGTAGTAGACGTAGCGGTATTTAAGCTTCTAGTTGCGAAGCAATACCGCGAAGAACACGCCCAAGGCGTTCTGCCTCAGCACCCGATGGATGGCGTCCTTGACGAAGACCATTTCCAACACGATCAAGAATCTTGATGGTGTCTTCAATCATCGCCGCGAGATCATCGCTGTTAACTCGTGAATTCTCTGCAAGTGAAACTGGCGCATCGATGATGTGGACAGACATTGCTTGTGGTCCCTTGCGAGAATCAATCACACTGAACTCAAGCTTTGTTCCAGGCTTAACAGTTGATACGCCCTCTGGGAGTGCTGATCCGGCTAGATAGACATCTTCGCCTTCATCGGATGCAATAAATCCAAAGCCTTTTTCAAGGGAAAACCATTTAACTTTTCCGGTAGGCATTGCACTTACTCCTTAAATTCTTACGGTACTCGTTTAGTAGCCGGGGGATTCGGACAGGATGCTATTTTATCGTATTTGCGATGGGGCGTGCTACCGGGTTTTAGGCGTAAAAGTTTTACAGAGTTGCCTCTGAATGAGCCCCACACCCGTGATCAACCGAAACCACGCGGGCATCATCAGGTGCGATCGCATTGGCGCATACGCCAAATGCGGAACGTAATGAACCGGCGATAGGTAAGAAAAATCCACATGATGCGCATGGCTTAGGGGCACCTTGTGCCAGGGGTGTATTCGGTCCGCGGTCACCTGAATACCAACGCTTACTTGCTTGATCGCGACCTTCGATGGAAAGAACACGAGGACGCGCTAAACCTAAATCAAATACTTGGGTTGCATCAAGGTCTTCATCTTGCACAAGTGCGTTAACACCAGGAACAAGTCGAGTATCTTCCAAAATACTTGGAACAATAACGCCCGGTTCAATATCTTCCGGCAAGATGCGATCCATATAAGGAATGTGATCGGGTGCAATCAGTGAATCTGGGCCAGGCAAGATAACGACATCACAGATAGTTGGCTCGGCATCTTTATCTACTTTGGCAAGTGTGATGCACCAACGCCATCCGACATAGCCGGCAATGACAGCATCAAAAAGATATGTCGCTACGCGATTATCGTCATCGTATTCAACAGAGACGAAGTCGCCAACCTGAGTCGCAAATTCGGCATCTGCCAAAGCGGCATCGCGTGCTACGGATTCTGCGTTAAATGACTTCATCTGCTAATCGTAAAGCAGAAGGCCCCCGAGAGGTTAATCTCGAGGGCCTTGCCTAACTTTTTACGCTATGGATTTAGAAGTCCATATCCCCGCCGCCTTGTGGCGCAGGGTTTGATCCCTTTGGCTCAGGCTTATCGGTGATTACTGCCTCTGTTGTAATAAAGAGTGCGGCGATGGATGCAGCATTTTGCAGAGCAGAACGTGTGACCTTAGCTGGATCGATGATGCCAGCCTTAATCATGTCTACATATTCTCCAGTAGCAGCATTGAGTCCAAAACCATCAGCTAAGTTGCGAACTTTTTCTACAACAACTCCGCCTTCAAGACCGGCATTGATAGCGATTTGCTTGAGTGGAGCTTCAATTGAAACTTCCACAATCTTGGCACCTGTTGCTTCATCGCCTTCCAGCTTTAACTTCTTAAATGCCGCTGTTGCTGCCTGAAGGAGTGCCACGCCGCCACCGGCGACGATTCCTTCTTCAACGGCAGCCTTTGCGTTGCGCACAGCATCTTCGATGCGGTGCTTACGCTCTTTGAGTTCAACTTCAGTTGCAGCGCCAGCTTTAATGACAGCAACGCCGCCAGCAAGCTTGGCCAGCCGCTCCTGCAGCTTCTCTTTGTCATAATCTGAATCTGATTTTTCGATCTCGGTGCGAATTTGGGCGACGCGTCCCTTAATCTGTGCGTCATCTCCGCCGCCTTCAACGATTGTGGTCTCTTCCTTAGAGATAACAACCTTGCGTGCGCGACCAAGAAGTTCTAGGCCGGCAGTTTCTAGCTTGAGGCCAACTTCTTCTGAAATAACGGTAGCTCCGGTAAGGATGGCAATGTCTTGCAGCATCGCCTTGCGACGATCTCCAAAGCCTGGCGCCTTAACCGCAGCCGAACGAAATGTTCCCTTGATCTTGTTCACAACGAGGGTTGCAAGTGCTTCGCCTTCAATATCTTCAGCGATGATGGCAAGTGGCTTACCTGATTGCATTACCTTTTCAAGTACTGGAACTAGGTCCTTAATATTTGAAATCTTTGAGTTCACGATTAATACATAGGCATCTTCTAGAACTGCTTCCATGCGGTCGGTATCTGTGACGAAGTATGGTGAAACATATCCCTTGTCAAAGCGCATACCTTCAGT
>NZ_JBBAMU010000013.1:0-26702 GCF_040402315.1 Candidatus Planktophila sp.
GGGGCTATTGCAATTGTTGCCGGCTTCCAAGGAATTTCCCAAGATACAAAAGACATTACAACTTTAGGCCGTGGTGGGTCCGATACAACTGCGGTCGCACTCGCTGCAGCGCTAGAGGCTGATGTCTGTGAAATTTTTACAGATGTCGATGGCGTCTTCTCTGCCGATCCACGCGTTGTTCCAGCTGCGCGCAAATTAAAGACTGTGACATATGAAGAGATGTTAGAACTTGCTGCAGCCGGTGCGAAAGTTCTGCATTTGCGTTGTGTTGAATACGCCCGCCGATTTAATTTACCGATTCACGTTCGATCATCATTTACACCTAACGAAGGAACATGGGTGGTTGAAAACCATCCGGATGGAGGCACCATGGAGCAAGCAATCATTTCTGGCGTAGCGCACGATAAGTCAGAAGCTAAAGTCACAATCGTGGGTGTGCCGGACCGCACCGGCGTTGCTGCACGAATCTTCCAAGCCATTGCCGATAACGACATTAACGTTGACATGATTGTCCAGAATGTTTCTGCCGCCGCTACCGGCCTGACCGACATTTCCTTTACCGTCTCAAAGACTGAGGGACAGAAGGCAACGACGGTATTGCAACGCATTCAAGGCGAAGTCGGATTTGCCTCAATTATTTATGATGACACAATCGGCAAACTCTCACTTGTGGGAGCGGGAATGCGTTCGCACCCAGGTGTGACAGCCACATTCTTTGCGGCCATGGCCGATGCTGGAGTCAATATCGAAATGATTTCCACCTCTGAAATTCGCATCTCAGTCATCGTTCGCCAGGCAGATGTTGAGCGCGCGGCAAAGGCTGCCCACACCGCATTCGGTCTCGATGCCGATCAGATCGAAGCAGTTGTCTATGGAGGAACAGGTCGATGACACTTAAGAAGGCAAAGAGTGCGAAGAAACTCCCATCACTTGCAGTAGTGGGAGCGACAGGTGCGGTCGGCACAGTCATGCTCGATATCTTGAGCAAGCGCGCAAATGTCTATGGTGAAATTCGCCTGATTGCATCTGCTCGCAGTGCCGGCAAGAAATTGATGTGTCGCGGTGAAGAGCTCACAGTTGTAGCACTCTCACCAGAAGCCTTTGATGGCATTGATATTGCCATGTTCGATGTTCCAGATGAAATCTCGGCCGAGTGGGCACCAATTGCGGCAAAGCGCGGCGCTGTCGTTGTTGATAACTCTGGGGCATTTCGCATGGATAAGAAGGTGCCACTTGTGGTTCCAGAAGTAAATCCGAAGGCAGTAAAGAAGCGTCCAAAGGGAATTATCTCTAATCCGAATTGCACAACACTTTCCATGATCGTTGCCATGGGCGCACTTGATAAGAAGTTTGGCTTGAAAGAACTTGTTGTCTCTTCTTATCAGGCAGCATCGGGTGCTGGGCAACCTGGAATTGATGCGCTGCACGATCAGATTTCAAAGGTTGCTGGTAAGAGCCTTGGATCAGTAACCGAAGATCTTCGTGGCACCATTACTGATTTGGGGCCATTTCCAGCACCGCTTGCCATGAACGTTGTTCCATGGGCCGGTACTCTTAAAGAGGCTGGATATTCATCGGAGGAACTTAAAGTTCGCAACGAGTCACGAAAGATTCTCGGTATGCCAAAACTTAAAGTGGCTGCAACCTGCGTGCGCGTTCCTGTCATTACTACTCACTCACTTACAGTGCACGCAACCTTTTCCAAGGTTGTCACACGGAAAGCAGCTCAATCGGCGCTAAAAAAGGCGGAGGGAGTATTCCTCTATGACAATCCAGAGAAGATGCAATTTCCAACACCTGCCGATGTAGTGGGAACCGATCCGACCTGGGTTGGCCGTGTCCGTCAGTCATTGGATAACCCAAAGTCAATTGACCTCTTTGTATGTGGCGATAATTTGCGCAAGGGTGCAGCGTTAAATACTGCACAAATCGCAGAGTTACTTGCTGCTGAATTCACCCAAAAGTAAATAATCGCAGGAAGCAGAACTAGACTCTGACCATGACAATCGTGGTCGCAGGCGGTACTGGCCTTGCTGGCTCTGCAATTGTGCGGGCCTATCAGGCCACCGGCGCCGAAGTGGTTGCAATCAACCGAAAAGTTGTCGACCTGCTCGATCGTGATGCCACGACCGCGTTCTTGAAATCAGTAAAACCATCGCTGGTTGTTGATGCTGCTGCCAAGGTGGGCGGCATCGGTGCAAATAACGCTTATCCCGTTGAATTCCTCTCCGATAATGTGCGTATTCAAAGCAACCTGATGGAGGCGGCGCACGCAGCAGATGTAGAAAAGTTTATTTTTCTTGGCTCCAGCTGCATCTATCCACGAAATTGTGCTCAACCAATTAAAGAGGAATATCTACTCACCGGCCCACTTGAAGAGACCAACTCTGCCTATGCAATTGCAAAAATAGCTGGAATAGAACTTATTAAATCTTTCCGTAAAGAGTATGGCCGTACCTGGATCTCATTGATGCCTACAAATCTCTATGGTCCACGGGATAATTTCGAATTACAGGGATCACATGTGCTTCCTGCCTTTATTCGCCGCTTTGTCGAAGCCGCGCAGAATAACGTTGCTACCGAAACTTTGTGGGGCACGGGGTCACCTAAGCGTGAGTTTTTACATGTCGATGATTTAGCTTCGGCAGTTGTGCATTTAGGCAATACCTACGATGCAAAAGAGCACCTGAATATTGGAACAGGTGAAGACCTGACCATTAAGGAATTAGCGCAACTTGTGGCGCAATTAGCGGGCTTTACGGGTGAAATTGCGTGGGATACAACAAAACCCGACGGCACACCTCGCAAGGTCCTTGATGTTTCGAAGGCGAAATCGCTAGGTTGGGCCCCACAGATCTCTTTACGCGATGGGATCGCATCAACTATCGCTTGGTATAAAGATGCAACCGCAAAGGGAGAAGCGCGACAATGAGTAGAAAAGTTGCATTAATTACCGGCGTCACTGGTCAAGATGGTTCCTACCTTGCAGAGTTCCTATTAGCCAAAGGTTATGAAGTACACGGACTAATTCGACGTTCTTCTACATTTAACACTTCACGCATTGATCACATCTACCAAGACCCACATGAGAAGAACCCAAAGCTATTTCTGCATTATGGAGACCTCATTGATGGAGTGGGACTAACAAACCTCATCCGCGAAATTAAACCAACTGAGGTATATAACTTAGGTGCGCAATCACACGTTCAAGTTTCATTTACGATGCCGCAATACACCGGCCAGGTGGATGCAGTCGGTGCGGTTGGATTACTTGAGGCAATACGTTCTGCCGATCTTGATATTCGTTTCTATCAAGCATCAACTTCCGAACTCTTTGGTTCAACTCCACCACCACAGAATGAAGATTCGGTCTTCCGTCCGCAATCACCATATGCGGCGGCAAAGCTGATGGCTTACTGGTGCACAGTTAATTACCGCGATGGCTATGGGCTCCATGCATCAAATGGAATTCTCTTTAATCACGAGTCTCCACGTCGTGGCGAAACTTTCGTTACTCGTAAAATCACGCGTGCTGTTGCAGCCATCAAAGCTGGCAAGCAGGAGAAGCTATTTCTTGGAAACCTCACTGCTGTGCGCGACTGGGGTTATGCAAAAGAATATGTCGAGTCAATGTGGCTCATGCTGCAAGAAGATAAGCCTTCTGATTATGTTGTTGCAACCGGTGTTGGGGCTACCGTGAAAGATTTTGCGGAAGCAGCGTTTTCACGTGCAGGTCTTAATTGGAAAGATCATGTTGAGACAGATAAGAAATATATCCGGCCTACAGAGGTAGATGCTCTTATCGGCGATCCATCAAAGGTGAAAAAGGAACTTAATTGGAGTGCGACTACTCATTGGAAAGAACTTGCCGAACTTATGGTCGATGCTGATATTGCAGCACTCAATAAATAATTAGAACCCAGCGGTAAGAGTTACCAAAGAAACTTCTGGCGGACTTGCAACGCGAATTCGTGAGAATGGTCCAGTTCCCATACCTGCCGATACATTAAGTAGTGGTTCACCTTTCACAACTGTTACACCTCGGGCACGCCAATTGGGCAGATCACAATTAGTAGTCAGCGCCTTTGAACCACCAGGCCATGGCAAGCGCACCTGACCGCCATGAGTATGGCCAGCAAATATTGCATCGAGATTGTCATCAGACATAGCCTGAAGAATGCGCAGATATGGTGCATGCGTAACACCGACAGCAACGTGACATTTTTCTGGTTGCCCGGCGACGAGTGAATAATCATCAAATTCAAGATGTGCATCATCTGTGCCGCGAGCTTCAATCACCGTTTTATTGATGGTCACCATTGCGCGCGAAGTGTTGAGGTTCTTCCAGCCACGTGCTTGCAAACCAGAATCAAGTTCTTGCCAGGCAAGTTCGGGGCCGTGCACCCGTTTTCCATGGTTGGGAAGTAGGTACTTAAGCGGATTCCTCGGTACTGGTTCGTAGTAATCATTAGATCCAAAGACGAAGAGCCCAGGAATATCTAAGAGCGAGTCGAGTGCATCTAAAACCACGGGCACAGCGTGCTTATGTGCCAAGAAATCTCCAGTGCTAATAACTAGGTCAGGCTTGAGTGAGATAAAGGATTTAATAGCTGCAATCTCACGCTTTCGAGCTGGCGTGAGGTGGAGGTCAGAAAAATGAAGGATTCGAATATCTGCGTGGCCTGCCGGCAAGATAGGCATCTCGGCCTCGCGGAGTACATAACTCATGATTAACCAACAATAGTGGGGCGTGAGAAGATACGGCTATGGGATTAAAAGAGACACTCAAGAGCGACCTCACTGAGGCAATTCGTAGCAGCGACAAAGTTGTATCGGGAACCATCCGAATGGTTCTCACCGCTATTACCAATGAAGAGGTATCTGGAAAAGAAGCACGAGTACTTTCTGATGACGAAATCATTACCGTGCTTTCTCGTGAAGGCAAGAAGCGTCGCGAAGCGGCGGAAGAGTTTGCAAAAGCTGGACGCACAGATAGAGCAGCGGATGAAAAAGCTGAAGGTGAAGTGATCGCAAAGTATCTTCCGGCACAACTTTCCGAAGATGACATTAAGAAGTTAATCGCTGCTGCAGTTGCATCTACTGGTGCGGCTGGACCGGCTGATATGGGTAAGGTTATGGGAGCAATAAAGCCACAGATCGCAGGAAAAGCAGACGGTGCACTAGTTTCATCGCTGGTTAAAGCAGCGCTAACCAATTAAGCACAGGGAGAGGCAATAACTAATGAAGTTTGAATATGCCACAGTTCCACTACTTTCGCATGCAACTAAACAAATTCTTGATAATTGGGGTTCAGATGGTTGGGAACTTGTCACAGTTATTCCAGCACCCGGCGGGGAACAACTTGTTGCATACATGAAACGTGAGATCAAATAATGAGCGTTGATGTCCGGGCAAAGTTGGCTGAAAAAGGGCTAGTACTTCCCGTTGCCTCTAAACCAATTGCTGCCTACGTTCCGGCAGTTCGCACTGGCAACATTGTCTTTACCGCTGGTCAACTTCCGATGGTTGATGGAAAGATTGAGCGCGAAGGAAAAGTTGGCTCAGATATCACTGTAGAAGAAGCCAAAGCACTTGCCGAAATCTGTGCACTCAATGCGTTATCTGCGGTTGAACTTGTTGCACCCGTAGATTCCATTGTGAAAGTTGTTCGTCTTGTCTGTTACGTCAACGGCGCACCTGGATTTATTTCTCAGTCAGCAGTTGCCAATGGAGCATCAGAGCTCTTTATGCATATCTGGGGAGATGCTGGAGTTTCTGCTCGTAGCTCAGTAGGTGTTGCAGAACTTCCGCTTAACTCACCGGTTGAGGTCGAATTAACTGTAGAAGTAAGGTAATTACTTACCGCGCTTTTCCAGGCGCTCTAGATCTGTAATCAACACTGCGCGACCATCTAATTTAAGCCAGCCACGGCCGGCAAAATCTGCAAGTGCTTTATTCACAGTCTCACGTGATGCACCCACAAGTTGGGCGAGTTCTTCTTGGGTCAGATCATGATGGACAAATAAACCTTCGCTGCTCTGCTTTCCAAAGCGGGTACCTAAATCAATGAGTGCTTTTGCAACGCGGCCTGGAACATCAGAGAAGACCAAGTCTCCAACCGCTTCATTGGTGCGACGTAAACGTTGCGCTAAACGAGTAAGAAGGTGAAGTGAGACTTCCGGATTTCCTTTAAGCCAAGGAATCAATTTTTCATGGCTGAGCGAAAAGAGTTTTGCATCAGTAACTGCTGTGGCAGTTGATGTGCGTGGGCCTGGATCAAAAAGAGAGAGTTCACCAAACATTTCACCTGGGCCCAGGATTGAGAGCAGATTTTCTCGCCCATCACCGCTGGAGGTACCGAGCTTTAATTTGCCCTCATAGATGACGTAGACGTGTTCGCCCTCATCACCCTCTTTAAAGAGAATGCCGCCCTTGGAGATCTTCACTAAATCCATGGAAGCGCGCAGCGAAGCCGCCTGAGCATCATCCAGGGCGGTAAAGAGCGGGGCGCGTTTTACGACTTCATCTTCTTGGGGCACGTCGGTAGTTTACTCGTATGGGCGCCGATAGTGAAACTCGAAGTAACGCTCGGGCTATCTATCGGATCCTGACCAAAATCTACCCAGAGGTACGCTGCGAGTTAGATTTTACAAACCCGCTCGAGTTAACGGTGGCAGTGGTGCTATCAGCGCAATGCACTGATAAGAGAATCAATGCCTTAACACCGGCACTCTTTAAGAAATATAAGAAAGCGAAAGATTACGCACGAGCACCTCTTGCTGAAATTGAAGAATATATATTCTCGGCCGGTTTCTATCATGCAAAGGCGCGACATCTCAAAGGCCTCGGAACCAAACTTGTTGAAGATTTTGATGGGAAAATTCCCGCCACTATTCAAGAGCTCGTTACCTTGCCTGGTGTGGGTAGAAAAACTGCCAACGTTGTCCTAGGTCATGCATTTGGTATTCCAGGAATCACCGTCGATACCCACTTTGGTCGGTTATCACGACGCTTTGGTTGGACGACATCAAAGGATCCTGTCAAAGTTGAGCATGAAGTCGGTGTGCTTATCTCGCAGAAAGAATGGACGAATCTTTCACAAAGAATGATTTGGCACGGCCGGCGCATTTGTCATTCGCGTAAACCAGCGTGTGGAGCATGCCCGGTTGCAAAGATCTGCCCATCATTTGGCATTGGTGAGATGGATAAAGCGAAAGCGAAGTTACTGGTTAAGACGGATAAGGATTTTAGATGAAAAAGTTCATCACCCTTACTCTCTTGGCACTAATTCTGACTGGGTGCTCGGCCATCGAACCAATTCAAGTAAAAGGTAAAGTAGTTAGTTGCGAGAACATTACAGTCGAAGGTGGGACTGGCATGCCGCTGGAATGTCTTGGTGGCGGTAGCGCAATTGCTGCCGATTCAATTCGCGGGCCAGCGCTTATCAATGTGTGGGGAACGTGGTGTGAACCCTGTAAGCAAGAGTTGCCGCACCTGGCAGACTTTTGGGCCAAATACAGCAACCAAGTCGAAGTAGTGGGAATCGCGGTGGAAGAGAAGAACCAGAAGAGCGTAAGAAAGTTCATTAAAAATTATGGAATTTCCTGGCCCAATCTCTATGACACAACCGGGGCGACTCGTGGCAAATTTGGTATGGGCGTGCCTGTAACCTGGCTAGTAGATGAATCTGGGAAAGTTGTATATAAAAAATATGGACCATTTAAGTCGACCGAAGAAATTGAATTAGCAGCGATAAAGTATTTGGGAGTAAAATGATGTTTGACCTTATCTTCGCCCTCGTAGCTATTGGGGCATTCTTTAACGGTTATAAGAACGGCCTGGTCACAACAATTATTAGAACCATATTCTTCATCGCTGGCGGAGTAGGTGCGATGTATCTAGTTGTTAAATACGATCAATCAGGTTGGCTTATTATCGCAATCATCGTCGGTGCTTATGCAGCTGCTTTTGTGGGAACGCTGATTGCTAAAGCTTTGAAAGTCACCGTCATCCGCGGACCACTTCGGCTGGCAGATTCACTGATAGGGAGTGCATTTGAAGTTGGTAAGTATGTTCTTCTCTTTTATGTAATTGGCACGATTTTATTGTGGGCGCCATGGCCAGCCGGGCAGAACTCAGTTTCTGAGAGCCGCTTCTATCTGCAAGTAAGTAACCACGCACCTGAGGTGATTGCTGATATTCGTAAAGAGGTAGAGAAGGTTCTTTCTAATCCTCGTCTTTAGAGGATTTCAAACCTTCGGAAATCAATTTCATCACATTGGGATCTGCCAAAGTCGTTGCGTCACCGACCGCACGATTTTCAGCAACATCTTTTAAAAGCCTGCGCATAATCTTGCCGCTCCGAGTCTTCGGAAGTTCATTAACCACCATGATCTGACGAGGCTTTGCGATAGCCCCAATTTCCTTAGCAACGTGGTTACGTAGCTCTTTTACGAGTGCATCACCATCGGCATGGGCAACACCTCCTCGTAAAATAACGAAGGCAACAATTGCTTGACCAGTAAGTGCATCAGCTGCGCCAACGACAGCAGCCTCAGCGATTGCCTCGTGGGAGACAAGTGCCGATTCAACTTCAGTGGTAGAAATTCGATGGCCAGAAACATTCATCACATCATCTACTCGACCCATAAGCCAGATGGCACCGTCATCATCAAGCTTTGCACCATCGCCGGCAAAGTAAATTCCTGGGAAACGAGACCAGTAGGTTTCTTTATAGCGTTCGGTTTCACCCCACACGCCACGCAACATTGATGGCCATGGTTGATCAAGGATGAGGTAACCACCATGTCCATTTCCAACTTCTACACCTTTGTCATCAACAACTTTCGCGCTGATTCCGGGTAATGGCCGCATTGCAGATCCAGGTTTTGTAGCAGTCACACCTGGAAGAGGCGAGATCATGATTGCGCCAGTTTCTGTCTGCCACCAGGTATCAACGATTGGGCAGTTATTGCCACCAATAACTTCTCGGTACCACATCCATGCTTCCGGATTAATTGGTTCACCAACCGAACCGAGTAGACGCAATGATGTGAGATTGAATTTATTGGGAAATTCATCGCCCCACTTCATCCAGGTGCGAATGAGCGTTGGTGCTGTATACAAAATCGTGACGCTATATTTTTCGATAATCTCAAAGAAGCGCCCCTTATGTGGCGTATCAGGTGTGCCTTCATAAATAACTTGGGTGCAACCATTTATTAGCGGTCCATAGACCATATAGGTGTGGCCGGTAATCCAACCCACATCTGCAGTGCACCAGTAGATATCTTTTTCAGGTTTGATATCGAATACAACCTTGTGGGTATATGCGGCTTGGGTGAGATAGCCGCCGGTGGTATGAAAAATTCCTTTTGGTTTAGCTGTTGTTCCGGATGTGTAGAGAATAAATAAAGGGTGCTCGCTATCAAAATATTCCGGGGTATGCGTTGGGTTCTGGCGATCGACGAGATCATGCCACCAAATATCTCTACCGGCTGTCCACGCAGTCTCTTGCCCAGTGCGCTTTACCACTAAGATATTGGCAACGTTTGTCTCACCTTTCAGTGCTTCATCTACAAGTGGCTTAAGAGCAAATGCTGCACCTTTTCTAAAACCACCGTCTGCTGTGATAACTAATGTGGCATCGGCATCTTGGATCCGAGATAAGAGTGCGTCGGCGGAGAATCCACCAAAGACAACAGAGTGAATTGCGCCAATACGGGCACATGCCAGCATTGCAATGATTGCTTCCGGAATAAGTGGCATATAAATCGCAACGCGATCTTCTGCGTTGATCCCAATTTCGGTCAGAGCATTAGCAGCTTTACTGACGTCGGCAAGTAGTTGCGCATAAGAAATAGTTCGAGTATCACCAGGTTCGCCCTCAAAATGAAAAGCTATGCGATCACCATTTCCTTCAGCAACATGTCTATCTACTGCGTTGACGCTCGCATTAATCTCGCCACCAACAAACCATTGCGCAAAGGGTGAATCCCACTGCAGCGTCTTATCCCACTTCTTATGCCAATTCAGAGCACTGGCCTGCTCATCCCAGAAAGCTAGCCGATCTTTATCAGCGTGTGGGTAAAGGTCAGCACTTACATTTGCTTGGGTGGCAAAAGCGTTTGATGGAGGAAAAGTTCTATTTTCAGTAGCCAGGTTTTCTATTGATTCAGAATTGCCACTCATATACGCGAGGTTACTGTTTGTAAGGAAATTTTTCTAGCGATATTTATCAACAGAGCACCAGATTGAGTCATATTTCTTATCGATGAAGGCCAATGATTCGCAGCTAGCGCCAAATCCATCTGAACTATGAAAGGAAAATTATGACAATTGCAGCCATCATTACCATTTTGCTTAAAATCCTCGGCAACCCCGCCCTCATAGCGGGCCTGATCGCCTACCTGCAGAAACTCCTCCACCCTTAGGGGTTGCGAGCCTGCCGGCCGCTCCCGCGTAGTAAGTGAGTCGATTTTTCTTACGCGGGGGTAGGTGGTTGGATTAGGCGTAAGCCTGACAAAGACCCAGTGCCGCGTCGATGCGTTTACACCAGTTCTAGCCACTCACTTGGGAGCATCAGATGCCAATAGCAACCCCTGAAGTTTATGCAGCAATGTTAGACCGCGCGAAAGCGGGATCATTTGCTTATCCAGGAATTAACGTTACTTCGTCACAAACAATCATCGGAGCTATTCGTGGTTTCGCCGAGGCAGAGTCCGATGGAATTATTCAATTTTCTTGGGGTGGTGCTGAATACGCATCCGGTTCAACGGTAAAGCACATGGTTGATGGCGCGGTAGCGCTCGCAGAATTTGCCCACGTTGTGGCAAAGAACTACAAGGTCAACATTGGTATTCATACAGATCACTGCCCAGCCGAGAAGCTAGATGGCTTTATGCGCCCACTTCTTGAAATCGGTGCGCAGCGAGTTAAAGAAGGTAAGCAGCCACTATTTAATTCACATATGTGGGACGGTTCAGCAGTTGATATGCCAGAGAATATGAAGGTCGCTCGCGAACTTCTTGATAAGTCTGTCGCCGCTCGCACAGTGCTTGAAATTGAAATCGGCGTTGTCGGCGGAGAAGAAGATGGCATTGAAGCAAAGCACGATGCAAAACTTTACTCAACTCCAGAAGATGCGCTCCTCGTCATTGAAACGCTAGGAAATGATGCAAATGCGCGTTACATGGTTGCCGCAACATTCGGAAATGTGCACGGTGTATACAAGCCAGGAAACGTTGTATTGCAGCCAAAGATTCTTAAGACTTTGCAGGAGGCAGTTGCTGCCAAGCTTGGTCTAGCTGCAGGAAGCAAGCCTATGAATCTTGTCTTCCACGGTGGCTCTGGCTCGCTACTTTCAGAGATCCGCGAGTCACTCGATTACGGCGTGATCAAGATGAATATTGATACTGATACTCAGTACGCCTTTACCCGCCCGGTCGTTGATTACGTCATGAAAAACTACGATGGAGTCTTAAAAATCGATGGCGAAGTCGGTAATAAAAAGGTTTACGACCCACGTGCGTGGGGCAAAGCGGCAGAAGCGGGAATCGCAGCGCGCGTAGGCGTAGCATGTGAGAACCTTCGCTCCACTGGCACATCACTACTTAAATAAAAACCTAACAACGAGTCGGAAAGGCTTCATCCATGCCTGCATTAGTACTGCTGGGAGCTCAGTGGGGCGATGAGGGCAAGGGTAAAGCTACCGACTTGTTGGGCGATCGCGTTGATTACGTTGTCCGCTATCAAGGAGGAAACAATGCCGGCCACACAGTTGTTATTGGTGACCAAAAGTATGCGCTGCACTTACTTCCTTCCGGAATCCTTTCTCCCAATGTAATTCCAGTCATCGCCAATGGAGTTGTAATTGATCCAGGTGTATTACTTGAAGAAATTAAAGGGCTGACCGAACGTGGAATTGATTGCAGCAAGTTAGTTATATCAACGAACGCACATCTGATTACTCCTTACCACCGCACCATTGATAAAGTCTCTGAGCGTTTTCTAGGTAAATCAAAGATTGGTACAACTGGTCGTGGAATTGGTCCGGCCTATGCTGACAAGATCAACCGCATTGGAATTCGTGTACAAGACCTATTTGATCCATCAATTCTTCGTCAGAAGCTAGAAGCAGCCTTGCGCGATAAGAACCAAGTTCTGATCAAGGTTTTCAACCGGAAAGATATTGAAGTCGATGAAGTATTAGAAGAGTACTTACGATACGCAGAAATCTTGCGTCCTTACGTGGCAGATACAGTCTTATTACTTGATAACGCCCTCAAAGCTGGCAAGCGAGTACTCCTTGAAGGTTCGCAAGGAACACTCCTTGATGTCGACCATGGAACATATCCATTCGTTACTTCATCGAACCCGACCGCCGGTGGTGCATGTACAGGGTCTGGAATAGGACCAACAAAGATTGATCGTGTGATTGGAATTGTTAAGGCTTACACAACTCGCGTTGGGTCAGGCCCATTTCCAACAGAACTCTTCGATGAAGATGGTGAGAAGCTACGCACTATTGGTGGCGAAGTCGGGGTCACAACGGGGCGTGCACGTCGATGCGGTTGGTATGACGCTCCTATTGCCCGCTATGCGGTGCGAGTAAACGGACTTACCGATTTCTTTCTCACCAAACTCGATGTCTTAACTGGCTGGGAACAAATTCCAGTCTGTGTTGCATATGAGATCGATGGTAAGCGCGTTGAAGAGCTACCTGCTTCACAAACAGATTTCCATCATGCAAAGCCAATCTACGAATTTCTTCCAGGATGGAAAGAAGATATCTCTGGCGCTAAGAAAATGAGCGACCTGCCTAAGAACGCCCAAGATTACGTGAGTTTCCTGGAAAAGATTTCTGGTGCACCAATGAGCGCCATCGGCGTTGGTCCTGGGCGCACTCAAACAATTGTTGTGAAGGATTTCATCTAAGCCATGAAAATCCTCCTAGTTGGAAGCGGTGGCCGTGAGCACGCACTCGCACTAGGACTACAAGCAGATGCAGCATGTACTGAACTCCATGTCGCGCCAGGAAATCCTGGCATTGCAACAATTGCCACAATTCACCCAGTTGCTGTGACAGATAATGATGCCATCTGTGAATTAGCAAAGAAGTTAGAAGTTGATTTAGTAGTCATTGGCCCAGAAGTTCCACTTGTCAATGGCGTCGCAGATGTATTACGCAGCGCCGGTTTTGCCGTCTTTGGTCCTTCCAAGGCTGCGGCGCAACTTGAAGGTTCAAAAGATTTCGCTAAAGGGGTCATGCGTGATGCCGGAGTTCCCACTGCACATGGTTTTACCTGCACTAAGCAATCAGAGATAGAGATAGCGCTCGACACTTTTGGTGCACCCTATGTTGTTAAAGATGATGGCCTTGCTGCAGGCAAGGGAGTGGTGGTCACTAATGATCGCGATGTCGCACTCGCACATGCACTTACATGCAATCGTGTTGTCATCGAAGAATATTTAGCCGGCCCAGAGATTTCACTCTTCGGAATTTCAGATGGCCGAAATATTTTGCCGATGCAACCTGCACAAGATTTCAAACGCGCCTTCGATGGTGATCTGGGACCAAACACTGGTGGCATGGGGGCTTACTCCCCACTTGCCTGGGCACCAGATGACATCGTTGAAGAAACCTATGAAAAAGTATTAGCGCCCATGATTGCCGAGATGGCAGCGCGCGGGACTCCCTTTGTGGGGCTGCTCTATGCCGGGTTAGCGCTGACCGATGATGGAATCCGAGTGATTGAATTCAATGCCCGTTTTGGAGATCCGGAAACACAAGTGCTTATTCCACGATTGATAACACCGCTGGCCACACTTCTCTATAAGGCTGCCACCGATGATCTAGATGATGAAGTACTGCACTGGCGCGATGAAAGCGCCGTCACTGTTGTTCTCGCAGCTGGCGGATATCCCGAATCTCCTAAGACGGGTGGAGTCATCACTCTAAAGCCGGCAGTTGAGAAAACCCAGATTTTTCACTCTGGCACAACACAAAACGGAGCATCGCTGCTCTCTAGTGGCGGCCGGGTGCTGACAATTACCGGAATGGGCGCCGATCTCACCGAAGCTCGGGACCGCGCATATCTAGTCATCTCACAGATTGCACTCGAAGGCTCTTTCTACCGCAGTGATATCGCACTTAATGCGTCGGTGGCAGAGAAGGGCAATTAAATGGAGGAGAATGCACCAGTGAGCGTATTAGCTAATCGTTATGCATCCGCCGAGATGCGCAAAGTTTTTGCGCCCGAAGAAAAAATCATTGCTGAACGCAAACTCTGGATTGCAGTAGCCAAGGCGCAGGCAAAGCTGGGGCATGTGATTGCTGATTCAGTGATTGCAGATTATGAGAAAGTTATTTCAAAGGTGGATCTAGCATCTATCGATGCCCGAGAGAAGATCACTCGCCACGATGTCAAGGCCCGTATCGAGGAATTCAACACTCTGGCTGGCCATGAAGCTATCCATGCTGGAATGACTAGTCGTGATCTGACCGAAAATATTGAAGCACTTCAAGTTCGCAATGGGCTTTCGATTGTTCACAATAAGACGGTCGCACTTCTTGCCGCGCTCGCTGCAAAAGCTGCGCTGTATTCTGATCAACCCATCGCTGGGCGCTCACATAATGTTCCCGCCCAGATAACAACTTTAGGTAAGCGTTTTGCATCGGCGGCGGAAGAACTTCTCTTTGCATACGAACGACTTATCTCTCTTCAAGATCGCTATCCGATGCGCGGAATTAAAGGTCCGGTTGGAACTGCACAAGATTCCATGGATCTCTTGGGTTCAACCGAAGCCCATCAGAAACTGGAATCTGCTATCGCAGCTGAACTTGGTTTCAATCGAGTATTAGATTCAACCGGTCAGGTCTATCCGCGCTCACTTGATTACGAGGTAGTGACAACTCTTGTTCAAATTGCAGCTTCACCTTCTTCACTTGCTACATCTATTCGACTTATGGCAGGTGCTGAACTGGTCACCGAAGGGTTCCGGGCCGGACAAGTGGGTTCATCGGCCATGCCACACAAGATGAATACCCGTTCATGTGAACGAGTAAATGGGCTCACCGTCATTCTTCGCGGATATGCATCGATGGTCGCTGAACTCGCTGGCAATCAATGGAATGAAGGCGATGTTTCATGCAGCGTTGTTCGCCGAGTCGCCCTACCTGATGCCTTCTATGCCATCGATGGACTACTTGAAACCATGCTCACAGTGCTTAATGAGTTTGGTGCATTTCCGGCAGTAATTGCAGCAGAGCTAGAAAGATACTTACCGTTCTTGGCAACAACAAAGATTTTGATGGCTTCAGTAAAAGCAGGCGTGGGTCGAGAAGTTGCTCACGAAGTGATTAAGGAACATGCAGTTGCGGCAGCACTAGGAATGCGCGAAGAAAAGTCAAATAATTTCCTTGATGCGATTTCACAGGATAATCGGATTCCATTCGACAGAGCAGCACTCGAAGCACTCATTGGTAATCCACTTGAATTTACTGGCGATGCTCGCCAACAAGTCACTCGAGTTGTAAGTCGCATTGAGGCGATTACTTCCGCGCACCCTGCCGCTGCGCAGTACAAGCCCGGCTCTATTCGGTGAGCGGCTTCGGTGTAGCTGGCCCGCCGCCAGCACCATCGATTGCAGGTTGGAACCACCTTCGCACTGGAAAAGTGCGCGACTTGTATTCAAATGAATTGGGCGAAATTCTGCTTGTGGCATCTGATCGCATTTCAGCTTTCGATTGGGTACTACCAACGACTATCCCCAATAAGGGTGCAATCCTGACTCAGCTCTCACTCTTCTGGTTTGAATTACTTTCTGACATCGTTCCTAACCATGTCATCTCTGATGAGGTACCCGAGTCTGTTGCAGATCGCGCAGTTATTGTGCAACCGCTTGAAATGTTTGCCATTGAATGTGTGGCCCGTGGATATCTGACCGGTAGCGGGCTGGTGGAATACAACACCAACCAAGAAGTGTGTGGGAATCCACTTCCAGCAGGGTTATTAGATGGTTCAGCCCTACCAGCAAGCATTTTCACACCAGCAACAAAGGCTGAAGTAGGTGATCACGATCTCAATATAGATTTCCAGAGCGCGAGCAAAATAGTGGGGCCAGAATCGGCGGAAGAACTGCGCCGGCTTACGCTTGCACTCTATGACACCGCGGCCGATTTTGCACGCGGGCGGGGCATCATTCTGGCCGATACTAAATTTGAATTTGGAATTAATATAGCGGGAGAAATTACACTAGGAGATGAAGCGCTAACTCCAGATTCATCAAGATTTTGGGAATCTGATGGTTGGGCTCCTGGAAAATCACAGCCTTCTTTTGATAAACAATTTGTACGCGATTGGTTGACTTCTAGTGGTTGGGATAAGAAATCTGCGCCACCAGAGCTTCCCAACGAAGTTGTTGAGAAGACAGCGGAGCGTTACAACAGTGCATTTGAAAGAATTACCGGCAGTAAGTTCTAAGCAAAAACTAGGGAGATAAAAATGGCAAAGATTGTGGTTGATGTGATGTTAAAGCCCGAAATTCTTGACCCACAAGGCAAGGCAGTAGCGGCAGCCCTTCCACGACTTGGATTTAGCTTTGCCAAAGATGTCAGACAAGGCAAGCGATTTGAAATTGAGGTAGATGGAGATCTCACGCCAGCACAGCTGGCCGAAGTTGAAAAGGCTGCCGAAAAATTGTTATCAAATCCAGTCATTGAAAACTTCACAGTGCGAGTGGAGAAGTAGTAGCTATGAAGATAGGCGTTGTAACTTTTCCAGGCACCCTCGATGATCGAGATGCGGCCCGCGCAGTTCGTCACGCTGGCGGTGAAGCCATATCTTTGTGGCATAACGATGCCGATCTCAAGGGCGTAGATGCAGTCATTCTTCCGGGCGGCTTTTCCTACGGTGACTACCTTCGCTGCGGTGCCATCTCGCGCTTTTCGCCAGTGATGGAGCCCATCATTGATGCAGCTAATGGCGGGATGCCGCTTCTCGGTATCTGTAACGGGTTTCAGGTCCTTGCCGAGGCACATTTGATTCCTGGGGCGCTGACACGTAATCACGAGCTATATTTCCTATGTCGAGATCAGAAACTAACGATTGAAAATACAAATACTTCTTGGACTTCTTCTTTTACTCAAGGTCAAGAAATTCTGATCCCACTAAAAAATGGTGAAGGTGCTTATATGTGCGATGACAAGACTCTTACAGAGTTAGAGAGTGAAGGTCGCATCATTGCTCGATATGTCGGAGAAAATCCAAATGGATCTCGTAATCTCATTGCCGGCATCACTAATGCACGTGGAAATGTTGTTGGTCTGATGCCCCATCCGGAACATGCAATTGATTCACTGACCGGACCATCAGCAGATGGTTTGGGCTTCTTTACTTCAGTATTAAAAGCGTTGGTGGGCTAATGGCACTTGATACCGTTGCTATCGCCCAAGCGAATCCAGATGCAACTCAACCTTTTGCAGAACTTGGGTTAAAGCCCGATGAGTATGCGAGTATTAAACAAATCCTTGGACGGCGCCCCACTTCTTCCGAGCTCGCTATGTATTCGGTGATGTGGTCTGAACACTGTTCGTATAAGTCATCAAAAGTTCAATTGCAGCAATTTGGAGAGAAGGCAGTTAAGAGTGATGCGCTCTTGGTTGGTATTGGTGAAAATGCTGGCGTTGTCGATGTGGGACAAGGCTATGCCGTAACTTTTAAAATTGAATCCCATAACCACCCATCCTTTATTGAGCCATATCAAGGAGCTGCTACCGGTGTGGGTGGAATCGTGCGTGACATTCTTACAATGGGTGCACGCCCAATTGCCATCATGGATCCACTTCGTTTTGGACCAGCAGATGCACCAGATACTCGTCGCGTACTCCCCGGAATCATCGCTGGCGTTGGTGGATATGGAAACTGCTTAGGGTTACCAAATATTGGTGGCGAAGTTGTCTTTGATGAAACATATATTGGAAACCCATTGGTTAATGCCCTTTGTGTGGGCGTCATGAAACATAGCGATATTAAGCTCGCAAAAGCAGCTGGCGCTGGAAATCTCGTAGTTCTCTATGGGGCGAAAACCGGCGGCGATGGAATCGGTGGCGTATCCGTACTCGCATCAGAGACATTTGAATCTAAGGGGCCAGCGAAGCGTCCGGCAGTTCAGGTGGGTGATCCCTTTGTTGAAAAAGTATTGATTGAATGTTCGCTTGAGATATTTGCCGAAGACCTCGTTGTTGGAATTCAAGATTTGGGTGGTGCCGGACTTTCTTGTGCTACTTCAGAACTTGCATCCGGTGGTTCAGGTGGCATGAAAGTGCAGCTAGATAAAGTTCCGCTTCGCGACCCATCACTTTCACCAGAAGAGATCTTGATGTCTGAATCACAAGAGCGGATGTGCGCAATTGTGGAACCAAGCAAGATTGCACGTTTCCTGGAAATCTGTGAGAAATGGGATGTCACAGTTAATGTCATTGGTGAAGTCACAGATGGCAAACACCTTGAAATTACCTGGAATGGCGAACTCATTGTCGATGTTCCACCTCGCACAGTTGCCCATGATGGACCGGTCTATCAGCGACCACTTGCACAACCTGCCTATATTGATGCGGTTGCCAAAGAGGTAATCAACGTTCCCATTCCATCAACGCCGGATGAAATCAAAGCTACCGTTTTGAAGTTGGCAGCAACTCCAAACTTGGCAGATAAATCATGGGTCACAAACCAATACGATCGTTATGTTCAGGGAAATACCATTCAATCGCAACCTGATGATTCTGGAATGGTGCGTATTGATGAGAAGACTCACTTGGGTGTGGCAGTTGCAACAGATGCCAACGCCAATTGGTCTTACTTAAATCCTTACCAGGGTGCGAAGTTAGCGCTGGCAGAGGCAGCGCGAAATATTGCAACTGCCGGTGCGAAACCGCTTGCGGTGACCAACTGTCTTAACTTTGGTTCACCAGAAGATCCAGGTGTGATGTGGCAATTTGCCGAATCTGTGCGCGGGCTAGCAGATGGATGTTTAGAGATGGGACTACCTATTACAGGTGGAAACGTCTCGTTTTATAACCAGACGGGATCTGTTGCAATCCTTCCTACCCCTGTTATTGGTGTACTTGGTGTCATTGATGATGTGCGCACGCGCACGCCGATGTCATTTGATCGTGCGGGCCTTGATCTCTACCTGCTCGGTGAAACGCACGAAGATCTGGCAGGAAGTGAATGGGCATATTTGCATAATCAACGTGGAGGTATTGCACCGATTGCAGATCTTCAACGCGAAATGCGCCTGATAGAACTTCTTGTTGCCGGTCGCACAAAGCAGATATTTACGGCAGCGCACGACTTAAGCCAAGGTGGCTTAGCGGCAACACTGACAGAGATGGTGCTGCGCCATCACACAGGTGCAACTATCCAATTGGAGAACGTTGGAATTGCACTCTTAAGCGAGAGCCCAGGTCGTGTGGTCGTGGCAATTGATCCTGCCCAAACCAATGCACTCACAAGTGAGGCAGCGGTGCAGAAGATTGCGCTGACAAAGATTGGCGTGACAGGTGGAAACGCTCTTGTTATCAATGGCGCAGCTATTGCGCTAGCTGAACTACACACCGCACACACGCAAACCTTTCCGAAGTTGTTTGGCTAATAAGTTATGCGCGATCCACTTGTTCTTCAAGAAGTAAAAGCAACGCTTGCACTTCTGACCGAACGTTCGCCAGGGCGCGCGATAGAAGTGCGAATTCCTCCCTATGCCGCGGTGCAGTGCGGTGCCGGCCCCACGCATACGCGCGGAACCCCGGCAAATGTAATTGAGATGGATGCCCAGACTTGGCTCGCACTTGCCCGCGGAGAGCGCACCTGGGCCGATGCAATGGCGGCAGGTTTGATAACTGCCTCAGGAGTGAGGGCAGACCTAACATCACTTCTACCGCTTAGGATTGCGCCATGAGCCGGCGCCCGGATGGATTGCTAAATCACAATCTGCTTGATGTTGATCTTGGACCACAAGATGCTTGCGGTGTTTTCGGAGTATGGGCACCGGGTGAAGAGGTAGCAAAGCTCACCTTCTATGGTTTGTATGCACTTCAACATCGTGGGCAAGAATCAGCAGGTATCGCAACATCTGATGGTGAAAGAATCTTGATTTATAAGGATATGGGTCTTGTTTCCCAAGTATTTACCGAGACCGACCTAGCTTCCCTGGTTGGCAATCTTGCCATTGGTCACTGTCGTTACAGCACAACCGGATCAAGTACCTGGGTTAATGCGCAGCCCACACTTCGGCCAACGAAGTATGGAACGTTAGCACTTGCACATAATGGAAACCTGACAAATACCGGCTCACTTGCCGAGATAGTTCAAAAGTTAGAGACAAACCTTTCCAAGAATGAACGCGGTGCAACGACAGACACTGAAATTATGACAGCACTTATTGGTCTGCAAGATGAGAAGAATGTGGAAGCGAGTGCACTTGCGGTCTTGCCAAAACTTGAAGGTGCATTCTCACTCGTCTTTATGGATGAACACACCTTGTATGCAGCCCGTGATCGCCATGGTGTTCGACCACTTGTAATTGGCAAACTCGAACGCGGATGGGTAGTTGCATCTGAATCTGCCGCCTTAGATATTGTGGGCGCGGCATTTGTTCGAGAAGTAGAACCTGGTGAATTTCTTGCCATCAATGAAGATGGAATTCGTTCACAGATGTGGGCAACTCCTGATCCCAAAGGTTGCATCTTTGAATATGTCTATCTGGCTCGTCCTGACACAACAATTGCTGGCCAGGGTATTCACGCCGTTCGTGGGCGTATTGGCCAACGCTTAGCAATCGAAGCTCCAGTGGATGCTGATCTAGTTATTCCAGTTCCTGAATCTGGAACACCGGCAGCAATTGGTTATGCCAAGCAATCTGGAATTCCATATGGCCTTGGTCTTGTGAAAAACTCATATGTGGGACGCACATTTATTCAGCCATCACAGACAATTCGCCAGCTTGGAATTCGTTTGAAACTTAATCCACTTCGCGAAATCATTGAAGGTAAGCGCATCATCGTTGTCGATGACTCAATTGTCCGTGGAAATACCCAACGCGCTCTAGTACGCATGTTGCGTGAAGCCGGAGCCCTGGAAATCCATGTTCGTATCTCTTCCCCACCTGTTAAATGGCCCTGCTTCTATGGAATTGATTTTGCTACTCGCGCCGAACTCATTGCTAGTGGTTTAGAAGTCGAAGAAATTCGCCGCTCTATTGGCGCAGATTCACTGGCCTATGTCTCTGAGGCAGGGCTCATTGAAGCAACGAGCATTGCCGAAGATAAGTTATGCACTGCATGTTTTTCTGGTAACTATCCCATCGCAATTCCAACAGATATGTCTGAAGGAAAGATGCGGCTAGAAATCACAGAGGTTCATAAGTAGTGGCAACATATAAAGATGCTGGTGTTGATATTGATGCTGGAGATCGCGCAGTTGAATTAATGAAGGCATCGATTGCTCGTGCTTCGCGCCCAGAAGTAATGGGTGGCATTGGCGGATTTGCCGGACTCTTTGATGCATCTGCGCTCAAAGGCATGAAACAACCACTCCTGGCAACATCAACAGATGGCGTTGGCACAAAGACTGAGATTGCTCGCCAATTAGGAAAGTACGACACTATTGGCGAGGACCTGGTTGCCATGGTTGTTGACGATCTTGTTGTTTGTGGGGCAGAACCACTATTTATGACTGATTACATAGCTGTTGGCAAGGTAATTCCGGAACGTATTGCAGATATTGTCTCTGGAATAGCACGTGGATGCCAGAAGTCAGGAACTGCCCTCATTGGCGGTGAAACCGCCGAACACCCTGGTCTACTTGATGAAGATGAGTTTGATATTGCAGGCGCGGCAACCGGCGTGGTCGATGCGGAGAAACAATTAAGTGCCGAGCGAGTTAAAAGTGGAGATTTGATTATCGCAATGCCGGCAAGTGGCTTTCATGCAAATGGGTATTCACTGATTCGCCACATTCTGAGCTCACAGAAACTTGATCTCAATAAAAAGTATGAAGGACTAGCTGCCACGCTCGGAGAAGTCCTGCTGACTCCCACTGAAATTTACACACTCGATTGTTTAGCGTTAATCAAAGCTCAAGGAGAAAAGCTGCGCACCTTTAGCCACATCACTGGTGGGGGAATAGCTGATAACACTGCGCGCGTTATTCCGGCCGGGTTGCGTGCTCGATATGACCGCTCAACTTGGTCACTTCCTGTGGCAACACAGTTCTTGGCAGATAGTGCATCAGTGCCACAAGTAGATATGGAGCGCACCTGGAATTGTGGCATTGGCATGAGCGCCATCGTTGATCCAGCCGTTGGCGATCTTGTTATTCGCTCGCTCGCAGCCCGTGGAATGTCGGCTTGGATTGCCGGCGTCGTTGAGCCTTCCAGTGATTACGATTTACCACGTTCATACTTGGTCTCTGAGTACAAAGGATAAATTCAATGGCCAGTAAGTCAAAGCTCGCTCGTCAAAACCAGGTTAAGAAGAGCAAGAACGTTAACTTCTACATCATTGCCATTCCAGTTCTTGGATTCATTATCAAGTTAATCACCATGATCAACACCCCTGATGGCGGGTGGCTTGGCGCAGATGGTGAAAATTACTTCAGTGGCGTTGATGGACTAATCGCCGACGGATATTTATCGGATAAGAGCATTCTTTCCTACTGGCCAGCGGGATATCCCATATTGCTGTGGGCCCTGGCAAAAATTTCTATCACACAGATAATTTGGTTGATTTCAATTACGCAGAGCCTCTTCTATGCCTATGCCAGCTATTACTTTGTCAAACAACTTTGCGACACTAAATTGCGTCCATATCTATTTCTTATCGGAATTTTTCTGGCATTTAACCCAACGCTCTCGCTGAGCTCAATGGCAGTAGGTTATGAGAGCCCGATTGCGGCGTGTATGTTGATGGTTGTGGGACTCATTATTAAATCTTTGCAGAGTCCTAATGATCGCCGTCTAGTAATCCGTGTTCTCGGTGTGGGTGGCTTCTCGGCTCTTGCAACATTTATGCAACCACGTTGGATTCTTACATCAATTATCATCGCAGTTGCGTGGGCGTTAATGTATAAGAGCCGTAAAGTGCAGGCGCTGATTCTGGTGGGCGTTATCGGGGTAATGACAATTGCGCCGGCAATACTTATTCAACGCAACGTTGCATCAATTGATAAAGCTGTCATCTCCACAAACCTGGGTGTCACCATGAAGCTCGGTGCTGGTCCGCAAACAACTGGTGGATATGCCCACACTGGACCAGATGTTCCTTGTGATCCAGTTCCGCCGGCAACAACGGTTTCAGATAACGATGTCGTTAAGTGTGTGATCAAGTGGTATGCCGCAAATCCAGTAAAAGCTGGAAAACTCTTTGTGAAGAAGGGTTGGTACTACTGGACTCCATGGTCTGGTCCATTTGCAAATGGAACAATGGCGCGCAACCCTTGGCTTAAGGTCAATCCAATTATGGATATCGCACGCGGTAGCCAATCGGGAAATGATCTGGTTTATAAATCTGTCGGCAAAGGTATTTCATTCTTCTGGGTAGTTGGCGGCATTTCACTCTTCTTTATTGGATTCTTCTGGCTGCGTTCCATGAAGGGCATCTATGCCAATATCGCCTGGCTCACCGGTATCCCGGTCGTCATCTCCTGGCTCATCTCTATGGGCACCATCGGTGATCACCGATTCCGTATCCCGACGATGTCTTTGAGCCTGTTCTTACAGGTAATGGGCTACTTCGCCCTGCGCCACAAGGCTAAAACGCGCTCATTTGCCGTTGCTTTGGAGTCAAGTGCCAAGGCGCGATAACCTACGCGTCTGACACGCTATTAACTCGTAAGGAGGTCGCCCATGGGTCGCGGCCGTGCAAAAGCAAAGCAGACGAAAGTCGCTCGCGATTTAAAGTACAACTCTCAGGAGATGGACCTCGATCGCCTTGCCAAAGAACTTCATGGCGATACTCCGAGCCAGCAAAATCAAGAGGATGAAGATCCATTTGCTGAAGGAAATTACATCCCTCGCGCATAAGTAGTTTTTCTACCTAGACTTAGCTACGTGAGACCAACACCGTATGTCGCATCCCTGCGCATCTACGAACCTCTTTCCGCATTTGATTCCCTCGACCGCCTTCGTTGGCAGAGCATTGATGCAAATACTGATACTCGCAAAGAAGAGCAGGCGCTGGCACTACGCCGTTTAGTCTTTCCAGAACCTCCGGCGGGTCGCCCCGATGGTGCACATGTATTGGATATCAACGGAATTCGTTACGTATCACCATGGTCAACGGCAACCCGTTGTTGGGCAGCACTCGATGACTTTAAAGAATCGCTGCCATCCTCAATTACTCCATTTTTTATCTCATCAGCTCTGGAAGAAGTAATCACAACAGGTGTAGATCTCATTGAAGATCGAGTTCCACACATCATCACCGAAACCTGGGTAATCCCACCGCGCTGGTTCTCACTTTTTACTCCAGAAGAGCGCGTGCGCGGGGAAGATGACGATGGACCATTCTCATTTGCCCATACAACAATGGCCAAGGCTCGGGAACGCGCCATGAGATCGCACGAAATTGTCTTGGCAGCATTTGGCCAAGGCCCGGTTGAAGGAGAAATTGAGAATTTACTTGATTGGCTTGAGCTCTTTCACTCAGAGTCACTGGTGGAGTTAGATTACGGCGGCTTAGCCGCATACCTTGATACTTCACTTCGAGCACAAGGCAAAGATGGTCTTGATGATGATACTTCTATCGAAGATGTTGCCAAAAGTTTGTCTGGTTTAGCCGCAGCCGATGGCTCCATCGCCGGGCAAGGCTATGAAAAGCTTGTTTCGCGCTGGAGATTGGTGCAAGGGTTCGAATCAGCAACCTAATCTTCATATATCGGTAAGAAGGGCGGTATTGCCAGCAGCGTATCGGTGGGGAATACTTCGCGACATAACAGCTTAAATCGGACACTCGAATACGGCTAAGTTTTTTGGGGGAAATACATGAGTCGTCTGCCTGATGCAGAAGTGCTTCTGACTCCGCGCGAGGTTGCCGACTTATTTGGCGTTGATCCCAAGACCGTTACTCGTTGGGCGAAGGCTGGAAAACTCACTTCGATTCGCACGCTAGGTGGACATCGCAGATATCGTAAATCTGAAGTCGATGATCTTCGCCAGAATTACTTCAAGGCACAGAATTAATAAATAATTTACGCTATGAGTTATTCAATCGCGCAATTTTTTTTATTGGGTTTTCTCACCTTTGCACTCGTTGGCCTTATTACGCCACTGATCAGATATCTTGCGCTGCGCATCAATGCCGTTGATGCGCCCACCATAGAACGTAAGGTGCAGAAGGAGCCTGTTCCATATTTAGGTGGAGTCGCAATTGCAATTGGAATTATCTCGGCATCCTACGGCTCATTGATTGCAAATGATTTCTCGCTAGCAGCGCTCAAACTTGCCAGCTCGGTATTGGTGCCAGCAATTGCAATATCAGCAATGGGCTTGTGGGATGACTTACGTGGTTTAGCCCCATGGCCGCGTCTTGTTGCGCAGACATTTACCGGAATCATCGTGGCTGTCATTCTTACCGTCACCGACACCATGGGTTTTGCCTTCAGCAACCACATCGTCAATTATTCAATCACAGTGCTCTGGATTGTTGGAGTCTGTAACTCCATAAACTTCTTTGATAATCATGATGGTGGGGCTGCGGGAACAGTTGCAGTCATTACCTTTTTCCTCTTCTTTATCGCCTACGACCGCCAGCAAGTACTTGTCAGCGCCCTTGCGATAGTAACTGCCGGTGCTACAGCTGGATTTCTGCTCTGGAACCGCACCCCGGCGAAGATTTATATGGGCGATGCCGGCTCACTCTTTCTCGGCATCATCGTTTCGGTATTAACAATTCGCTTAAGCCCGGGAGTGATTCCGGTTTATAAGTCACTTGCAATTCCACTTTTTCTGATGGCAACGCCCATTCTTGATACAACAGTTGCAGTGACATCGCGTTTATATCGCGGCATCTCACCTTTCCAAGGAGGCCGTGATCATCTTTCTCACCGATTAATGCGCTTTGGCCTTAATCGTCGCATCACCGCATTTACCTTGTGGGCCTTTGCCGGCTTTTATGGGTTTGTTGCCATCGCTATCTATATCTGGCCCGACACATGGGGCACCCAAGTGATTGTCCTAGGCGCCATTGCATGGGTGGCACAGTTGATTTATTTCTTAAGAATTCCATCTGAGGGGTAGACTGCGAACATGTCAGATAAAAACGAAGATATGAAAGCAAAGATGCTTGCTGCCCTAGAAGCGAAGAAGAATAAGAAGGGCGCACCTGGTTCCCAGACACACTCTGAATCAGGGTCAAAGATTCGTGGCGGACAACGCAGTGGCGGGGCACCTCAGGTGCAACGTAAAGCAGGACCTTCTGGTTCAGGTTCTGCAGGTTAATAAAGAAAAATAGAAGTGGCTCGGGACAGGATCGAACTGTCGACCTCACGATTTTCAGTCGCGCGCTCGTACCAACTGAGCTACCGAGCCAATATTAAATTTTTACTAAATTTTAGTTAAAAAGAAGAGAGTGTGTGGACACTCTCTTCTTTTTGCGACCCGGACGGGACTTGAACCCGCGACCTCCGCCGTGACAGGGCGGCGCG
>NZ_JBBAMU010000014.1:0-26319 GCF_040402315.1 Candidatus Planktophila sp.
TCGATGCCGAAGAATTGCAGCTCACACGAGAGCAACTGCGCCCAGAACGTACCGACGATCTCATGTGTATAAGGCTATCGGTGTAGCTATAAAAGTCAGGGATTTAACACACGGATATTTGAATCAGGAATTGAAGACTTTGTCAGAACGCTGCCTGGAGTCAATGGAACATATCCATATCCACTCTTCGATGAAATCAGCGCCGCGCCAGAAGTTCCGGCTGAGATTGCAGAAAACCTAACCGACTGTGCAGTGTCAGAAAGTATGTAGGTAGCTATGTCAGTGCCTTTGAGATCAATTGTTCTAGAGTTCCCGTTGGCCTGCGTCACTGTGAGTCTGAGATTGATTGCCCCTCCAGTGAAGACCACCGTGGGAGCTAGTCCAGTGGTGGCCAAGGTGAACTCCTGCAAGTCCGGAACCGCGGTGCTCCATACAAAATCATTCTTGCCTTGCGAGACCGTCGGTGAAAATACAGATCCAAGAATTGGTTGATCGGAAGAAATATGTAGTGCAAATTTTCCTGAATTCATCAAGATATTCATTGGAATCTCAACGACTTTCTTGTGAGCAATCACCTTACCGTTTATTCCAACCGGAGAAAAGGTGCCGTCGGTAGAGCGAATCTCAGCGCTGATACGCGCATCAACATCTCCAGGGACTAATAGCCGCAAGGTGTGGGGGGTCGGAGTCTTCTTCTTCACTTGCTGTGGGATGGCCGGGATCTGCAACTTCTTACCCGGATCATCAGTTGAATTCACAATGTCTCCACCAAGTGATCTCAGCCCTTTGCCGCGTTCATCAACAAGAAAACCATTGACGCGTCCAGACTTTGGTTCGATATGGATAGCAATTGATTTTGCACCTGGCGCTAAAGATGGCAGTGAGATTTGCTTAAATGAATTCGCATTGATAACTAAATCTCTGGGAGTCAGCGCGCCGTTCTCGCTAAAGACAGAGACACGAACAAGTGCTTTACCTAGCCCACTATTTACTAAATTCAGCGAACCTTTTGAGGTGATATCTGCCGTTGCCCCCACAAACCACCGTGAAGTTATTGGGGACTGACATGCGGATGCACCAGCCCACACTCCTTGTCGCACTTGCCACACAACCGGGGTAATTGCCCCCGCTTCGATCACGGCAGATTGTGAAGCTATTGCATAACGGCGAATTCCTACTTTACGAGTGTTCATTGAAGATGTGCCAGTTTTTCTTATCTGGGTTTTTGCACTTGTTAAAGAGATTGCTGTGGTTAAACCTGATGTATTAGGTGGGCAAATCACAGATGGATATGACTTGTTAAATCGAGATGTTGAAACTGTAAAATTCAGCAAATTACTGATCACCAAAATCGAGATTGTTGCTAGAACAAGAATGAAGCCGCGATCACTTTTCATGCCAGCTCCTTCTCGGATATTTCACTCTTTCGGCGACCAGAGGGCAGCGCCAGAACAACAATCGTGACCAGCACAATCATGAAGAAGGAGATCCAGGCCCTTCGCTGCGTGCCATCATGGAAGATAGTGACTTCTCCGGCGTTTGTGATTTCAAAGGTGGGAAGACCATCGCGGTCTTCAATGCGAGCTGCGGTGAATCCATCTTGGTAAATTCTCCACCCTTTACTAAAACTCTCGGTGAGTGTAATTGTTCCGGGACGTGGGACAAAGGCGCTAATTCCGGTACCTTCAATGATGGAAACTTCGCCGGCGTAGTCAGTGAGAATGATGCGTCCGGTTGGCTCACTTACCTTCCAGACAATTCCAGCTTTGGTTGCAGAAGTTCTAACAAATCCACCTAAACCGTCAATCGTTTGAGCCACTTCATCAATAATCGGATTCTTGAGATATACATATTTGATTCCATAGGTAGCTAAGACTTTGCTCGAGCTCACACCAGTGTTGTCAATCAAACCTTCAACAGCTCGGGAAATTACCTCAGTGTCGACTGGAGCAACATCTACTTCTCCCAGTGTGATGTCACTGCCCCTGGAAATGAAATAGGAAAGCGTTCGCTCGCCATTTCTGCTGTATGGACGAAGTACGAGCGATTTGGCACTCTTCTCTATTGCTAGGTAGGCAGGTAGCACGTTCTTCTGCCCCGTACGCAGCGGTGAATCTGCTCCTGCAGATACCAGCCATGAGAGTGATGTCGCACTATAAATAAGAGTTAAGGCAAGAATTAGTACCACTGAAATATGCCGATAATTAATATTGGATTGTTCAAGCCGAGATCTAATTTTGTCGAACATCACTACACCCGATATTAATGAGAAGAGTGTGGCGAGTGCGATAAACGTTCCAACAGACACTTGTGCATTCAATGGCGTTCCATTACCAGGTATGACTGCAACACTGAGCAAAGTTCCACAGAGTAAGAATGTAATTCCTGGGACTGCAAATTTTCGGGCAGCGGTAGTAGAGAAGTAGGCCACCAACAAAATTGCAAGTATCGGACTAGCACACCACCAGGGCAGAGATCCCGGCCCACCGGGGTTGGCAAGGATTGCCAAGTTCGGCCCACCGCCAGAAACAGGTAACCCAATCTCTCGAAGAATTCGCGTTGGGTGCAGCAATACACCGAAAGAAGCTGGTGCAGCGAGTAAGAATGGGAGCACCAGAAGTGTGAGGCGACGCTTGAGCCGCTCAAGGAAAAGTTTATCCCTGTGATTATTCGATGCTTTCTTGAAGTCGCCGAAAATTGTAAGTGCGATTCCTAGGAAGAGGATGAGCAGCACCGATGGATTAAATGAGAGCAGGAACCAGATAAAAAGTGAGTGTCCAAAGATGCTGCGCCAAGTCCAACGATCGATTTCGGGCCAGGCATGAAATTGCCTAATGAAATATGGCAAGAGAGCCATGAAAACTACTACCCCAAGTCGCCCAGCGTTTACCGATGCAATCGCCACCGGCGATAAGGCATAGAGCAAGGAAGCACCCGCTGATAGCCACTGATTAGCTGTAAATTTCTTTAAGTATCGGTGCGCTGAAAGCAGAAGTATCAATGGCGCGGCTAAAAAGAAAACAGTAATAAATATCGAAACATTTCCGAAGAAGAGCAGGGATGCGATTCCAATTATTAAGACCCAGGCAGGGGTGGATTCTGCACTGCCCATGCCCACGTCATGCCAACTAGCTATATAGAGTTTGATTAAATCTCGAAAACTATCTGGTGATTCGGCAAGAGCGCCGCCAGCCAGTGGTCCAAACCTATTTCGTGCCCAGGAAAGTGAGACAAGCGTGATTATCGATGCGGCAATAACCATAGGCCGATAGAAGAGAGCTCTCCACGGTGTTCGGGAAACAGGAGCGAGCAGATCTTCATCCTCATTTATCTCTAGGTCACTGACAATCGGTAGTTCAGGCGATGGTGAATTAGGAAGCAGTGCCAAACGTAGCGTCGATGCCAGACGAGAAATTGAGGAACGAAGTTGAGAAATCCGAGAAGGAACAAAAGTATTTACAACCCTAGGAGAAATAAGTCGGTGCTGTTTGCGAAATTTCCTAGCCGATAGTAATTCGGTCGGGTGAATAATGAGTGAGCCAATTGCCAAAATTTCATCCGATGCATAACCGGGGAGTTTGGCAAATAAATAGCCAATAGAACGCAAGATTGCCCCAGCAAATAGCGTGATGATGAGTCCAGGTAACGACCACACACTTGAGTTAGCAAGTAAGACATAGGCTGCATTTCGCCGATCGAGCAATAGCGGGCGGTGAAGAAAAGCGCCCTGCACATCAACACTTCGTCGCTCAGTGGCCGATGCTTGAGCGTGATACCCAATCGCATCAGAGACTGCAATCACTGAATGCCCAGCAACTCGAACGCGCCAACCAAAATCAACATCGTCCCGGAATAGCTCTAAATTCTGGTCAAAACCACCGAGTTCCTCAAAGACGTCGCGCCGTATGAGGGCACCTGCAGTGCTAACAGAGAGCACTTCTTTTACACCATCGTGTTGACCTTGATCGTATTCAAGGGGTTCCAGACCGGTCCATCTCGCACCATTAGTTGCAATACTGATTCCCAGTTCAATCAGATGTGTTCGATCGTGCCAACCAAGAAGTTTCGGCCCAGCCATCACAACACTGGGGCGATCGGTAATCGCGGCTAATAAAGATTCGAGTGCGGCAGGGTGCAACGCACAATCATCGTGGAGAATCCAAATCCATTCTTGGCTATCTTTAATCAGCGCAGGTAACTGCGTGATTCCATGAGCTATTGCCGCACCGAATCCACTTTCTCGATCGATAGCTGAGACCGGAATGCGAGCGCCTTTGAGTAGCTTCACAGAGGAATCGAGGGAGCCGGTATCGATGGCAAAGACTTTGTTAGGTCGTACAGTTTGCAAAGCAAGAGAGGCAACAACTTGAGATAACCAGGTTGCTCCATCGTGTACAACTAAGAGTGCAGTTACCCGCGGAGCGCTCATGGGAAGAACCTACCTAAAGTAAGGAAGCGGACGTGAAATTCTCTCTGGCTGCCTTTAGGCAGGGCGACGCTTAAGACGACGACGCTCGCGCTCTGAGAGACCGCCCCAGATTCCGAAGCGCTCATCATGTGCCAGAGCGTATTCAAGACACTCGTGGCGCACATCGCAGGAGAGGCAGACGCGCTTTGCTTCGCGAGTTGAACCACCCTTTTCTGGGAAGAAAGCTTCCGGATCGGTCTGAGCGCAGAGTGAGCGCTCTTGCCAGGAGAGTTCAAAATTCTCGCCATTAGCTAGTTGAATAGTCGGTCCAGCAGTAGGGGCTGATGGCTTGCCAGTCGATGTTCCTTCTGGGCGGATTGGCATTGGTACTCCTCAAGTCATAAGGGGCGGGATTCACTGTGAATCACCTGCGCTCTAGGTATGAATTACACCGTTGTAATCCCTCGGAGTCAACCCCAGGACGGGGACTTTAGATGAATTTTTTTGCGGCGAAAAAGTCGATAATTTAGAGGGAAATCGGCAGATCTGAACTCTGCGAGAGGTAAGTGCGTGCTCTTTCGGTGCCTTTTTTTACATGTGCTCCCTCTGCAATGAAGCATTGTGATAATTTCACATCAGATTCGATCACCACGTTATCGCCGATGATGCAGTCATCGATGCGGCAGCCAGCTGCAATCGTTGTGTTGGCACCTATTGCGGTGCCGCCAGTTATTTGCGTGCCAGCGCCAATCGTGGAGCCAGCCAGCGCCACAAAGGGGCCATCTACTAGATCGCGTGAGCCTTGAAAGAGAGCTGCTGGCGTACCGACATCGAGCCAATAAGCATCTTGCTGATATCCATAAACCGGGCGGTTCTGTGAAATCAGTGATGGGAAAGTCTCGCGTTCAACGCTGACTACAGCTCCCAGCGGAATCTCATTGATGACATCAGTGCTAAAGATATAGCAGCCGGCATTGATGAACTTGGTTACCGGATTTTCCATCTTCTCCAAGAAAGCGGTGACTCTTCCGTCTGAATCTGTCGGAACGCAGCCAAATGCACGAGCATCTTCGACTTCAATCAGATGCAGTGTGACATCAGCCTTCTTTTCCTGGTGAAATGCAATTTGGTCGGCAATCGAATGCCGGCTTAAGACATCGCCATTGAAAATGACAATGGGTTCATCGCCTTTTACTAACTCTGCCGCATTTCTTATGGCTCCGCCTGTACCAAGGGGCTGCTCTTCAACAGCGTAGCGGATTTTGATTCCCCATTTACTGCCATCACCGAAATACGGTGTGAAGACTTCCGCCAGGTAGGAAGTGGCAAGTACAAGGGTGTGTATGCCAGCGCGCTTAGCGGCAAGTATTTGATGTTCAGTCACCGGCAAACCAGCAACTGGCAACATCGGCTTGGGAGATTCATTTGTCAGTGGCTTAAGGCGGGTGCCAAGACCACCTACCAATAAAATTCCGACCGCCATTAAGGTGCAGTTACTTTCGCAAGAATTCGTTCTGCCGCTGTTGCAATCTGTTGATCGGTTGCAGTCAGTGCAATCCGAATATGGCGCTCTCCTGCTTGGCCATAAAAAATCCCTGGGGTAGCAAGAATTCCTAGTGCTGCTAGCCAGGCAACCGAGTCCCATGAGCTTTCACTTCTTGTTGCCCAGATATAGAGGCCGGCATCCGAATGATCAATAGTAAAACCAGCAGAATTCAGCGCAGGTGCCAGGCGAGTGCGACGTGCGTTATAGCGCCCACGTTGTTCAGCTACATGTTTGCTATCAGAAAGTGCGGCAACCATTGCGTGCTGCACCGGTAAGGAGACCATCATGCCGGCGTGCTTGCGCACTTCCAGAATTCGGGCGATTAATTGCGGGTCTCCCACTACGAAAGCGGCGCGATAGCCAGCCATCGAAGATCTCTTGGAAAGTGAGTACACACCCAAAATATTGGTGTTATCACCATCTGTGTATCGCAAAATAGATGTAGGGGTCTGGGAATCTCCAAATTCTAGGTAGCACTCATCTGAAACTAGAACGCTCTTATTCTTTCGTGACCAATCAATTGCTGCACGTAGTTCAGATTCTGAGTGAACTCTTCCGGTTGGATTAGAAGGTGAGTTCACCCATGCCAGATCGGCCTTGGGCCAAGTTGTTGCATCAAGGTCAACGCCAGTGGGTTTTGCTTGGGCAAGCAGTGCGCCAACTAAATATGTTGGGTATGCAATACGTGGATAGAGCACAGTTGCCGACTCAAGGAAGGTGGGTAACCAAGCGACAAACTCTTTGGAACCAATGAGTGGCAACACTGCGAATTCACCAGTAGCGCCCAGTGTTGTTGTAGCCCAATGATGAATTGCAGTGCGCAGTTCCTGCGTTCCCATTGTTAGGGGGTAACTTGGAGAATTAGCTGACTCTCGTAAAACTTGCTGAATTAATTCAGGAGTGGGGTCTACCGGAGTTCCGACTGATAAATCAATAGCGCCTTGCGGATGTGCGCGCGCTATCTCGCCATAGGGAGCGAGTGCATCCCATGGAAAATCAGGTAGTTTTTGGCGCAAGAGCAGTGACATCGGTATGATCAGAGTTTGTCTCTCCGACCTTTGATGCTCCCCCAGGTGATCCAAGTTCTATGAAAAATTCAGTATTGATCTTCTTGTAGTTCTGCCACTGACCCGGGACATCATCCTCGTAATAAATAGCTTCGACCGGGCACACAGGCTCGCACGCACCGCAATCGACACATTCATCGGGCTGGATATAGAGCATCCGAGCACCGTCATAAATGCAATCGACGGGGCACTCTTCGCGGCAGGACTTGTCTTTAACGTCCACGCAAGGTTCGGCGATTATATATGTCACGAAAGATCCTCCAGAAGGCTTAGAGCGGTAGGAAGTGATTCTAACCCTGCGAGAGGTTGATTGCACGATTAAGGTTGCCACGTGAACGCTGAAACTTTGCGCGCCGCCGTTGGCAAGCGAGCCACTATTCGCCTGCGAGATTCCGCTGGCGGATTCCATGACATCGTTGGCGTATTACAGAGTGAGACAAGCCTCATCAATCGCCGGGGTGAGTTGATTGAATTTACACTTGGCGATATTGCTTTTTTCCGCATCATCCCAGTCTTTAACCGTAGGGATTCCACCAGTGGTCAGCTTCATATTTATGACACCCTCACTCGCGAAGTTCAAGAAATCATCAGCCGTGATGGATATATCTCCATCTACTGCTGTGGCCCTACCGTCTATCGAGATGCCCATGTGGGCAACCTCCGTACCTTCTTACTTGCAGACCTCATCACTCGAACGCTGACCATGACCGGTGTGGACGTTGAACTCATACAAAACATCACTGACGTTGGACATATGGCCGATGACTTTGAAGGAGAAGATAAATTACTGGCAGAAGCAGCACGTACTAAGACCGACCCATATGCCATTGCTCGTGAATTTGAATCCCGCTTTCACAAAGATTTGACCTTATTAAATGTCCGAAAAGCCGATAGCTATCCACGAGCATCAGAGAATATGGACTCGATGATCTCTGCCGTTGAAAAACTTATTGAAAGCAAGAACGCCTACATTGGAAGTGATGGCTCGGTCTACTTTGATGCAACCTCTATTGAAAGTTATGGCGCAATTAGCGGCAACAAATTAGCGGCGCTCAAACCCGGCTATCGCCATGAGCACAACGATGAAAGCGGTAAGCGCTTCCATGCTGATTGGGCGCTCTGGAAATTAGCCGGCACGCGCACGCAAATGGTCTGGGAATCTCCATGGGGTCTGGGGTTTCCGGGATGGCATATCGAGTGCAGCGCAATGTCAATTGATTTTCTTGATTCGAAGGTGGATATTCATGTCGGCGGAATTGACCTTAGGTTTCCACACCACGAAAACGAGCGCGCGCAGTCAAACTCATTGACTAATTCCGAAGTCGTAGGTACCTGGGTACATGGAGAACATCTGCTCTTTGAAGGACGCAAGATGTCGAAAAGTGCTGGAAATGTTGTGCTTATGAGTGACGTGCAGGAACGTGGATTAGATCCACTCTCGCTACGTTTCTCACTTCTTGAAAATCGCTATCGCTCACAGATGGATCTATCTTGGGCAGCACTCGATGCCGCGCACGCAACCCTTCGCAGGTGGCGCACGCTGATGTCTGAATGGGGAACATCTATCGAACTTAAAATTGATCAAGAGCTTAATGATGCGCTGACAAATGATCTTGATACACCGCGAGCTATGCAAAGGTTGCGCACCATTGAAAAAGATGCTGCGATGGGATCACAAGATAAGCGTGCAATTTTCTTATACGCAGAGCAGGTGCTGGGGCTCGATCTCAATCGAGTGCCTGAGTCAAAGCCACTGACCCCGGAGTTGCAACAGCTGCTAGCTGACCGAGTTCGTGCCAGAGAAGCTAAAGAGTGGGGTCGAAGTGATTCCTTGCGAGCAGAGTTAGAAGCACAAGGCCTGGAGATTAGCGATGGCCCCACTGGGCAGAGTTGGCGTTGGAAGTAAGTTAGGCCCGTTGAAGCACTGCAATTACTCCCAGAATAAATCCAATAAATAAAAGAGCGGTACCTGAGTTATCTCCTTGAATAAGGAGTTCTTGTCCCACGCCAAATGTTCCGGCGCGAATGATTACGATAAACCAGCCGAAGAGTGCGATGAGCTTGTATCTCTTCTTCCCAAAAAATCTACCTATCCAGCGAATACACAGGTAACTACCAATGAGTGCAAATATGACTCCAGCTGGCGGGAGGGTTGGATGAATCAGAGTTGCACCTATTGCCACAACTGCTCCGAAGATAAGCGAAGCCAGTGCTCTCATAAGGTGAGTGATATGCCGGCAAAGAGATCGGTCTCGTAGCCCTGCATATCAAGTACTCCGCTTTTTTCACCCTGAACAAGTGTGTAGTACTCGTTACCCCAGATCTCAAGCCCCAAATTATTTGAGAGCGAAAAGAACGGGCCATCGACTGCTATCTGGGTGCCATGGGCGCGCATTGCATCCATCTTCTTATTAACAAAGTCACCGCCATCGATGCACGCATGAGCAAAGGAGTCATCTTTTGCGAAAGGCAGATCATCGGCGCTCTCTGCTCCGAAGAAGTCTGAGCCAAGGGCTTTCATCTTCTCGATACCGGCTTCAATGACAGATTTGGGAATGACGTTCCAATAAATTTTCGGGATATTCCAATCAGCACGATCTGCCGCTGCCATAGCAACTCGATGGGCTTGGATGTGATCAGGATGGCCATAACCACCAAATTCATCATAGGTAATCAGCACATGTGGCTTCACTTCATCAATAACTGAAACTAGCAACTGGGTAGCTTCATCAAAGTCTGCGCCCCAAAAAGTATCGGGGCGGTTGTTAGCATCCGTTCCCATCATGCCGCTATCGCGATAACGTTTCACGCCTTCACCAAGAAAACGATGATCTACTACACCCAGCTCTGCCATTGCTTGCGCCAACTCTTCCACCCGATGATCACCGAGTGCGTCGGTTTCATGTGCTGCTAGATGGGCAAGATCTGGAATCAGAACTTCGCCCTCTTCACCGCGGGTGCAAGTAATGAGAGTTATCTCTGCACCGAGCGCTGCATAGAGTGCCATCGTGCTACCGTTGTTAATAGTTTCATCATCAGGATGGGCATGCACAAGGAGCGCTCGAAAGCCGCTGTAGTTATCAAGCATTAATAGACCGGCAGTGATGTATCAATCTGCTTCGCCCATGCAACCACACCACCATAAACATGTGATGCATCAGAGAATCCGGCGTCCTTAAGGATTGCTAGGCACTCGGCAGAGCGCACACCGCTCTTGCAATGCAAGATGATTGGTCGGTCTTGCGGCAAGGCTGCCAATACCGAGCCATCAATAAATCCTTGTTTTGGAATTAGATGCGCTGTCGGAATCTTTACAATCTCATATTCACTTGGTTCGCGAACATCGATAAGGTAATAGTTCTCTTGTGCATCAATCTTTGATTTCAAATCTTGCACCGTAATTGTCGAGCCAGCACTTGCTTCCTGTGCAGCATCAGAGAGCACTCCACAGAAGGCTTCGTAATCAGGAAGTAGCGCGGTCTGGGTAGGGTTCTGGCTACACAGCGGGCAGTAAGGATCTTTACGTACTTTAATCTTCCTAAAGGTCATATCAAGTGCGTCATAGACCATCAGCGAACCAATAAGTGGTTCACCAACTCCAGTGAGTACCTTGATTGCTTCCGTAGTTTGGATCGAGCCAATTGTTGCGCAGAGAACTCCGAGCACTCCACCTTCAGCACAACTTGGAACCATGCCTGGAGGTGGCGGTTCTGGATAGAGGCAGCGATAGCAAGGGCCGTACTCTGCCCAGAACACACTTGCCTGTCCGTCAAAGCGATAGATAGAACCCCACACATATGGCTTCTTTAAAAGTACACATGCATCGTTAACCAAGTAACGAGTTGCAAAATTATCTGTGCCATCAACAATAATGTCGTACTGAGAAAAAATCTCCATCACATTGGATGTATCAAGTCGTGTTTCATGGGTGATGACGTTTACGTAAGGATTAATCTCAGCAATTTTCTCTTTCGCGCTCTGCGCTTTGCTTTTGCCGATATCTGATTGCCCATGAATAATTTGTCGCTGCAGGTTTGACTCATCAACTGTGTCGTATTCAACGATTCCGAGAGTTCCGATTCCAGCTGCAGCTAAATACATCAGCGCTGGAGATCCGAGGCCTCCTGCGCCAACGCAGAGCACTTTGGCATTCATCATGCGCTGCTGCCCTGCCATGGCAACATCAGGGATGATTAAGTGACGGCTATATCGACGAACCTCAGCAACGGTAAGCGCAGGACCTGGCGTAACCAGCGGAGGTGTCTTCATGGGTGTAAGTCTGCCGTACTGTGCCTTTGCCTGCCAATTCTGTACGATGTGCATAATGACTACCGAAACTGCATCTGCACATAATTCGCGTTCAGATAAATCACGCCTGCCGCGCGACGAGCGACGAGCGATTTTGCTCTCCGCGGCCCTTGAAGTCTTCACAGCTGCTGGATATCACTCAGCGGCGATGGATGAGATTGCAGACCGAGCCAATGTCAGTAAGCCAGTTCTGTATCAGCACTTTCCTTCAAAATTAGATCTCTATCTCGCCGTTCTTGACCTTCACATTGATTCTCTGGTCTTTGAACTTCAGAAAGCTATCTCTTCGACTGCAGATAATAAGCAACGCGTGCATGTCACTATTGATGCTTACTTTAATTTTATTGAAAATGAAGGAGAGGCATTCCGCCTCCTCTTTGAAAGTGATATGAGCGTTGAACCTCAAGTGCGTGAGCGTCTTAATCGCATGACCTATGACTGCGCCGCCGCCGTCAGTGGTGTGATCGCCAATGACACCGGACTTCCTCGGGAAGAAGCGATGATGCTCGGCGTTGGATTAATTGGCTATGTTCAAGTCACCGCTCGTCATTGGCTGGAAAGAGATGGAAAACTCACTCGCCCACAAGCGATAGAACTCGTTGAGAACCTCATGTGGCGGGGAATTTCTGGATTTCCCCGTACTGAACTCTGACTCTAAGATAGGGCTATGAGCACAAAGAAATCAGATAAGGCATCACAAGTTCGCATCTCCATCACACATGTCAGCAGCGAACTCTCCTTTGAATGCCCAATGGCTCCGGAAGAGATCAAGGCCGCTGTCGCAGCTGCGCTTTCATCAGCTACTCCCCTTGTTCTTTCAGATGTTCGTGGCCATCAAGTCATCGTGCCAGCAGAGAAAATCGGCTATGTGGAAATCGGGCAACCAACCGAACGTCGCGTCGGTTTTGGTGCCAATTAAGTGTCGATAACTTTTGCAGATTTACCACTTCGCAAAGAGACTATCGATGCGCTCACTGAACATGGCTTCACCTCACCCTTTCCTATTCAAGAGATGGTCATGCCTATCGCACTCGCTGATGGCGATGTTATTGGTCAAGCAAAGACCGGAACAGGTAAAACTCTCGCATTTGGAATTCCAGTCATTGAGCGCGTCATCGCACCTAATGATGCTGATTGGCCACAACTAGCAAACCAGGGACATCCGCAAGTTCTAATTGTTGTCCCGACACGCGAACTCTGCGTGCAGGTCACGAAAGATATTGAAGAACTCTGCTTCAACCGCGGAATTCGCACTTTAGCTGTCTACGGTGGCCGGGCATTTGAGCCACAGATTGAAGCGCTACAAAAAGGTGTCGAGATTGTTGTAGGAACTCCAGGTCGCTTATTAGATTTATATCGTCAAGGACAACTGACACTGAAGAACGTTTCACGAGTAGTTCTCGATGAAGCTGACGAGATGCTAGATCTCGGTTTCTTGCCTGATGTTGAGAAAATCTTTACCAGTACTCCTGCTCGCCAGCAAACGATGCTCTTTTCAGCGACCATGCCCGGAGACATCATTGCGCTGGCACGTCGCTTCATGAACCAACCTGTGCACATTCGCACGCAAGATAATGAGGATGAAGGCGCAGTTGTCTCTCGCATTGTGCAGCACGTTATTCGAGCACACGCCATGGATAAAATCGAGCTACTTGGACGCATTCTTCAAGCCAATGGTCGCGGGCCAACTATTGTCTTTTGTCGCACCAAGCGCACCGCACAGAAGACTTCTGATGAATTAGTGGAGCGTGGATTTAACGCCGCGACTATTCATGGTGATCTTGGGCAATCCGCTCGCGAAAAGGCGCTCAATGATTTCAAGGCTGGTAAATCAGATGTCCTGATTGCAACAGATGTTGCAGCACGTGGAATTGATATCGATGGCATTACTCACGTCATTAATTACCAATGCCCAGAAGATGAGAAGACATATGTGCACCGCATTGGTCGTACTGCGCGAGCTGGCGCCCACGGTATTTCAGTAACCTTCGTCGACTGGGATGATCTCGCTCGTTGGAAGATGATTGATACCGCACTTAAATTAGGTCTAGCTGAACCACTTGAAACATACTCATCTTCAGATCACTTATATGAAATGCTCGACATTCCGCGCGATTCAACTGGCAATCTCAAGCAGGTACGAGCACCCAAGGTTGCGAAGGTAGCGCCGGCTAAAAGTGCTCCAAAGAGTGCAGCGCCGCAGGTAAAGCGCGAACGTACTCGGACCAAGCGAATATCTAGCTAATTTGCGGTAAATGCTTTAATTGCATTTGCCAACATTTGCACCGCGATTGCCGCAAGTAATAAACCAGCAATACTTGCCAGCAATGTAACGCCAGCATCCTTAATCACACCAATAATCTTTGTAGATGCCATCAGAACTGTTCCAATAATCAGATGAACAGCTACGATTGCAATGGCTAATCCTATAAAGTGCGCACTGGAGTCGGCCTTCTGCACATAAATCATGGTTGCAACTATTGCTCCGGGACCAGCAAGAAGTGGGGTTCCTAGCGGGACCATTCCGATATTAGAGCTCTTTTGATCAGCTCCGCCCTTTGATGTGCCGGTGAGAAGCTGTAGTGAAACATAGAGAAGAAGTAACCCCCCGGCTGCCTGTAGCGCTTCGATAGAGACATTCATATATTCCAGGATGAACTGCCCGAAGAAAGCAAAGCTGGCAATAACAAATAGTGAAACAGCTGCTGCCTGCCAGGCTAGACGCACTCGCTCGCGTGGAGTCTTGTCTCCCACTAAACCAAGAAATATTGGCGTAGCTCCAGGTGGATCCATAATGACAAAGAGTGTGACAAATGCCTGCGTGGCAAAGGTGATTGTTCCCATTGAATTCATACTCGTACCACCCTTCGGGCATCTGCTTGCGCTTCTAAGGCTTCCCATTGTGCCGCAAGTGTTGTGTTCTCTGCCATTGCATTAAGTTTTCCGGTGCCGTGATAATCACTTGATCCAGTGATAACAAGGTTGAGCTCCTGTGCTATTTCACGCAGAGTTTTGCGCTCCTCTGCATTTTGATCACGATGGTCTACCTCAATGCCATTAAGCCCCGCAGCAACCAAATCAGCAAATGTCTCTGATGTAATGATTTGCCCTCGGCGCGATGCAAAAGGATGAGCAATGACTGCCACTCCCCCCGCAGCATGAATTGCACGAATTGCTTCGACCGGAGTGGGCGCAGCGTGAGTTACGTAGTACTTAGATTCATTACTGAGCAAGTTTAAGAAAGCTTCATCCCGGCTTGCGACCACTCCTTTGCGCACAAGGGCATCTGCCAAGTGTGGTCTACCCACTGTGGCACCTTCGGGAGTCTGCGCCTGCACATCATCTAGTGAAATATCAATCCCATCGGCACGTAGGAGTTCAACCATCTTACGCATTCTGGGTATGCGGGTATCTCGTGAATCAGCAAGAATTTGTTGTATCGCAGCGTTCTCACCGTCAAAGAGCAGACCAAGCATATGCACGCTAATTCCGTCTGATGTCAGGCAGGAAACTTCTGCACCCAATACAAGTTCAATCTGCGGTTGCAGCGCGGTAATTGCTTCACTCCATCCCGCAGTGGAGTCGTGATCGGTGATAGCAAGAGTGGTAACGCCGGTAGCAAGTGCTTTCTTAACTAGCGCGAATGGGGAATCAGTACCGTCGCTACAGGTTGTGTGGGTGTGCAGATCTATCACAGTTCTACGCTACTCTCTTTTGTATTCCTTAATACAACAAGTCCACAACCAAGAAGAATAAGAACTACCCCAGGAATAATACTTAAAGTTGGTTGCTTGCCAATGTCAAAGATGAAGGCGAGAATCGCTGCTACAGGTACTTCAAAGAAGACAATCATCGAAACAATTGCAGGAGATACCCTCTTAAGCGTTGAGTTAAATACCGTGTGGCCAAGGAGTTGTGCTCCCAAAATCAGACCCAGCAGGATCCACCATTCTCTGGCTGAAAAATGAATTACCTCATAGCCGAGCAGCAGTGCCATCGGTAGTGCGGTAATTGAACATACAAAATAACAAATAGTCGTATAAGACGTTGTTTCCATTTGCTGCTGTGCGCGCGAACCTACCAACATATAGGCAGCAGCGAGTGCACCAGCTATCAACGCTGCCAGATCTCCTAAGAATGATTTTTTATCCAGCTGCAAGTCAACGCCCGTCACAAGAAGTACGCCGAGAAAACTAATAAACATTCCAACCCATGCTTTACCGGGAATGTGGCCCCCTGTGAGTTTTACAAAGAAAGCGGCATAAATTGGTTGTGTTGCAGCCAGGGCTGTACCTGCTGCAACACTTGTCATACGCATTGATAAAAAGAATCCTACAAAGTGCAATGCCAGCAACACTCCCGCAAGTGCAGCTAATTGAACACTTTTGCGAGTGACTTTATGTCGCAGTGCAAATGGCAGTGTAAGTAGCGCGCCCCCAAAATTTCGCCAGAAAATCAATGTGGGTACCGGCATCGCACTCATTGCAATCAGGGGTCCTGAGGAGCCGACTCCACATACTCCGATAATGAGGCGAATCAGGTCGGGGCGAGCAGGCATCTGAGTGTGGTTATCGATACCTATGCCGGCCGATGATTTCCCAGATGAGTTCATTGAGCAAACCTAGCCGATAGGTCACCCGTTACTCTTATCCCATGAGCGGAAATAACAGCAATCGAATATTTCTCGCCCGCTTAGCCGGAACTGCAGTTTTTGACCCTAACGGTGATCCAGTCGGCAAGGTGCGCGATGCTGTCGCGACCCTTCGTTCTAATAACCAATCACCACGCGTATTGGGATTAGTAGTTGAAGTACCACTACGCCGTCGTGTATTCGTTCCCATAACTCGTGTCACATCAATCGAATCAGGCGCCGTTGTTATTACCGGGCTTCTTAATATGCGTCGATTTGATACCCGCACCGGTGAATTACTCGTATTGGGTGATTTACTCGACCGCACCATCACGGTGATTGAAGAAAACGAAGCTGTACTTGTGGAGGATATGGCAATGGAACAGAACCGCACTGGTGACTGGCTCATTACTCGTGTTCACATTATGCGCAAAGGCCACGGATTCCGCCGCAAAGGAGCAACATCTACCCTTGCGTGGGAAGACGTCACCGGCTTTGCGCAACACGAATCAAATCAAGGTGTTGCAAATTTACTTTCAACATTAAGTAATCTACGTGCGGCGGATCTAGCTGCAGTAATACAAGATTTGGCTCCGAAGCGTCGCGTTGAAGTTGCGCGCGCACTTAATGACGAACGTCTTGCTGATGTATTAGAAGAGATGGATGAAGCAGAGCGCGTAGCACTCCTTGCTGAACTCGAAGGTGAACGTGCTGCCGATGTTCTGGAGGAGATGGATCCTGATGATGCCGCCGACTTGTTGCGCGAAATCGGTGAAGAACGTGCACAAGAATTAATTAACTTGATGGACCCAGAAGATGCGGAAGATGTATTGCGTTTGATGACATATGAAGATTACTCAGCCGGTGGAATGATGACGACCGAGCCAATCGTGATGTCAGCTGATTACACCGTTGCAGATGCACTGGCAGCCGTGCGTCAGAGTGAGATTTCACCTGCACTAGCATCACAAGTATTTATCGCCCGCCAACCACTAGAAACTCCTACTGGTCGATTTATTGGGATGGTGCACTACCAGCGACTACTGCGTGAGCGTCCATCAACGCTCTTGGGATCAATCGTTGATACCAATACCCAGGGCGTAAATCCAGATGCATCTTTGCACGCTGTTTCGTCATACTTAGCTAGTTATAACTTGCTCTCACTGCCGGTTATCGATGCAAATGATCGTCTACTTGGCGCAGTAACAGTCGATGACGTCCTAGACCACTTGCTTCCTGAAAACTGGCGACATGATCACCGAGATTCAGCCACAACAACTGCCGCTCTTGAAAGTATTGATACAAGTTTTGCTGATTCACACGATGTACCGAAGGAGCTCTGATGATGGCACGTAACGATGGTTTAGATACCCCACGCGAGACCCGTCGATCCCTTCGCGCAAATTATGATCCCGAGGCATTCGGTCGCCTTTCCGAGAAGTTTGCTCGTTTCTTAGGCACTGCTCGCTTCTTGGTATACATGACAGTCTTTGTGTTTAGTTGGGTTATCTGGAACGCGCTCGCTCCACGTGATCTTAGATTTGATGATTTTCCATTCATCTTCCTTACTCTCATTCTCTCCTTGCAAGCCTCTTACGCTGCTCCACTTATTCTTCTTGCGCAAAATCGCCAGGCAGATAGAGATCGCATCTCACTTAATGAAGACCGTGCACAAAATGCTCGTAGCATCGCCGACACTGAGTATCTAACTCGCGAACTTGCAAGCCTGCGAATTGCACTTGGTGATGTTGCTACACGTGATTACTTGCGCAATGAGCTGGGCAGTCTCGCCAAAGAGATTGTGGAAGAGTTACGCAAGCCCGAGTCTGACGCCAAGTAAAGATTTCTCTCGCACTATCAGTCTGCCAACGATTTCATTAATCACTTGAGCACTTGGGCTTTCAGGAGCCGAAATAACTACCGGACTTCCACCATCTCCACCTTCGCGAAGTTCAGGGCTAAATGGAACTTTGCCCAGCAGTGGAACATCTGAGCCAACCAGTTGAGATAGCCGTTTAGAAGTTTCTTCTCCCCCGCCTTCACCGAAGAGTGATGTGAGTTCACCACACTTGGCACATGGGTAGGCTGACATATTTTCAATAACACCAATAACACGTTGATGAATCTGATGGGCAATTCGTCCTGCTCGCTCCGCAACTTCGGCTGCTGCAATTTGCGGAGTTGTTACGACGACAATCTCTGATGTGGGAACTAATTGCCCTAGTGATATTGCAAGATCGCCAGTTCCAGGTGGAAGATCGATAAAGAGCAGATCAAGATCGCCCCAATAGGCATCTGATAAGAGTTGTTCCAGAACGCGATGCAGAAGTGGTCCACGATAAGCAATGGCGTCGGAGCGTTCAGGTTTAAACATCTCCATCGAAACGGTCTTCACACCGAAGGATTCAAGTGGAATAAACATTTGATCTATTGCTGTGGGGCGTTGGCCTATCAGCCCCATAAGGCGGGGAATTGAATGGCCGTAGACATCAGCATCAAGAATTCCAACACGTAGCCCTTTCTGGGCAGAGGCAATTGCCAAGTTTGCTGTTAGTGATGACTTTCCAACTCCACCTTTTCCAGATGCAACACCAATTACACGACAACGTGAATCAGCTTGCGCAAATGAGATAAAACTTTCACGACCATTACGAAGTAATTTCTTGATGTTTGCTCGCTGCTCTTCATCCATCACGCCAAAAGTGATGGAAACTTCAGAGACGCCATCAACTGCTAGGACAGCCTTCTCGATATCAGTTGTCAGACGATCCTTCATGGGACACCCAGTAATAGTGAGCAGAATTTCTAGCTCGGCCGTTGTTCCATTGTGCGCAACGAATTTCACCATGCCCAGTTCGGGTAGGGCGCGGTGGAGTTCCGGGTCTTGCACAGTGGCAAGTGCTGCATGAATAAGTTCTAACATGCTCATAGGAGATCGGGGTCAATCTGCGCTTTTGCCTTTGATTTCTTTGGCGAGTCATCCTCATCTAGGGCAGTTGCTAATTGCTTCTTAATAAATGTCTTAGGGTGTAAATCAGACGGCTGTAAATCTTCAAAACCTGGCCCTAAATTATCTTTAAGTTCATTTGTGGCTGTTGCTGCAAAGTTTCTTATCTTCTTGACCATCCTGGCCGCATCCACGGCGAACTGTGGCAACTTGTCCGGACCCAAAAGAATCATCGCAAGGAGAGCGAGCCCGATTACTTCACCAGCACCAAAATCGAAGAACATAATGTAGGAAGCCTATCTCTTTACTCTGATGCAGTCAGAACCAGTGTGGCGCTCTTGCTCACAGACCCGCGCTTATAGATTATCTCCACCTTATCGCCTACGTTTTGCGCACGAATTGCAACAATCAACTCTTCAGCTGACCCAATAGCGCGTCCACCAAATTCAATAATGATATCTCCAGCCTTAAGCCCAGCCTTTTCTGCGGCTCCACCTTTTACTATTGCAACGCCGGTCTTTGCAATGAGTGCACCGACCCCGTTGTAATTCATCTCAACTGAGACTCCAATAACAGGATATGTCGCTTTCCCATTCTTAATTAACTGCTCTGCCGTCTTGCGTGCTTGATTAATAGGGATTGCAAATCCAAGACCGATGGACCCAGTTTGAGAGCTTGCTGAAAATCCAAGGGAGGCAATTGCAGAATTAACACCGATCACAGAGCCGGTCGCATCCACAAGTGGTCCACCTGAATTTCCAGGGTTAATTGCCGCATCAGTTTGCAGCGCATTGATAAATGAATTGTCGGCTTGAGATTCTCCTGCAGTTACTGCGCGATCCTTTGCACTAATAATGCCGAGAGTTACTGTGCCAGTTAGTCCCAGTGGTGAGCCAATTGCAATTACTGAATCACCCACGGCAACTTTTTCGCTATCTCCGAATTGCAAAGCCTTGAGGGTGGCGCCGATAATTTTAAGTACTGCGAGATCATATGAACTATCTCGGCCAACTACTTTCGCTGAATACTCAGAACCATCATTGAGTCTGACTGAGATATCCCCACCACTTTCAACCGATCCAGTAATTACATGGTTATTTGTCAGGATGTAGCCAGTACTGTCTATAACAAACCCAGAGCCAGTAGCACCACCATTTTTTGATTTTGCTTCAATGGAGACAACCGATGGAAGAACGCGTTGAGCGATTTCAGCAACAGATCCCACTGGGCGCTCGATAGTCGATGTTGATTTAACAAGATTTACTGAGCGACCAAAGAGTGATCCGGTAGAGGAAGCTGTGAATGTTCCGGCAATCAGCCCAGCACCAAGTGCAAGCACGATTGCAGATTTGAGGGAGATTGATCTATTCAAGCCCTTTGGAGCAGGTGCTTCCCACCAAGGCTTGCTATCGAAATCACTCACAGAAATAACCTCACAGGATGACACTCACAGGATGAAACTTAATAGGTGAATTCTGCTACAACTTCGTTGCAAGCAACAATCCATCACCGATTGGAATCAGTGATGTCACCCACGAATCAGTATCGGCCTTTACCGATTTTCCTGCCTCACGCAGAGCAATGGTCTTCGGATCGCGCTGGGCTGGGTCTGGAACTTTGCCACCACCATAAAAATTGTCAATGACAAAGACTCCCCCGCTTCGCAAGATTCTATGAGCTTCAGAGATGGCAAAACTTAAATCTTCCGGGTTATGTCTAAAAATAACCAGGTCATAAGCGCGATCGGTGAGCTTTGTCATGACATCCATCACCGAATTTGTAATGAATCTAATTCGGGTCTGTGCGATATCTGCATCAGCTAAAGCAATTTTTGCAATCGTTGTATGTTCCATCTCATCATCTATCGATGTCAGCGTTCCGCTTGCCAGCATTCCTTCCAAAATCCAGAGTGAGCCAACACCAGATCCTGTTCCAATTTCAACTACTGACTGAGCCTTGATTTGATGAGCAAGTTGGCGCAGATATGCACCTGTGCCTTGCGAGACATCGGTGACTCCATTTTCTTCTCCTCGTGCACGCGCCGCACTTTTTACAGAGCCCTCTGTAATAAATGTCTCTGCATATGTATGCGGGTCAATATTCATGAGAGAGACAATATCCAATCAATGAATAAACGCACGCCAAAACCGGTGCCGCCCTTCACATTTTCTCCAGAGTCATTTTCACTGCGCCCCGTTCCAGCGATATCAAGGTGCACCCAGCGACTGTCTCCGACAAAATGTTCGAGATATAAGGCGGCAGTAACAGACCCAGCAGAGTAATCGCCCTTATCTGCTGCGTGATTAAGGTCTGCCACATCACTTTCCAGGGAATCTGCGTAATCATCAAGCAGTGGCATATGCCAGACGCGTTCGCCACTTTCTTCGCCAATCTCCATAAATTGCTGGGCAAGTTTTTCATCGCGCGAGTACAGGGCGGCATATTGACGGCCAAGTCCTAGCGTTGCAGAACCTGTCAGGGTTGCAATATCAATCAAATAATCCGGATCGAGGTTTGCAACTGCATAAGCAAGGCCATCGGCAAGTACGAGCCTACCTTCTGCATCAGTGTTAATAATTTCAACAGTGGTGCCACCGTATTGAGTGATTACATCTGATGGTCGCTGCGCGCTACCCGAGAGCGCATTTTCGGCGCACATGAGCAAGACCGTTACTCGCACCTTAGGTTGTAGTTGCGGAAGTGCGCTAATGGTTGCAAGGGCTGCTGCTGCCCCTGCCATATCACTCTTCATCGCCGTCATTGACTCATAAGGACGCTTGAGGGAGACACCACCAGTATCAAAAGTAATTCCTTTTCCAACAATGACTATATGAGGTAGCGCTGCTGCTGAGTTCCCACGCATCTTTGGAATATAGGAAAGTTCAATAAAGCGCGGTCCCGGTGCTGGGGAAGAGTTTCCTACTGCGCGCAGCCCACCAAAATCAGCTAGTTGCTTACCGGCTAATACTTTGATCGCCAATCCATTTTCATCTGCAATCTTCTTCGCTTCTTGCGCCATCCACAGCGGATTCTTAATGTTAGATGGAGTATGGACTAGATCTCTCGCTGTATAGAGTGCTTGTGCAATGGCTGATGTGCGGGCAACGGTTTTTTTATCAAGAGTTGCAATTCCAATCCGAGGAATCTCAACTTCTTTGCCCGTCTTAAGGCTCCACGAATAGGCGCCGAGTGCAGCTGAAACTCCATGTGCTTTAATTTCAGGAGCACTCTGTGCACAAAGTGAAATTACTTCTATTGCTTTTCCCCGCACCTTGCGCCCGATCGCAGTGCCAGCAGTGCGATAAGAAGTCAGCAATTGATCTCCGAGACCAAGAAGATAAAGACGATCAACAGTAGAGCCATCATGAAGAACGGGAATTTCGTTTATTTCCCCCGCTTTACCAGTTGGTTTAAAGAATGAAACTTCGTCAACCAAGTTTATTTCAAAGAATTTTTCAATCTTTCTGAGTAATTTCTTGCTTCCAGCAAATGAGATTTCTCCATCTTTTGACTGGATATATCCCAGTACAAGAACATCTACTCCGATAAGAGAATCTAATTCAGGAGCAACTGCGTGAAGAATTTCTTCGGTCCGCTCTACTTCTTAATAAGAGCAACTGCGGCCTCGAGGGCTGCGCCCAGGTTGTTAGCTTCCTGAGGATTAAGTTCAACGACCAAACGGCCTCCACCTTCGAGCGGAATGCGCATCACTAGCGAGCGCGCTTCCTTGGTGACTTCCATGGGTCCATCACCAGTACGAGGTTTCATAGCTGCCATAGTGGGGACTCCTTGTGACGATGCGCGGGCGTGGACGGTCGGGAGAAGTATCTCGCAGAATGAGCCCGAGGTGAAATCGAGGCAATTACATGCCCAAAAAGGCGGTGAGCCGCTTCTTTCCGCTTTCAATCACGGCGATAACCGATTTTTCGGGAACAGATAAGAGCGCTGCAATTTCTGCACTGCTCTTGGATCGAAGGTAGTGCAAGGTGAGGATGAAGCGCTCTTCCTCAGGGAGAGAGGCGAGCAACTGCGCCAGCGTTTGAGGGTTGCTCACAGGATACAGATTACTCGGTGAGCAAGTAATTGTTGAGTGCTTAGTGAAATGTTCGTGCGAATCGCGCGAGGGATATGCGCACACCCACATAGAGGAAAGGGGCAATCAGCAAAAAGAGCGCTCGCGGTGCCACGATTGTTTCAGACCAATCAAAGCGCGTGGATTGCGCACCTTCTTCACTGAGAATAAATGAACCACTTCCCTTAAGAATCTTTCCATGATGTTCAACATCGCATCGAGCTGGTTCTTCCCAAAGTGTAACGGTCATGAGGTCAAGTAACCCTGGTGACTTGATTCGAGGATAGAACTTGTGAAATGGTCCAGTAAATGCAGCAATGGAAGTGCCGACTCCTGAAGTGCGCTCTGATGTTACCCAGACTTTTGTTTGCAGCATCCACTCCCCTTGCGAAGGCCAATCTGCAATTGCCTTCCACACTTCTATTCGAGGTGCTGGAATTGTGAGCGAAATCGCCAGCGTATTTATCGCCATTTACTTTTTCCCATATGCAAAAGCAAGAGCTTGCTCAACAGTAGTAGTCCAATGCAAAAGATCGCGCATTCCAGGTTTCACAAAGTTCTCATTTTCTAGGTGTTCCACCAATGTATGTAGCGGCTGATAAATACCATGTGGGTCAAGAATGATCACTGGCTTGTCGTGGAATTGAAGATAACGCCCTACCCATATTTCAAAAAGTTCTTCTAGCGTGCCGAGCCCACCGGGGAGGGTAATGAAGGCATCGGATAAGTCTTCTATCTTTGCCTTACGGGTGCGCATGGAGTCAACCACAATTAGCTCATCGCTCTCGTGATCTGCGAATTCAATATCAACTAACTTCTGAGGTATCACCCCGATGGTGCGCCCTGCTTTGCTGCGGGCACCGCGTGCAACGGCGCCCATGGATGAGATATGCCCACCACCTGAAACTAATTCAGCACCGCTCTGGGCGATACCAGCACCGAGTTCAAAGGCTAGGTCTATATATTTCGAATCAATCGACGGTGATGAAGAACAAAATACTGCAATGCGCATGCTGCACAGGATAGGGGTTAGGCTTAGAACATGTCTTCATTAGCTCATGGCCACGGAATCGCAACTCTTGCCGGCACAACTGTGCTCGATGTCTGGTTTCCTGCGCCGGCACTTGGCGCTCTTGCTGGTCAATCTGATCCATCGTTGCAATCGATGGTGGGCCTAGATGATGCGCGCGGAGTGACTCGAGAGATAGTCTTGATTGAAATTGATTTAGAAGTAGCTCCAAAAGATGCACGCGATGCATATCTGCGACTGCACCTACTCTCACACCGTTTGGTTAAGCCACATGGTGCATCACTAGAAGGAATTTTTGGGCTTCTTGCCAATGTGGTCTGGACCTCAGTTGGACCTTGCGCCGTTGAAGGATTTGAAATTACACGTGCACGTCTGAAAGCCCAGCATGGTCACGTGAGCGTTATCTCTGTAGATAAGTTTCCACGCATGGTTGATTACGTAGTGCCAAGTGGTGTGCGAATTGCAGATGCTGATCGTGTTCGTTTAGGTGCCCACCTAGCACCTGGCACAACTGTGATGCATGAGGGATTTGTTAACTTCAATGCTGGAACTCTTGGAACGTCTATGGTCGAAGGTCGCATCTCTTCAGGTGTGGTTGTTGGAGATGGCACAGATGTTGGCGGTGGTTCTTCGATTATGGGAACCCTCAGCGGTGGTGGCAAGGAAGTTATCTCTGTGGGAGAAAAGTGCTTACTAGGCGCTAACTCTGGTTTAGGAATTTCACTTGGTAATAATTGTGTAATCGAAGCTGGTACCTACATCACTGCAGCTGCCAAAGTGAAGTTACCTGATGGTGAAGTTGTGAAAGCCGGCACACTTTCAGGTGCAAATAATCTGCTATTTCGTCGTAACTCACTCAGTGGCGGTCTTGAAGTTGTAATGCGCACCGGTACCTGGGGCGGCCTGAACTCTGTTCTGCACGCCAACTAATATTCGAGCGTTAACCCGCTAAATTAAAGTAGGGCGAGGGAATTTTCACTCTGCTTCTAAAGGTATCGCCCCTAAGTAACTTGGTAGAGCCATCACTTGCTGTGCCCTTGATATAGGTAACTGCCCCGGCAGTATTGCGAGACATAATTTCTAAAGTAACGATATCTGCAAGCAAAAAGGCGGTAGCTACCAGAGCCTGATCTGCTGATGCGCTCCAGGAAGCAAAGCGAGGATTATTTTTAGGATCTAGCCCTGCGGGGTCTAGCACTGACTGCGTATAACTAGTTGCCTGTCCCCAGGCATCGAGGGTCGTCTGGGTTGCACCACCGGAGGATGAGAAGAAGTAGGCCTGAATCGGTTTTCCATTGGAAAGAATTGCCAGACTTGTCGTTGTGTCAATATTTGTTCGCGTGACTGCCGCTTTCCAGAGGTGACCAAATCTCGGCTCAGATTCTTTGGAAAAGCCGACAAAATTTTGATCCGCAATATGTGAATAGACCTGGCAATCACATGCTGAATTAATTTTTCCTAACTTTGACATTGCATATGAACGCGAAGCAATCACTTGTGCATCAAGTGCGGCAGCAGGCCAAGATGACGGCACTTCACTTATCCCCCAAAGATATTCATCGCGAAGGGCCAATGTGTTAGTGACCTCCATGGCACCCTTTACTACCTTCACCTGAATCTGCCCATATTTGTATTTCACAGCGCTACCTGGCTGTGAAAAGGTAATCACTGTTGCAGGTCCGCTCCATCTGATGGTGAATGCTTTGGCACGCAGCCCTTCACCTGCTGCAAATGCTCCATCAACGTTGAAGGTTATCTTCTTCTTGGCACCTAAAGTCATTATGGGTAGTACACCTTGCGCACTTGCAATGTCACCGCTAAAGATCTGAATTGTCGAATCTGGTGTTGCGCTGACAAATGAAATTGTCTTCTGGGCGCGACCTATGTTTACCCGTATCGTCTGGGTATCAACTATCGGAGCAACCTGCACGTTCTTGTAATAATAATTAAGGATTGCTGTGGCACTTTCACCTGAGATCGCGCGAGCCTTAGCTCCGATCTGACTCATTCCAACGCCGTGGCCGTATCCGGAACCAGTAAATGAAAACTGGAGAGGTGCATTTGCTGTGGCTGTCGATGTTGCGGCAAATGAGATGCAGAAAATTAAGAGTAAGGCTTTATACGTCCTCATCAGATGATGCGCTCTTTCTAGCGTTAACAAATTTGCGATAGGCGGTAATCACTTCAGTCGGGTTTCCACGCATCATAAGCTTGCCCTTATTAAGCCAGATGACCTCATTGCAAATATCTTCAATCGTGGCAAGTGCATGGCTGACAAGAATCAGTGCGCGATCTGCGCTGCGCAACTCCT
>NZ_JBBAMU010000015.1:0-13933 GCF_040402315.1 Candidatus Planktophila sp.
GTGGCAAGTGCATGGCTGACAAGAATCAGTGCGCGATCTGCGCTGCGCAACTCCTTAATTCTGTTCAGGCTCTTCTCTTTAAATTTTGCATCACCAGTACTAAGTGCTTCATCAATAATCAAAATATCGGGTTCAACTACAGCAGCAACTGAGAAGGCCAGGCGGGCAAACATTCCAGATGAATATGTGCGCATCGGAGCATCGATTGCTTCCCCAAGTTCTGAAAAATCAGCAATCGCATCAAAATCGTTATCAATCTCTTCTCGTGACATTCCCGCAGCCAGACCACCAAGATAGACGTTATCGCGCCCTGTCATTGATGGATTAAAGCCAACTCCGAGGGCAAGCAGGGTACTGACACTTCCATAAACTTCAACGCGCCCCTGTGAGGGAGGAATGATTCCTGAAATAACACGCATCAACGTTGATTTACCCGCTCCATTAGAGCCAATGATCCCAAGCACAGCGCCATAGTGAACATCAATGTTCACATCGGTGAGTGCAGGAACAATTCGGGTGTACTTCTTGCCTTGACCAAGAGATTTGAAGCGCGCCTTTAACGTTGGTTTCTTTTCGATTGATGTTCTGTAAGTAAGTCCCAGGTCTCGCACCGAAACAGCAATGCCATGCTGGGCATGTTCGTGGTTAAAGTCGGACAGCGAAATCACGCTCCCTCGATAGGAAGATGTAGGAGCCAATCAATAAAAGTCCGAGAGCCCACAATGATGCGTGGATTAATCCATTCATTGTTGGAGCCTCTGCATGCACAACCACGCGAGACCAAGAATCTAGGAGATAGAAGAGCGGGTTGGCAATTTCAAATTTCTTGATACTTTCAGAAATGCTATCTGCCTCATACAAAACTGGAGATAAATAAAGAAGGCTGCGAGTCAGATAAGGCAAGATACTTGAAATATCTCGGAAATAGACATTGATACATGAAATCAGAATCGACATCCCGAGCGCCATCACAATAGCAATAAGCAAAATTGGAATAGCCCAGAGCATCTGCCACGAGAATGGCAAACCAATGAGAAGGTGAATTACCGTGAAGACTACGACGGTAGGTAAGAATTTAAAGAGGGCAATCACGGTAGCTGAAATCGGCAGCATGATGCGAGGAAAAGATGTGTTGAGAATCAGGCGTTCACCTGACGTAATTGCCTTGACTCCACCAGTGAGGCTATTGGCAATTAAGTAGAAGAGAAAAAGGGTCGCAGTTAGGTGTCCAAAGCGATTTGCATCGCTACTTCCACCAATGACGTAGATAAGCAGGAAGTAAACAGCGGATAAGAGCAAAGGATTTAGAATCAACCAAAGTTGACCAAAGAGAGATCCATAATTTTGTTGGCGTAGTCCTGATCGGGAAAACTCTGAGATAAAGGCTCGCCGGTTCCACAGGGAGGCAAAGTATTCCCGCATCGGCGGCAAGCCAGCGCGGAAAGGCTCGTAAATTACAACTGGTTTATCCACGTGCGAAAGGCTACCGCAGCCTGTTGCTACTTACTCCGATGAGGGCACGAGAGTCTTTGGGGAAGATATGAATCCAGCACCCCACGCGAAGTGCATCGTGGGTAACACAAGTAGCAACAGAAAGAATTCACGAATTGAAGACGAAATCTTTACTGCGGCTCCCAGGACAAAGAGCGTATAGATCGCAGCCGGGAAAAAAAGAATTGGCGAAAGGAGTAGTCCAAGTATTACTGATGCTAAGAACCCAACGAGTGCAACCGGTGGCGCTAGGTAACGATAATTGATTGTTCCCTTATGTCTTCTAGAAACTACTCTGCGCCAGCGGCCGTATTCAAAGTATTGTTTTGCAAGAGCGCGCACTGTTGACCGTGGGCGATATGTAACGTGAAGTCGGGGATCAAAGTAAATGACTCCTCCGTTTTCACGTAAGCGAAAATTGAGTTCCCAATCTTGGGCGCGGGTAAATCGTTCATCGAATCCGCCGATTGCAATCAGCGCCTCTCTGCGAAAAGCTCCGAGGTAGACAGTATCTACAGGCCCCGCTTCTCCTCCAGTGTGAAAACGTGATGCACCAACTCCGAATGCACTGCGCATTGCACCTGCAACAGACTTTTCAAAGATCGTTTTCCCAACAGCGGCCATAACACCGCCGACATTGACAGCGCCAGTCTTATTTAGCACCTCAACTATTAAGGAGAGGTAATTCTGGGGAATCTCAGCATGGGCATCGACTCGCACCACAACTGGATTCAATGATTGCCGAAGTGCAAGATTCAGACCCATCGCTGTCTTGCCTGTTGGGTTTTCTACAATCACAACTCGTGAATCTGCCGAGGCTATGCGCTTTGCAATTTCTAGTGTTCTATCTTTTGATGGACCGATTGCCAAAATGACTTCTATGGGGCCTTGGTAATCTTGTGAAAGTATCGAGCGAACTGAGCTCTCCAGATGTGATTGCTCATTGAGCACAGGCAAGATCACGCTAATTGATGGGTGCGGTGAGCCAATTAATTCATGCATTGGTGTCGCCATAACCCCTCCACGCTTTCGTGCAAGTAATCTACGTATGTGAAATCTACTCGGGCGATTCGAATAATTACATCACTCTCTTTAGGTGTTGTAATACTAGCCTCGCTTTCATGGGTTGGATTAGGTCAAGTCAGTGGTCAAATCTCGCGTATCGATGTTTTTGGAAAGCTCACAGACCGTCCTGAAAAAACTTCTCGGGCCCTTAATTACTTGGTTGTGGGTTCTGATTCTCGCGAAGGATTGAGTAAGGAAGAAATTCGAGCGCTACGTGTAGGTAGTACAGCAGTTGCTGCTGGTGGACGCTCAGACACAATGTTCTTAATTCACATTAGTAAGAGTAGAGATGCCGCATTTATCGTCTCCCTCCCCAGAGATACCCTGGTTCAAGTTCCCGCACATAAGAGCCAGGACGGAACGACAGATATTTCTGAACGCCCTGGAAAGCTCAATGCAGCATTTGCCTTCGGTGGCGCACCTCTGCTTATCCAAACTATCGAGACCAAGACTAATTTAAAGATTGACCATTACGTCGAAGTAAACTTTGCCGGATTTACTCGTGTAGTTGATGCCCTGGGTGGAATTGAAGTCTGTTCCAGCGTTGATATCGATGACCCAAAGAGCCACTTAGTCTTGAGTGCCGGCACGCACACCTTGGGTGGAATTGAGGCACTTAAGTATGTGCGAACACGTGATTACGATGGTCGCGGAGATATTGGGCGTATGGAGCGTCAACAGAAGTTTGTCAGTTCGGTCTTGCGCAAAGCCACAAGCAGTGGTGTATTGCTAAACCCAATTAAATTAGCAAATTTCTATAACGCAACTATTTCAACAGTGAAGATGGATTCTGGTGTGAGCAAGAATGACCTGCTCACCTTGGCAAAGCAGATGCGTAATCTCTCTTCCGGCAATGTGCGCACGCTAACCGTTCCAATTTCGGACCCCAATGGAAGAGATCCAGATGTTGGCTCAGTTGTGATTTGGGATGAAGAGCTAGCCGCAGACTTATGGACACGTATTCGTGATGATAAAGCGCTGATAGATGAGGTAAAGCCTTCACCAAGTGCTACAGCTGCGCCAATCAAGATCGATAAATTTAAGACGAAGACAGCGGCGGAAGATCCCTGCGCTCCTAAGAAGTAGTCAAAATGGAGAGATTTTAATTATGGCTGCAATAGACTCCTGCGCATGACCCTTAAGCTCTCGGTGATTGGCTGTGGTTATCTTGGCGCCACTCACGCTGCATGTATGTCTTCCCTCGGTTTCGAGGTTGTTGGAGTTGATACAGATCAGAGCAAGGTTGATCTTCTCTCTCGTGGAGAGCTTCCATTCTATGAACCAGGTTTAGATACCCTTCTTGCAGCAGAGATGAAGACTGGCAGGCTCTCATTTACAACAGATTTCTCGGCAGTTGCCGATGTCGATGTTCACTTTATCTGCGTGGGAACTCCGCAGAGTAAAGATGGGTTGGCCGCAGATCTGACCTATGTGAAGTCATCGGTTGCCGCAATCGCCCCACATCTTAAAGAGGGTTCACTTGTTGTAGGTAAGTCAACTGTTCCTGTAGGAACTGCTCAACTATTACGCGATCAATTAGCAATATCTGCCCCACAGGCAGACCTTGCGTGGAACCCAGAATTTCTCCGGGAGGGTTTTGCTGTTGAAGATACCCTGACCCCCAATCGCCTTGTTGTTGGTGTTGTAAATGATCGTGCCGAACAAATTCTTAAAGAGGTCTATAAGCCAATCATTGATCTTGGCACTCCATGGATTCGAGCAGACCTACCAACAGCAGAGCTTGTCAAAGTTGCCGCTAACTCATTTCTTGCGACAAAGATTTCATTTATCAACGCTATGGCTGAAGTCTGCGAGGCGGCAGGCGGAGACGTCACAGTTCTAGCTAAGGCAATTGGATATGACCCGCGAATCGGTAATCGATTCTTACAGGCAGGAATTGGCTTTGGTGGAGGATGCCTACCAAAAGATATCCGTGCCTTTATGGCGCGCGCGCAAGAACTTGGCGCAGATCAAGCACTTGAATTCTTACGGGAGATCGATGCAATAAATATGCGAGCTCGTCAACGTGTCATCGATGTTGTTCGCGCAGATCTTTCGGAAGACCTATCTCAATACAAGATTGCAATACTTGGTACAACATTTAAGCCGGATAGTGATGATGTGCGCGACTCCCCGGCACTTGATATAGCAGCTCAACTACAAGCAGCTGGTGCAACCGTTGTTGTTCATGACCCCAAAGGAATAGAACCTGCACGTAAGCGTTTTCCAAACCTTGATTACCAAGAAAAGGTAGTCGATGCAGTCAAAGGTGCTGACGCTATCTTGCACCTGACGGAATGGAAGGAATATCGCGAACTAGATCCATCAGTAATTGGGCAACTTGTGAAATCTAAATTCTTAATTGATGGTCGCAATATGCTCGATCGTAATCTGTGGCGTGCAGCTGGTTGGCGCGTACACGCACTAGGACGAACTGACTAGAAACCAGTTTTTTGATTGCGACGGGCGCTTAATTGAGCGCCCTTTGCTTTTGCCTCTTCATTGATTGCTTTGAGGGATTCTGCAACTTTGGCAGAGATTGCTGCATCAGAAATTCCAAGAATGCGCGCGGCAAGTATTCCCGCGTTCTTTGCATTTCCCACACCAACAGTTGCAACCGGAATTCCAGCAGGCATCTGCACAATTGAAAGAAGTGAATCCATTCCATCTAAATTCTTGAGTGCAACAGGTACTCCGATTACCGGAAGTGTTGTTAGCGAAGCGACCATGCCAGGTAGATGAGCTGCCCCACCGGCACCAGCAATAATTACCTTAAATCCTTTTGCTTGCGCCTTTTGGGAAAAATCAACCATCTCGAGTGGCATGCGATGGGCAGAGATAACATCTACTTCATAGGAGATGCCAAATGAGTCAAGAACTTTGGCAGCTTCTTCCATGACTGGCCAATCAGAGTCAGAGCCCATGATTATCGCTACATCTTTAGAATTACTCATCAACTGCCCCGCTCATGTAGTCCCGTGCATGCTGCACATCTGTGGTTAATTGTAGAAGGTCGGAGCCAATTGCGGTGACATGACCAATCTTGCGCCCTTTTCGAACTTCTTTCTTATATTGATGAAACTTAAGGTCGGGGTTTCGAGCCATTAGGTGTAAATACGGCCGATACATATCGGCTTTATGGCCACCTAAAATATTTCCCATCACAGCATATTGGTGGGTCATAGCAGGTTCACCAAGTGGCAGATCAAGTATTGCTCGCAAGTGTTGTTCGAATTGGCTTGTTCGAGAGCCATCGATGGTCCAGTGTCCAGAATTATGTGGACGCATTGCGAGTTCATTTACAAACAGGTGACCACCTTTTACAAACATCTCAACTGCCATCACGCCAATGACTCCTACTTCGGCTGCAATATCTAGCGCCAGCTTCTGCGCTTGTTCTGCAATCTCATCCGAGATGCACGGTGCCGGCGTGATGGTCATGGTGCAGATGCCATCTTCTTGCACAGTCTGTGTTGGGGCCCACGACGTTGCTTGACCATGAGGAGAACGTGCAACCATGACGGCAATCTCAGAATCAAATGAAATCAGCTCTTCAATCAATAATTTCGGGGTTTGCTTTAATATTTCCGCTAACTCATCCTGAGAATTAATCTTCCATACTCCACGCCCGTCATAGCCACCTGAAATCGCCTTTGCAATCAATGGGTACTGATCTACTTCAGCTGTCGTAGTGATGACGTTCCACGCTGGTGCTTGATAATCTGCCAACTTCTTACGCATCTCTGCTTTATCTTGCGAATATACAAATGCCGATGATGCTGGATACACACGTACACCTGCTGCCTCAAGTCCTTTAATAACTGGTAGCGGCACAAGTTCATGTTCGAATGTAATGACATCACAGCGCGCAGCAAAACTCTTGAGCGCCTCTAAATCTGTGTAATCACCAATAACATGGCTATTAATTTGAGCCGCTGAATCAGCTGCACTTTGGGCAAAGAGAAGGAGATTGATTCCGAGCGCCGATGCTGGTGCAACCATCATGCGCGCTAATTGACCCGCGCCAATGACGCCAACCGTTGGGAATCGCTCGTTCACTGCCTTATCGTAGATGAACGATGTCTCCAGCAGTAATTCGTGAGTCATCTTCCAAAATCAACTCCCCGTTTGGGCTGATACCGACGGCGACTCCGCTCTTGATAACTCCGCCCGGAAGTTCTGCCCGGACTTTTGCGCCAATACTGCTACAGCGTTCGAGATAGAGATGACGGAGATCCTCACCGGCTTCCCAGCGTTCTAAAAGATTGGCAAATTCGTTCAGGAATGCGGCCAAGATGACGTTGCGATTGAGTTCACCAAAATTTTGCAGCGAGAGTGAAGTTGCATGGGCAACAGGAAGTTCTGATTCTTGCATTGCGACATTAATTCCGACTCCAATAATGATGCCATCATCAGCCGTTTGAGCAATCATTCCGCCAGCTTTTAAACCACTCATTAATAGATCGTTAGGCCATTTCAGTGTTGAGGTAACTCGAGGGTCAAGTGTTGAGAGTGCGAAACTTGCACTGAGTCCGACAATGAGAGGTAAGAGCGACCACTCACTCTGTTCTCGCTTTGGTTGAATGTAAAAAGAGAAGAGAAGTGCTGATGCTTGCGGTGCCTCAAATTTTCTATCCAGTCTTCCACGTCCAGCACTTTGATAATTAGTAACAAGAACATCGCCGGTATGTGCCTCTGCCCGCTGTACGCGATTGAGTAAATCTTCTTGCGTGGAACCCGTGACTTCGACCACGCTTACCCGCCAGTACCGCGAGATTTTTTCAGAGATCTGCACGGTATCCAGCGGCGGCCTTGGCGTATCTGTGCTCACGACTAGTACCTTATGTTCATGAGCCCAGATCTGCACACTACCGCGGGGAAAATTGAAGACCTCCGCGAGCGAATTGATGAAGCCGTTGACGCTGGTTCAAAAAGAGCCCGAGAAAAACAGCATGCCAAGGGCAAAGGAACGGCTCGCGAGCGAATTGAGATGCTCGTTGATGCCAATTCATTTACTGAAATTGATGAGTTTGCACGACATCGTGCTCAGAACTTTGGAATGGATAAGAACCGCCCATACGGTGATGGTGTCATTATTGGAACAGCAACTGTCGATGGTCGCCCGATCGCGCTCTACTCGCAAGATTTCACCGTCTTCGGTGGATCACTCGGTGAGGTTCACTCTGAAAAGATTGTAAAGATTGCAGAGTTTGCACTCAAAGCAGGTATTCCTCTGATTGGTATTAATGATTCAGGTGGAGCGCGAATTCAAGAAGGCGTTGCTTCACTCAATGGTTACGGCAAAATCTTCCGTCTGAACACTCGCTCATCAGGAGTGATTCCACAGATATCCCTCATTCTTGGACCTTGCGCCGGTGGCTCTGCCTATTCACCTGCCCTCACAGATTTCACTGTGATGGTTAAGGAAACTTCACATATGTTCATCACCGGACCAGATGTCATCAAGACTGTCACTGGCGAAGATGTTGGAATGGAAGAACTCGGTGGAGCTTTCACGCACAGTACAAAGTCAGGAAATGCTCACTACATGGCAGATTCTGAAGCTGATGCGATTGATTATGTGAAGGCGCTGCTCTCCTATCTTCCATCAAATAATATGGATGGTTCTCCAGTTTTGCCTCCAACACAGAACCTTGATAAGAACTCATCTGATGTTGCACTCAATACCTTGATTCCAGATAGCCCTAATCAGCCATACGATATGAAGTCACTAATTTCAGCTCTTGTCGATGAAGGTGAATTCCTTGAAGTCCATGCTCTTTATGCGCCAAATATTGTTGTGGGTTTTGCACGTATTGAAGGACAATCAATCGGAGTTATCGCCAACCAGCCTTCACAGCTAGCTGGAACACTCGACATCAATTCATCTGAAAAAGCAGCACGATTCCTGCGTTTCTGTGATGCCTTTAATATTCCAATTCTTACCCTCGTCGATGTTCCAGGATTTATGCCTGGCACCGAACAAGAGTGGGACGGAATCATTCGCCGTGGCGCAAAACTACTTTATGCATACGCTGAAGCATCAGTTCCGCTTGTCACACTCATTACCCGTAAGGCATATGGCGGAGCATTTATTGTGATGGGCTCCAAGTACCTTGGCAGTGATATCAACTTTGCCTGGCCATCGGCAGAAATTGCAGTGATGGGTGCACAAGGTGCGGTCAATATCTTGTATCGCAAAGAGTTATCTGAATCTAAGGATCAGAACGCTAAGCGAGCCGAACTCATTACTGAGTACACCGAAAAGTTTTCAAATCCATACTTGGCTGCAGAGCGCGGGACTATCGATAGTGTGATTGAGCCTGAGGATTCACGTCAGTACATCACAAAGGCTTTCCGTACCTTAAAGACAAAGCGCGATACCTTGCCGGCACGTAAGCACGGAAACATTCCGCTCTAGCAATGAAATTCTCCGTCGTATCTGGAAACCCCACTCCAGAGGAACTCCTCGCGCTGCAAGCAGTCTTGGTCAACCATAAATCTGTTGATCTCACACCAGTTATTAAGCGAAGTGTCTTTGGACGACCTCAACTGCGACAACCTTTGCCTCATCACGTTGCTTTTGGCGCAAGAAAGATGAATTAATGCCCCGTATTGTTCTTGCTTCGCAATCAACTTCCCGTCGTAGGCTCTTAGAAGATGCGGGACTTAAGCCAACAATTATTGTAAGCAATGTTGATGAAGAAACTGACTTTTTCAACGCTATGAGCCCAACGGATATGGTGATTGCGCTAGCCGTTTCAAAGGCTCACACGGTGCGCGAGATGATTGATTATCCAGCCATCATTATCGGTTGTGATTCGACATTTGATGTTGATGGAGTTTCATTTGGAAAACCTGGAACCACAGATATTGCCATTGAACGCGCCAAGAAAATTAGTGGGCGTACTGGGCTACTTCATACAGGTCACTGCATTATTGATACTGAGAAAGGTATTGAAATTGCAGATCGCATCACCACGAAGGTGACATTCACCGATATGACCGAAGAAGAAATCACCGACTATGTTGCATCCGGTGAGCCCCTTCACGTCGCCGGCGGCTTTACTCTCGATGGCTTCGGTTCTCCATTTATTCCGGTAATTGAAGGCGATTACACCAATGTTGTCGGTATATCGATGCCCTTTCTTCGTGGCGCAATGAAGCAACTTGGATATTCTTGGCCACAGGTAAAGGAGATGTCATGAAGCGCGTTCTGATTGCTAACCGAGGCGAAATCGCCTTACGCGTTATTCGTGCCTGCAAAGACCACGGCCTCGAAAGTGTTGCCATGTACTCAGAGGAAGATCGCGATGCACTTCATGCACAGAGCGCCGACTTTGCTTACTCACTGAATGGAACACTTGCCAAAGATACTTACCTAAATATTCCAAAGATCATCGCACTTGCCAAAGAAGCAAAGGCTGATGCAGTACATCCTGGCTATGGATTCCTTTCTGAAAATGCCGACTTCGCACAAGCAGTCCTTGATGCAGGTCTGATCTGGATTGGACCTCCCCCAGCGGCAATCAGTGCGCTCGGCGATAAAGTCTCTGCTCGTCGCATTGCAGCAGCTGCTGGTGCGCCACTTGTTGCAGGTACAAAAGATCCAGTCACTGGTCATGGCGAAGTATTGGCATTTGCGAAGGAACACGGACTCCCTGTTGCCATTAAGGCTGCATTTGGTGGCGGAGGCCGCGGCCTCAAAGTTGCTCGCACTATGGAGGAAATTCCAGAGCTCTATGACTCTGCCGTGCGGGAAGCGATTGCAGGTTTTGGACGCGGTGAGTGCTTTGTAGAACGCTATCTTGATAAGCCACGCCACGTTGAAACGCAAGTGCTAGTTGATAAGCATGGCCACGCAGTTGTTGTTTCAACCCGAGACTGTTCATTACAACGCCGACATCAAAAACTTGTGGAAGAAGCGCCAGCGCCATTTCTCACAGATGCTCAGAATGAAGAGCTCTATCGCTCAAGTAAGGCAATTATGAAAGAGGCAGGGTATATCGGGGCTGGCACGTGCGAATTCCTGGTTGGGCAAGATGGAACAATTTCGTTCTTAGAGGTAAATACTCGTCTGCAGGTGGAACATCCAGTCTCTGAAGAAATCACGGGTATTGACCTAGTGCGCGAACAGTTCCGAATCGCAATGGGTGAAAGTTTAGGTTTTGATGATCCTGTTGTGCGTGGGCACTCAATTGAATTTCGTATTAATGGCGAAGATCCAGGGCGTTCCTTCTTGCCAGCTCCTGGTCGCATTACTGCGTGGAGTATCCCCACTGGTCCTGGCGTTCGGGTTGATGCAGGTTTCCGTAACGGTGATGTAATTGGTGGAAACTTCGATTCACTTCTTGCGAAACTTATTGTTACTGGCGCAACTCGCGAACAGGCCATTGAACGTGCTCGTCGCGCTCTCGCCGAGTTTGAAGTCGGTGGACTGGCGACGGCACTTCCGTTTCACCGCGCAATTCTTGAAGACCCGGCATACACAGAAGATTTCAAGATCTATACCAGCTACATTGAAAATGAATTTATCAATGAGATTCCAGCATTTGAATTTGTCCCGATAGATATCCAGACGAAGGTCGCGGCTGAGAAATTAGTTGCTGAGATTAATGGAAAGCGATTTGAGATTCTTGTTCATGCACCAGAACCAGTCGTCAAACGCCACCGTGCAAAGCAATCTTCTGTTACTGGCGCAGCAGGAACCGGGCTTGCATCTCCGATGCAGGGAACGGTGGTAAAGATTGCCGTGGAAGAAGGACAGAGCGTTGAAGCGGGTGACCTTGTTATTGTGCTTGAAGCCATGAAGATGGAGCAGCCATTAAATGCCCATACCAGCGGCGTCATTAAGAACTTAAAAGCTGTTATCGGTGAGACTGTGGCTAGCGGAACAGTTCTCTGTGACATTATTCAGGCATGACCTCAACCGAACTTCTCTACTCTGATCCTCTCGCCGCCGCTACACAAGCGGCGAAAGAAATCGCCCAGCGTACGGGTGTCCCATCACACGATGTTGCGCTGGTCATGGGTTCAGGTTGGGTGGGTGCAGCTGATGCACTTGGCACTCCTGCCTTTGAATGCAATGCAGATGAACTCACTGGGTTTTTAGCACCGGCGGTAGAAGGTCACTCTGGAAAAGTTCGCTCATATGAAATCAGTGAAAATGGCAAGACGATACGAGCGCTAGTTTTTCTTGGTCGCACACACTTGTATGAAGGCAAGGGTATGGAGCCAGTTGTGCATGGCGTACGCACTGCAGTCAAAGCCGGTTGCAAGGTTGTTATTTTAACTAATGCCTGCGGTGGAATTAACACCTCCTACAAGGTCGGTCAACCAGTCATTATTCGCGACCATATTTCACTCACCGCTGCCTCACCACTTTCAGGTGCAACATTTATTGATCTCACAGATCTTTATAGCAAGCGAATTCGCGAGATTGTGAAGAAGGAAGATGCATCTCTCGCTGAAGGTGTCTATGTCCATTGGCGCGGGCCTACTTATGAAACTCCGGCAGAAATTCTCATGATGCGCACCATGGGTGCCGATTTAGTGGGCATGTCTACCGTTCCGGAAGCAATTGCAGCTCACGCACTCGGTGCTGAAGTTCTAGGCATTTCCTTGGTAACAAATGCTGCAGCTGGTGTGACTGGCGAGAAGTTAAACCATGAAGAAGTCATTGCCGCAGGTAAAGCTGCTGCGAGTCGCATGGGATCACTTCTTAAAACCACAATTCCAAAGCTCGTATAAGGAAAGTTACTCTCTTCTTATGGATGCATCACTGAAAGCAGAAGTAGAGGCATGGATAGCTGATGACCCGGATCCACAGACAGCCGGTGAACTACAGAGAGCACTTGATGCCGGTGATGAAGAATTACTTAAGAAATACTTCAACGGATTTCTCCAATTTGGTACAGCAGGTTTACGTGGGCCGGTAGGACCCGGTCCTTCATCTATGAACCGCGCCGTAGTCGGCCGCACAGCAGCAGGAATTGCCGCCTATATGAAATCTCATGGAATGAAATCAGTTGTCATTGGTCAAGATGCACGTCATGGATCGGCTGAATTTACCCAGGAGAGCGCATCAATCTTCAGCGGTGCCGGCATGGATGTATACGTTCTACCTCGTCCGCTTCCGACGCCAGTATTGGCATTTGCTACGCAGTATTTGAAGTGCGATATCGGAATTATGGTGACTGCTAGCCATAATCCTCGACAAGATAACGGTTATAAGGTTTATGTAGGACCAAGCGCTGATGGAATCAACTACGCCTGCTCGCAAATTATCAGCCCGACCGATCATTTGATTGCCAAAGAAATCACTTTAGTGAAATCCATGAATTCACAGCCTCGCAGCAAAGAATGGAAAATCGTTGGTGAGGATGTCATTACCGAATACGTAAGGCGCACCGCACTCTTAGCCCCTCATCCCGGTGATCTCAAGATTGTTTACACCGCGATGCATGGCGTTGGTACCAAGACTGTGCAACGCGTCTTTAACCATGCCGGATTTGCGACGCTAATACTGGTTGATGAGCAATGCACTCCTGATCCAGAATTCCCAACAGTTGCTTTTCCCAACCCGGAAGAGCCTGGTGCAATTGATTTAGCACTGAAGAAAGCGCGCGATTTTGGTGCTGAGCTGGTAATCGCTAATGACCCAGATGCTGATCGGTGCGCGGTAGCAATAAATGATCCAAAAGTCGGCTGGCGAATGCTGCGCGGAGATGAGCTTGGAATAATCTTTGGTGAATGGGTTGCCCGTACCAAGCCATCTGGAACATTCGCAACTTCTATCGTCTCTTCCTCGGCACTGCAGAAGATTAGTGCGCATTATGGAATCGAGTATAAAGAGGTCCTAACGGGCTTTAAGTGGCTGGCAAAGATTGAGAACCTTTCCTTTGGATATGAAGAGGCAATTGGTTACGCCGTTGACTCCGAAAATGTTAATGATAAAGATGGAATATCGGCAGCAATCTTCTTGGCCCAGATCGCCACGGATTTAAAGCGCGACGGCCTCACTCTCTGTGACCTGCTCAACGAAGTTTGGGCCCGACATGGTTTTCATGGCACTGAGCAGATTTCAATCCGGGTCTCTGATCTATCGATGATTACTGGTATACTCGCACGGCTACGCCAGCACCCACCGCAAGAGATTGCCGGACGCAGCGTTGAAGCTATCGATGATTTAGCTGCTCCTACAAACGGTTTACCGCCAACAGATGGGCTGCGAATCTGGCTTACTGGCGGAATTCGAATAATCGTGCGCCCGTCAGGTACAGAGGCGAAAATCAAGTGTTATATCGAAGTCGTGACAGCAACGTCAGGTGAGTCACAGAAATTACTCGACGAAATTCGCCAACCTCTGAAAGAATTC
>NZ_JBBAMU010000015.1:14033-25434 GCF_040402315.1 Candidatus Planktophila sp.
GTCAGGTGAGTCACAGAAATTACTCGACGAAATTCGCCAACCTCTGAAAGAATTCCTTTCATGAGTTTCTATGGCCTCATTAATGGAACTGAGAAATCTCTTCTTCAATTCTTGAATCAACTATCTGGCGTTGATCAAGTGGGTGCAGAATCTAGAGCTGCAATGCTGGCAACTCGAAGCATAAAAACAACAAGTAAGAAATGGGCAATTGATACCGCAATATCTATGGTTGACCTAACAACTCTGGAAGGTGCAGATACACCCGGAAAAGTTCGCGCCTTGTGTTCAAAGGCAGTCAGACCTGACCCAACGGATCCAACAGTTCCTAGTGTGGGCGCAATCTGTGTTTATAACGATATGGTTGAAATTGCACGCACACATTTAGATGCAATTGGCGGAAAACATGTTCGTGTTGCCGCTGTCTCCACTGCATTTCCATCTGGCCGAGCCTCTATGGAAGTGAAGATTCAAGATACTCAAGATGCAATCAATGCGGGTGCAGCTGAAATTGATATGGTGATTGACCGTGGAGCATTCTTAGCAGGTAAGTATGGAATGGTCTTTGATGAGATTGTAAAGATTCGAGAAATCTGTGGTGAGAAGGCGCATCTTAAAGTTATCTTTGAAACTGGCGAACTTGTCACCTATGACAATGTTCGAAAGGCTTCCTACCTTGCAATGCTTGCCGGAGCTGACTTCATCAAGACTTCCACAGGAAAGGTGGCACCTGCTGCTACTACGCCAGTTGTGCTTGTGATGCTCGAAGCTGTGCGTGATTTTTATACACTCACACAACGAAAAATTGGGGTCAAACCTGCCGGCGGAATCCGAACTACGAAAGATGCAATTAAGCAATTGGTACTTGTAAATGAGACCGCAGGTCCTGACTGGTTAACTCCGCAGCTATTTCGAATCGGGGCAAGCGCACTTCTCAATGATTTACTGATGCAGCGCATGAAAATGTCAGATGGCTACTACGCTAGCCCTAACTACGTATCGATTGACTAGGAATGGGCGCAAGATGACCTTCGAGTATGCACCGGCGCCAGAATCTAGGGCGATCGTCTCAATCAAGCCTAAGTATGGTCACTTCATTAACGGCTCATTTGTTGCTGGAAAGAAACACTTCCCAACCATCAATCCCGCGACCGAAGAGATATTAAGCCTTATCTCTCTGGGTGGTGTGTCAGATGTTGATAAGGCGGTTGCAGCAGCGCAAAAGGCTTATACAAAAACCTGGTCAAAGCTTTCAGGTAAAGAACGTGGAAAATATTTATATCGAATTGCTCGAATTCTGCAAGAACGTGCACGTGAGTTTTCCGTCCTTGAGACTCTCGATAATGGAAAGCCTATCCGTGAAACTCGCGATATTGATATTCCACTCGTTGCAGCACACTTTTTCTATCATGCAGGGTGGGCCGACAAATTAGATTACGCAGGTCTCGGTCACTCCCCTAAAGCCTATGGCGTTGCCGGACAGATTATTCCTTGGAATTTCCCACTGTTAATGTTGGCTTGGAAAGTTGCACCAGCACTTGCCACTGGTAACACCGTAGTTCTCAAACCAGCAGAGACAACTTCGCTGACTGCTCTACTTTTTGCTGAAGTCTGTCAGCAAGCTGAATTACCAGATGGAGTAGTCAATATTGTTACCGGCGATGGCTCTACTGGCGCAGCGATAGTGAACCATCAAGGAATTCATAAGATTGCATTTACTGGATCTACTGAAGTTGGGAAGAAGATTGCTCGCGCTATTGCAGCCACAGATAAGAAAGCGACCCTGGAATTAGGTGGAAAGGGTGCCAATATTGTCTTCGATGACGCCCCAGTAGATGAAGCAGTCGAAGGAATCGTCAATGGAATCTTCTTTAATCAGGGACATGTCTGCTGCGCGGGATCAAGGTTAATTCTGCAAGAGAGTATCGCTGATGAAGTGATTGAAAAACTCAAGGTCAGAATGTCTAAGATTAGAGTTGGGGATCCGCTCGATAAAAATACGGATCTCGGTGCCATCAACTCAAAGGAGCAGTTGGTAAAGATTAAAGAGCTCTCAGCAATCGGAGATGGCGAAGGTGCGCAACGTTGGAGCCCACAGTGCAATCTGCCTGATAAAGGTTTCTGGTTTGCTCCAACAATCTTCACGGGTGTCACTCAGGCTAACCGAATCGCACAGGAAGAGATTTTCGGTCCAGTTCTCTCAGTGTTAACTTTTAGAACTCCCCAAGAAGCTATCGACAAGGCAAATAACACTCCCTTCGGATTATCTGCCGGTATCTGGAGCGAGAAAGGCTCACGAATTTTCTGGGCTAGCCAACACCTCAAAGCCGGAGTTATCTGGGCAAATACCTTTAATAAATTTGATCCAGCATCGCCATTCGGAGGATATAAAGAATCTGGATGGGGTCGCGAAGGTGGTAAGCATGGCCTTGCTGCATATTTAAAAAACGGCAAAGAGACTGGGGCGAAGTAAATGACTACTAAGAAGCAGCCTCGCGTTGATGTAAAGAAGACTTACAAACTCTTCATCAATGGTGCATTTGCCCGTAGTGAATCTGGCCGGGTATTTGAAGTAAGTGCCAAGAATGGGGATTTCATCGCTAACCCCGCACTGGCATCACGTAAAGATCTACGTGATGCAGTGACAGCGGCGCGTGCTGCGCAATCAGGGTGGTCCAAGGCCACTGCCTATAACCGTGGGCAAATTCTCTATCGCATCGCTGAAATGTTAGAAGGCAGAACGGAACAATTTGAATCTGAAATTGCACTTACTTCGCAGATAACCGCGGCTAAAGCCAAGGCACAAGTAACAGATGCTATAGATCGTTGGGTTTGGTATGCCGGCTGGAGTGACAAACTTCAAGCAGTCAGTGGAGCCACAAATCCAGTCTCTGGTCCATTCTTCAATTTCTCAATCTCTGAGCCGCAAGGCGTGATTGCCATCGCATCTGATGTGAGTTTTATCGATTTCATCGATGCTATCGCCGCCGCCGTAGTCTCAGGTAATACAACTGTTATTCTGGTTCCTGGTTCACTTGCAGTGCCAGCAATGACTTTTGCCGAAGTGTTGGCAACTAGTGACCTACCAGCTGGTGTCATCAATATCCTGACCGGATCACTTGATGAACTTGCCCCGTGGGCTGCATCTCATATGGATATTGATGGTTTTGATATCTCCGGCATTAACAAGAAAAAACACGGGGAACTGAAAGTAGCTGGGGCTGAGAACTTAAAGAGGATTCATGCATTTGGTAATGGTCAAAGCCCGTCAAGAATCCTTGCCTTTATGGAATCTAAAACTGTCTGGCACTCGGTCGGGGTATAGCGAACTTACTCCTCTGAAATCTTTGCATACTGCGGTTTCACAACGCCTTCGATAATCGATAGCCGTTCTTCAAAGGGAATGAAGGCGCTCTTCAGGGCGTTAATTGTCACTCGCTGCAAATCTTGGAAGGTCCAATCACATTGATTGACCATCTCAGTCATTTCTCGCGACATCGAAGTCGCCGACATCAAACGATTATCGGTATTAATAGTCACTCTAAAGCGGAGCTTGGCTAGTTTTGCTAGCGGATGGTGGGCAAATGAATCTGCAACACCTGTTTGAATATTGGAAGATGGACACATCTCTAGGGGCACTCTGCGATCTCTGACATAAGAAGAGAGTCGACCAAGGCGGGCTGGTGTGTGATTAAAATCGATATCGTCGGTAATGCGAACACCGTGACCTAAACGTTCTGCTCCGCACAATTGAATAGCTTCCCAGATAGATGGCAGGCCATAGGCCTCACCCGCATGAATTGTGAAGTGCGCATTCTCGCGGCGCAGATATTCAAAGGTATCGAGCTGATCACTCGGTGGGAATCCATCTTCTGGCCCGGCAATATCAAAGCCGACAACTCCTTGATCGCGATACTTCACTGCCAGCTCTGCAACTACTTGTGAAAGTTGATTCTGGCGCATTCCACAGAGAAGTGACATGACGCGAATCGCGTTTCCTTCACTCTTTGCTTCAGCTTCACCTTCGCGGAAACCCTCGAGAATTGCTTCGATGGCTTGTGCAAGTGTCAGTCCTTTTTCGGTAATCAGTTCAGGTGCCATGCGAACTTCAGCATAGACAACACCATCGCGCGCAAGATCAACAGCGCATTCGCGTGCAACTCGGACAATATCTTGCTTGCGTTGCATCACGGCAACGGTGTGAGCAAAAGTTTCTAAGTAGAGAACTAGTGAGCCTGAATCACATGATGATCTAAACCATTCAGCAAGTTCTGCTGCTTCATAAGTTGGAAGTTCATGGCCAATCTCTTTGGCAATATCAATAATTGTTTGTGGGCGCAGTCCACCATCCAGGTGATCGTGCAGCAGCGCCTTAGGTAAACGCTTTACCTGTTCCGCTGTTGGCTTCTTGGTGATGTTACTCATCCTTCGATTCTCTCCAAAACTAGTGGCAGTCGATTGACGGTTCCGCCCTCGACTATTGTGACAGCACCTTCTAGAATCTCTAAAGCGCGCTCGAATCTAGCTGGCTCATCGGTATGTAAAGTCATGAGCGGAGCACCTGCAGAAATGTAATCCCCTGGCTTTGCATGTAACTCGATTCCAGCACCCGCCTGCACCTTCTCGCCCTGCTTAGAGCGCCCCGCACCTAAGCGCCAAGCGCTGACTCCCACCTTCATGGCATCCATGGTGGTCACCGTGCCGCTGTGAGCGGCTGCAATCACATGTTTTTCTCGCGCTGTTGGCAACGCTGCATCTGGGTCTCCCCCTTGAGCGCTAATCATTCTGCGCCAATGATCCATTGCACTGCCATCTTTAAGTGCAACTTCTGGATCTTTTCCTACAATTCCAGCAGCATCAATCATTTCGCGTGCAAGCAAAATTGTTAATTCAACAACATCGCTGGGGCCACCCCCTGCTAATACCTCAACAGATTCACGCACTTCAAGGGCATTACCTGCAGTTAAGCCCAGTGGCACATCCATCGCAGTAACTAACGCGCGAGTCTTGACTCCGGCATCCGTTCCCAGGGCCACCATCGTGCGAGCGAGCTCTGATGCCTTCTTGGGATCTGACATAAATGCCCCGCTGCCAGTCTTCACATCAAGAACCAGGGCCGAAGTTCCCTCGGCAATCTTCTTACTCATAATCGATGATGCAATGAGCGGAATTGCCTCCACTGTTGCGGTGACATCACGTAGTGCATAAAGCTTCTTATCAGCCGGTGCTAACCCAGCACCTGCAGCGCAAATGACTGCGCCAGTCTCTTGTAATACTTTGAGCATCTCATCATTAGAAAGTGATGCGCGCCAGCCAGGAATTGATTCAAGTTTGTCGAGCGTGCCACCAGTGTGGCCAAGTCCGCGACCAGAAAGTTGAGGAACGGCGCACCCACACGCCGCCACAAGCGGTGCTAACGGCAGTGTGATCTTGTCGCCAACGCCACCAGTGGAGTGTTTATCTACAGTCTTACGATCGAGCATCGACCAATCCATGCGTTCACCACTATTAATCATCGCGTTGGTCCAACGTGATATCTCACGTGAGTTCATTCCATTAAGCAGGATTGCCATGAGTAGCGCCGACATCTGCTCATCTGCAACAACACCACGGGTGTATGCATCGATGACCCAATCAATCTGTGTGTCGCTGAGTTCGTTACGGTCTCGCTTAGCTGCAATGATTTCTACAGCTGCAAAAGGTTCAATCATGAAAGGCGATTCTCAATTTCCTCGGGTCCAAAAGCCCATGGAAGTAAATCTCCCAGAGTCTTTACGCCCTGATCAGTCATCATTTGTAGTGTGGAGCCACCATGTTCTTGCAATAACTGACGACAGCGACCACACGGCATCAATGCATTTCCTGCGATATCCACACATACAAATGCCACAAGCCGGCCCCCACCTGTTGCAATCAGTGAGGAAACCAAACCACATTCGGCGCACAAGGTCAGTCCATAACTCGCATTTTCAACATTGCATCCAGAAACAATGCGACCATCATCGACAAGTGCTGCTACACCCACCGGAAACTTTGAATACGGCACATACGCCTTCTTCATCGCAGTGAGCGCTTCTGCGCGTAGTACGTCCCAATCAATATTCATCAGTGTGAACCTCCACCACGTTTATACGGAATTCCATCGGCGGCCGGCGCTCGAACTTTTCCAATAAATCCTGAGACGGCAATGATTGTTGCAATATATGGAGCCATCAACATAAATTCAGATGGAATTGGGGTACCAATAATTGTCAGTAGCCCTTGGAGATTATCGGCGAAGCCAAAGATCAAAGCAGCTGCTACTGCTCCCATGGGGCTCCAGCGGCCAAAGATGAGCGCTGCTAAGGCGATAAAGCCCTTACCTGCAGTCATCTCCTTACTGAAAGATCCAACTGCGCCTAAAGTGAAGAAGGCACCACCAAGACCTGCAATGGCACCCGCTAAAATTACGTTCTTAAATCGAATTGCGTTTACGTTGATTCCAACGGATTCTGCAGCAGTTGGATGCTCACCTACAGCGCGCGTACGAAGACCCCACCTGCTTTTAAATAGTGCAATGTGGATAATAGTTACGAAAATATACATCAGGTAAACAATTATGCTCTGGGCAAAAAAGATGGGTCCAATCACTGGAATCTGCGAAAGCAAAGGAATCTCTCTGGGAACAAATGCCGTGGCTGAATTCCATTCGCTTTGATATGGAATAAGAAGTTTCTTGTAGAGAAAACTAGTTAATCCAATTACCAAAACATTGAGAACAAAACCGAGAACTACCTGATCAATTCCGTATCTAATTGCAAAAATCGCAAGAAGAAGGGAAATTAGTGCTCCAGCGATGGGAGCAAAGAGTAGTCCCCACCAATTATTGTGTAGTAGTGAAGCAACAACACCCGAGGCAAAGGCCCCAGCTAGAAGTTGTCCCTCGATTGCAATATTGATAACTCCTGAGCGTTCTGATAGCACACCAGCCATCGCCCCAAAAATAAGTGGGACGGAGAGTAGTAAACCTCCTTGTAAGAGACCTGTAAGAGGAATGAACTTCCCTGCAGCTGCCCAACAGAGGAAGGACATAAGAAATGCAGATCCGAAAACAAGACTGATAACTCTTGAATGTCTCCTCATCGTAAAGAGGCCTAATGCCACAAGCGCAGTGGCTACCGACAGGACGGCGAAGAGTAAGGCGCCAGATTTGGAGTCAACAATCCACTTCTCGAGCAATACCCATTCCTTGCCTAAGATAAAGCCAAATGTGACAGGCTGGCTTTTATCCGGCAGGAGTGCAAAAACGACAAGTGCAAAAATTCCTAGTACACCCATTGTGATTACCCCACGGAATTTTCGTCTCTCCGGAACAGACATTGTGCGCAAACTAATCTTTGCCATCAGCCATTCCATCCCTTCGAAGAGATTGTCGCTCCTTGGTCTAGATTCTTTAATCTGAATATTGCCTTAACCAGAGCTGGTGCCGCAATAAAAAGGACAACTAAAGCTTGAATTACTAGTACTAGATCCAGTGGTGTTTCTGTGCTCGCCTGCATCTCTAACCCACCAGCCCGAAGAGCACCAAAAAGTAGAGCAGCAAATACTGTCCCTATTGGGGTGGCGCGTCCAAGTAAGGCGACAGTGATTGCATCGAATCCAAAAGTTCCACCAACCCCAGCTGTGAGTGCTGGTTCCGAGCCTAGTATCTGCACTGCACCACCCAGACCAGCAAGTGCACCGGCGATAAACATCACCGTCGTCGTAGTTCGCCCAACTGATATACCCGCAGTCTTAGCTGCGACTGCATTAGCTCCAACTGCGCGAAATCGAAATCCCCAAGTGCTGCGTTGTAAAAGCCACCAGACCAGGGCTGCTACAGCTAAAGCGATAATAAATCCTAAATTTGCTCTGAGGTCAGCGCCAAAAAGCTTAGGCAATCTTGCCGTGAGCGCAACTTCGGGTGCAAGTGGATCTTGACGACCTGGTCGCAAAAAAGTTTCAGTGCTTAAAAGCCACAGTAAAAAGTATCCTGCAACATAATTAAGCATAATTGTGACGATAACTTCGTGCGCACCTGTACGTGCCTTTAGTAGGCCCACAAATCCACCGTAGATTCCGGCAGCAATTACTGCCGCCAGGATGGCCGAAAGTGCATGAATTACAACCGGAAGATCGAAATAAAATCCAACAAAACTTGCTCCAATTGCGCCTGCAATAAATTGTCCTTGGGCTCCAATATTAAATAGTCCTGCGCGAAAGGCTAGTGCTACAGAAAGTCCTGTGAGAATTAAAGGTGATGCGGCAACGATTGTCTCTGAGAATGGGTAGAAGCCATTCCAGTATCCATTTCGAGTCAGATTTGGATCGAAAACTGAACCTTGCCATAGCGCCGCAAAAGCACCACCAGCTGTAGCAAAAGCCTTTACCAGCATCTGTAATGGAGAGGATTTAAGGGCCAACACTTCTGAATCAGAGAAGGCGACAAGCAGGCCACTCACTAGGAGAGCCAAAGCAAATGCCAACAATGGAAGGGCTAGCTTCCTTGAAACCTTTTGCCAAAGGTTCCTCATCTATTTACCCCCGCCATCAATAATCCAAGTTCTTCTCTTGAAGTTGTTGCCGGTACGATTGCAATAAATTTGCCTCGATACATCACTGCGATTCTATCTGCCAAAGAAATCACTTCGTCTAGTTCGGTGCTGAAGAGAAGAACTGCACGCCCCGAATCACGTTCTGCTATGACTCGTTCGTGTACAAACTCGATTGATCCAACATCTAATCCACGCGTGGGCTGTGACGCTACTACTAATTTCACTGGCCGAGATAGTTCACGGGCAAGGACGACCTTCTGCTTATTACCACCAGAGAGAGAAGACGCTGAATCTTTTGGTGATTGCGCACGGATATCAAACTCAGTAACTCGAGATGCTCCGTTTTCTGAAACGACACTTTGAGAAATAATTGCACCTCTAGCAAAAGGAGGGAGGTCATGTAAGTCGAGGATGAGATTCTCTTCAATACTAAATGAAGATATCAATCCGTCCTCTTCTCGAGATTCTGGAACGAATGCAATTCCTGCATGCAGGGCTTTTCTCACAGAAACCTTCGATATGTCCTTTCCCGCTAAAGTGATTTTCCCATCTACGTGGTCCTGTAATCCAACAATTGCCTCCGCTAGCTCGCTCTGGCCGTTTCCTTGCACGCCCGCAACTGCCAGAATTTCTCCAGCCCGGATAGAAAATGAGATATCAGAGACAAGTGCCCTGCCCGTATGGTCTCGAATTGTTAAATTCTCCACATCGAGAATTACAGAACCAAATGACGGAGCAGCTTTTTCAATTTCAAATGACACAGGTCGGCCAACCATAAGAGAGGCAAGTTCCTCTTGTGAAGCATCAGGCGACGCTATCGCTACAACTTTACCGCGACGAATAATTGAGATCTTATCTGCCGCTTCTTGCACCTCACGTAGCTTATGAGTAATGAAGATTATTGCCGTACCTTGATCCCGTAGTTTTCTCATATTTCGAAGGAGTTCATCTGTCTCCTGTGGGGTTAACACCGCTGTTGGTTCATCCAAGATGAGCACCCTTGCCTTATAAATGAGAGCTCTAATAATCTCCACGCGCTGCTGGATTCCCACCGGCAAATCCTCAATCAAGGCATCGGGATCAACATCAAAATTAAACTCAGCAGATACTCGAACTATCTCTCTCTTTGCCGCCTCCAAATCAAGGAACCCAAACCCTCTTACCTTTTCGTGACCTAGAACTATATTTTCAGCGACCGTGAATACCGGAATAAGCATAAAATGTTGATGCACCATTCCGATTCCAGCAGCAAGGGCATCGAGCGGTGAATTAATCGTAATTTCTTTCTCATCAACTAGAATTTTCCCTTCATCCGGTGCTAAGAGCCCGTAGACAATGTTCATAAGCGTAGATTTACCAGCGCCATTTTCACCAAGAAGCGCGTGGATTTCGCCTGATTCAACTCTCAAACTAATTGAATCATTTGCGATCAAATCACCAAATCGTTTGGTGATGCCGCGGAGCTCAAGAGACATAGCGTAAATCTACTCTGTAATTTACTTTATACAAAGCAAATGGGACTAGTGAATAATCACTAGTCCCATTTGTTGGACTTGAAATCGGTCCCTTATAGATTACTGAACAGCGATCTCACCTGATTTGATTGCATCACCAAGTGCTGCAATTTCACCGCTGAGTTCTGCAGAAACCATATCTGCAAGATCATAGAATGGAGCCAAGTAGGTTCCACCATTCTCAAGATTGCCCTGGTAACCAGTTGCTGTGAATGTACCTGCTGCTGCTTCAAGAATTACTTCCTTAACAGATGTATCTACACCCTTCACTACTGAGGAAAGAAGTACTTCCTTGTACTGAGAAGCAGCCACGTAACCATCGGTGTCAACCCAGATTACATATGACTTCTTTGAGGCAATTGAATTACCTGCAGTTGCTCCACCAAGTCCACCAGCAACTGGGAAGATAATGTCCGCACCCTGTTGCTCGAAGTTCTTAGAGATTTGCAGTGCCTTTGCGGAGTCAGAGAACCCGCCAACGAATGTGCCGTCCTTCTTAGCGGTATCCCAACCAAGGACCTTTACAGACTTGCCTTTGACTTCGTTGTAGTGCGCGACGCCACGAGCAAAGCCATCCATGAAGATTGTGACTGGTGGAATGTTAAGTCCACCGTATGTAGCAACAGTTCCGGTCTTTGAAACTCCTGCTGAAAGGTAACCTGCTTGGAAAGCTGACTCATTTGTTGAAAATTGAATTGGCTTTAAGTTATCAAACTTAGTTCCTGGATAGACTGAACCATCTGGTCCGTGATCTTCACCATCCTGGTCAACGATTGCGAACTTAACATCTGGGTTCGCTTTAGCACCTTCAATGATTGCGCCATTGATAAGGAAGCCAACGCCAATGATTGTTGTACATCCCTCATCTACGAGCTTCTTAATGTTTGGTGCGTAATCTGCATCGGTTGCTGCAGCAAGATACTTAACTTCGATATCTGAATTCTCTTCAGCTGCAGCCTGAGCTCCAGCCCATGCTGACGCGTTAAATGACTTGTCATCCACGCCACCTGTGTCGAGAGCAAGGCACGCTTTGGCTCCAGCACTCTCACTTGACGCACTACAGCCGCTTAATACCAGGGCAGCCGAGGCAAGTATCGCCATCAATGCTAATTTGTTTTTCAAGGTTCCTCCAAGGAATAGTTGAATATTGCTTTGCCAGAGCCTAGTAGTTGAGGCCGATAATTCCCAAGAATTGAGGCGCAAAAACGTGGGCGTGGCATGTAACAGCTAGGAAAACTCTCAAGTTGAAGTTGAGCGCTATTCGGTGATTTTTTCAGCTGTGGCGGCTGCAATATTAATTGCATCACTTTTCGCCAA
>NZ_JBBAMU010000016.1:0-23612 GCF_040402315.1 Candidatus Planktophila sp.
CGCCGGTAACAGATTTAACGACATCGGGACCAGTGACAAAGATGCGACCTTCTGGTGCCAGGACAACAACATCTGTCAGCGCTGGACCATAAGCACCGCCACCTGCTGTGGGGCCAACGACTAGAGATAACTGCGGAATACGACCACTTGCTGTGACCATCGATTGAAAGACTTCCCCGAATGCGTTTAGGGATGCAACACCGTCACTAAGTCGTGCTCCACCTGAATGCCAGATTCCAATAACGGGAACTTGCGCGCCCATTGCTGCTCGGTATGCCTGCACGATAACTTGCGAACCTTCAATACCGAGTGCGCCACCTTTTATAGTGGGATCAGATGCAAAGATGACTACTTTATTTCCTTTTACTAAGGCGGTCGCTGCAACCATTCCGCAATCTGTACGAGGAACGAGTAATTCAAATGCGCCACCATCTGCCAGCCTGGCAATACGCGCCTCTGGGTCTAGCGGGCTGCCTGATGTCGTCATAGTTCTAGGTTAGAGCGATTTGAATGTAAGTACTACATTGTGGCCGCCAAAGCCGAAAGAATCATTGAGCGCTGCGATATCTCCCGCAGGAAGGGCGCGCGGTGTGCCGCGCACAACATCGACTGTCACCGCAGGATCTAAGTTCTCGATATTAATTGTTGGGGGAGCTAGGCGTTCTTGTAGTGCTTTGACTATAAATACAGATTCAATTGCGCCGGCGCCACCAAGTAAGTGGCCAGTCATTGATTTTGTGGCAGATACTGCAACGTGGTCAGCATCAGCTCCTAACGCTTTGCGAAGAGCATTAGCTTCGGCGACATCTCCGGCCGGAGTTGATGTGGCATGAGCGTTTAAGTGAACAATATCTTTTGTCGAAAGCCCGGAATTGGCTAACGCAAATTTAATTGCGCGCTGCACTCCTGCGCCTTCAGGATCTGGGGCGGCAATGTGATAACCATCAGAAGTCAGCCCTTGTCCGGCAATCTCGCAATAAATTTTTGCCCCACGTGCTTTAGCGCATTCATATTCCTCCAGAATAAGAACTCCGCCACCTTCACCCAGGACAAAGCCATCTCGATCAATGTCATAAGGGCGAGATGCGGCAGCTGGATTCTCATTACGGGTAGATAGCGCCTTCATCTGAGCAAAGGCAGCCATCGGAAGTTCATGGATAGCAGCTTCCACACCGCCGGCAACAATAATGTCGGCGCGATTACTCTTAATCATTTCGAAGGCATAACCGATTGCTTCGGCGCCTGATGCGCAGGCACTTACTGGCGTGTGAACGCCCGCCTTTGCCTGAATTTCAAGGCCAACATTTGCTGCCGGCCCATTGGGCATCAACATCGGAACAGTGTGCGGGCTGACGCTCCGAGCACCTTTTTCTTTTAAGATATCAAATTGATCAAGAAGAGTAATGACGCCACCAATACCTGAGGCGATCACAACACCCAGACGTTCCTTATCGATGTCATCGGGTGAGCCGGCATCTTTCCAGGCTTCTCGGGATGCGATGAGAGCGAATTGTTCAGAGCGATCAAGGCGGCGCATTTCAACGCGCTCCATCTGATCTGCCGGTTCGATTGCAACCCGCGCAGCAAAGTGCACAGGTAAGAGTTCTCGCCAATCTTCGGTGAGAAGTCGCACCCCACTCTGGCCGGCCAAAAGTGCCTTCCAGGTTGTGGCAACGTCGCCACCGATAGGAGTTGTGACTCCTAGGCCGGTGACGACTACGCGACGTTGTGACATAGAGCTATAAATTCTTTACCTAAGCTACTTACGCTGCAGCGTTAACGATGAAGTTAACTGCGTCGCCCACTGTTGCAAGCTCAGTTACCTTCTCATCAGGAATCTTCACACCAAAGCGCTCTTCGCAGGCAACGACAACTTCCACCATGCTCAGTGAGTCAACTTCTAGGTCATCTGTGAAGCTCTTATTGAGTTCGATTGATGCAGCTGGGATACCCGCTACTTCTTCAACGATCTCTTTGATTCCGGCAAGTACATCTGCTTGTGAAAGCGCCATTATTTTTCCTTTACTAAAGTGAGCTAACGTATGGGGGATAGGTGTGTAATTGTCTATGAAAAGTGGCCTTACTTCCCAGTAAATCGGTAAATATTTGGCAAAAAATTATGGTTTTGGCGGTAATTCAACGACTTGGCCCGCATAAACGAGACCTGCGCCATAGCCAATGAGCAACGCCAGTTTTCCATGTAGCTCTGGGTGTTGATCAAGGAGCATGTCCATCGCAAGTGGAATAGAGGCCGCCGATGTATTTCCATTGACACGAACATCATCTGCAATGACAACTGAATCGGGCAGGCCCATCTCTTTCGCCATCGTTTCAATGATGCGCATATTTGCTTGGTGCGGAATGAATGCTGCAATGTCGTTCACGGTTAGTCCGGCAGCATCCAAAGCTTTCACCGCAGCTTTGCTCATCGAAAATACTGCCCATCGATAAACCTTCTGACCTTCTTGGGAAATATTTGGCCACTTACTTCCAGCTTTTGTTAACTGTGTTTCGACATCACGCACCTCAATCCACGAAGGATTCATCTGGATTGCATCTCGGCTATCGGCATCAGAACCCCACTCAACTGGACCAATACCAGCTTCGCGTGATTGACCAATGACAACAGCGCCGGCGCCATCGGCAAATATAAATGCGGTTGCGCGATCATCAGGATCTGTGAAATCTGAAATCTTCTCCGCACCAACTACGAGCACAGTCTTGGAAGTTCCGGACTTAATGAAATCGTGTGCCATAGAGATGCCGTAGGAAAAGCCAGCACACGCGGCATTGATATCAAAGGCAGCTGCTGTGGGATGGCCGAGTCGTTGCAAGATGGCTGTGGCGGCAGAGGGCATTTGAAAAGGGAAGGTGACGGTGGCAACAATCAGAGTGTCAATATCGCTAGCGCTTAATTTTGCTTTAGCGAGCGCAGCTTCTACAGCCCACGTTGCCATATCAAGCACGGATTCTGAATCATCGGCAAAACGCCTGGATTCAATGCCTGTGCGCTGCCTAATCCATTCATCACTTGATTCAATGCGATCAACAATTTCAGAGTTAGGCACCAATCGCTTTGGTCGGTAAGAGCCAACTGAAAGTATTCTGCTCTCAGCACCTGACTTTGAAGCAATCACCTTAGACATTACTTGCCTCCGTGTTGAGCAATGAATTCACTTGCTGATTCTAAGTCTGCCGCAGATTTCAGAGCGAACTGCGCAATACTCGGAGTTGCGCGCTTGATCAGGCCCACCAGCGTGCCGGCAGGGGCAAGCTCAACCACTCCAGTAACGCCCTGGGCTACTAGTGATTGCATACAGAGATCCCAGCGCACCGGGTTCGCAATTTGATTGACAATACGATCGAGTACTTCGCGGCCACTACTGACAACGCCACCATCTTTATTAGAAAGTAGTGCAACTGCAGGATCATTTACCTTCATGGTTGTGGCAAGTTCTCTCATTGGTTCTACCGCTGGCTGCATATAAGCTGTGTGAAATGCGCCCGCAACTGCCAGCGGGCGAACGCGAGCACCAACAGGTGCCAATTGCGCAAGAGCGTCGAGATCACCAGCTGCAACTATCTGTCCGCCGCCATTGTCATTTGCCGCAACAAGTCCTAAATCTGTGATTGCGCGCAGCACAACTTCGCGATCTCCACCAAGAACTGCAGCCATTCCGGCAGGTGTGACACTGGCTGCCTTCGCCATTTCTATGCCACGAGCGCGTACTAATTTCATTGCATCAAGTGGGCTGATGACACCTGCAAGAACGGCTGCCGTTATTTCGCCAACAGAGTGCCCTGCTAAGCAGATGAATCTCCCATCTGCTTTAAGTGCGCGGGCGGCGAGCAAAGCTGCAGCAACAATCAGCGGTTGTGCATTGGCGGTCTCTTTAATTTCTGTCTCATCAGCATTTGTCCCAAGGTGAATCAGATCTAAATCAATGACATCAGACCACTGCTTCAATAAATCTTTCGCAGCTGTATCTTGAATCCAGGATGCGAGCATTCCTGGAGTTTGCGAACCTTGACCAGGAGCAACGATGGCGAGCACGCGCTTAATATAGTAGAAGAGTGCGATGGAAGTCCGTGCTTACCTGCCAGTAATGAGAAGATCTAAGAAACTAGCTCACCGTTGAGTATTGGAATTACGGAATCTTCCTTCTTGCTAAAGTCTGGGAAGTACACATCTGCCGGCTCTGCCGCACTTTTATTTCGCGCCATATGAATGAGCTCTGTAATTGAAAGAATTAAAAGCGCCGGGAGCAAATCAACGCTGCGCTTAAGAAACCAGGGGGTGCCATTTTTTAGCATCCACTTAATGGAATCTTTCCGATTTCGATTGTTGATGGGATCAATGACAATCTCGTCAATATGAAAGCCACGTTGGCGAAGTAGATGTGCAAATTCTTGGGCAATGAATTGATGCCCATGCTTACTTGGGTGCATCCGATCCACGTGCCACTTATCGCGCTCATAGATGCCTTTCAGTGAGCGGGTCTCGAGCAAGATGGCGCTGTACTTGCGAGCTAACTTGCGAGTTACATGGTTGACTGCCGAAACTCGGCGACGACAGACGCGTGCAACAAGGTATGGCATCGGAACAATTTCGGTTGGATCATGGAGCTCAAGCAGCATTACCTGCGCTCCACTTTCCACAATCTGCTTTAAGGTAGCGGTGAGATTTTCCTCAAATACTTTGGGAGAGAAGCCATTGCGGAGCAGGTCATTTCCGCCGACGATAACACCCACCAGTTCTGGTTCGTGAATAAGAACTTTTGGAAGTTGCTCGAAGCGAACCTCCTTTGAGCGAGCACCGGGACGAGAAACATTTAAGTATGCCAAAGGTTCATTAAATGCCTTGACCAGGTGATAGCCCCAACCGAAGTAATTACCTAGTGAATCAGAGTCGCCGATACCGGATGCCGCACTATCTCCCACAATTGCGAAGGTGATTGGCTTCTCCATGTTAGGCCGCACTTTTATTTGTTGGACGATGTGCAACTGGTGTGACTATTGGCGCGCCGCCTAGTCGACCTAAACGCAAAATTGTCTCTGACCATGGGAACTGTTCGGCTTGGGTACGACAGCGGCTTGAGAGCGTGGCATCTTCTGCAATTTCATCGAGCAAAATTTCAACTGCGTCAGCAAAGGCGCGTCCGTTATTTGCAGCAGTTAACCCCACAAAATCTCCATGGTGATCGATAAGAAACTCACCCACGGCACTTGTCTCTGATGCAACAACGGGAGTTCCACTGGCAAGGGATTCAAGTGCTGCTAGGCAGAAGGTTTCAATTGGGCCTGGTGCTAGTGAGATATCGGCAGAGGCAATCATCTGGGCAAGTAAGTTCTTATTTGCAACATAACCCCAGAACGTTACTGGGATATCGCGCGAGGAGTCATAGAGCTTTTTATGAAGAGGTCCGCTACCGATGTAGACCAGGCGAGCATTGATGCCGCGGTCGAGTAACTCGCGCAAGGTCTCTAGCGAACGCTCTGGCTTCTTCTCCGGGGAGAGACGACCACAGTGAACCAGGAGAACATCCCCACCCTTAATCATCTTGGTGCGAAGTTCTTCGTTACGAAAAGCTGGTGAAAAAGTATCGAGATCCACACCAAGTGGCACCCGCACCACATTCGCTGTTCCAATTTCATCAAATTCAGCAGCAGCAAAGTTTGTTGTTGTGACAACATAGTCAAAACGAGATGCCAAGCGAGTGTTATGCCAGACAACAAATCGCTTTAGCGGAACTCCAAGATAATTCTTGACCAGACCACGCAAAGTTTCGTGGCTAAATACGATTGCCGGGATGTTGCGATCAGCGGCCCACTTACCCAGGCAGGAGAGAGTGAAGCGATCTGAAACTTCGATGCGATCTGGCTTGAGTGAGTTCAGAATCATTTTCACGCGATAGGTGGAACGAATAACACGGTAGCCACCACTAAAGGGAATCTGCCATGAAGGAAGTGAGATGCAGGCCCCGTGAATTGTCTCTTCACGTGTGAACTTCTTTCCCGGAACGACATAGATGAATTCGTGGCCTTCAGCTAGGTAACCGCTGCCGAGGTTATGTAGTGTGGTTTTAATTCCACCTGATTTTGGCCCGTAGAAGTTAGCAATATGAATGATTCTCATGCGACCAACTCGCTCCTTCGTGCAACGCGGGCAATCGTCTGGCGGTAATAATCAATTAGTTGGGCATTAATGTAATCCCATGTGCGGTGTTCTACCGAACGGCGGGCAGCTATCTGCATCAGATCAAATGCGCTGTGGTTACGAAGAGTTGATACCGCTTCCAGCAGAGCATATGAATCTGAGGTATCAATTAGTAGCCCGGTAATACCGTGTTCAATTAAGTCAACTGGACCACCAGTGTCCGGACCAATGACCGGAACGCCGGCAGCGAGTGCTTCTTGGATTGCTTGACAAAATGTTTCGTGCTTGCCGGTGTGAACGAAGATATCAAATGAAGCAACGTAGCGACCAAGTTCAGTGCCAGATTGATATCCAACAAAGCGTGCATTGGGTAGCTCGCGCTTCAGGCGCGCTTCGGCGGGGCCACCGCCAACAATTACTAACTGAATATCAGGCTGGCGATCAAGGATTGTTAGATCATCGATTCGTTTTTCGTTGGCAAGACGGCCAACATAGCCAATGATTAACTTGCCGCTATCTTTACCACGAATATATTCGCGCAGAGATTCATCGCAACGAGCAGGATCAAACTTCACTAAATCCACACCACGCTTCCAAATCTCAACGCTCTTAACTCCAGTTGACTCAAGATCGCGGCGAGCCCATTTCGAGGGAGCCAGTGTGAGATCAGTAGTTTGGTGAATACGTGCTACCCACTTTTTTAAAGTGTTATGGGCAATTGTTAAACCGTAGTGACGGGCAAAGCCAGCAATATCTGTTTGATAAACCGAGACGGTGGGAATTCCATTTTTCTTGGCAAAACGGGCAACGTAATGTCCAAGGAAGATGGGCGATGCCAGATGGATAACATCAGGTGCGAAACCTTCAATTAGTGGCTCCAGATATTTACGAGGAACGCCCATCGGAATTAACTTCTTCATGGCAATACTTGGCACGTGTTTGATTTTGTAGTCTAAGTAGTGAGTAGGTGCGCCTTCACTTTCTGGTGCGATGATCAGAACTTCGTGCCCTTCGGACTTGCAATGTTCGAGCAAGCGCAGGACGGAGTTGGTCACGCCATTTACCTGGGGCAGAAATGCCTCGGTCACTACTGCGATACGCAGCTTGCGCGTGGAACCCAGCTCAGCCATGAAGGAATCATGAGAGACCTACATATCGTGATTTTCATTCTTGGGTTACATGTTCCTGAATAGAAGGTGAACCATTAGTTGAGAGTTTTCGACCTCGATTTGCGCTTTCCAAAGACCCTACTCACCGGTAACATATGAGCTATGAAGATTGCAGTGTGCATCAAGCAGGTGCCTGATTCCTGGGCGGAGAAGAAGATGCTCGGCGGAGTACTCGATCGCGAGAATGTAGATGCGGTACTGAACGATCTCGATGAATACGCGGTGGAAGAAGCCTTGCGCATCGTTGAAGCAGATGGCGGCAATGAAGAAGGTGGCGCACACACAGTGACCTTGATTTCTATGGGGCCAGAGCGCGCAACTGATGCGCTTCGTAAAGGTCTTTCTATGGGAGCAAATAGCGCAATCTTGGTAACAGATAGCGCCTTAGCCGGAGCCGATGCACTGTCAACGTCTCGCGTTCTTGCCCAAGTAATTGGTGATGGCGGATATGACATCGTTATCTGTGGCACTGAATCAACCGATGCTCGTATGAGCGTTGTGCCGGCGATGATTAGCGCTCGCCTTGGTTGGGCGCAACTGACATTTGCCTCAAAGGTAGTTGTAGATCCTGGCGGAAAAGTTTCCATCACGCGCGTAACAGAGGCAGGCGTTGATGAAATAAGTGCCGCCTTCCCAGTAGTAATTAGCGTGGTTGAGAAAATTAATGAACCTCGTTATCCATCTTTTAAAGGAATCATGGCGGCTAAGAAGAAGACGATTGAACATAAGGATTTAGCAGCAGTGGGGGTCAGCGCGCAGAACGGTTGGTCAGAAGTTATTGATGCTGCCGCGCGCCCGGCTCGCGCAGCTGGAGTAAAAGTAAACGATGAAGGCAGCGCTGGCGCCGCCCTGGTCGACTTCCTGGCAGAGAAGAAATTGATATGAGTACTGTATTTATCCTCGCTGATTTCACAGGAGACAAAGCGAGTAAAACAACAGCGGAACTAGCGACGGCCGGTGCACGAATTGGTTCTGTCACAGCCATTGTTCTAGCTGGCGTGGGAATAGGTGCGGCACGTGCTGCAACTGTGAATCAAGGACCAATCAGTGAAATTATCGTGATTGAAGCCGATGATTTCGCTTCTTTTGGCGTTGCCGCATCGGCTGATGCACTTGCAAATCTTGTGAAAGAGAAATCACCGTCAGCGGTATTGATTGCATCACACGCATTTGGCAAAGAGGTTGCTGGGCGTGTGTCAGTGCTCTGTGAATCAGGAATCATTACGGACGCTATTGATATTGCAAGTGATGGCAGTGCAACACAGTCCGTCTTTGGTGGATCAACTACGGTGCACTCAAAAGTTTCCCATGGCATACCTATTATTACCGTGCGCCCCAATAGCATCGATGCTGATTTCACATCGTGCGCACCGGCTGTAACAAAGGCAACTGCCACAATTAGTGCTGAAGCAAAAAAGGCAACAATCTCTTCTACTCAACCACCTGTCAAAGGTGGTCGACCAGAATTAACAGAGGCAAACATTGTGGTCTCAGGTGGTCGCGGAACCGATGGCAACTTCGCAGCCGTTGAATCATTTGCTGATTCTTTGGGCGCAGCCGTTGGTGCATCACGCGCGGCAACTGATGCCGGTTGGTATCCACATTCACATCAGGTAGGACAGACTGGCAAGACGGTAAGCCCGCAGCTCTATGTCGCCTGTGGAATCTCTGGCGCGATTCAACACCGCGCCGGAATGCAGACCTCCAAGACAATCATTGTGGTCAATAAAGATCCAGAAGCGCCTATCTTTGATATCGCAGATTTTGGAGTAGTCGGAGACTTATTTAACGTGCTACCTATGGCAACCGAAGGCGTGGTTGCTCGAAAAGGATAAGTAGGCCGGACGAACTAGAATGCTCCCATGAGCGTCTATCTCGACCACGCGGCCACCACGCCGATGTGTGAATCGGCCATTGGCGCCATGAACACCGCTCTTCGCAAATTAGGTAATCCTTCATCACTGCATACGCAAGGTCGTTCTACTCGCAAAGATGTGGAAGATGCGCGCGAGCAGATTGCACGAGCTGCGCACTGCCAACCCAGCGAAGTGATCTTTACCGGTTCTGGCACAGAGGCAAATAATGCTGCAATCAAAGGCTTGTACTGGAATTCACCAAAGAAGGTCATTGTCATCTCTAGCATTGAACATCATGCCGTTCTTGATCCTGCGCTTTGGCTCGTTGCACATGAAGGCGCTGAGCTGATACAGATTCCAGTGACAACCGATGGCGTTATTGATCTTGATTTCCTGCGCGCACTTGTTGCCGCACGTGGCCCAGAAATTGCGCTGATTTCAGTGATGCATAGCAATAACGAGACCGGAGTCATGCAACCGATTGCGCAAGTGGTAAAGATTGCCGGAGATATTCCAGTGCATACCGATGCCGTGCAGAGTTTTTCCAAGGTGCCACTGTCTTATCAAGAGCTTGGCCTTTATGCCATGACAATTAGTGGCCACAAAGTTGGTGGCCCACTTGGAATTGGCGCGCTGATTTTGCGCCGGGCTGTTGAGATTCCAGCACTCTTGCATGGTGGGGGACAAGAGCGCGATATTCGAAGTGGAACGCTTAATGCGCCATCGATTGTGGCACTTGCTGCCGCCATTGCGGCAGGTGTTTATGATGCATCGGCGGTAGCGAAATTACGTACTGACTTTGAAGCAGGTGTCTTGCGTGCGCGTCCCGATGCGGTAATCAATGGCCAGAGTGCACCGCGCTTACCCGGAATTTCAAATATCACCTTCCCCGGAACCCAGAGTGATTCCCTTCTGTTGTTGATGGACTCTGAAAAAGTTTCTTGTTCCACCGGCGCTGCCTGTACCGCCGGTGTTCACAGACCCAGCCATGTCTTAATGGCGATGGGCCTTACTGATGTCCTCTCGCAATCGTCGCTGCGCTTCTCATTCGGTGCCACCAATACGCAAGCGGATGTTGATTACGCGCTCTCGGTCTTGCCCACTGTCATTGAACGTGGACTTGCCGCAAATGCGGTAGGTAAGAAGTGAAAGTTATTGCCGCCATGAGCGGAGGCGTTGATTCTGCAGTTGCGGCAGCTCGCGCAGTAGAGGCCGGACACGAAGTTATTGGGGTGCACTTAGCTCTCTCTTCTAACCCACAGAAATATCGAAGCGGTGCGCGCGGTTGCTGCACCATTGAAGATTCACACGATGCTCGTAGAGCTGCAGATGTCATCGGCATTCCTTTCTATATCTGGGATATGGCTGATGAATTTCATGAAGGTGTGGTCGAAAACTTCATGAGCGAATATGCCGCAGGGCGCACACCTAATCCGTGTCTGCGCTGTAATGAAAAGATTAAATTTGCCGCCGTGCTAGATCGCGCTAAGGCGATGGGCTTCGATGGTGTTGTTACTGGCCACTATGCGCGCACCCGCGAAAGCGATGCTGGGCGCACGCTGCACCGCGCCGTAGATCCCTTAAAAGATCAGTCTTATGTTCTGGCCGTGCTTAGCCGCGAACAAATTAACGGCGCTATTTTTCCTTTGGGGGATACCGAAAAAGTTGATATTCGGATTGAAGCAGAAAAGCGCGGACTTGCAGTAGCGCAGAAACCAGATAGCCACGATATTTGCTTTGTTCCCTCAGGTGATAACGCCGGTTGGTTACGTGATCGACTCGGTAGTGAAGTCGGACCAATTGTTGATCAAGATGGAACGAAAATTGGTGAACACAATGGCGCCTACACCTACACAATCGGACAACGTAAAGGTCTAGGTCTTTCAGTAGCAGCCCCCGATGGTGCTCCACGCTTTGTCTTAAAGATTGAGCCGGTCACAAATACGGTTGTCGTAGGTGCGCGCGAAGATTTAGCTGTGAGTTCAATGAGAGGTGAAAAACCTATCTTCTGTGGTCCAGCGGTAGGAGCTGCTCCGGCACGCGGTTTTGTGCAGGTGCGCGCACATGGCGCCGCACTTGATTGCACCTATTACTTAGATGGAGCGCACCTGGTTGCCGAGCTCGATGAACCGCTGCTTGGGCTAGCCACTGGACAAGCAATGGTTATCTACGATGGCGATCGCGTCGTGGGGTCGGCCACAATCTGCGAGACCGCATGAGCACCCAAGCGCGCCATCGCATCACTGAATTAACGCAAGAGATTCGTGATCACCAATTTAAATATTACGTTTTAGATGCTCCCTCTATTACCGATGCAGTATTTGATGCACTCCTGAAGGAGCTAGCAGCGCTGGAAGCAAAGCATCCAGAATTGCTGGAACCAGATTCACCAACGCTAGGTGTGGGCGGGGGATTCTCCACCACATTTGATCAACACGATCACATCGAAAAGATGATGAGTCTGGACAATGTATTTGATGACGTTGAACTACAAACCTGGTTTGAGCGGGTTGAAAAAGAATCTGCAGTGGGTGCTTTTCTTTGCGAACTTAAAGTAGATGGGCTCGCAATTAACTTGCTCTATGAAAACGGACAGCTCACCCGCGCACTTACGCGTGGTAACGGAACCACCGGTGAAGATGTCACCTTGAATGTGAAAACGATTAAGGGCCTTCCACATACTTTGTCTGGCAAAAACATTCCAGCACTGATTGAAGTACGCGGTGAAGTTTTCTTACCGGTTGCTGCCTTTAATCAACTCAATGAAGAACTGGAGGAGGCAGGTAAGCCACTTTTTGCTAATCCTCGTAACTGCGCTGCCGGTTCACTGCGCCAGAAAGATCCGAGAATTACCGCCTCGCGTGCCCTGGATGTGGTGGTGCACGGCATTGGCGCCCGCGAAGGAATTTCATTTGATTCACAATCTGATGCTTATGCAAAGCTCAAAGCGCTTGGCCTTCCCACATCTACTCGCTTTAAAGTATGTAAGAGTCGAGCAGAAGTTCTGGCATTTATTGAGAACTACAACCTGCACCGCCACGATGTGGAGCACGAGATTGATGGCGTTGTGATCAAAGTAGATTCGTTGGCAGAGCAAGAAAAACTAGGTTTCACATCCCGCGCTCCCAAGTGGGCGATTGCCTATAAATATCCACCGGAGGAAGTCACTACCAAGTTACTGGATATCAGAGTCAGTGTGGGTCGCACCGGGCGCGTGACTCCATTTGCATTTATGGAGCCAGTCAAAGTCGCCGGATCTACGGTGACTAATGCAACCCTGCACAATCAAGAAGAGATCGAACGCAAGGGCGTGTTAATTGGCGATGTTGTCATCATTCGCAAAGCGGGCGATGTCATCCCAGAAGTACTAGGACCGGTACGAGATAAGCGCACGGGAAGTGAAAAAGCATTTGTAATGCCTACGCACTGTCCTGAGTGCGCAACTGAACTACGTGCGATTACGGAAGGCGATGTGGATATTAGATGTCCAAATACCAGAAGTTGCCCAGCGCAATTACGTGAACGTATTTACTACATCGGCTCACGCGCAGCACTTGATATCGATGTCTTTGGTTATGAGGCAGCGGTAGCGCTGCTGACGGATTCGATTATCACTGACGAGGCCGACATCTTTAATTTGAGCGAGAAGTCGCTGATGAAATCTCAGTTCTTTCTGAAAAAAGATGGCACACCCGGGAAAAATCTAGAGAAGTTATTGGCAGCCCTAGAGGAGGCAAAGAGCAGACCGCTCTGGCGCACACTGGTGGCACTTTCTATTCGCCATGTCGGACCCACGGCGGCGCAAGCCCTCGCCACGAATTTCGGAAGCATGGATGCAATTGCGAAGGCCTCGGTCACAGAACTTGCCGATATCGACGGCGTTGGTGAGGTGATTGCGCAATCAGTTATTGAATGGTTTGAGATTGATTGGCATCGCAACATTATTATCCAGTGGACAAAGGCTGGGGTGGCGATGGTGAACGCTAAGAGTGCCGATCTGCCGCAGACTTTAGGTGGCCTCACCTTTGTGGTCACTGGCGGGCTGGAGAATTTCACGCGCGATTCAATCGCCGAAACGATTACCGCACATGGTGGAAAGCCATCGTCTTCAGTATCTGCAAAGACAGACTATGTCTTAGTCGGCGCCGACCCTGGATCTAAGCTAGCCAAGGCGCAAGAGTTAGGCGTCGGGATCATCGATGAAGCGCGCTTTTTAGAACTTCTCGCAGGTAAGTAGTAATCTTCACCCCATGTTAAGACTTAGTGAAGAAGCGGTCCGTGTACTGCCAATGCCTCCTTACGCATTTGGACTTGTTGCATTTGGAATTTTTGGCTTCCTTCTCTACATCACTCTTCGCTTAGATAAGTAACGCCCTTGCGAGTTGGGCTATATGGCGGCACCTTTGACCCGATTCACAACGGGCACGTCCACGTCATTGAACAATTAATCGAACGAAATATTGTTGATCACCTGCTAGTTGTGCCAGCAGGCCAACCGCGACTTCGCGAACATGAACCAAAGGCAACCGGGGCTGAGCGCCGGCAGATGTGTCAGTTAGCAGTTAATTCTTTAGCACCGGATGTAAAGAGCCGGGTTGAGGTCAATCCCATTGAAGTCTTACGAGAAGGACCCAGCTACACCATCGACACTGTAGAAGCAGTTGCACAGACCTACCCCAAGCAGACAATCGTTGTCGTTGTGGGCACCGATGCCTATACCAATATCGATCAATGGCATCGCGCCGATGAACTGAAGAAAATGGTTGAGTTCGTTGTGATCGATCGCCCAGATTTTCCTGGAACACCCAATCTTGATGTCGATGCCATTGCCGTGTCGGCAACCCAGATTCGCGAACACCACTCTGATGAAGTACCCGCAGCAGTTGCTGCATATATAAAGGAGCACAATCTCTATGCCAGCAAGTAATGCCTGCGTTGAACGCACCCAGATTGCCGCTCGCGCTGCCGCCGATAAATTCGGAACCGAACTCGTCGCACTAGACCTTTCCGAGCAATCAGTTTTAAGTGAAGTCTTTCTGATTGTCACTGCAACCAATACCAAGATGGTTGATTCGATTGCCGATGAGGTGGAAGAGAAGTTACGCCTTGCTGGTGATAAGCCCATGCGCCGGGAAGGTACAGCGGAATGGATTCTGCTTGATTACTCAGATCTAGTTGTGCACATTCAATCTAGTGAGCTTCGCCGTTACTACATGCTCGATCGTTTGTGGAATGACTGCCCAAAGATTGAATTAGAAGTGGTTAAAGAAGAGGTTGCTCGTGGGTAATCAGATAATTCTCTGGCGACATGGCCAGACTGATTGGAATGTGGCAAATAAGTTTCAGGGACATACCGATATTCCACTAAACGCTGTGGGCCAGTTTCAGGTGCAGCATGCAGCGCCGATGTTGGCAGCCACTGCCCCGACCATGATTATCGCCAGTGATTTAGTGCGCGCGCAGAGCACGGCACACGAATTGGTGAAAATTACCGGGCTTGAAGTATTAACCGATGAACGTTTGCGTGAGACCAACTGTGGAAATTGGGAAGGGCTGACCGGTGATGAAATTCGTAAAGTAGATCTGGACAATTTACGGCAATGGTCGATGGGTGGAGATAACCCGGCCGGTGGAATTGGTGAACGTCGCAGTGAAGTAGGAGCACGCGGTGTTGCCGCGATTAACGCCGCACTTGTCGGCAAAGATAATCAACGACTTGTTGTTGCAACACACGGTGGAACAGCGCGCACAATCATTGGCACCTATCTTGATCTGCCCATTCCTTTCTGGTCACGCATTGGCGGACTCTCCAATGCGCAATGGTCGATTCTGGTGGAGTCACCAAAAGGTTGGCTGCTAGTGGAACATAACGCTGGCTCTATTCCAGAGCCTGTGATGGGTGAAGAATCCGGCGGAGTTATCCCGGATTCAGTGCGGTAAAGTTCGCACTCCTGAACGACAACGGGGATATGGCGCAATTGGTAGCGCGCTTCCATGGCATGGAAGAGGTTAGGGGTTCGATTCCCCTTATCTCCACGTGAGTACTGAACGCGAACACGCGGCCTACGATTTTGCATACGTGCAAGAGAAGTGGCTTCCCATCTGGGACACACTCCAACCATTTAAATCTGGTCGAAAAGAAGATACGCGTCCCAAGAAATATGTCTTGGATATGTTTCCTTATCCTTCGGGTGATCTCCATATGGGCCATGCCGAGGCATACGCACTTGGCGATGTCATCGCTCGTTACTGGATTCAAAAAGGATTTAACGTCATGCACCCAATTGGTTGGGATGCATTTGGATTGCCGGCCGAAAATGCGGCAATTAAACGTAATGAAGATCCACGAATTTGGACCTATGAGAACATTGCAACCCAGAAAGCATCTATGCGTCGCTTTGCATGTTCCTTTGACTGGGATCGGGTCTTTAATACCTGCGATCCTGAGTACTACAAGTGGAATCAATGGCTCTTTACCAAATTACATGAACGCGGCCTGGCCTATCGTAAAGACTCCGCCGTTAACTGGTGTCCTGGCTGTCAGACCGTGCTTGCCAATGAGCAGGTAGTTTCCGGGCTCTGCGAGCGTTGTGATACAGCCGTTACTAAGAAGAAATTGAATCAGTGGTATTTCAAGATTACTGATTATGCCGATCGCTTACTCGATGACATGTCTGAGTTAGAAGGCAAGTGGCCAGAGAAAGTGCTGATGATGCAGCGCAATTGGATTGGCCGCTCACAGGGCGCCAATGTGCAATTTGTAATTGAAGGTCGCACCGAGCCAGTAATTATCTACACCACCCGCCCCGATACGTTATATGGCGCAACCTTCATGGTGGTGGCCGCAGATTCTGCGTTAGCTGCCGAACTTGCTAGTGGAACACCAGTAGAAAAAGAGTTCACCTCTTACTTAGAGAAGATCAAAGCGGCATCCGATATCGATCGCTTAGCTACAGATCGACCTAAATCAGGTGTGGACCTCAAGCGCTTTGCAATTAACCCAGTTAATGGTGAGAAGTTGCCTATCTGGGCATCAGATTATGTTTTAGCTGATTACGGCACCGGCGCCATCATGGCGGTTCCAGCCCACGATCAGCGTGACCTTGATTTTGCAAGAGCGATGAAGCTGCCCGTGCGGGTAGTCGTTGATACTGGCGAAGAAGATCCGAGTGATACCGGTATTGCCACAACTGGTGATGGAAAAATTATTAATTCAGGTGCGCTAGATGGCCTTTCCAAGGCAGATGCCATTGCTGCTATTAATAAGCAGTTAGAAGCTGATGGTCTTGGAAAATCTGCCCGTAATTATCGCCTGCGCGATTGGCTCGTCTCGCGCCAACGTTATTGGGGCACACCTATTCCGATCGTTCATTGCGATAAATGTGGCGAAGTTGCTGTTCCAGATTCAGAGCTTCCATTGCTCTTGCCTGATGCAAAAGGGTTAGATTTAAAGCCAAAGGGACAATCACCGTTAGCTGCTGCAACCGAGTGGGTTAATACCAAGTGTCCAAAGTGCGCGGGCCCGGCCATGCGAGATACCGACACTATGGATACTTTTGTTGATTCCTCTTGGTACTACCTGCGTTATCCATCGTCAACGAATGCAACTGAGCCATTTAACCGCAAAGATATCGACACCTGGCTACCGGTGGATCAATATGTGGGCGGTGTCACCCACGCCATCTTGCACCTGCTCTACTCCCGCTTTTTCACCAAAGTACTTTTTGATATTAAGATGCTCTCATTTACTGAACCATTTACCCGCCTGCTCAACCAAGGAATGGTTGTTATGGATGGCTCTGCAATGTCGAAATCTCGCGGCAATCTGGTGCGCCTATCTGATGAGCTTGAAAATCACGGTGTCGATGCCATTCGTTTATCAATGGTCTTTTCTGGTCCACCAGAAGATGACGTTGATTGGTCAGATGTCTCGCCATCTGGCTCGGTTAAGTTCTTAAGCCGTGCTTGGCGTTTATCAGGAGATGTCACATCAGCTGCTGGAGTTGATTTCACATCAGGTGAAATCAGTCTGCGTAAAGCAACACATAAAGCGTTGAACGATGCGGCGTTCGCTGTTGAATCATTTAGATTTAACGTAGCTGTTGCTCGTGTGATGGAGCTAGTGAATGCAACGCGTAAGGCAATTGATTCCGGATGTGGGCCGAAAGATCCTGCGGTGCGCGAGGCGACAGAGGCGATTGCAATCATGCTCTCACTCGTTGCTCCCTTTACAGCAGAGGAAATGTGGGAGCGACTTGGTCACAAACCAGCGATAGCAACTGCCGGTTGGCCAGAAGTAGACCCAGCGCTCTTAGTTGATGATGAAGTAGAAGCCGTTATTCAAATCAACGGCAAGATTGTCGATCGGATGAAGGTTTCACCAACAATTGGCGATGCTGATTTTGAGGCAGAAGCTCTTGCTTTGCCTTCGGTGATGGCGGCGCTAGCGGGTGCCACGCCTAAGAAAGTGATTGCAAGGGCACCAAAGCTTGTAAATATCGTTCTTTAATCAACAGCTTTACTATTTTCCACCTTTCCTTCCTATTCTCTAGAGCACCATCTGCGGATGGAAAATCAATATCTCGAGAAGGCACATAACTGGTGGAGTGATCTCCACTATTCAGCAACACAAAAAAGAGCGTTGGCGCTGGTTGCACTGCTCGTTCTACTTATCTCTGGCCTCTTTGTTGCCCGCGGAGCTTCGCAAGAAGTAGTTGCGGCGCCTATCGCACTTGATGTGCAAGAAATTACTCAGGAAATCATGGTCGATGTCGCCGGGGCGGTGATTACTCCCGGGGTGTATTCATTGCCTCTTAATTCGCGAGTCTTTCAAGCAATCAAAGCTGCAGGTGGACTGAAGAAGGGCGCTGATACTTCAGATATCAATCAGGCGCGGATCCTTAGAGATGGCGAGCAGATATATGTATTTGCAACAGCAACATCTTCGGGTGGTGTGGCAAAGCGAGTAGTTCGCAAGAACGGACCGGTGATGATTAATCGGGCAACGGTGAAAGAGTTTGAAGCACTCGATGGAATCGGGCCAGTGCTGGCAAATCGCATCGTGGCCTATCGAAAGATCAATGGTCCATTTACTGTGATTGAAGATGTGATGAAGGTTTCCGGAATTGGAGCGGGAACATTCGCAAAGTTCAAAGAGAAGCTGCGCGTCTAATTGATAGCCGCGCCCTCGCATTGGGGGGCGCGGTGTGGGTGGGGGCGCTGGCGCAGAGCTGGAGTCCAACCTGGGCAGTAGCAGCTATTGCTGTGATTGCCGCAGTTGTCTTATATAACAAGCGGCGTCTGGCAGTTCTACTGATTGCAATAGTTCTTGGCGCAACGATTATGTCGATAAGAATTGCCGCCCTTGATTCCAGTGCAATTAACCAATTCAGAGGTGCAATTACATCTGTTGAACTACAGGTAACGACAGATCCTAATCGAGTGGTTCCAAAAGTCTTTGGTAGTTCTTTTGCGCCTACCTCTTACTCATTTATGGGCCAAGCGCTCCGAGTTGATGACAGATATTCAATGCGCATCCCAGTGCGCGTAATTGTTTCTAATAAAAGCGTGGAAAGTTTGCTGCCAGGCCAGAAGATTCGGGTGCAGGCTAAAGTGTTGGAGAGTAAAGAGGGAAGAGTTGCAGCCCTGCTGATCGTGAAACAGCGGGTTGAAGTACTCACTCAACCCTCGCGCTGGGCGAGAGGATTGGCACATATCCGCCTAGGGCTGCGTAGTGCAACTGGCGGCCAAGATGCTGGTGCGCTCATTCCTGGAATGGTGATTGGCGATACTAGTAAACAGAGCGTTGAATTTAAGAACCAGATGCGCAGATCTGGTCTGACGCACTTGGTGGCTGTTAGCGGTGCTAACTTTGCTATCGTTTCAGCCTTTGTTCAATGGGGAATGCAATTTGTTTTCCGTAAAGTTAATTATCGCTTGATTGCAACGGCGATAGCGCTGGCTGCCTTTATCGCACTGGTGCGCCCATCACCTTCTGTCTTGCGCGCCGCAGCCATGGCGGCAGTCTTACTTGTTGCCTTTGGCACCAGACAAGGGCGAGATCCGCTACCGGCGTTGGGCTTTGCGATCGCAGCTGTTGTGATTTTAGATCCCTTTCAAGCACGCGATGCGGGTTTTGCTCTCTCTGTTTTAGCAACTGCTGGGTTATTACTTCTGGCACCAAAGATAAAACCGAAGTTCTTAGCGCCCCCCATTGCAGCGATGGCTTTTTGTGCGCCAGTAATTGTCGCTTTATCTGGATACATCAGCCCCATGAGCATCATTGCCAATGTCTTAGCCGCACCTGCCGTTGCACCCATCACCATTGTTGGATTCATCGCAGCACTTGTTTCACCTTTTGCGCCCTGGCTTTCGCAGCTTCTTATCTTGTGCGTGAAGCCACTTGCCATCTGGATTGTCTGGGTTGCAAAGTGGAGTGCCGGCTTTCCAGTCTTTACCTTAAAGACTGGACTCTATGGATTCCTCATTGTGGCCCTTCTCATTCTTGCTATCTATCTCGGTCGAGCGAAGGTGGCAATCGCGCTACTGATTGTTGTTATTACCTTTTCCTGGGCGCAGCGATTTCCAGCAGGGGATTGGCAGATTGCTAATTGCGATATTGGCCAAGGAGATGCGATGGTGATTAATCTGAAGCAGCATCGTGCAATAGTTATTGATGTGGGCCCTGATCCGCAATTAATTGATAGGTGTCTGCGCCAACTTGGAGTAAGAGAGATTCCGCTATTGATATTGACCCATATCCACGCAGATCATGTGGGTGGATTAGCGGGTGCGGGAAAGAATAGAAAGATCGGAACAACTTGGTATGGAGATGTATTTGCTGGCACCCGAGCCACAATTGAAGATGTGAAGATAGAGGTGAAGTGGCCTGATCGCGCAGGTGAATACACGCCAAATGACTCGAGTATCGCAGTGCTGATTACTTCGCCAGATTTCACACTCTTTGCCGCCGGTGATATCGAGCCACCGGTGCAGAGCCAATTGGTCTCACGCATTGGGGAAGTAGATATCTATAAAGTCGCACATCATGGCTCTAGATTCCAGGATTTAGATTTAATGCGAGAACTCTCACCCCAGATTGCAGTCATCAGCGTGGGCGCAACTAATACCTATGGACATCCGGCACCTGCCACCATCTCGGCGCTGACGCAGTTAGGCGCTAAGGTATTGCGTACTGATATTGATGGGGCAGTGGCAATCAAAGCAACGAACCATCAATTTTCACTACAACGCAGCAAGCGCTGGTTTAGATTTTTCTCATGGAGTTAAGCAACGGGAGTTAGGGAGGCAGGTGAAATGAACCCTTTCTATCTCCTGCTCGGCCCGGAAGGCGCGCTAGCTGATCGCGCATTAGCCAAACTTCTGGCGCAACTTAAAGATGAGAGTGCTGAAATCACAACAGTGAGTGCCGCCGATGCCATTGTGGGCGATATTGCAGATGGTCTTGCGCCATCGCTATTTTCCGAACGTCGCGGGCTGATTATTAAAGATCTGCAAGATTTGCCGGAAGAGTCAAAAGATGAAGTTACTCGCTATTTAGATTCCCCCGATCCCACTATGACCGTGGTCTTCGTGCATAAAGGTGGCGTCAAAGGCAAAGCGTTGCTGGATGCAATAAAGAAAGTGAACCCGGAAATCATTGCGTGTGAGGCGATGAAGAAGGAGGTTGATAAAGAGAGCTTTGTGAAAGATCTATTTCTTGATGCTGGGCGCAAAGTGACACCTGGTGCGATTAAAGCACTGGTCGGCGCCCTCGGTAATGAGCTACGAGAACTGCAATCTGCAGTCTCACAAATTGCACTTGATGCACCAGCGGGTGCGATCGATGAGGCAATCGTTGATAAATTTCATCAGGGCCGAATTGAAACCACTGGATTCGATGTTGCCGATGCCACTATTGATGGCAATTTGCCGGTTGCACTAGTTACTTTGCGTAGTGCGCTAGAGACTGGAACAGATCCAGTGATGGTTACATCAGCGATCGCATCATCTCTTCGTAGTTTGGCTAAAGTCTCTGGCACAAATAAGGGGAGTAAGTCATTTGAATTAGCGGGCCAACTAGGAATGGCGCCCTGGCAGATTGATAAGGCGCGCAGACAGTTGCAGTCGTGGACGCCACGTGGAATCGCAACAGCGGTTGAGGCAATTGCTAAGGCAGATGCCGATGTGAAGGGGGCGGCATCGGATCCGATATTTGCCCTGGAAAAGGCGCTACAGGCCATCGCCGCCGCTCGCGCTGCCCGCTAATTTGAGGGCCATTTTCTCGATTTTGGGCTGATACCCCTGCGCTGATAACCTACGCCTCTGCACAAATCATCAGGTTTGGCTAAATAATCGAAAGTTCGGAGCTCTCCACGTGGCAAATATCAAGTCGCAAATCAAGCGTATTAAGACAAACGAGAAGGCATACCTTCGCAATAAGTCTGTCTCATCTTCAATCAAGACTGCTGTTCGCAAGTTCCGCGACGCAGTTGCTAAGGGTGACGCTTCTGCAACAACTGCTGAACTCCGCGCAGCTTCAAAGGCGCTCGATATTGCAGTTGCTAAGGGTGTTCTTCATAAGAACGCTGCTGCAAATAAGAAGTCTTCAATGGCTAAGGCTGCTGCTAAAGCCGGCGCACGTTAATTCATATCTATCAATTCACGATAGAAAGATAAAGGTCGCCTAAGTGCCTGCAATATCCATTGCGAAGGCGCCGCAACCAGCAGCAACAAATCCAGCGCAGATCCGAAATTTCTGCATCATTGCCCATATCGATCACGGTAAATCAACGTTGGCCGATCGCATGTTACAAATTACCGAGGTAGTAGAGGCACGCAATATGCGCGCACAATACCTAGACCGTATGGATATCGAACGCGAACGCGGCATCACCATTAAATCTCAAGCAGTACGTCTGCCCTGGCGCAGTGGCCTAGATGGCCAGGAATACATCTTGAACATGATCGACACCCCAGGTCACGTGGACTTCACCTATGAAGTCTCTCGTTCCCTTGCCGCCTGTGAAGGTGCGGTGCTGCTCGTTGATTGCGCTCAAGGTATTGAGGCACAAACGCTGGCAAACCTTTACTTGGCGATGGAAAATAACCTGACAATTATTCCGGTGCTCAACAAAATTGATCTACCTAATGCGCAACCAGAGAAATTCGCCGCCGAACTTGCTGGACTTATTGGTTGCAAAGTAGAAGATGTATTGCGTGTTTCTGGAAAGACGGGTGATGGCGTTGCAGATCTTCTTGATCAAATCATTGCTCAAATTCCAGCACCGGTGGGAGATCCGGATGCACCGGCACGCGCACTGATCTTTGACTCGGTCTATGACTCATATCGCGGTGTTGTTACCTATGTTCGGGTCGTCGATGGAAACATTAAGCCACGCGAGCAGATTCAAATGTTTTCAACCGGCGTCAAACACGAAGCACTGGAAGTAGGCGTCATCTCACCAGAACCGTTGCCATCTAAAGGTCTTAGCGTGGGCGAGGTGGGATATTTAATTACTGGTGTAAAAGATGTGCGCCAATCACGTGTGGGTGACACGATTACAAACTTTGTGCGACCAACGAAAGATCCACTTGGTGGGTATAAAGATCCGAAGCCGATGGTCTTCTCCGGGCTTTTCCCACTTGATGGCGCAGATTTTCCGGTGTTGCGAGATGCCTTAGAAAAGCTGCAGCTCAACGATGCCGCACTTGTCTATGAACCAGAGAGCTCTGCCGCGCTCGGTTTTGGTTTTCGTTGTGGCTTCCTTGGACTGTTACATATGGAGATTGTCCGCGAACGTTTAGAGCGCGAAGCAAAATTGAATCTTATTTCGACAGCGCCGAACGTGGTCTATCGCGTGACGATGGAAGATGGCAAAGAATTCGTTGTCACCAATCCTTCTGAATTTCCTGACGGCAAAATAAATAGCGTCAAGGAGCCGATTGTGAAGTCAACGATTCTGGCGCCGGCCGAATTTATTGGCGCCATCATGGAGCTCTGCCAAGAGCGCCGTGGCGTCTTGCTCGGTATGGATTACATCTCAGAAGATCGGGTTGAGATTCGTTACACCCTGCCACTTGCCGAAATTGTCTTTGACTTTTTTGATCAACTAAAGAGCCGTACCCGCGGCTATGCCTCCCTTGACTATGAAGAGCTTGGCGATGAAGAAGGCAACTTGGTTAAGGTCGATATCTTGCTGCAAGGTGAAGCAGTCGATGCTTTTAGCGCCATTGTTCACCGCGATAAGGCCTATTCCTATGGTGTGATGATGACCGGCAAATTACGCGAACTCATTCCGCGCCAACAATTTGAAGTCCCGATTCAGGCCGCTATTGGCTCGCGCATCATTGCCCGCGAATCTATTCGTGCGATTCGTAAAGATGTATTGGCGAAGTGTTATGGCGGAGATATTTCACGTAAGCGCAAAC
>NZ_JBBAMU010000017.1:0-21368 GCF_040402315.1 Candidatus Planktophila sp.
TGTCTTTTGTATCTTGGGAAATTCCTTGGAAGCCGGCAACAATTGCAATAGCCCCACCATCGATAGCTTCCCGAATCCGACCCGGTGTCACATCAATGATGCGCGCTTTGCCATGAACTGAATCTGTAATTACGCCAGCTTGCGATCCAGTAAAGGAAAGTGCTTCAAAGCCAAGATTATTAATTGCCATCGCAAGCACGGCCATTGAAATGCGCTCACCAGCGGTGAGCAACATATCCAGCTCGCGCCCCTGCGGAATCGGAGTGACGGCATTGGCCAGTTCAATGAGTTCATCAGTGGTATCGCCCATGGCGCTGACCACGACGACAACCTGATTGCCAGCCTTTTTAGTCGCCACAATGCGGGCAGCCACGCGCTTCATGCCCTCGGCATCAGCTACAGAGGAGCCACCAAATTTCTGAACAATCAGACCCATGGCTTAAGTGTGAAGCAGGAGAAAAAATGACGCCACCCAATTATCTAAAAATCTTACTATGTGAGATGCTCCAGCGCCCAGATAATGAGACTAAAGGTTGGTGCGGCCCTCAAAGGCACGACCGAGCGTGACTTCATCTGCATATTCCAGATCTCCGCCCACAGGCAAACCGGAAGCCAGGCGCGAGACGTTGATACCCATCGGCTTAATTAGGCGAGCAAGGTAGGTGGCGGTGGCTTCACCTTCCAGGTTGGGATCTGTGGCCAGAATGATCTCGGTAATCGTTGAATCTGCCAGCCGCTGCATTAATTCTCGGATGCGCAGTTGATCTGGGCCAATTCCATCAATAGGACTGATGGCACCGCCAAGCACATGGTATTTCCCGCGGAATTCGCGCGTGCGCTCAACTGCAATGACATCTTTACTCTCTTCCACAACGCAAATCTTTGTTCCATCACGTCGGGGGTCGCGACAAATTCGGCATTCAGTCTCCTCTGAAACATTGCCACACTGCGTGCAGAACTTAACCCGCTCTTTCACTGTGCGAACTGCCTCAACTAAGTTAGCTGCAATTTCAGAATCTGCTTGCAGGATATGAAATGCAATGCGTTGGGCACTCTTGGGTCCAATACCTGGCAGCCGACCTAGCGCATCAATCAGGTCTTGAATCGCGCCTTCATACATTCCGGTTGACATTATTCGTGGCTCGTTTCGCTAATGAAAGTGGCACCAAGTTCGGAGGCAAGGAGCGCCGCACCCGATAGTTGGGTCTTATCTGTTGGAGCCTCTGAAGTTCGAACCGCACGCGATTCCGGAGTTGATGTGGTCTCAATACTGGGATCGACTGTGACCTCGATCTTGCGGTCAAGTCCGACAACTTCAATAAATGCCTGGCGTAGAATTTCATCTGACTCGCTGCGCACAAATGAATCACGAGCACCCGAGTTAACGATTCCGATCGTGATGTTCTTATCATCCACCCCAAGAATCTGTGCACTTGCTGATAACAGTGACCAGGTAAGGCGGCGGCGCTTCTTCACATTTTCAATCACATCAGGCCACAACCTTCGCAGCCCTGCCACATCAATGGCATCAATCTGGGCTTTTGCCGGCGCAGCAGCTTCCTTCGCAGGTTCACTTACTTCACTCACAACTGCGGCTACAGCAACTTCCTTGACAGCTTTAGCTGGAGCTTCCCGCTTTGCTTCGGCAGTTGCCGCACTTACGTAATCGGCCCTATCAACGGCTCGAGGCTGTGGGGCAATACTTTCAACGCGCTCCAGCCGTTCGATGCGAGCGAGAAGTCCTGATTCACCGGCATCGCCCATCGGGAGCAAGATGCGCCCGCAGATGAGTTCGAGAATAAGACGCGGCGCAGTTGCACCACGCATTTGGGTGAGTCCCTCTGCTGCAATATCTGCAGCGCGCGATAGCGATGCTTGTCCGATGTTCTGTGCCTGCCCGCGCATCCGTTCGAGTTGATCATCTGGAAGTTCGCGCAAGATGCTGTTGGCATTAGTTGCATCTAGTGCGTCGACAATCATGAGATCGCGCAATCGTTCGAGTAAATCTTGGGTGAAGCGACGTGGGTCATGTCCTGATTCAATCACGCGATCTACTGTCTTAAATAGCGTTGCGCCATCGCGGGCAGCGATGGCATCCATCGCATCATCAAGGAGCGCCCCATCAGTAAATCCAAGAAGTTGAATAGCGATGTCATAGCTGACTCCATCCTTGCCAGCACCGGCAAGGAGTTGGCCAAGGACAGATAAGGCATCTCGAACTGAGCCACCGGAGGCACGAACTACAAGTGGCAGAACGCCTTTAGCAACCGTCACGCCTTCAGATTGGCAGATGCCTTCAAGATGTGTGGTCAGAGTTCCTGGCGGTACTAAGCGAAATGGGTAGTGGTGGGTACGTGAGCGAATTGTTGAAATCAACTTCTCTGGCTCAGTTGTAGCAAAGATGAAAATTACGTGAGGAGGCGGTTCTTCCACAACTTTGAGTAGTGCATTTGACGCACCCGGCCCTAGCTGGTGGGCCTCATCAATAATATAAATCTTGTACTTACTTTGCACTGGTGCAAAGAATGCTTTATCGCGAAGATCGCGCGCATCATCGACAAGTCCATGTGTTGCCGCATCCAGTTCAATCACATCGATAGAGCCAGGACCATTTGCTACTAAATCTTTACAGGATTGGCAGAGGCCACATGGATTCGGTGTGGGTCCTTTTTCACAGTTAAGTGAGCGCGCCATAATGCGAGCGCTTGAAGTTTTTCCGCAACCACGAGGTCCGCTAAAGAGATATGCGTGATGAGTTTTCCCTGATTCGAGCGCATTTGAAAGCGGAACAGTGACGTGTTCCTGCCCAATCACATCTGCAAATATAGAGGGGCGATACTTTCGATATAACGCTAAGGACATCTTTTTCTACTCTCGTGAAGGTCGCAATTCAATTCACTTCTAATTGGCTGCAAGCTGATTAACTTCTGACTGCTTATATTGATTTGGGACCTCCGGTGCACCCGTCAGAGCGTACCTACCCTTGCTGTATTCCTACCCTGGGGGAGTTCGGCCGCGGTGGCGTCGCACCGGAGATCTGGCCCAATCTTAAGTGTCAGAGCACTCACTTGGACACCGATACCCTTAGCCGGTCGGACTCACGGGCTTCATTGAAGCAGGTAGGTATGACTCAGGAGGATTCGCATAGCGGCCGAGTGCGCACGCTTGGAAAGCGTGTATAGGGCAACCTATCGAGGGTTCAAATCCCTCATCCTCCGCCAGGTTTTCCAGAGGTATCTCGCGCAGATTACGAAGCGATAGTGAAAACTGTTGGCAGCGTGAGATGTTTATTAGACATCAAGCTTGAATACCCGCACTCGTCGCAGAGAACCATCGGTCCTTTTTCTGCATTCATAACAAGTTCGAGGTCTTGCGAACGGCACAAGAAACACTCTGGTAGATCATTAATTTGTGACACAGCAACCCCTTCTTTAGCAAGTAATCGGCTGGGGAAGCGATCTAATTCTCCACCTCACGGTGTAGGTACTCAGCGGCTAATAGTGAATGTCAGGTAAATAATGGAAGAAATTAAATCTCTACGCCAATGTATTTAGTCTGCAAGAACTCATGCACTCCCTCAAAACCACCTTCGCGCCCAAGGCCCGATTGCTTTACACCACCGAATGGCGCAGCAGGGTCAGAGATTAATCCGCGGTTGATTGCGACCATGCCAGCTTCAATGCCTTCTGCAAAGCGGATTGCACGTTTTAAATCTTGCGAATACACGAAACTCATGAGCCCATATTCAGTGTCATTAGCTAGCGCAAGGGCTTCTTCATCAGTATCAAAGAGTGCAATAGGTGCAACTGGGCCAAAGATTTCATTGGCCAAGAGGTCATCATCTTTGGAAACTTCAAGCACAGTTGCGGGATAGAAAGCCCCAGGACCATCAGGGGTAGTAGCACCGAGGTGGACCTTGGCACCGCGCGCTTTAGCTGCATCGACAAGTTCGGCAATCTTGTTTCGTTCTTTCATCGAAACACTTGCTCCAAGCTGTGTTCCAGCCTCTCGACCAACGCCCATTTTCATAGCAGCCATAGCCTTTGTGAATTCTGCAATGAATTTATCGCCAATAGCACGCGCGACATAGATGCGGTTGGCAGCATTACATGCAGCGCCGCCATTGCGCATCTTTGCCAACATTAAGCCCTTTATGGCTTCTTCGACATTTGCATCATCTAGAACAACAAATGGCGCATTGCCACCCATTTCCATCGAGCAACGAATTACCTGATCTGCTGCTTCTTTGAGCAGAATCTTTCCGACCTGGGTAGATCCAGTAAATGACAAATTCTTTACCCGATCATCGTGAAGCAGTTTGCTAATTGCTGGACCGGTTTTCGCTGGAAGAATTACATTTAAGACGCCCTTGGGTAATCCACAGCGCTCGAGGATGTCGGCGATAGCGAGGGCAGTCAGTGGTGTTTCACCAGCAGGTTTCAAAATCATGGTGCACCCTGCGGCGATTGCTGGACCAATCTTGCGAGTTGCCATTCCGGCAGGAAAATTCCACGGTGTAATTAAAAGCGAGACACCAATAGGTTGGTGTGTGACCAGAATTCGCTTATCCCCTGCCGGTGCCATCCGAAAATCACCTGAGATGCGTACAGTCTCTTCGGCAAACCAGCGGAAAAATTCTGCTGCGTAATTCACTTCGGCCCTGGCATCAGGCAAAGCTTTACCATTTTCTTTTGAGATCAGTTCAGCTAAGTAATCGGCTTCGGCAATCATCATTTCAAAGGCTTTCCGCAAAATTTCACTTCGCACGCGTGGGGCAGTCTGTGCCCACGATGGGCCCGCGCGGTCGGCGGCCTCTACAGCGGCGAGGTTCTGATCGTCACTGGATGTGGCAACTTTGGCGATAACAGAGCCGTCACTGGGGTCGATAACGTCTAGCGTGCCGCTTCCATCTACCCATTGACCATCTATAAATAACTGAGTGCGCATAAGATAAGCATACTTACGAGATATCGATGGGTCACCTAAAATGGTGTCCTACGCAGCGGTGATGCCTTAACTGCAACGCCCGAGGGAGTAGAAGTGCCTAAGTCTTGGACCGATGATGCACCGGAGCCGGTAGCACTACAGGAACACGCGCACGTGAAAGATCCATTCTCCTACAAGGTAAAGCGCTTTCTTCTAGGCGGTGCACTCAATCGTCACTCACTTGGTCACCAACGTCTGAGCAAGAGATACGGGCTCGGAATTCTCTCTTCAGACTGCATTTCATCTTCTGCCTACGGTTCAGAACAGATTTTGATTGCACTCCTTCCTGCCTTCGGTTTAGCAGCATTCGCAATCTTGATGCCGATGACTGCAATAGTTCTTGTAATACTTGTCATCATTACATTGTCATATCGAAATGTTATTGATGTGTATACAAAAACTGGTGGCGCATATATTGTCTCGCGCGATAACTTCGGACCTGTCGTTGCGCAAATTGCCGCTGTTGCGCTGATGCTTGATTACATTGTCACGCTCGCGATTCAAGCCGCCGCTGGTGTCGCTGCAATAATTTCAACTTTCCCTTCCGCTGAACCGTGGAAGATGCATATGATTTTTGCAGTTATCGCACTTCTTACATATGGAAATTTGCGTGGAGTTAAGGAAGCGGGGAAAGCGTTCGCATTTCCTACCTATTTCTTCATCGGATGTATGTTCATTGTCTTCGGTATGGGGCTCTACCGCTTAGCAAATGGAACTTTGCCTGTGCTCGATACCGATTCGCCTGGTGCCGTTGAGTTAGGAGAACCACAGGGCCTACTTACATTTGCCGCAATCTTTATCCTGCTTCGCGCCTTTGCAAATGGCGGATCATCTCTTACTGGCCTTGAAGCTATCTCTGATGGTGTTGCCCTCTTTAAAGCACCAGAGCATGTAAATGCCAAACGTACTCTCGTCATCATGAGCTGCCTGCTTGGAACTCTTGTTTTAGGAGTCTCTTACTTTGCTCATCACATCTATGCCATGCCATATGAATCTGGTGTTCCGACAGTAATTTCACAGATTGCTAAAGCTGCAGTGGGTACAGGCGCCTTTGGCTCATTTATGTTTATTATGGTTCAGCTAGCAACAATGCTTATTTTATTTGCTGGAGCAAACACCACGTATAGTGCATTCCCACTGCTAGTTAACTTTATTGCATCAGATGGTTACCTACCACGCCAGTTAACTAAGCGCGGCCACCGTCTTGCATTCTCAAATGGAATTCTCTTGCTTGCAGGTGGCGGAGTCCTCTTGGTGGTAATTACGGCCGGATCTGTCGAACACCTCGTTGCCTTCTATGCCCTCGGAGTTTTTACTGGTTTCACACTGGCTGGCTTCGGAATGACTCGCTACTTCCTGCGTACTAAACCTAAGGGCTGGAAGATTAAAGTCTGTATCAACGGACTTGCTGGTTCAATCTCGCTAATAATCGTCATCATTTTCTCTGTCGTTAAATTCACCCAAGGCGCATGGTTGGTACTTGTGACGGCGCCGATCTTGGTAGCAACATTCTTGCGTTTACGTCGTCAATACACACGCGAACAAGATGCTCTCTCTGTGAAGATTGAGCAAGAGCGTGCTACTTCTATGGCACGTCACATTGTCACAATATTCGTCGATAGCGTCGATGTTGCGACAGTTGGAGCAGTTCGTTATGCACGAAGCCTTAAACCACACAAGATTAGAGCAGTGCATTTCGTCATCGATGATCGTCGCGCTGAAGATATTCAAAAAGCCTGGGCAGCATCCGTTGCCCTTGAAGATGTTCAACTTGAACTCATCGATTGCCCAGACCGTCGAATCGCTAACTCTGCACTCGACTACGCAATCCGTAAGACCGAGAAACCTGATGTTGAGTTAACTATTTTATTGCCTCGTCGTTCATACTCACGATTCTTAGGTCGCTTACTTCATGACCAAACTGCAGAAGAGATTGCAGCACCAATCTCACAGTTACAGCGCGTGGTTGCAACGATTGTGCCATTTGATGTCAACAGAATTACTTCAGGCAAACCACTTGCGATCAACCATGAGAGTGAAACTCTGACCCACGTTAAGGCCACTGATATTCAGAAGCCAATGCAGGATGCTCCGAAGGTTTTTGCTCCGATCACGCACTATGCCGACGATGTCACCGCAATCGGTGAGATTCAATGGCGTAAACGTTCTATGGTCCATGGCAGAGTAACTTCAATTTCAACAGCTCCGCGTGGCTCTGCTCCCATACTTCAAGTTGAAGTGTGGGATCACAGTGGTGGTATTACTTTGAACTTCTTGGGTCGTCGCGAAATCGCAGGTTTGGAAGTTGGTATGGAGCTCCGCGCAGAGGGAATGGTCGGAGAAGAAGATGGCCAGCTCGTTATTTTAAATCCTTCTTACGAATTACTTATCTGAAAAGAAATCTTTCAGTAATTGTGCACACTCAGCTTCACGTATTCCAGCTGTCACTTCAACGTTGAAAATTGAACGTGGATCTCGAAGTAGGTCCCAGACAGAGCCGACCGCTCCCGCTTTTTCATCCCACGCACCAAAGATTAAGTGTGAAATTCTTGATTGCGCGATAGCACCGGCACACATTGCGCATGGTTCCAGCGTCACAACCAAGGTACACCCATCGAGGCGTGAGTTCTGTAACCGCGAAGCCGCATTGCGAATGGCAACTACTTCAGCATGTGCTGTTGGGTCGTTATTAGCCTCTCTTTCATTAGAGCCTTTACCAATAACAACGCCATCTTGATTTAGAACAATGGCACCAACTGGAACATCGCCAGTGCTTAGCGCACTCCGGGCTATTGCAATTGCCTCACCCATTAATTCATCTGGAGTACGAAGTGAAATTTCTATGACTCCAATAACTCTGTAAATTGATCGCCAAATCCCAATCGATTAGCTATTGCTTCAATCAGTTCATCTGGAAAGAGATTTGCATCATCGCAGAGTGTTGAAAGTTCCATATGGGGCAGACCTAAGTCAGCAAAGATATCTAGGTCGCCTGTAGGAAGTGGTTCATCTTCATCATCAGGTGCATCAATATCTGCAATCTCCAAGAATTCAGCGGCCACTTCATAGTCGAGAGCTGCGGTGATATCGCTCATGAAGTATTTAACGTTACTACCTAGTACACGAATTGCGATAAAAAATTCGTCATCAATTGCGATTAAAGCAACAGCGCCACCGTTTGTTTGTTGCTTCTTTAGCCGATCAATGATGTGAGTTAAGTCATCCGGGTCAGGCAACGCGGCAAGAGACCAGCGGCCGTCTTCATGCCACGCCTCAATTGCGAAGTCTTGGGTCTGCTCTGACACATCTGCCATTTTGGCACTCATTGGATTAGAAAGAAAGCCCTGTAGGGTAGCGGACATGAAAGTTCACGTTGCTAACCATCCGTTAATCTCTCATAAATTAACCATTCTGCGCGATGAAAAGACCGATTCTCCAACTTTCAGACTTCTTGTTGAAGAGTTAGTGACCCTGCTGGCATATGAAGCAACTCGTGAAGTTCGCACTACAACTATTTCAATCAAGACTCCTGTGACTGCTACGACCGGATTAGTACTAGCTGAACCGCGTCCAGTTGTCGTGCCCATCTTGCGTGCAGGTTTGGGAATGCTCGAAGGCATGACAAAGTTATTGCCAACCGCACAAGTTGGATTCCTTGGGATGGTGCGCAACGAAGAAACGCTGCAGGCAAGCACTTATGCAAATCGTTTACCTGAAAATTTATCTGGTCGCCAATGTTTTGTCCTTGATCCAATGCTTGCAACAGGTGGAACGTTGGCTATGGCTATTAATTACCTGATCGAGCGTGGTGCCAATGAAATTACTGCCATCTGTTTACTTGCTGCCCCAGAAGGAATTAAGGCACTTGAGAATGAATTTAAAAATTCAGGAGTTCCTATCACGCTCGTGACAGGATCACTCGATGAAAAATTAAATGAAAAGGGATACATAGTCCCTGGCTTAGGCGATGCCGGTGACCGTCTCTATGGAGTTGTGTAAATGGCTTCAACATCCCCTGGGTATGGCATCACAATTCGTGTTGAGGGATCTCCGGAACTTCAACCTGTTGCTTTAATCACGACAACAATTACCAATGCTGGCGCCACAATTACCGCACTCGATGTTGTTGAATCTTTACTCGAAAAAGTAGTCATTGACGTCACTTGCGACACGATCGACTCTGACCACGCTCAACAGATTCATGATGCTCTCTCAGCCAATAATGGCCTCACAGTTCGTAAGGTGAGTGACCGCACTTTCTTGCTCCACCTCGGTGGAAAAATCGAAGTAACTTCAAAGGTTCCTCTGAAAACTCGTGACGATCTATCTCGTGCCTACACACCCGGCGTCGCTCGTATTTCACAAGCAATTGTTGATGACCCATCAGATGTTCGCCGCCTGACCATGAAGCGCAATACGGTGGCTGTTGTAACCGATGGTTCTGCCGTGCTCGGCCTTGGAAATATCGGACCCTCCGCGGCGCTTCCCGTAATGGAAGGAAAAGCAGCGCTCTTTAAGCGCTTTGCAAATGTAGATGCTTGGCCGGTCTGTCTAGATACGCAAGATGTTGATGAGATTGTTCGCACAGTGCAACTTATTGCCCCCGTGTATGGAGGAATCAATCTCGAAGATATTTCAGCACCACGATGCTTTGAAGTCGAGCGTCGATTGCGTGAACTGCTTGATATTCCAGTCTTTCATGATGACCAGCATGGCACTGCGATTGTCGTTCTAGCAGCGCTGCGCAATGCTCTTAAGTTGGTGAAGAAAGAGATGTCTGCTGTAAAAATAGTTATGAGTGGTGCAGGAGCTGCTGGCACAGCGATTGCGCGACTTCTTCTCTTAAGTGGTGCTCAGAATATTATTGCTTTCGATAAAGATGGACTCATCGGTGGAGATTTGGAATCATCAGATCCAATGCGTTCATGGTTTATCGAGCACTCTAACCCTGGCAATTTCGTTGGTGATATTCACCAAGCAATGGTGGGAGCCGATATCTTTATCGGAGTTAGTGCACCTCACGTTCTCAAGGAAGCGGATATAGCTGCCATGGCAGCGGGTTCAATTGTTTTTGCACTTGCCAACCCGGACCCAGAAATTGACCCAGTAATCGCTCGAAAGTATGCAACGGTAATTGCCACCGGTCGAAGTGATCACCCTAATCAAATAAATAACGTGCTTGCATTCCCGGGCATCTTCCGTGGATTACTCGATGCAAATGCTCACAAAATCACCGATAAGTTGCTTGTAGCAGCTGCGGAAGCGATTGCAGATTGTGTAAGCCCATCACAGCTAAATACATCTTTTATTGTACCTAGCGTCTTCGATCCCAACGTCGTTATTAAAGTTGCGGCGGCAGTGAAGGCTTCTGTGTGATTGAACTAGCTGCATCATTTGATTCTCAACTATCAACTCTTGCTCCGTTCATCTTTTATATTCTTATCGGGGCGATAGTTTTCATTGAAACTGGCCTTCTCTTTGGTTTCTTCTTGCCTGGTGACTCTGTCTTATTTAGCGCGGGCCTAGTCGCTGCTTCTCATGGAAATATCAATATTGCCGTGTTAGTGGCAATCATCTTGGTATCGGCATTCTTCGGCGATCAAGTCGGATTCGTTATTGGACGTGTTGTAGGGCGCCCTTATCTCGACAAGAGAAAATCACCACGTGTGCAGCGAATGATTGCAAGATCTGAACGATTCTATGAAAAATCAGGTTGGTGGGCAGTTGTGGCAGCTCGCTTTTTCCCTTGGATTAGAACATTTGTTCCACCCATTGCAGGGGCATCGAAGATGAATTACTACAAATTCTTATCTGCAAATGCATTGGGCGCAGTTCTGTGGGGCGCAGGAATCACTCTCGCTGGCTTCTATGCGGCAAGTTTTCCGTGGGTGAAGACATTCTCTTACGCGATTGCAGCCTTTTTTATTGTCGGTTCAATCGTTTCCGGGATTGTGAATTATTTACGCCACCGACGAGAACCCCACAATAAGTCATAATAATTCCTGTAACCAGGTAGACACTTACCTGCACACCTTCGGTGGGTGAATAAAAATCAATCAGCAATGATCCAACTAGTTGTCCTCCAACGCTGAAAAGCGTAAAAGTTAACACTCCGAGGTGCTGAACGATTGTTGAAGTAAAGGCAATGTAGATAACACCAATGACGCCTCCCGTGTAAATCCACCATGGGCCGGCAGGTAAAGGAACAAGTTCTGTTGGGCCTACCGCAATAAGCATTGATAGAAAAATTACCAAGAAAATGGTTCCCATGATGAAATTAAGAAGAGAAGTTGTAAAACTCTGGTGAGAATGTTCGTTTATCTGTCCATTGAGTGCGCGCTGCACTCCAACAATTGCCCCCGCAATACAGCCCAACACAACGGCAAATATCGAAAGATTGCGTGCATCTAGGCGATCGAAGACCGAGATGAAAACTGCAAAGACTGTAAATAGAGCGGCTGCAATTCGTCGGGGAGTGATGTGCTTCTTGCCACCACCAGTTAATCCAATACGGTCAACAACAAGTGATGCTGCGGTCTGTCCTGCAATAGATGCAACTGAGTAAATTGCCACACCGATCAGGGGAACGATATGTGTTTGCACCGCAACAAAACTCCCGCCCAGCGCCCCTGCAAAGAGGGTCCATTTTGGCAACTCTTTACGGGCAACGGCGCCTCGAAGGTTTCGCGCACCAGCTTTGATAGCGGGGTTAAATAGTGCAATCACCGCAATGATGGCCAGACCTGACCCAAATGAGACAAGCGCCGCTTCTACACCATTTCCAATTAAATGCGAGAGTTCGCCGTTTGCACGGGCTTGAAGAGCAATCATCACTCCAGAGACCGCGGCGAGGAAATCTAAACGTTGCGTCTTTCTAGACATGACCTAATCCTATTAACTTTCGAGGGCTAGCGTCACTTGCAACCACTCTTCTTCTCGGCTCGCAAGTTCACTTTCAGCCGAAGCAAGTTCACTGGCGAGTTCAATTAAACGTTGGTGATTCGCGCTTTCACGCTCTTGTTCGGCTAATAGTTCTGCAATTCTCTCTTTACCTTTGACTATCTGCTTATCAAGGCGGGCGAGATCTTTCTTGAGTTGTCTCTGCTCTGCTGCACTCGAACCAGATGATTGCTTTTGTGCAGTGCCACTCCGTGACGACACTGCTTCAGCACGTTGCTCCAGATATTGATCTACACCTCTCGGTAAATCACGGAGTACTTCATCCCCGAGCAACCCATAGAAGCGATCACAGACTCGCTCGAGGAAATATCTATCGTGAGAAATAACAATTAGTGATCCACCATAGCTGTCGAGTAAATCTTCAAGTTCGGTGAGGGTTTCGATATCAAAATCATTTGTGGGCTCATCAAGTAATACAACATTGGGTGAATCCATCAATAGTCGAGTTAATTGCAATCGGCGACGCTCTCCGCCTGACAGATTACCTACCGGTGTCCATTGCGCATCACGATCAAAGCCCAGACGTTCGCATAGCTGGGAAGCAGACAAAGTCTTTCCTTTGCCAATCTCCACATGGGTAGCAACCTTTTCCACCGCTTCAAGTAGGCGCCACTCTGGATCTAACTCATCTAAATGCTGAGTGAGAAAGGCAATCTTTACCGTAATACCTGTAACAAGTTTGCCGGCTGAGAGTTGATGCAAGCCAGCCAAAGTTCGCATGAGCGTTGTTTTCCCTGAGCCATTAACGCCCACAATTCCTATGCGATCACCCGGACCGATGTTCCATGTGAGATCTTCGATTAACTTCTTATCACCGGCCCTAATAAGGCCATGATGTAGTTCAAAGACAGTATTTCCTAAGCGGTTAAGTGCAAACTTTAAGAGTTCGGTTGAATCACGCGGGGCGGGCTCGGCAGAAATTAATTCATTTGCGGCATCAACGCGAAACTTTGGCTTCGTTGTTCTAGCCGGTGCGCCTCGTCTAAGCCACGCTAGTTCTTTTCGAATCAGGTTATTTCTTCTAGCATCCATTGCATTTGATTGACGAGATCTCTCTGCTTTTGCTAAAACGAATGCCGAATAACCACCGTCATACTCTTCTACTTTTCCAAGCACTACTTCCCAGGTTCGATCTGTGACGGCATCTAAGAACCAGCGATCGTGAGTAACAACAAGTAGTGCTAAATCTTTTCGATTGTTCAAATGCTGGGCAAGCCAGGCAACGCCTTCAACATCTAAGTGGTTTGTTGGCTCGTCAAGTAAAATCAGATTCAGGTCATCAATGAGTAACTTGGCAAGGCCTACCCGTCTTTTTTCACCACCTGATAGCGATGAGAATACTCTTTCGAATAGGTGGTCATCGAATCCACCAAATAGTCCAGTAAATATCTCGCGTATCTGTGGGTCACTAGCCCATTCGTGTTTCTCACGATTGCCAATCACAACATCACCAACGGTGGCATCGGCGGCGGCTGTATCAATCTGAGAGAGAATTCCAATACGCGCTACATTTGATTTTGTTACTCGACCAGCGTCCGGATCTTCTACGCCTGCAATAATCTTCATAAGCGTGCTTTTACCCGAACCATTGCGTCCTACGATTCCAATTCGTTCACCCTCTGAGACTCCGAGTGAAACACCATCGAGAAGAGGACGAATATCGAAGGCTTTGAAAACCTCTTCGATATTTACAACATTGCGCGCCACGGTAGGAGAGCGTACCTTTGAACTATGAAGGTCACTGACCGCGCTTATGCGTTGGAATTGGATAAGAATGATCCGCTCGCCAATTACAGAAGCAAGTTTGTGATTACAGACCCAAATCTCTGCTACCTCGATGGAAATTCACTCGGTAGGTTGCCCCATGCCACCGTCAAGGCGGTAGGAGATTATCTCTCCCAAGAGTGGGGCAATGAAGTCGTTACCGGTTGGAGTCATTGGATCGATGAAGCTCAGGTGGCTGGAGATCTGCTGGGCCGGGCAGTTCTCGGTGCTGGCACCGGACAAGTTCTTGTCTGTGACACGACTTCAGTTAATTTCTATCAACTTTGTTTAGCAGCAATTAACGCACGCCCTGGTCGAAAGACAATCATTACCGATGCCGCAAATTTTCCAACTGATCGTTACATACTCGATGGAATCGCAAAGAGCCATGGGCTTAATCTGATAATCATCGATAACGAAGATCCTACTGTCGCAGAGAATGAGTTAATCACCGCAGAACTATTCGAGAAGTACATGACAGAAGATGTAGCACTCGTAACTTTTCAAGTGATTCAATATCGCTCTGGTGCTCGTACGGACATTAAATCCATCACTGACTTGGCGCGAAATTATGGTGCGCTTGTTGTTTGGGATGCCAGCCATGCAGCGGGCGCTATCGAGATGAACTTCGATGCCAACGGTGTTGATCTTGCGGTGGGGTGCACATATAAATATGGCAATGCTGGTCCTGGATCACCCGCGTGGTTATATGTGAATAAGAAAATTCAAAATGAATTACAGACTCCCATTCAGGGATGGTTTGCGAATGAAGATCAATTCGGCATGGGGGCTGAATTTGTTAAGGCCGACGGAATTCGCGGTTTCCAAATTGCGAGTCCTTCCATTATTGGAATACGTGGTGTGCAAGTTTCCTATGCAATGATTGAAGAGGCAGGTATAAACGTCATAGCATCGAAGGCTGCTATTGGGACTCAGATGATGATCGACTTATTTGATGAATGGTTAGCTCCTCTTGGTTACGCTCTTTTAACTTCTAGAAACCCTCAAGAACGGGGCGGGCATATCGCCATCGGCCATCCTGATGCCGCAAGAATATGTGTTGCGCTTCGAAAATTTGCCAACGTAATTCCCGATTACCGCACGCCTAACTCAGTTCGTTTAGCTATCTCTCCTCTAGCTACCTCATATGTCGAGGTGTGGGATGGATTGCAAAGAATTAAGGCTCTCACTGAGACACGTCAGTATGAAAAGATTACAGATATAGGATCTCGAGTCACATGAGCAATGAATTTGATTCTGCCCTTACATACACTTCATATCTTGCCATCGATGAATTGCTTGCACTTCAGAAACCGCTTTCTACCGGACCCGAGCACGATGAAATGCTATTTATTATCATCCATCAGACCTATGAGCTCTGGTTTAAGCAATTAATTCATGAATTCTTAGAAGCTCAACGCGCACTTGAGTCAGGCAATACTCACTACGCACTTGCAATCCTTGGGCGGATCCGGACCATCATGAAGGTATGTGTTGCACAGGTAGATATCTTAGAAACAATGACGCCACTTCAATTTAATGCTTTTCGAGGCTTTCTCTCATCATCTAGCGGATTTCAATCAGCACAGTTTAGAAAAGTAGAAGCGATTCTTGGACGTCGCGATAGCCGTATGTCGAGCCATCTCCCACCCGAAATTCAATTAGAAATTAATGAGATTACTGCTCGTAATTCGTTATGGGATTCTTTCCTTGCGTATTTGGAGACACGCGGTTACACACTTCCTCAGGAAGTAATCTCGCGAGATAAATCAATTGCATATGAATCCAATACCCTTGTTCAAGAAGTCCTCTTAGTTGTTCATAAGCAGGATCCGGAGAGTTCCATGGTCAGCGAACGATTAGTAGATATCGATGAGGGTATTCAAGAGTGGCGATACCGCCATGTGAAAATGGTCGAAAGAACAATCGGAAAGAAGATGGGAACAGGTGGTTCCAGTGGAGTGGAATATCTTGCAAGCACTCTCTTTAATCCGATTTTTAAAGATCTTTGGGAAATCCGTTCGCACTTCTAGCTAGGACTGCGAGTGCCATAGGCAGAGTGAGCAATCTCCCTGCGTCGTCTGATGTAGTTTTCTGATGCACCCATGATGAGATGTTCAAATCGAATCGTTCCCTTAATAAGTGGAGCGAGTTCTTCAACCGTATTTTGAGATCCCCAGATTGGATTCTCGCTGTGCACTAAATTTTCAACCTTGTGAGGATTTATCGTGCGATAAATTAGAGCCGCCCTTCTGAGAACTCCCCACAACAAAAGCTTTTTCAGGCGATTCATGGGCCCTGGACGAGACATCCCTGTCTTGCATGCCAATTCATAAAGAATCTTCGCAATTTCTGCTCCACCGACTGGATCGGGAAGATGAGCACATTGCTGATGTAGTCGCTCACGAATTTGCGAATCTTGTAATTTCTTAACCGCGTTAGTGATGTTTTGCAAATCTGCTTGATCAGCTCGTATCGCAAAGCCCATGTCGTGACACCACTTAGCGCGCGCTTCTTGGTCGTCCGTTCCTCGAATATTTGAAACGAACACAGTTGGTACCTGAGCCGGTAATAGTTCATGAACCCCGTTGTATCCCGTGGCGCAGACGCTTGCATCGAATGCGCGCAACACCTGAGCTAGCGGGAAATGGCGCACTACCCGAATATCTAAACCTTCGGGTACCAATGAAGCGCCATTTTTATCTACTGGATCTTTAGTGAGGACAACCTGCAAATCTTTCCATCCGATTAGTCCGCGCAAAGCCGCAGTCATCTTCTCATTGACGTCACTTTCACCAGTGCCAAGTTGAACCAGCACAGCTGGACGAATTGAATCAAGGCCTAAAATTTTTCGCGCTTCAGCGCGTGAAAGAGCCTTATCTTTTTGAAATAGTGAAACCGGAGCAGTGAGAATCCCTTCACTGCGATGAACTGTTGGTCCCAAGTCATAACCTCGGGCAAAATCTCCAGGTTCAATCACTCGATCTACTAATTGCGATTGAAAAGGTAGAACAAAACGCAAGAGATTTCTTTGCCACATCCCTCTTCGAATCCACACAATATCTAATTCAGGATTCACTAATTTTGTGGCGATAAAACCAGGGTAAGGAACAACTCCATCAAAGGCGATAATGCGGGCCCCTGTCTCCTGCGCTATCGCAACTAGGCGATCGCGAAAATAGGTATCCCATTTACTTCTTGGCATCCATCCACGCGTCTTTCCAGGGATGTACTCGCAGCGAATTCCAGTGGCCGATGGAATCTCAGCAATACCTCCAGCAACAGAGACAATCACGGGTGTTGCAAATTCTTGCATCGCGCTGGCTATTGCTGTCGCTCTGGCAAGATGCCCCATTCCAATTCCATTGCTTGTCGCAAGAATAATTGTTGGTTTAACCATTACGTAATACTTTTCGGAGTATCAACTTGCTTATTTTCTGGAGGAAAATTACCAGCTGCAAAGGAGAATTAATCTTCTTTCCTTCGCGTTTAATAAATCGATTAAAGCGCTTAAATCGAGATTTTTTACCGGAATTGAATTGAAGAAACTTCTCATCAGTTATCCAATTAATTCCCCATTGTTTGGAAATATTTTCATAGACATTTCCTCCTGAGCTCAGAGCACGAGAAAGCGCTGGCCCAAAGATGACATATGCACGGTTGTCTTGCTTATCAACAACTCCTAATAAGCCGTAACCTTGAGATATTTGAAAATCAACTAAATGCTTCAAATCTATCTTGGATGTGCCTTCAAAAAATACGTAGTGCGGAGTTGCACTTGGCCGGATTAATTCAATTACGCTATCGATTGTTAGATTCACTTTGGAATCAATTTCAACAAATGTGTAGCTTTCATCTCCCTTGAGCCAGCTATGGATTTCGCGAAGATCTGCATAAATATCTGAAGTTGGAGAGTATCGATTTCTCAGAAGTTTCCATGGACCTATCAGTGTGAAACGAGCAGATGTGCCGTTAGTTGCTAGCAGCTCCTGCCTACGCAATAGCAACTCACTTAAGGTTACTTTGCGGGCGTCAACAAATACCTCGTATGTAGGGACTTTCCAATCAAAGTTATGCCGTGATCGAACTGAGTGCATCTCAGGAATAAATTGCGCTAAGGCTGGATCATTATGTCGGTGAATTGACTCTTTATTCTTCTCAACTGTACTAAATCCTAAATGCCAAGAGTGCGCTTCTCGTTCTGGAACTGTTCTTAGCCCATTTGTAAAGATGCGCCACCCCAGTTCAATATCTTCTCCGGTGATAAGTTCGCGGTTATAACCACCAAGTTTCCTCCATTGTGAATTCATCATTGAGAAAGTTGCACCTACAAAAGTTCGGTAACCTTCAAGTGCGGGATTAATTAAATCCTGTGTGCGATTTACCCGCTCTTCCCATAACTCTTTACTCCAGCTCTGGGTATGTAAATTGTGAAAACCACCCTTGCGTAGCGATTCTAAGAGCATGGCTGGTGTGTACTCCCAGTGATCGACAAATTTTTTCCAGCCTAAAACTGCAAAATCATCGCAAGCATGATGCCACTTCATATGATGAGCTAAGTGGTTAGGTTCAAAGACCATATCTGCATCGATGAACCATAGAACATCCTCTTTCAGCCCTGCTGCAACATGATTTGTGGCGGCAGTCTTTCCCCAGTGAGAGGGGGAATTTTTGTACTTAACCAGGCGAGTATTTTTGGGAGAAATAGCAGGAATAACTATTGGAGTACTACTCCCATCATCAATGATGTAGATGCTGATTAATCGAGATGGGTAACTCTGCGAGGTGAGAGAAGCTAAAACAAGATCTAGTTTTTCTTGTCCATCTTTGCAGGCAATAACTACCGCAACTGAAAGTGATGGTTTTAAAACAGGTGAAAGGTCTTGTGGGCGGTTAAATCGAAAATTGGTACTCATGCGTGAATACTCCCAAAAACGGGGTGCTGCCATCTTCCAGCCACATGCTCATTAGCTCCATTAAGGTATTTGGAGTAGTTGGTTGCATAAGTATGGAATGTGAAGGTTCGGCGATAAATGTAACCGGCTCCAAAAGTTCGCCAAATTTTTCCACCATTATTAGTTACTCCACTAAGTAAGAACCTGTCGACCGCGGTATTACCGTCACCAAACCAATGTGCTGCTTCAGCTACCGTGCGCTTAGCAAGAATTGTTCCTCCACAAACCCAATCACTCCATAACTCAACTGCTTGAATTCCGTGAGGTGAGAATCTACGCACTGTCAGTTGTAGAGGTTCAAGATAAACATAATTCATCGCCCTGCCCACAACATCGGCGCCAGTGTCTAGGGCCGCATCCAATAAATCTCTTAGATGCTCAGGTCCGTAGTAATCATCATCATCCATCTTGGCGATGAATTCACCGGAGGATGACTGCCCCAAGGAGGAGAGAATGGTGCCTAGGTTTTTCTCCTGATCAAATGAGTAAACGTTGACTGAAACTTTTCGTTTCTCCAGAGCCCTGATGAGTTTCTTATGTGAGGCATTTACTTGAATTGCATGCAATCCAAGTTGTAATTCAAAAGTGGGAAGGCTTTGAGCGCATAACTGCTGCAGTAGATTAGTCAGATCATCTGGACGAACCGTAGAAACCAGAACTGAAACTGATGGGTACTTCTTTACTCGTGACCTACGTCGCTTACGTAATAGTTCTAGAGCATCAATTTCTTGAAAAAAGCTGGTTTGTTTATCTAGACTCTTAATTGCGGGCTCTGACACAGGCCAAGACTATCAATCTTCAAAACATGGACTGATAAGATTCAAAAGTGTCTACCGAAGGTAAAATGCCCTCAATAAAGAAGTTTCTCCTTAATGTGAGGGCTCTACTTCCCTATTTCGTAGTCAACTACCTTCGCAAAGCTGATCCGGTGGATTCAAAAATAGTCTTTGTACTCTCCTTCCCCCGCTCAGGCACGCATGCGATTGGCAGTTTACTATCAAATGACCAAGCCGGATTTCACTACTACGGGGAATTTTTCATCTTTAATGCATGGAATAAAAATATCGAAAAGATAAACCGACACTATCCGTTTTTCTCTTTTCGCTATTCGCAAAACTTGAAACAGCAACGTAAGAAATGGTCCTATAACAAATTTGAAACAACCTCTCTTGACTCTAAAAAAACACTAAGCGCAATCAAGAAGATTCCTGGAGTTCATGTAATCAAGATATTTCCACAGCACCTACCTGATAAGGAATTGGAATCACTCATCTCTGAGTTCAAGCCACATATAATTTTCTTACGCAGGAACCATCTCGATCGTTTTGTATCCCACAAGAAAGCAAATGCCAGCGGTAAATGGCATACCGCTTCTACTTCTGACCTAGTAATTAATCTTGATGCCGGTGAGCTAAGCCGATTTATCTCAGAATTTACAGAGTTTTATACTCGCTATGTGCGATATGCCAAAGCGCAAGGTTGCCACACACTAGATGTGCCTTTTGAAGATTTACATAACCCAGACAAAGTTCGCGAGATACAGAGTTTTGCTGCTTTCCCTGGCTTCTCAGATTGGGATAAGTTAACTCTTGAGCCAACAACGGTAAAACAAGATCGCTCAAATAAAGTCCAGGAAGATTTTCTGGTATCAATGAGTAAGAGTTACTCTGATTTTGTATTCCCGCGGTTGCTGGTATGAGTCTAAAGACGCGTATTCTTAAAGAGCTCGAGAGTGAATCAATAGAGATCCTGCGCGAAACTGCAGTTGGTTTCCGTAAACCCGTCATGATGTATTCAATCGGTAAGGATTCGACGGTACTTCTGCACCTTGCACGTAAAGCTTTCTACCCAGCACCAATCCCGTTTCCACTTCTTCATATAGATACCACGTGGAAGTTCAAGGAAATGATCTCTTTTAGAGATCGAGTTGTTGCGCAAACCAATTCCAATCTGATTGTGTATACAAATCAAGCTGGTGTGGATGCAAATATCACCCCATTTACTACTGGAATTTCTGAATACACCCGTGTGATGAAGACTGTTGCGCTACGCGAAGCACTTGATTTCCATGGCTTTGATGCTGCTATTGGTGGATCGCGAAGAGATGAAGAGAAGAGCCGCGCGAAAGAGAGAATCTTTAGCGTGCGCGATCCCGGCCATCGTTGGAATCCGCGTGAACAACGTCCGGAACTTTGGAACACATATAACACTCGGCTGGGCCCTGGGCAGACCATGCGCGTCTTTCCAATTTCTGACTGGACCGAGAACGACATCTGGCATTACATCCTGCAGGAGGGTATTGAAGTAAATCCACTGTACTTCGCCAAAGAACGACCAGTAGTCAAACGTGGTGAACAATTAATAATGGTCGATGATGATCGTTACCCCTTGCAAGATGGTGAAACTCCATTTATGAAGCAGGTTCGCTTTCGTACGCTGGGCTGTTATCCACTCACCGCAGCTGTCGAATCCAACGCTCTCACTATTGAGGATGTTGTTGAAGAAGTCTTGCAAGTAAAGCTCAGTGAACGCGCCACGCGATTAATTGATGGCGATAATGAAGATTCTATGGAGAAGAAGAAGTCCGAGGGGTACTTCTAATGTCCGGTGCAATAGTTCGCCTCTTAACCTGCGGCAGTGTTGATGATGGTAAATCAACTCTCATTGGCCGCCTATTAGTTGAGACAGATAGCATCCCGCACG
>NZ_JBBAMU010000018.1:0-19805 GCF_040402315.1 Candidatus Planktophila sp.
TTACAAATGCTCTGGGAATTAGCGTCTATGAGACCTTAGATGCAGCTAATACAAAACCATATGGCTTTATGAAGTTCACACCGAGTGCCGGTGTGGGAGGGCACTGTATTCCGGTCGACCCTACTTATTTAGCGGCAGTTGCGGAAGAACGTGGCGTGCCAGCAACATTTATTCGCCGGGCAAATGAAGTGAATTTAGAGATGTCGAAATACATTGTGGATCGGGTGCAGAGCGATAACGGTGGGTCGCTGCAAGGTAAGAGCGTGCTGGTGGTGGGCGTTGCCTATAAGCCCAATGTGGCAGATGTGAGAGAGACTGCAGCAGAGCTAGTCATTGAGCACTTGCGTGCCCGTGGGGTTGTGGTGGCTTGGCACGATGATGTTGTGGGCAGTTGGCATGGGGAAAGCTCTGCGCCCTTATCGGGGGCAGATATCACGGTGGTGATTACTAAGCATGATGTGGTGGATGCAAGAGCGATTATGGCTAGTGCGCCTTATGTATTTGATACAACCGGAAAGATTGCTGGAGCTAAAGGGCTCTAAGATTTAGCGAAATTCAGGTTGCCGGGTTACCCCCTCCGTCGCATACTCACGTCATGAAATTGCGCCGAACCAGTCAGATTATTGGCCTACTTGTGCTCTTTCAATTAACGACCCAGAGCGCACACGGGTACGGCGAACTTTCCTTCGGTTCGGTGGCACTGACTGGCTCTGAATTCGTAAGTTATCCAAGTCAATCTGCCAATGGGTCAGTGCGTGCTTATGGGGATAATTGGGGACCACTTCATATATCCCTTAATTCTGGTGCCTCTTATCAGACCGTGAAGGCATCTGTTCCACAGGATCAAACCGAAAACATTGATTGGAAGCAAGTAAGCGTTTCACCAGATGGACAGAGAATTATTGCATCGTCATCTAGAGGCAACACCGGTGGTTATGTTTTTCTTTCAAAAAATTCAGGTTCAACATTTGAGCGGCTCGATGCGATAGGAAATGCAAACTGGACTGGTGCTGTTTTTGGAACGAACCCAAATGAATTGTTGGTACTAGATGGAGTTTCAACAATTTGGGGCCAGCCAGCCGACGGCAGCAATTGCCTTCCTGCACCGTGTGTGGGCTCTGGGCTTGATGGCGCAAATTTGGATGATGGTTCGAGTCCTGGTGGTGAACATCCCTTTGCAGCTGTGTTTTATTCAAATGATTCCGGGGCAACGTGGTCGCAGAGAATCAAGGCTCCGACGGCTGAATCAAATGCGGAAATTATCATTACATCCACGGGTGATTGTTTCTTAATGAGTATCGCCAACAGGTATTACGAGCTAACTGGCCTAGGCTGCAACTATGCTGATAAATCTGCGCAAGCTAAGAGTAAGGCAATTGAACGGGAGCGTGAGGCAATTGAACGGGAGCGGGTGAGCAGAGTTTTAGCTTGTCGTGCATCAATTCTTGATTCACTTCAATCAAAGAAGACAATTTCCTTAAATGAATTAGCTTGTGCGGATTTCTTTGGGATTTCACAGAAAACTCTTGCAGATTTTAATCGCGAAGTTACTAATGTATCTAGCTCTGGAATATATGAGATTTCAAGCGTGCAGACTCTGGTCAAGAAATGGTCTGCGATAGATAAGGTTGTGAGTGGCCATGTTTCGTCATTTAATGACTTAGTCATGGGTGAACTAGCTCCCCTGGAATTACCACATAAATCACTCGTTCTACGGGCTCTTCGTGGCGCTGACCTAAATCAAATCGATTCGGTGGAAAAGGTTCAGGAGCTCATCGATTCAGTAGTAAAAGAGAATCAAGTGCGAAGCAATCGCCTTGCAGCGCGATTGTTCCCAACCGGGTAGCCACTTAGTTTTTTAGGCTAGTGGCAACGCTATCGATAATTGAATCAAGTGAGTGGGTAGGTTCCCAGCCAATACTCTTTTTAATCTTGTTGATATCAGGCACGCGCCGCTGCATATCTTCAAAGCCAGCCGGGTATGCCTCGGAGTAGGCAATGTGTTTTATTTGTGACTGTGAGTTAGTGCGCTGGATGATCCTTGTGGCAAGTTCTTTAATGGTGGTCTCTCCTACCCCGCCAACGTTGAAGTAGTCACCGATGGTTGAATCTTTCTCGGCAAGAGTGAGCACAGCCCTGATGGCATCTTCGATATGGCAAAAGACTCGTGATTGGCTGCCATCGTCATAGATTACTATCTCTTCGTTTTTAAGGGCTGCCTGCACAAAGCGTGGAAGAACCATTCCGTATTGACCTGTTTGGCGTGGGCCTACGGTGTTAAAGAAACGTATGGTGGTGACTTTAAGTCCATGGGTCTTATGCAGTGTGTGAGCAACAGCTTCTTCTAGCGCTTTGGCATCTGAGTAGGTCCAGCGAATCTTTTGTGGGGGGCCCACAACGCGATCTGATTCTTCGTGCAGTGGTTGGTTGGGGTTCTTGCCATAGATTTCAGAAGTGGAGGCGATGATGATGCGCTTGTTGTGTGTGGTGGCGGCATTGAGAACTACCTCAGAGCCAGCAAAATTGCGGTCGATTGATTCAATGGTGTGATCCATGATGTTCTTAACGCCAAGGGCTGCGGCCATATGAAGCACGAGATCTGATTGCTCAACTAGTTCATTTACTAGCTCTACATCTCGGATATCTCCGGTGTGAATTGTGATTTTCTCTTTTAGGTGAGCAATATTGGCTTGCGAGCCGGTGCTCATATTGTCCAAGATGGTGACTTCATCCCCACGGGCGAGGATGGCATCGGCTAAGTGAGAGCCGATAAAGCCGGCGCCACCAGTGATTAATACGCGCATGGGTGTGAGTCTATCTTTCATTCTTATTCTTCCTTGTTAAAGGCTAGCTCAGCTTTAAGGCAAGATAGCCCCGTGGCCAAGGGAACGGGTGGGCAGCAATGACCATTTGGGTCTGTGGCGAAGTACTTATTGATCTCACTCCGGGCGCCGATGGTGTGAGAGTTGGCCACGTCGGTGGCGGGCCGGCAAATACCGCCAAAGCTCTGGCGCGCCTGGGACACGATGTGCAGTTCATTGCTGGGATTTCAACTGATGTTGACGGAGTAGCTGCGCGCAAAGAGTTACTTGAAGATGAAGTGAAGTTAGATTTAGCACTCACGAGTGATAAACCGACATGTTTAGCAATCATTTCACTTGATAGTAATGGCGGCGCATCCTATGAATTTAAGATTGCCGGAACTGCCACCTTTGATTTCTCACTTGATTGGCTGCCAGATCCTGCTCGTTATAAGCCCAATGTGTTGCATATCGGCACGCTGGCCACAGTTATTGCGCCAGGTGCCGATGTTTTATATGACTGGGCGCTACGGGTAGCCGAGTTTGCACCCATTGTCTTTGATCCCAATATTCGTCCAGCAGTCTTAGCTGATCGCGACCTCTATGAAGCAGCTGTTGAAAAATGGGCTGCTATCTCATCTGTCATTAAAGTAAGCGATGACGATCTAGCTTGGCTCTATCCGGGGCAGAACTACGCCGATGTGGCTGCGCGCTGGATTAAAGATGGCGCAGCACTCGTTGTAGTTACTCGTGGCGCAAAAGGAATCATTGGGTTTACATCAGAAGGTTCTGTGGAAGTAGAAGGTGCGAAGATTACTGTGGCAGATACTGTGGGCGCAGGAGATACCGTGGGTGCCATCATTGTGGAAGCGATGATTGAAAAGGGAATTCTGGCGCTGACCGGTGATGTGCTTCGTGCAACGCTGCACCGAGCAGCAGTTGCTGCTGGCATTACCTGTTCTCGTAAAGGTGCGCAGCCACCGTATAAGCATGAGTTAAAGGGTATGTAATGCAATTTATTGATGATGCCGAGTTTCAAGTTGCGATCGATCTAGATGGTGGTGGAAAAATCACTTCCATCAAATGGCGCGAGCTGGAATTTACTATTCCTTTTCGCGGAAACGTGCTCACCTCTGGTTGGTATCCGATGGCGCCGTGGGCGGGGCGTGTTCGAGATGGTCTGATTACTTCTGCCTCCGGTGTGGAGCACCAGCTGCCAACAAATATCGATCCCCCACATGCAATTCATGGTTTTGGAATTACTTCTTCCTGGCAAGAAATTGGCCCTGGTCGCTCGCTGCTGCATCTACCAAAGCCCTATCAAGGCGCAACGGTGGAGCAGACAATAGAAGTTCTCGATGATGCAATTCGTTGGTCACTTGAATACGATGACAATGGCTGTGATCTTCCGTTCTGGTTAGGTATGCATCCATGGTTTGCGCGCGATCTAGACCGCGGTGGGCAAGCAGAAGTTGAATTTAAAGCAGAGAAGATGCTTAAGCGTGGTTCTGATGGGCTACCCACGAATGAAATGGTGGCGATGGCAGCTGAGCCTTGGGACGATACCTTTACCGAAATTCGTGGAACACCAGCAGTTGTTTGGGAAGGTGTTGCACGTATTGAGATTGAATCTGATGCGCCATGGTGGGTTGTCTATACCGAAGATCCTGATGGAGTTTGTATTGAGCCGCAGACAGCGCCTCCAGATGCGGCCAATCTTGGAATAAGTGGTGAGAACTACATTGAAGCGCTCTTTGTTTTCTCGGAAGAATAATTAGACTTTGGCAATTATGAGCACCCAGATAGATAGAGCCCACTTAAAGAAATTGCGCGCAGTTGAAGAGCAGCGCTTTCTTGACCTCCATAAGAAATCAGCTGCCGCCTTTGCAGATTCCAAGAAAGTGATGCATGAAGGTGTTCCCATGTCTTGGATGGCTAAGTGGCCAGGTGCGCATCCTCTTTTTGTGAAAGAGGCAAAGGGTGCGCGCTTTACCGACCTTGACAGTCACACCTACGTTGATTTCTGTTTAGGTGATACCGGCTCCATGACCGGGCATTCACCCGATGCCACAGTTGCCGCAATTCGCGAGCAAGTGGGAAGAGGCATTACTGCGATGTTGCCAACGCAAGATGCCGCACTTGTCTCACAGCTACTCAAAGAGCGCTTTAGTCTGCCGCTCTGGCAATTCACCGTCTCTGCCACCGATGCCAATCGCCATGTGATTCGCTATTCACGGATGATTACTGGGCGTAGCAAGATAGTTGTGATTGATCGTTGTTATCACGGCTCAGTAGATGAAACATTTGCCACCCTCGATGGCGCCGGCCTTACCGTTAAGCGCGAGGGAAACATCGGTGCACCGGTTGATCTTGATGTGACAACTCGGGTCGTTGAATTTAATGATCTAGCGGCGATGGAGGCAGCTCTTGCCCATGGTGATGTTGCTGCAATCTTGATGGAACCGGCGATGACAAATATCGGAATTGTTTTGCCGGTTGCTGGTTACCTGCAGGGCGTGCAGGCTTTGGCCAAGAAATACGGCACCTACTTAATCATTGATGAAACCCACACCATCTCGGTCGGCCCTGGTGGAATGACAAAAGATTTGGGGTTAAAACCAGATTTCCTCACCATCGGTAAGGCACTTGCCGCAGGTATTCCCACTGGAACATTTGGCATGACGCAAGAGATTGCAGATGCCATTACCAAGATGGTCGAGTTAGAGATTATTGATTTAGGTGGAATTGGTGGAACGTTGGCAGGTAACGCACTTTCGTTGGCTGCGATGAAAGCAACGCTTACTGATGTGTTAACACCAGCTAATTTTGAAAAGATGATTGCTCTCGGTAATCGGTGGTGCGATGGAGTAGATGCTGCTATTAAAGAGTTTGACCTTGATTGGCATTGCAATCGACTTGGTGCGCGCGGGGAATACATCTTTAAAGGCAAAGCCCCAATAACCGGTAAGCAGGCAGCTGAATCAGGTGACTTTGAACTTGAGCAGTACATCCACTTGCGCTTACTTAACGATGGCTATTTGATTACGCCTTTTCACAATATGGCGCTGATGTGTCCTGATACCAGCGAGGCTGATGTTGATGGCCACACGGAAGCCTTTAGAGCGATGTGTGCGGAGTTGGTTAAGGCTTAATTAAACCCCAAAGTCTTATAAAGACCTTTACCTGCTTCATTATCTTCATCAACATAGAGCATTCCTTGCGTGATGCCTTTATTATTTAAGTAGATCAGGCCTTGCGTGCACAGGGCTTTACCAATGCCTTTTCCTGAATGCACAGAGTCAACACCGATTACGTAGAGTTCACCGATAGGCTCTTTATTGACTATCTCTTGATGGATCTTGGTCCAGCAGAAGCCAACGATTTTTTCATCCATGATGCATAAGAAGAAACCATGAGGATCAAACCAGGGCTCACTCATGCGGTTCGCTAAATCTGCCATCGCCCAATTACCTTGGTCTGGATGGGTGCTAAAGATTCTATTGTTCAGCTCTAGCCAGAGCTTGGGGTGTAATTGGGTGTCAAAGGTGATGATGTTAAAGTTATGTGCAACTGGGGTAACTGGTTCTGCTAGTGAGCGATGGAGTTTAAGAATACGGCGCATTGCTACACAAGCTCAGAGATAGCTGATTCCTTGCCACCACTTTGAACAGTGAAGCGGTATCCAACGTTGCGCACGGTGCCAATGACAGATTCAAACTCTGGACCAAGCTTTGAGCGAAGTCGGCGGATATGAACATCTACCGTGCGAGTGCCTCCGAAGTAGTCATAGCCCCAGATTTCTTGCAGAAGTTGGGCGCGTGAAAACACCCGACCAGGATGTTGGGCGAGGTATTTAAGGAGTTCAAACTCTTTAAAGGTTAGATCGAGTGCGGTTCCCTTAATTTTTGCAGTGTAAGAATGTTCGTCAATGACAACATCGCCTTGGCGGATTTCAGATGAGGTGGGATCACTTGCCTGGGTGTGGGCAGCGTGAGCACCGACTGCGATACGAATACGTGCATCTACTTCGGCTGGGCCTGCAGTGTCGAGAATGACATCGGTAAAGCCCCAATCTGCAGCAAATGCAGAGAGTCCACCCTCAGTAGTAATTGCAATCATGGGAGCGCCCACTCCTGTTGTGGCAAGTAATCGTGTGAGTGATTTCGCGGCTGGAAAATCACGACGGGCATCGATAAAGACAATATCCATTACTGGTGTATCAATTAGAACTGATGCTTCCAGCGGGGCTACTTTGCAGGTGTGTTGCAAGAGGGCAAGTGCTGGCAGCACGTCAGCACTTGCTGCATGCGAATTTGTTAGTAGCAACACCTTAACCATTGTGTGAGAATACTCTTGTGAAAACCTATCTTCCACTCGCGATAGTCATAGCCCTCTCAACGGCCTATGGCTTCTGGTGGAAGGCCAACCAGGGAGCGATACGCACCAAAAAGGCGGTTCCTGGCCACCGCTTAACTGCGCAGATCTTGGGTGAGGCACTGGGCGCTCGCGCCACCATGGTGCAGTTCTCATCAGCTTTCTGCACACCGTGCCGAGCCACACACTCATTGCTATCTCAGATGGTTGCCAGCATGAGCGATGTGAAACACATTCAAGTTGATGCCGAATCCCACTTAGAACTAGTGCGGGAATTAGATATTCGTTCCACTCCCACAACACTTTTCATCAATAGCCAAGGCATTGAAGTGGGTCGGGCAGCTGGCACACCCAAGCGCGATCAAGTCTTGGCTGCCCTTGCCAACATCGCCTAACCGCGAATTATTCGCAAGTGGTCTTTTGTTAGGTGATTGCCTAACCTTCACCCATGTCAGAAGTATTAGATAACAAAAAAGTTGCAAAGATTTATATCGATTCACGTGGTCCCCGTTTTGGCGCAACGATTACAACAATTGTTCTTGCCATCGCGCTCGTCACCCAGAACAAGTGGGTCATAGTTGCGCAAGGTCTCGTCTTTCTCATTGGCGCAGTCAAAGGCCCACAGTTCACTCCCTATGGTCTGATCTTTAAGAACGTGATCAAGCCACGTCTAAATGGTGTGGCACCAACTGAAGATGTGCGCCCACCTAAGTTTGCCCAAGCCGTTGGTTTTGTATTCGCACTTATTGCCGGCATCGCAGCATTTGCTGGCGCCGATCTACTCTTTACTATCGCAGTGGGCGCAGCCCTAGCGGCAGCCATTCTTAATGCTGCCTTTAATTACTGTTTGGGTTGTGAGATTTACCTGCTGCTCGTACGCTTTACCTCTAAATAAGAGACTTACTTAACTAACAAGGAGAAATAAATGTCACGTGAAACATCACTGGTTACCGCAGATTGGGTACTACAGAACCTGAACGACCCAAAGGTGGCCATCATTGAAGTTGATGAAGATACAACTCTGTATGCGCAAGGCCATATTGAAAACGCAATTACCTTCCACTGGCGCGAAGACCTACAAGATGGCCTCATCCGCGATCTGATCTCAAAAGAGAAGTTTGAAGCTCTTCTTTCCAAAAACGGCATCTCAAATGACACAACTGTCGTTCTTTATGGTGGCAATAACAATTGGTTTGCTACCTATGCCTTCTGGTATTTTAAGGTCTATAGCCATGGCGACGTTCGCCTACTAGACGGCGGTCGCAAGCGCTGGGAACTTGATGCTCGTCCATTTGTAACCGAAGTTCCTACACGTGTGGCAACTCGTTATGTTGCAAAGGAGCGCGATAACTCCATCCGGGCCTACCGCGATGAAGTTATTGCCGCTATTGGCACCAAGAACATCGTTGATGTTCGCTCCCCAGCTGAATTCTCCGGTGAACTTGCTGCCCCTGCTCACCTTCCACAAGAAGGCGGACAGATTAAGGGACATATCCCAACAGCTAAGAACATCCCTTGGTCAAAGGCTGCCAATGAAGATGGCACCTTTAAATCAGATGTAGAGCTTAAAGAAATCTATCAAGGTGCTGGTGTGGATCTTGCAAAAGACACCATTGCTTATTGCCGTATTGGTGAGCGCTCAGCGTTTTCTTGGTTTGTACTGCACGAACTACTAGGTGTGAACAATGTGAAGAACTACGACGGATCATGGACTGAATACGGTTCACTCGTCGGAGTTCCTGTTGCTGTCGGCGCATAACTAGTGCGCACATGCGGTGCCACACCTGGTGGTCCATCACTTGATGGCGTAAATCTTGCAACACAGACTGTGATTCAAGGTGTCATCCTTAAAGCTGGCACCGATGACTCAGTTCCTAATGGTGTTGCCGTGACCAATGCTCATGTGCGATTACTTGATTCCACTGGTGAATTCACCGCAGAGGTTCCAACAAACCTCGAAGGTCAATTTCGTTTCTTCGCAGCTCCTGGCACTTGGACTCTAGTGGTTCAGGCACCAGGTGCGCGCGTGGAACAGGGCGTTATTGCTACCCAAGGCAGCCCGACTGATCTAGTAATACATATTTAGGTAGACTTAAGTCATGGTCGATAAGCATGAGCTCCATGAAAAAGGTTTACGTCTGACCCCACAGCGTGAACTTGTTCTCGCTGCTGTGCGCGCACTTGGCCATGCAACCCCGGAAGAGGTTGCCGAAAAAGTACGCCAGACACATCCTGGAATTAATTTATCTACCGTTTACCGCAACCTGGAAACGCTAGAAAACGTGGGACTTGTGCAGCACACCCACCTTGGCCATGGTGGTGCTACCTATCACGCAGCTGAAGAGCTCACACATTTACACCTGGTCTGCGGCACCTGCGGATCTGTTGGTGATGCACCAATCGATGTGGCAGCTAACTTTGTTCAGAACTTATCTGATGACTTTGGTTTTAAAACTGATGTCACTCACTTTGCCATCTATGGCACCTGCGCCACCTGCGTTAAGTAAGAGCAATGACTGCCGTATTTGTCGAAGAAGGCCCCGATAAGGGTGCAATCTGGCATTTCGGTGAGCCTAATAAAGAACAACGCGCACTTTTAGAGGGCGCCGCATGGGCAGACCTCTCGCACTTAGCTGTGGTTGCAGTAGCAGGTGAAGATCGCCTGAAGTGGCTCCATGATTTAACAACGCAGCATCTACTTGAGTTTGGTGTCGGAATCTGGACATCAGCGCTGATTTTAGATCCGCAAGGACATCTGGAATATCAGTTCGCACTCGTTGATGATGCAACAACAACATTTATCGTCCTTGATCCACACTTCGCCCAAGGTTTGATTGCATACCTGAACAAGATGCGCTTTATGCTTAAAGTCGAAGTTCGTGATGCATCCCTTGAGTTTGCAGTATTACGAGCACCGGGTGCCTCCAATGAAGTGGGTGGTCCCTTTGCACTCGTGCCACGAGCAGAACTTGATGAAATGAAAAAGGTATTTGGCGCACATGCAACACAGGTGGGCACCTGGGCACTTGATGCCGAACGCGTTGCAGCCGGGCGTCCGCGCCTTGGATTTGATACCGATGCAAAGTCCATCCCAAATGAACTCGGTGTCATACATGGCGCCGTGCATATGAATAAGGGTTGTTACCGTGGACAAGAAACTGTGGCTAAGGTCTGTAACTTAGGAAAACCACCACGTCGCTTAGTGATGCTCCACCTTGATGGCCATGCAGTTGTCATGCCGCCAACCGGAACACCGGTGATGAACGGAGAAGTTCAGGTGGGCTTCTTGGGCACTGTTGCTCGACACTTTGAACTCGGGCCAATCGCACTTGCCATCGTGAAGCGAAATACCCCGGTCGATGCCGAGTTAACGGTTGAAGGCGTGGCCGCTTCGCAGCAGATCATCGTTGAGCCGTAGATGAAATTTATTGGTCAGCTTTTTATTGTTGCCCTGGCTTGCCTTGCAATCATGTGGGCGGTGCGCAAGCTTTAACCAGTATTCTTTGCCCATGGAGTCCTTCACAACTGTGGTGCTGGCACTAGTCGCACTTGTTGTTGGCATCGGACTCGTCATTTATGGCATCAAAGGGCGCCGACAATCTCAAGCACGTGATGGACGCACATATAAGAGAGGCAGGCTCTAATGGCCTTCACAATTCCAGAAGGTTTACACCCTGATCTCAATCCACTTGCTTGGATGGTCGGAACCTGGCGCGGTAAAGGTCGCGGTGAATATCCAACGATTCCCACCTTTGAATTCGCCCAAGAAGTAACTTTTAATCACGATGGACGACCATTTCTAAATTACTACTCACGTTCTTGGATCATCGATGCTGAAGGTGAAATCATTCGTCCGGCTGGATCGGAAGCCGGTTTTTGGCGTGTGAAAGAAAATAGTGTGCTGGAAGTCGTCATTTCACATAACACTGGAATCTCGGAAGGCTGGGTCGGACAGTTTGATGGCCCAAAGATTCAGTTAGTGATGGATCAAGGATATTCAGCACCTTCGGCAAAGATTGTGACAGCGGGTGTGCGCCTGTATGGTCTGGTTGCTGGCGAACTTTTCTATGCCTATGACATGGCGGCCGAAGGACAAGAGTTACAAGCACATATCTGGTCCACGCTCGAGCGCCAGGTCGATTAATGTCTGATGCAGTACTAGCGCAGTATGTGCGAGACGGTGTTGTTGAATCAGAACACCGTGGGCATTTACTCGCACTAAACGCTGATGGTTCCGTTAATTTCTCTTTAGGCGATCCCAGCCATCTGATTTTCCCACGCTCAACCGTTAAATGTATTCAGGGTGCGGCGATGGTGCGGGCAGGTCTGAAGCTTGAACCACGGTTGTTAGCACTGGGTGCATCAAGTCACTCTGGATCAAGTGAACATATTGCAGCTGTGAAAGAGATATTGACGCCAGCAAAGCTCGATGAAAGTGCGCTGCAATGCATGTTAGATCTTCCGCTGGGTGAAGCAGAACGTCGCGCGTGGGGTGAGGCACCTGCCACACGCATTGCCATGAACTGCAGCGGCAAGCATGCCGCCATGTTATTAACCTGTGTTACCAATAATTGGCCAACTGATAGTTACTTAGATGCAGCGCACCCATTGCAGGTTGCCATTAAGAGCGAGCTAGAAACGCTCGCTGGCGAGAAGATCACACTGACATCAACTGATGGTTGCGGGGCGCCACTGTTCTTACTCTCTGTTGCTGGTCTAGCACGGGCAATGAGAGCAATTACTATCTCAACAGATAGTGCTCATCAATCTGTGATGGAAGCATCACGTGCACATCCGCAGATGGTGGCAGGTGTGGGGCGGCTGACAACACAGATGATTGAAGGTGTGCCAGGTCTTTATCTGAAAGATGGGGCAGAGGCGGTTGAAGTTGCAACGATGACTGATGGCCGCACACTTGTCTTTAAAGTCTCAGATGGTTCACTGCGCCCTTTTCGAGTCTTAGTTCATGCGGGCCTTGCGAAGTTAGGTATTGATAGCCCCTATGAAGTCGAAAACGTGCTGGGTGGCAACACTGTTATCGGCACCATTCGCGCAACCTTTTAATGGCGCGTACCCTTAAGGGGTGAACCGAACCAATCGTCGTGTTGCCACCTTGATGGTGCACACATCCCCGCTTGATCAAGCGGGTACTGGCGATGCCGGTGGAATGAATATCTATGTGGTGGAGGCAGCGCAGAACATGGCTGCTATGGGAGTTGCGGTAGATATCTTTACTCGCAGAACAAATAGCGAGGTTGCAGATATTGTTGAAGTAACACCGGGTGTGCGAGTTATTCAACTTAATGTTGGCCCAGTCTCTGGTGTCACCAAAGAGCAGTTGCCTAGTTACATTCCTGAACTTTCTGCTGCCTTCAAACTTGCCTTACAGGCAGAGACCTACGATGTTATCCATTCGCATTATTGGATCAGTGGCAAGGTGGCGATGCCGGTATCGAAAGAACTTGATATTCCACTCGTGCACACCATGCACACTATGGCGCGAGTAAAGAATTTGAATCTGGCTGAAGGAGAAAGCCCAGAGCCAATGATTCGCGTGCAGGGTGAGACCCAAGTTGTAGCAGCAGCCGATGCCCTGGTTGCCAATACCGATGCGGAAGCAGCATCACTTGTTTCACTCTATGAAGCATGTCCTGACAATGTCTCGGTGGTAAGCCCAGGAGTGAACCTGAAAGTCTTTACACCAGGTGCTGGCCGCGCCAGTGCGCGCAAAGAGCTAGGCCTTGATCCTGATGCTCACATCATTACCTTTGTGGGTCGCATTCAGCCACATAAGGGGCCAGAAGTTCTTATTCGCGCTATTGCAGAGATGGTTTCACACTCTAAGCACCTGCGTCCGAAGTTAATTACCAACATTATTGGCGGCGCCTCTGGTGCTAACCAATCTGAAGTTGAGCGCCTTACGGAGCTTGTTTCTTGGCTTGGAATACCTGATGTGGTGCGCTTTGCACCGCCTGTTCCACGCACCGATTTACCACAGTGGTATCGCGCTGCAGATTTAGTCTGCGTGCCAAGTTACTCAGAAAGTTTTGGTCTAGTTGCACTTGAAGCACAAGCGTGTGGCACACCTGTTGTTGCAACAGCTGTTGGCGGCCTTCGCACAGCAGTAGCTGACGGCATCTCTGGCGTATTAGTTGATGGTCATAATCCACGTGCCTGGTCATCAGTCTTTGCTCGTTTGATCCAAGAACCACAACGACGCGTGCTCTTATCGATGGGAGCAATCGAACATGCTTCCCACTTCGGTTGGGATGTGACATCTCGCGGAACACTTGATATCTACGACCGAGTCTTATCTACTCGCCGTGATGCACAGAAGCACATTGGCTAAATGGCCCTGAACCCAGCAGTTGTCATTGAAGATTTCCTGGAATCACACGATTTAGATTTTGAGCGCAGCAATGAAAAGACTTTCATGGTTACCCTGCCCGGAGAAAAGAAGTTACAGACTCATTGCGCACTGATTATTGGAGATCATTCTTTAAGTATTAACGCTTTTGTGATTCGCAAACCCGATACCCACGAAGATGCGGTGCATAAATGGTGCTTGGCAAAAAATGCCCAGATGTATGGAATTGCATTTGCCATTAATGAACTAGGGGATATCTACCTGGTGGGGCGTTTGCCACTAGCTGCTGTGAGTGCGCTAGAGATTGATCACATCATTGGTTCAGTGCTGCAGTATTCAGATTCATCATTTAACCCACTGCTCGAACTTGGCTTTGCAGATGCAATCCGGCGCGAGTGGGCTTGGCGGGTTAGTCGCGGAGAATCACTGGCAAATCTTGCGGCATTTACCCATCTCATTTAATTATTTCTTCTCAACATGAGAAGATAGCCACATGTCACACTCCACACTCATCCTCTTGCGCCACGGCGAATCCGAATGGAATGCCTTGAATCTCTTCACCGGTTGGGTCGATGTCAGACTTTCAACAAAGGGTGAAGCAGAAGCTGCGCGTGGTGGAAAGTTACTGGCAGAGCGCGGACTTTTACCTGATGTTGTCCACACTTCACTCTTACGTCGCGCTATTCACACTTCAGACTTGGCCCTCGATGCCTGTGATCGTCATTGGATTCCAGTTAAACGTTCTTGGCGCCTCAATGAACGCCACTATGGCGCACTGCAAGGTAAAGATAAAGCACAGACACTGGCTGAATATGGGGAAGAACAATTCACGCTCTGGCGCCGTTCTTTTGACACGCCACCACCGCTAATTGAAAAAGGTTCGAAGTATTCCCAAGATTCAGATCCGCGCTATGCCGGCCTTGGCTCAGATTTGCCCATGACTGAATGCCTGAAAGATGTTGTGGTGCGCATGGTTCCTTATTGGGAGCAGGAAATTGTGCCTGATTTAAAGGGAGGCAAAGTTGTTCTGGTTACCGCCCACGGTAATTCACTACGCGCACTGGTTAAGCACTTAGAAGGTATTAGTGATGAAGATATTGCCGGACTTAATATCCCCACCGGAATTCCACTGCTCTATGAACTAGATGAGCAGATGCGCCCAGTGAAAAAAGGCGGCGAGTACTTAGATCCAGCTGCGGCAGCAGCCGCGATTGAGGCTGTTGCGAATCAGGGTAAGAAGTAACTTCCTACTGCCCTGCTGTTTGGAGATATCTGGGACCGGTATTTATCGCAGATAACGCTCTCGATTTGGTGGGAACCTTTAAGTATTGAATCGCACCTACATCCCAAAGCGAGATTTTCTGTGGTCTGAGTGTTCGCACTAAATCCCTACTTAAAGGATTAGCAGGAGTTAAGCCTGGATACATCACTGGTAAAAGGAAACCAGTGAGCGCAACTGATCGATCCTTACTTGCTCGCAGGCCAAGAGTTTTTGGTAATCCAGTTAATCCTTGATAGATATTTCCTATCCACTTGGTACCGGCATTCGGATTTTGAAAGATTGCTCCGGTTTTGTTGCGAAAGAGATTGTTAGACCATCTGTTGAGCGAAGGACCATTACCACCGAGATTTATCGGGGCGCAATTCACGAAGGTATTAAAAAGAAAGTTAATGTTCTTCAAATTTCCAGGAATATAGTCAAAACTAACTGAACTTACCTTGTCACCAAATCCTGAGTTTTCAAAGTAATTATCGAAACAGAAGATGTTGTTAGCTTCTTTGACTCTGATACCGCCTGAGTTAATGAATGAATTTCCATATGCCATATTGTCATTTCCATTTCGGAATACCAGCATGCCTTCTTCATTGTTATTAAAGGTGCAGTAACGAATGACATTCTCGCGACATTTAATGGAGATGCTCTCTGAGTCACCCAAACCAGAGTTTTCCCAGTAGCAATTCTCAATAATAGTTCGAGATATAAAATCCGATTTAGCACCGACTCCGATGCGTATTGGCTCATTTCCATAGTCGCCGCCAGGACCTGGAAGATTCTTAAAGGAGCAGAAGTGAATACGGTGGAAACCTGGAATCTCTGGGTGGGGCAGAATCCCGACTAAGTTCCCAATTGGCGCATTTTCTGGCTTATCTTCAAAGTTGCAAAAGGAAATCTCGTTGTATTGGGTTCCAGCCTCGATATTTATATATTTTTCAGCTGAGTAACCCGTGAAATTCAAATCACTAAGTACATTCTTGTTACCAGAGACTTTGATTACGATCCCTGAGATATCTCCATCAATAAACTGAAAACCGTTAAAAATCGTCGAATCTGCCTTGAGATTTATCTTGCTGGCACCACTAAAGATAACTGTGCCTGGAGTTTGCGCAGAAATAGTTAGCCCAGCCCGGCTGACAGTTATTTCGGCATCCATATAGGTGCCAGGTGCCAGGGTCAGAACATCGCCTGGGCTAGCAGCGGCTATTGCGCTCTGTAACTCTGCTACCGAAGAAAAACTCTTACTGGGTTCAGATGCAGAAATTGGAGTGAAAGTGCTTAATACGGTGCTCGCTCCAAGTAAGCCAAAGCCTTGCAGTATGTTGCGTCGTGAGATGGAACTTTTAAAGTATTCCATGTGGGATATTTTAAAAGCTACTTAGTTATATTCTTATAATCATCGCGCTTATCACGAATAATCACATTGGTAGTGACAACACCTGCGCGCGCAAAAGCCAGTGAAAGCTTCACATTCTTACCCGCTTCTGCGCCCACACCATTAAAGACTGCCTTTGTTGTTGCCACATCGCCTTCAAAACGCACGGGCTTATTCTGATCGAGGTTTTGTTCACCTGTGATTGCAGCTGCCACGTTATTAACTGAGATTCCAAGCAGCGCATCGCGCTCTTCTGAGTAGTTAATAATTGTTCCGACAACCACCGCTGAGCCATCTTCAGTTGCCACAAGAAGTAAGTTGGTAACAGAGATGTTATTACCTTCGTTTTGAATCAGCAGCTCAGCCCCATCTGTTACTTTCTTGTTTTGACGTGTTTCAGCGTTAGGTCCAGCCCCGCATGCGGTTAGCGCGAGAGCCAATGCAACAGCTGTGAATGCAAGAGAAATATTCTTGAAATGTGTTCGGCTCATGGCGAAATTATCTCATGTGAAATAAGCCTTATTTCACGGCGCTTTACGCCGATAACCCGGGGTTTTCTATGTCGGTGATGGCTGGTAGAATTGGCCCTCTACCGAAGGGCAATACATGACATTCAAGGTCGGCGAAACCGTTGTTTATCCACATCACGGAGCAGCTCTTATCGAGGCAATTGAAACTCGAGTAATCAAGGGCGAAGAGAAGACCTACCTAGTTTTGAAAGTTGCTCAGGGTAACCTCACCGTTCGCGTTCCAGCCGAGAATGTAGACCTGGTTGGCGTGCGCGATGTAGTTGATTCTGCAGGCCTTGATCGAGTATTTAACGTCCTTCGTCAGCCATATACCGAAGAGCCAACAAACTGGTCACGTCGCTATAAGGCAAACCTAGAAAAGCTTGCATCAGGAGATGTTATTAAGGTCGCAGAAGTTGTGCGCGATCTCTACCGCCGCGATCTTGATCGTGGTCTCTCTGCTGGTGAAAAGCGCATGCTCGCCAAGGCGAAGCAGATTCTCGTCTCTGAGCTCGCACTTGCCGAGCGCACAGATGAAGAGAAGGCTGCAACTCTCCTTGACGAGGTTCTCGCTTCTTAACTTTTTAGTAACCCATCGCTATGATCGCCGCAATTATCGCATCTGCCGGTAGCGGTGAACGTTTCGGTGCCGCAATTCCGAAAGCGCTCGTCCAACTAGGCGATCGCACGCTTCTGGAACATTGCATCTCAGCTCTGTCATCTGTGGTGGATGAGATTGTGGTGAGCGCTCCAGCTGGATATGAAGAACAGATAAGAGCGCTGGTCGGTGATGACATCACCGTTGTCACAGGTGGCGCCACACGTTCTGAAAGTGTTCGTCTCGCTCTAGCAACAATTAAAAATGCAGATTTTGTCTTAGTCCACGATGCCGCGCGCGCACTTGCCAGCCGCGAACTTGCAGCACGTGTTGTGGCAGCTCTTAAAGCTGGTGATGTTGCAGTGATTCCAGCTTTGCCAGAAGTTGATACGGTCAAAGTCATTGATCCCAGCGGTTATGTCACATCAACTCCAGATCGCACAACACTGCGCCGCGTGCAAACACCACAAGGTTTTACATTTTCAGTTCTTAAAAAAGCACATGAAGAATCCAGTGATGCCACAGATGATGCCGCACTTGTTGCAGCTGCTGGCCACAAAGTGCGCGTCATTGACGGAGAAGAACGAGCCTTGAAAATCACAACACCACCTGATCTTGCAACCGCACTGCAATTTATGGGCAGCGCACAATCATTTTCTACCGGTGTGGGAGTTGACGCCCATGCATTTGGCCAAGGGCGCGAACTCTGGCTGGCCGGTTTGCATTGGCCAGATGAAGTTGGTGTGGAAGGCCACTCTGATGGCGATGTTGCAGCACATGCCATATGCGACGCACTCTTTGCTGCAACCGGTTTAGGAGATTTGGGAAGTAACTTCGGAACTTCGCGCCCGGAATATGCGGGAGTATCCGGAATCAAGTTATTGAAAGAGACCTACCTTCTGATTAGCAATGCAGGATTTTCAATCTCGCATGTTTCGGTGCAGCTCATTGGAAACCGTCCGCGTATTGGGGCTCGTCGCGCGGAAGCGATTGCAACGATATCTGCAGCTCTTGGGGGCACAGAAGTGGCAATCCTTGCAACAACCACCGATGGCATGGGCCTTACCGGTGAAGGCAAAGGTATTGCAGCCATTGCATCGGCCCTTGTTATTAAGTCCGCATAGTTAAAGTAGAATTGCCTAATGAGTTCGCTATCTTTATATGACACCTTAACGCGAACCACCTCCGAGTTCACTCCGCTTAAAGCTGGTGAAGTTGGCATCTATTTATGTGGTGCCACCGTGCAGGCACCGCCACATATTGGCCACGTGCGCTCTGGTGTGAACTTTGACATCTTGCGTCGTTGGCTCACGCGAAGTGGCTATAACGTCACCTTTATTCGTAACGTGACAGATATTGATGACAAGATTTTGCATAAGGCTGTGCACGAGCAAGCGCCATGGTGGGCAGTTGCAATGAAATATGAGCGGGAATTTACACAAGCCTATGCAGCACTAAATGTATTGCCACCCACATATGAACCGCGCGCTACTGGGCACATCACACAGATGATTGAACTGATGCAGATCCTGATTGAAAAGGGTGCGGCATATGCGCCAGGTAATGGCGATGTGTATTTAGAGGTGCGCAAACTCTCTTCCTATCTAACCCTTTCCCGTCAAAAGCTCGATGATCTATTGCCGGCCGCAGATGCCGATGAAACATATAAGCAAGATCCACGAGATTTTGCACTATGGAAAGCAGCCAAGCCAGGAGATCCATCATGGCCAACTCCGTGGGGGCCAGGACGACCAGGTTGGCACTTGGAATGTTCGGCAATGGCGCACGCTTATCTAGGTGAAGCATTTGATATTCACGGCGGCGGACTAGATCTCATTTTTCCTCATCATGAAAATGAAATTGCACAATCAGAAGCTGCGGGATATGGCTTTGCTAAGCGCTGGTTACATAACGCATGGGTGACCGCATCTGGTGAAAAGATGTCGAAATCACTTGGTAATTCACTGCAAGTGCATGAATTGTTAAAGAGCGTGCGCGGAATTGAACTGCGTTGGTATTTAGGTTCTGCTCACTACCGCTCCATGCTTGAGTTCTCCCATGAAGCACTTGCGGAATCTGCCACAGCTTTCCGCCGCATTGAAGGCTTCCTTAATCGCTCTGTTGAAATCCTTGGAGCAGAGCCAGTACCTACTATCAGTCAGGTCTTTACTGATGCGATGAATGATGATTTAGCGGTACCAACAGCTCTTGCCTCAATTTCAGAGGCGCTGCGCGCAGGAAATAGCGCAATTACCGCAGGAGATACCGCCACCATTGAAAATAGCGCCAATGAGATTCGCGGAGCGCTAGAAATTCTTGGCTGCGACCCATTCGATGAAGCATTTACTTCAGGCACCGCGGTGGAAGATATTGGGGCAGCACTCGATGGTGTTATTCAATTAGCGCTAGCCCAGCGCACAGCGGCGCGTGAGCGAAAAGATTTTGTGGCTTCCGATCAGATTCGTGATGGCTTAGCAGTACTGGGAATTACTATTGAAGATACAG
>NZ_JBBAMU010000019.1:0-17356 GCF_040402315.1 Candidatus Planktophila sp.
GCCGAGTTAACTAACCATGTTGCAGCTGCGTATAAGAAGGTGGCAACACAGGTAAACGTTCCAGGTTTTCGTAAGGGGAAAGTTCCGGCTGCGATGATTGATCAGCGCGTGGGACGCGGAACAGTTATTGATGAGGCGATTAATACCGCTCTGCCAGAGTTTTATGGGAAAGCCGCTCGCGAGCATGATGTGCTCGTTGTGGGACGCCCCACTGTTGATGTCAAGGAGTTTGTCGATAACGACAAGCTCATCTTTACCGTTGAGGTAAATGTGCGTCCAGAAGTGGCACTTCCAGACTTTTCTAAGATTACTGTCACAGTAGATGATGTTGTTGTCGCAGATACAGATATCAATGAGCAGGTAGATGAGCTTCGCGCTCGCTTTGGAACGCTAAATTCAGTAGAGCGTGCCACACAATCTGGTGATTTTGTCACTATCGATCTCACAGCCCGCATTGATGGTTCTGAAGTAGATGGTGGAAAAGCGAATGAGATTTCCTATGAGGTTGGCTCTAATCGCATGATTGACGGACTAGATGAGGCGCTCGTTGGAATGAGTGCGGGAGATGCCAAGACTTTTACAACTCAACTAGTTGGTCAAAAAGATGACGAAAAAGGCGATGTTGAAATCGTTGTGAAGACCGTGAAAGAGCGCGAGCTACCGGCAGCCGATGATTCATTTGCCAAGTTGGCATCTGAATTCGATACTTTAGCTGAGCTTAAAGCTAATATCGCAGAGCGCTTATCACGTGTGAAGAAGATGGAACAGGGCGCGCAAGCACGCGACCTACTTCTAGAAAAGTTACTTGCCGACCTTGATATTCCAGTTCCAGATGAGATCGTGCTCGAGGAAGTAAATGAGCATCTCGAGGGTGAAGGTCGCAGCGACGATGCGGAACACCGCGCTGAAGTAGATGGCCAAGTTCGAGCATCGATTAAATCTGATTTCTTACTCGACGCCATTGTGAAGGTGGAAGAAGTTCAAGTCTCTGAAATCGAACTTACGGAATACCTCATTCGCATGTCACAGCGTTATGGAATGGGTCCGGAGCAGTTTGCCCAGGAACTACAAAAGGCTGGTCAAATTAGCCAGGTGGTTGCCGAAGTAACTCGCGCGAAGGCACTTGCATCAGTACTTGGTCGAGTATCAGTTGTCGACAAGTCCGGCAATGCCATTGATCTTGAGGCGCTCCGCCCAGCACAAGGGCCGCAAACACCTGCCGAAGCCGAATAGCTCTTTAGCCGTAAGCGAACATCAGAGTTTTTGACGCCTATCTCTCATATTTGGGAAGCAATATGGCGCGGTAATTGTTAAGGTCAATACAAGGGAAAGTTATTGGAAGGATGAAACGTGGATTTTATTAACCCACAGGAGAATACGCCTGTAGCGCGCTCAGTTGGTTCAGAACCATTTGGACTCGGCGATCAGATTTATAGTCGCTTGCTGCGTGAGCGGATCATCTTTCTTGCCGGTGAAGTGCGCGATGAGATGGCCAATGCCATCTGCGCGCAGATGCTATTACTAGCAGCAGAAGATTCTGAGAAAGACATTTACCTATACATCAACTCACCTGGCGGATCAGTAACTGCAGGTATGGCTGTCTATGACACGATGCATTACATCAAAAACGATGTTGCAACAGTTGCCATGGGAATGGCCGCCTCAATGGGGCAATTCCTGCTCACAGCTGGCGCACCTGGCAAGCGTTATGCAACTCCCAATGCACGCATCTTGATGCACCAACCACTAGGTGGCATCGGCGGAACAGCAACAGATATTCGGATTCAGGCAGAGCAGATGGCGATTACCAAGCAGACGATGTCTGAACTTAATGCCAAGCACACTGGGCAACCGCTAGAAAAGATTATTGCTGATTCAGATCGCGATAATTGGTTTAATGCTAAGGATGCACTTGCCTATGGATTTATCGATCACATCGCTTCAAATGAAGGCCAAATCGCGGGAGGTAAGAAGTAATGAAGCACATTCAAGAAATTACGAACCGCTACGTTCTTCCAACAATTGAAGAGAAGACCGCCTACGGTTTCAAGCGCCTAGACCCATATACAAAGTTATTTGAAGAGCGCATCATTTTCCTTGGTCAGGCAATCGATGACACTGTAGCAAACGATGTCATGGCTCAGCTATTGACTCTGGAATCAATGGATCCAGATCGCGATATCTCGATCTACATCAACTCACCCGGTGGTTCATTTACCGCCCTCACCGCAATTTATGACACCATGCAATTTGTTCGCCCAGACATCACAACAATCTGTCTAGGCCAAGCGGCATCAGCTGCCGCAATCATCTTGGCCGGTGGCACAAAAGGTAAGCGTTATGGCCTGGAGCACTCACGTATCTTGATTCACCAACCTTCATCTGAAGGTGGCGGACAGGCATCAGATATTGAAATTCAAGCACGCGAGATTCTTCGTATGCGTGGATTACTAGAGACCATGCTGGCTAAGCACTCAAATAAGACTGTGGTAGAAATTGAGAAAGATATTGAGCGGGACAAGATTCTTACAGCAGCCGAAGCTGTTGAATACGGAATCATCGATAAGGTAATGGCTTCACGTAAGGCAAAGCCTTAAGCACACAATTTCACTAAAGGGGCGTCTGGTTCGAAAATGCTAAAGAAATATTTCGAACCCGGCGCTCTTTTTTCATACCCGGCATATCGCAACTTATGGATATCAACGATTCTCACCATTCTTGCCATGTCTGCATTTCCGATTGCACTTGCCGTAACCGTTCTTGATGCCGGTGGAACCATCACCACCCTGGGACTGATTCTGGGGGCACGTGTTCTCTCTGGCGTCCTATTTTCTCCGGTAGGTGGCGTCGTAGTTGATCGATTGCCCAGGAAAACAGTTCTGATTGCCGCCGATGGTTTTCGAGCAGTCATTGGTTCGGTAGTTGTCTTTATAGATCCTGCGCAGATTTCGATGTGGATCTTAGGTCTGATTGTTGTGTTGATGGGAATCTCTGATGGTTTTGGCGCACCGGCAGCGCAAGCTCTGATGCCAAGTATCTTGCCTGATCATTTGTTGCCTGCTGGAAATGTGCTTCGCGGAATTGCCCTGCGCACATCACAGATTGCCGGTCCTGGTGTAGCCGGAGTACTGCTTGTCGCCTTTGGAACTCATGCAACCTATGTTGCATGCTCCATCTTCTTTTTGGCGGGGGCCGCAATTCTGGTTCGTATTGATGAAGGTCCGATTGCGAAAAATGAGAATGGGGCCAACCACTTCGTGCAAGATTTGCGAGAGGGTGTTCGAGTTGTCTGGTACTACAAGTGGATTGCCGCCATGATCGTGATGGCATCTGTGCAATTGATGCTTGTTATCGGTGTGGAAAATGTGCTGCTTCCCGTAATTACCAAGCGCGAATTTGGTGATGCATCGGTATATGCAGCCTCCGCGGCACTTTTCAGTGTGGGGGGAGCTATATCTGCAGTCATCTTTATTAAGTGGAAAGTAAAAAATGAAGGGTTGGTCTCGGTCGTGGTGTGGGGGCTATTTATCTTTGCACCTCTAATTCTGGCATTTCCTTCTTCAGCTCCCTTAATTCTTTTTGCCTATCTGCTCGCCGGTTTTTCAGTGGGACCATGGGAGGCATTCTGGTCAACATCGGTGCAACGTGAAGTGCCGGCTGAATATCAGGGACGGGTATTTAGTTTGGATTACATGGGCACGATGGGGTTGATGCCGCTTGGCATGGCGTTGGTTGGCCCACTAGTAAATATTTTTGGCGAGAAAGAGTTGCTCATTGGTGTCGCTATTTTCCATCTGGCAATCTGCGCATTGGTACTTCTCGTGCCGGGAGTTAAAGAGATGAAGTCGAAATTACCGCCATATTCACCTATAGGCGAACAAAGTCAGGCTTGATTTCACGCGCAATTTTTCACTATAAAAACTATCCTTACACCCATGTCCACACGAATTGGCGAAGCTAACGACCTCCTCAAATGCTCCTTCTGCGGAAAAACGCAGAAGCAGGTTAAGAAACTTATTGCAGGGCCTGGCGTTTATATCTGCGATGAATGTATTGAACTCTGTAATGAGATCATCGTTGAGGAACTTTCGGAAGCTTCCTCACTTGGCCTGAGTGAACTTCCTAAACCACACGCCATCTTTGAATTCCTTGATCAATATGTCATCGGGCAAGACCGGGCAAAGAAGTCACTTTCAGTTGCGGTCTATAACCACTACAAGCGCGTGCAATCTGGAGATTCGCGCAATGAAGATGGAATCGAATTAGCAAAATCAAATATTCTCCTGCTTGGTCCAACTGGCTGCGGTAAGACGCTGATGGCACAAACTCTGGCACGTATGCTCAACGTTCCCTTTGCTATTGCAGATGCAACTGCGCTTACCGAGGCCGGATATGTCGGGGAAGATGTTGAGAACATATTGCTCAAGCTTTTGCAGGCGGCAGATTACGATGTGAAGAAGGCCGAGACCGGAATCATCTACATTGATGAAATCGATAAGGTGGCGCGCAAATCTGAAAACCCTTCAATTACACGCGATGTTTCAGGTGAAGGTGTCCAGCAAGCGCTGCTTAAGATCCTGGAGGGAACAGTTGCCTCTGTTCCACCACAAGGCGGTCGTAAACACCCACATCAAGAATTTATTCAGATTGACACAACAAATGTCCTCTTTATTGTTGGTGGCGCATTTGCTGGCCTGGATAAAATTATTGAATCACGCAGTGGTTCCGCAGGCGTTGGTTTCGGTGCCGAACTACAGACTGCCGAAGAGAAGAATCGCAAAGATATCTTTGCCGATGTCATGCCAGAAGACCTGCTCAAGTTTGGAATGATTCCAGAATTCATCGGCCGTTTGCCAGTTCTTACCAGTGTGGAAAATCTTGATAATCCGGCTCTCATGCAAATCCTTACTGAGCCAAAGAATGCGTTGGTAAAGCAGTATCAGAAGCTCTTTGATCTCGATGATGTGGAACTCGAATTTTCACTAGATGCCCTGGAAGCGGTGGCCGACCTTGCCCTTATTCGCGGAACTGGTGCACGTGGACTTCGTGCAATCATGGAATCAGTATTACTTGGGGTCATGTATGACATCCCGAGCCGCACAGATATCGCCAAGGTAATCATCGAAAAGAGTTGCATCTTAGATAGCACCGCCCCCACCTTGCTGCCACGCACCGGCGATATTGCTAAGCGCGCTTCTCGTCGCGAGAAGAACACAGAGGAGAAAAGCGCGTAAAGGTAAACTAGACTGCGCTCTATGTCTTTAGAAAAGCGCGAGCTAGCACCGGCATTTACGCCGAGTGAAATCGAAGGCCCGCTCTATACCAAGTGGCTAGCTGCTGGTTACTTCACAGCCGATGCCAACTCATCTAAAGAACCATTTACCATCGTTATTCCACCCCCCAATGTCACGGGCAATTTACATATCGGCCATGCCCTAGATCAAACTCTGCAAGATTGCCTCACTCGCATGAAGCGCATGCAAGGCTTTGAAGCGCTCTGGCTTCCCGGAATGGACCATGCCGGAATTGCAACGCAGAATGTTGTGGAAAAACAATTAGCAACTAAGGGGCTTTCTCGCCATGATCTCGGTCGGGAAGAGTTTGTAAAGAAAGTGTGGGAGTGGAAGGCTGAATCTGGCGGACAAATTCTCGGACAGATGAAGCGACTTGGCGATAGCGTTGATTGGTCTCGCGAAGCGTTCACAATGGATGAGAATCTTTCGCAGGCTGTTTTAACAATATTTAAGAAATTATTTGATCAAGGGCTCATCTATCGCGCAGAGCGAATCATTAACTGGTGCCCACGTTGCCTTACCGCCCTTTCTGATATTGAAGTTGAACATCAAGATGTTGCTGGCGAATTCGTTTCAGTTCGCTATGGCGATGGCGAGCAGAGCATTGTTGTTGCAACTACGCGCGCGGAAACAATGATGGGCGATGGCGCAGTGGCTGTGCACCCAGATGATCCTCGCTACAAACACCTGATTGGCACCGAAGTGATGCTGCCATTGGTCAATCGCATGATTCCTATCATCGCCGATGAACTAGTTGACCCTGACTTTGGTACTGGTGCGGTTAAGGTCACCGCAGCCCACGACCCGAATGACTTTGAAATGGCTCTTCGCCACAATGTTCCTTTCGTTGTCATCATGAACGAGCATGGTGTGATGGCTGGAACGGGCACAGAATTCGATGGGATGGATCGCTTTGACGCACGTGTGGCAGTTGTCGCAAAGCTGCGCGAGCTGGGCCGGATTGTTGCTGAAAAACGTCCCTACATTCACGCAGTAGGACATTGCTCGCGCTGTGAAACAACAGTGGAGCCGCGTTTATCAAAGCAATGGTTTGTTAAAGTAGCAACACTTGCGCAGGCAGCAGGGGATGCCGTCCGTGATGGTCGAGTAAAGATTGAACCAGAAGAGCTGGCACCTCGTTACTTCGATTGGGTCGATAATTTAAATGACTGGTGTATCTCGCGCCAGCTCTGGTGGGGCCATCGAATTCCAGTCTGGTATGGACCTAATGATGAAGTAGTTGTAGTTGGCCCCGGGGAAAAAGCACCTGCTGGATATACCCAAGATCCAGATGTCTTAGATACCTGGTTCTCATCAGCGCTCTGGCCTTTTTCCACTCTCGGCTGGCCGAATAACACCGCAGATGTGAAGAAGTTCTATCCAACGAGTGTTCTTGTTACCGGTTATGACATTTTATTCTTCTGGGTAGCACGCATGATGATGTTTGGGTTATTTGCTATGGATGGCGTGCCACCATTTCACACCATCGTTTTACATGGCCTGGTGCGCGATCAATATGGCAAGAAGATGTCTAAATCTCGCGGCAATGTGGTGGACCCACTTGAATTTATTGATAAGTACGGCGCCGATGCGCTGCGCTTTACCTTGGCCCGCGGATCAAATCCTGGAAAAGATCAGGCCCTGGCCGAAGATTGGATTGCAGGTTCTCGTAATTTTGCAACCAAGCTCTGGAACGCCACTCGCTTTGCGATGATGAACGGGGCAACTGTTCAAGGTCCATTGCCAGCGATGGAAACCTTGTCAGAGATTGATCAGTGGGTACTTTCGCGGTTAAGTGAAACAACTACTGAATACACCGACTTAGTTGAACGCTATGAGTTTGCCCGTGCCTGCGAAGTGGTTTATCACTTTGCCTGGGATGACCTCTGCGACTGGTATCTGGAGCTTTCAAAAGAAGCTTTTGCTTCCGGTAACGCGGCTGCATCCCAGCGCGTGCTGGGTCATGTGCTGGACACACTTTTCCGCCTGCTACACCCAGTGATGCCATTTATTACTGAAGAATTGTGGACCACATTTACGGGCGGTGAAACTCTCGTCACTGCGCAATGGCCAATTGCTGATTCTGCCCACATCAATAAAAAGGCAGAGAATCTTGTGGGCGAACTTCAAAAAGTCATTACCGAAGTTCGCCGTTTTCGTAATGACCAAGGCGTGAAGCCAAGTGTAAAGATTCCGGGCCGATTTATTGCACCAGCTGATGTCGCTGCTTATGCAACTGCGATGGCATTCTTGCTTAAATTAGAACTAACTGAGTTCACACCGAGTGCCTCAGTTGAAATTGGCGCAATCAAAGTTGAACTCGATCTCTCTGGCACGGTAGATGTGGCAGCAGAGCGCACCCGACTTACCAAAGACCTTGCCACCGCCCAAAAAGATTTAAAGACAGCTGAAGTGAAGTTAAACAATGAAGGATTTATGGCCAAAGCCCCGGCAGATGTGGTGAAGGAAATTAAAGAAAGACTTGCCGTGACAACAAGTGATATCGAGCGCATCACAGCGCAGCTGGCAGCGCTTAAGTAAATGAGTGAGATCACCCCAGAGGACCAAGTTCACCTCGATACGATCGAGAAGGCGCTGTTAACTCGCTGGCCGGAAACACAGATTGAGCCATCGTTGGAGCGAATCGCCGCACTTGTCGATGTTTTAGGGTCTCCACAACTTACCTATCCCACCATTCATGTGGGCGGCACCAATGGCAAGACCACTACATCGCGCATGATTGATTCACTTCTCTTTGAGATGGGCCTGCGAACTGGGCGATTTACTAGCCCGCACCTGGAAAGTTTTGTGGAGCGAATTGCAATTAACGGCCAACCGATTGACGCGCAAGCACTTGTTTTTTCTTACAACGATATTGCCGCATACATTGACATGATGGATTCGAAATTCGAACATCCAATCTCATACTTTGAAGCCCTGACAGCACTTGCTTTCGCTGCTTTTGCAGAGCATCCGATCGATGTGGGTGTGATTGAAGTAGGCATGGGAGGCGAGTGGGATGCCACCAATGTTGTTCTTGCAGATGTTTCAGTTCTGATGCCAATCGACCTAGATCACACTGAGTATTTGGGTGAAACGCTGGCCGAGATTGCCCAGACAAAGGCGGGCATCATTAAAGAATCTGGTTTTATCGTTCTGGCACATCAAGAGCCGGAAGCTGCCAAAGAGTTACTCAAGCGAGCAGCATCGGTGGGCGCAGATGTTGTGCGCGAAGGCATTGAATACGCTGTGATGTCACGCTCGGTGGCAGTGGGAGGGCAGTTGTTAACTATTCGCGGGGCTCAAGATACGTATGAAGATATCTTCTTGCCTTTACATGGCAAACACCAGGCATCAAATGCAGCTGCCGCACTTGTGGCAGTGGAGGCATTCTTTGGCGACCAAGAGTTAGATATCGAAGCGGTGCGCGCAGGATTTGCTGCTGTGACATCTCCTGGACGCTGTGAAGTGCTCCACCGAGACCCGACCATTATTCTAGATGCGGCGCATAATCCGCATGGGGCGGCCGCCATTGCCGAGACAATTCAAAGTGAGTTCACCTTTGATGAAATTATCGGGGTCGTTGCGCCGATGGGCGATAAAGATATTCGGGGGATTCTGCTGGAACTTGAGCAGGTAATGGATTCCATCATCGTCACAACCAATAGCTCTGTTCGCTCAACAAATATTGATGAGCTAGAAAAGATGGCTATTGAAATCTTCGGACATGATCGGGTCTTTGCGCACGAGAAGTTAGCCGATGCCCTGGATAAGGCAATCATGGATGCAATCAGACCACTTAGTGATGAGACCATCGGAATTTTGGTCACTGGCTCTGTTGTCACAGCAGGGGATGCGCGTAGAATTCTGCGAAAGAAATTTACAAAGGTAGCTAAGTAATGCGCGTCCTTGGTTCGGCAGTCTTGGTAATGGAATTTTTCATCATGGGTTTTGCGATGCTGCTTGCCAAAGATAATCACGAGGCTTCAACTATTGTCGCTGGAGCGGTTATTGCCATACTTCTTCTTCTCACCCCAGGGCTATTAAAGAAACGAGCCGGGTGGATTCTCGGCTCAATCTTGCAAATCTTGATGATCGGATATGCCGTGGTGGTGCCATCAATGGCTATCGTGGGCCTGATTTTCGGGGGACTCTGGATTGCCGCCATTATTGTCGGTCGCAAGGGTGAGGCTGCTCGCGCTGCCCTGATGGCGACACGCACTCCTGACGCCTAATAGACTGACCCCCGTGAGCCTAGAAAAAACCCTCGTCCTGGTTAAGCCAGATGGTGTGGCGCGCGGATTAGTTGGCGAAGTAATCGCTCGGATTGAAGCTAAGGGATACACCATTGCAGCGCTGCGGATGTTGCAAGCAGATCGCGTGCTGCTTGAAAAGCATTACGCGGAACATCAAGGTAAGCCATTCTTTGAACCACTTGTTGAGTTCATGTTGTCAGGTCCTATCGTTGCCATCGTTGCGCAAGGAAATCGGGTCATCGAGGGATTTAGATCATTGGCCGGAGTTACTGATCCAACAGTGGCAGCGCCCGGAACAATCCGCGGGGATCTTGCTCGTGATCAAGGAACTAAGGTTGTGCAAAATATTGTTCACGGCTCAGATTCACCTGAATCTGCTGCACGTGAAATAGCTATTTTCTTCGAGGGGAAATAAATGTCTAACAGAATGTCATTCATTGGCCGCGATATGGCCGTTGACCTAGGAACTGCAAACACGCTTGTTTATGTTCGAGGTCGCGGCATCGTTCTTAATGAACCTTCCGTTGTCGCCATTAACCAAGATACTGGTGGCATTTTAGCTGTTGGACTTGAAGCCAAGAAGATGATTGGTCGTACTCCTGGCAACATCGTTGCCATTCGTCCACTTAAAGATGGCGTGATTGCAGACTTCGACACAACCGAGCGCATGCTCCGGTACTTTATTCAAAAAGTGCACCGTCGTAGCTACCTGGCTAAGCCACGTATTGTGGTTTGTGTTCCATCAGGAATTACCGGTGTGGAGCAGCGCGCAGTTAAGGATGCTGGATATGCCGCAGGTGCGCGTAAGGTCTACATCATTGAAGAGCCAATGGCCGCCGCTATTGGCGCTGGTCTTCCCATCCACGAACCAACCGGAAATATGGTGGTAGATATTGGTGGCGGAACTACTGAAGTTGCCGTGATTTCACTGGGTGGAATCGTCACTGCGCTATCAATCCGTATTGGCGGCGATGAGCTCGATCAATCAATTATTAACTGGACCAAGCGTGAATACTCACTGCTTTTGGGTGAGCGCACCGCGGAAGAGATCAAGATGGCAATCGGTTCGGCATACCCACTTCAGGGTGAAAATGATGCAGAAATTCGTGGTCGCGACCTTGCCACCGGACTTCCCAAGACCATCGTCGTTACAGCTGCCGAAATTCGCAAAGCACTGGAAGAGCCGGTCAACCAAATCATTAACGCAGTAAAGGCAACTCTTGATAAGTGCCCACCAGAACTTTCTTCTGATCTGATGGATCGCGGCATTGTTCTTACTGGTGGCGGCGCACTTCTTAAGGGACTAGATGAGCGACTTCGCAAAGAGACCGGAATGCCAATTCACATTGCAGACCGTCCCCTGGACGCGGTTGTTGAAGGTTCCGGAAAATGCATTGAAGAGTTTGAAGCCCTGGAAAAGGTTTTGATCTCCGAGCCTCGTCGATAGGTAATTCACAGTGCGCTACGGCGGCGACAACCGCGGTCGCTTACTCATCATCGTATTAATTGTTACTTCACTATTCCTGATTACTTTGGATCTTCGTGGCGTATCAGTGATCAATGGTGTGCGCACAGGAACCCAGACAGTACTAACGCCGGTGCAAAAAGTGGGCTCTTGGGCCCTTACGCCGCTTCGTAATTTCGCATCTGATGTCACTCACTTGGGGCGCACCCGCAACCAAATTGAAAAACTCAAGGCTGAAAATGAGACTCTGCGCAACACTCTACTCAATCGAAAGACTGCTGATGCCCAGCTGAAGCAATTAAAGAGCGTGCTGAATCTCGCTGGTGGCGGTGGATATAAAGTTGTCAACGCAAAAGTTATTTCACAAGGCCCAAGTACATCATTTACTCAGACAATCACAATTGACGCCGGGACAAATTCTGGAATTCGGAGCAATATGACGGTGATCTCCGGTTATGGTCTCGTTGGAGTTGTGAAGGCTGCCTACCCAAATAGCTCTCTTGTGCAGCTAGCTTCAGATCCAGCATTTCGAATTGGTGCACGCATCGCAAAGTCAGAACAAATCGGAATCCTGAGCGGGCAAGGTTCTCGCACTGCTGTCCTACAGTTACTTGATAACACCACAACTGTAAAGGCTGGAGATGCACTCCTTGCACGAGGAAGTGATAGCGGACGCCCCTTTGTTCCAGGAGTACCAATTGGGGAAGTAACTTCGGTTGATAATTCACCCGGCGCTGTCGCACAAACTGCTGAGGTTAGGTTCTATGCCAACTTCTCTACCCTTGGCGTTGTCGCAGTTGTGATCGCCAGCCCGGAATCTGATCCCCGGGATTCATTGGTACCCACTAAGCCTGTCCCAACGCCACTTCCAACAGTGACTATTTATGCAACACCGTCTCCATCACCTTCTCCATCTACCAGCACGCAACCTTGATGCCATCATGACAATCCGTAGATATCTTCTTTCTATTCCCATATTTCTTTTTATCTATGTAATACAAGAAGCATTCATTACTCAACTCAGATTGCCGCTCGGTGGTGTCTCTCTTCTTCTCATCGCTACCCTTATCTGGGCAACGCTGAGCACACCAGAGATTGGCGCTCTTACCGGCTTCGGTGCCGGCATATTGATGGACCTATCGCAAAGTTCTCCTGGCCCAATGGGCCACTGGACCCTTGTTCTCATCTTGGCTGGTTATGGCGTTGCATTTCTAGGTTATGGTGATGACAACATACGTTCTAATCCCATCAACATCGCTCTTATTACCACTGTGGGAGTCGTGGCTAGCCAATTTGTTTTCTTGATCCTGGGATTTTTACTCGGGCAAGAGCTAGGAAGTATCGCCCATATTGCATTTCTCTTAGCCGGTTCAGCATTTTGGACAGCAATAGTCTCACCACTGGTCCTTAAGATTTTGGCTTTCATACACGCAAATGTCTATGGGACTAGATCACTGATATGAATCAACGCTCACGTTTAAGTTTGTTGGTGATTCAAGTCTTTTTCGCATCGTTGATGATTGCACTCCTTGGTCGACTTTTTTATCTTCAGGTTGCAGCGGGTCCGACATATCGCGATGCCGCACTCAGTATTCAAAGCCGCGACGTTGCAACTCCGGCAAATCGTGGATTTATTGTTGATTCTTCTGGCGTTCCGCTGGCGCTGAGCAAGGTGGCGCTAGCTATCACTGTTGATCGGACCGTGATTGATAAGTTGCCTGATAAGGGCGTTGCCGTGCTACGAAAGCTCGTTAAGTTATTAGGACTCCAATACGCTGATGTGTGGCAGCGCACCCGCTTATGTGGTGAGTTACCCAAGGGAGTGCGCGCTGGATGTTGGACTGGTTCACGTTTCCAACCGATTCCTATAACAAAGTCTGCTGACCCAGCACTTGCGCTTCGGATTGTGGAAAGATCAGATCGCTACCCTGGAATCTCTGCCACACCTGTTGCCATTAGAAGTTACCCGCAAACACTGGGCGTCACCGGAAGTCATGTTCTGGGTTACGTCGGACCACTGACAGAAGCTGATCTCGCCGGTGCTAACGGGCGCACCTACTTCCGTTCTGAATATATTGGTAAGACCGGCCTTGAAATCGAATACGACGAATATCTGCGCGGTGTTCCTGGAATTAAGACATTTATTGTTGACCGCAAAGAAGCGGTGACAAGTACTAGCCAGAATACAAAACCGATAGCTGGTAATCACTTGGTGACAAGTTTAGATGTCAGACTTCAAGCCGCTAGTGAAAAAGCGCTGGGTGAAGCAGTCAATCGTGCACGCTCGATGGGATATCGAGCCGATGGTGGTGCTGCTGTAGTTCTTGATGTTCGAAACGGGCAAGTACTCGCGTTGGCTTCTTATCCATCCTTTGATCCCAATGCATTTGAACGTGGCCTAACAGTTAAAGAAGCAGAGGCGCTCTATAGCGAGAGCACTGGCGTTCCGGCGCTGAATCGAGCGTTGCAAGGACTCTATGCACCCGCTTCTACATTTAAAGCAGTCTCTGTGATTGCAGCCAAGAATGCGGGTTATGATTTAAATAAAAGCTACGCATGCCCAGCCGAGGTGCAGATAGGAACTCGAGCCTTCAAAAACTTTGAAAGTAAGGCTCAAGGAAATATCTCCATGAAGAAGGCAATTGCGATCTCATGCGACACAATTTGGTATCAAATCGCATACGACGAATGGGTGCGAGACGGTGGTCTTAGACCTAAATCAAATCCTAATGACTATTTCTTTAACGCGGCAAAGAGTTTTCAGATGGGAGTGAAAACAGGGGTAGATCTACCGTCAGAATCAGCTGGCCGACTTGCTAACCGCGAGTGGAAGAAGTCTTGGTATGCCCAGAATAAAGATTTCTACTGTAACTACAGAGATCGCGCAACAAAGGCGCAACAGACCGCATTCTTACTCCAGCTTGCTCGGGAGAACTGCATAGATGGAGATAAAATTCGAGGTGGAGATGCAGTAAACTTCTCTATCGGCCAAGGCGATACCGTGATCACACCGATTAAATTGGCGCAAATGTATGCCGCGATTGCAAATGGCGGAACTATTTGGCAACCCACTGTTGCAAAAGCGATTCTTAACCAGCAAGGCAAGGTCATCAAGAGATTTGAGCCGGTGAAGTTGGGTGAACTTACCGCCGATGCCGAGACCATCGCATTCCTTCATGATGCGCTCCAGGAAGTGACCCTGAGCGGAACTTCTGCCGGAGTCTTTTCACGTTTTCCAATTCCAACAGCGGGCAAGACCGGAACCGCCCAAGTCTTTGGTAAGAACTCAAATGGAACACAGAAAGCTGACACCTCTTGGTATGCCTCGTTTGCACCTGCTAAGAAGCCGCGTTACGCAGTTGTCATGATGGTTAGCCAAGGTGGTTTTGGATCTAGTACATCAGGTCTGGGTGTGCGACAAATTTACGAGACTCTCTTCGGTGTGCAAGGCAATATTGTTAAACCTGAACTAGCGTTATTTCCTAAGGGAAAACCACCGATTAAGTTGCCTCGTATCTCACCGGCCAAGAAACCGGCTGCATCAATATTAAATCTAGATATCGCGAAGAAGGAGATACCGGTGACTACGCCATGAGTACATTCCTTAATCGCAATCGGTATCGCCGCGCGCGAAATAAATCCTTCTTTACCGGCTTTGACCCATTTCTTAGCGCTGCCGTCGCTGGCCTACTCATCATCGGAACGCTGTTGGTATATGCAGCCACACGTGATTGGTACTCAGCTAACGGCCTTGATCCCGAGTACTACCTAAAGCGACATGTAATTAACATTGTTATTGGTTTAGCACTTGCCTGGGGAACAACGATCATTGATTACCGCTTGCTTCGCGCCTACACCCCCTTCATCTGGGGCTTTGGCGTTCTGGGATTAATTCTGGTCCTTATTCCGGGAGTGGGCAGTGAAATTAATGGAGCCAAAGCCTGGATACGGCTTCCGGCAGGTTTCCAGATTCAACCGGCCGAGATTGCAAAGATTTCAATCATTATTGGAATTTCAATGTTGCTATCTGAGCGCACACATAACTCAGATGAACCAAGCACAAAGGATATTCTTAAAGCACTTGCAGTTGCAGCACTTCCGATCCTTCTTATTTTGCGGCAACCGGATATGGGAACAGTCTTCATTATTAGCGCATCAGTGGTCACAATCCTGGCTGTCTCTGGCGCCCCCACGCGGTGGGTTGTTGGTCTTATCTTGCTGGCAGTAATTGGTGGATTTGTCGCAACAAAGGCTGGGATTATTAACGAATACCAAGTAAATAGATTGCAATCATTTGTTAACCCTAACGCTGACACGCAGGGTACTGGATATCAATTACGCCAAGCCCGCATCACAGTCGGCTCTGGTGGTCTGATCGGTACCGGTTTATTTAATGGCCCACAAACAAATGGCCGATTTGTGCCAGAGCAACAGACAGACTTCATCTTTACCGTGGCAGGTGAAGAACTAGGCTTTGTTGGCTGCTCGGTAATTATTCTTCTACTGCTCACTATTTTGATGAGAGCTTTTGGCATTGCGAGACGATCGACGGACCCCTACGGGACTCTTGTCTGCACCGGCGTTATTGCCTGGTTTGCTTTTCAGATATTTGAAAATATTGGTATGACCTTGGGCTTGATGCCCATGACAGGCGTTCCGCTGCCCTTCCTTTCTTATGGCGGCTCAAGCATGTTCGCCAATCTGATCGGAATTGGCCTGCTGCAGAATGTTCACGCCAGTCAGCGCGGCTGATTCACGCTCAAAATAGGTTTTCTACCAACTTATCTGTCATAATTAGCCCAACAGTTCAGCGCGGCCAGCGATCTTTATCGCGCCTGCGGCGGACTACACAAAAGCTTAAAAAATGAGTTTTGCTCAAGATGACAACATTTTGGGCCACGAGATTGCGTATCGCTAATTGAAAAAGCAGGTACGCACTAAAGGATTTGGTGCCATGGCTATCGAGCCAAAATCACCGCGCAAACGTGCGGTTAAGAAATCAAGTAAGAAATCATTAGGCGTACCCACTGTTGATACAACTGCAGATGCTTCAGAAAGTGCCGCACCTGAGACTGAAGCTGCTCCTAAATCGCGTAAGAAAGCTGCCGCGATTCCAGTTCCTATCTTTCAAGCTGCTCCTACCGACGCGGTCGCTCCTAAGCGAGCTGCAAAGGCGGCCAAGAAGCAAACTCCGGCAAAAGAGTCTGCTGAACCAGTTGCCGCAGAGGCTGACTCCGATGATTCAGATTCCCGCGCCGGACGCAATCGCCGTCGCCGTCGCGGTGGTCGCGGTCGTCGTAAACCACAAGTCGATGGTCAAACAACGGATGATTTAGATTCTGAAGAAGGTACAGATGATGAATCTGGCGATTCTGAGGATGGTTCGGCTGAAGGTGGCACACACCGTCGTCGTCGTCGCCGTCGGGCAACGGGTGAAGGCATCACACCAGGTGAAGTCATTGATGAAGATGGTGTCGTCACTATCGTTAAAGTTCGCGAAGTTCGTGAAAAAGCTGAGCGTCCAGCGCGTGAGCGCACAGAGCGTGGAACCCGCAATCGCCGCGACCGCGATCGTGGGCGCAGCGAGTCTCGTGAATACCGCGAGCCATATCGTCGCCGTGGAACCATCATTACTGATGGCGAATTCTTAGCTCGTCGTGAAAATGTTGATCGCGAGATGGTTGTTCGCCAAATCGGAGATCGTATTCAGATTGCTGTTATTGAAGATAACGTGATGGTTGAGCACTATGTCAATAGAAATGCCAACGTCTCCTATGTGGGTAACGTCTATCTCGGTCGCGTGCAGAACGTGCTGCCATCGATGGAAGCAGCATTCGTTGATATCGGTAAGGGTCGTAACGCTGTTCTCTATGCTGGTGAAGTAAATTGGGATGCAGCCGGAATTTCTGAATCGCAACCCCGCAAGATTGAAATGGTCTTAAAGACAGGTCAACCTGTTCTTGTTCAGGTAACAAAAGATCCGATTGGCCAAAAAGGTGCCCGCCTTACTAGCCAAATCTCACTTCCAGGACGATATGTTGTCTATGTTCCTGGCGGTGGCATGAGTGGAATCTCAAAGCGTCTTCCGGAATCAGAGCGCACTCGCCTTAAAGGGATTCTTAAGAATTTAATTCCTGATACTGCTGGCGTCATTGTGCGCACAGCAGCAGAAGGTGTCTCTGAAGTTGAACTCACCGCAGATGTCGAGCGGCTGAAAGCGCAATGGGAAGATATTTTCCAGAAGTCAGAAAATCCAAACTTCCATGCACCAGCGCTGCTGCTCTCTGAGCCAGATCTTGCCGTGCGCGTTATCCGCGATATCTTCAATGAAGATTTCCGCA
>NZ_JBBAMU010000019.1:17456-19015 GCF_040402315.1 Candidatus Planktophila sp.
GAGCCAGATCTTGCCGTGCGCGTTATCCGCGATATCTTCAATGAAGATTTCCGCAAGCTCATCATTCAGGGCAATGAAGCATGGGATGAAATCACTTCCTACCTAGGCTCCATCGCACCAGAACTTGTGGCCAAGATTGAAAAGTACGCTGGCAGCGGAGATCTATTTGCTGATTACCGCGTCGAGGAGCAGTTAGCTAAGGCCTTTGATCGCAAGGTTTATCTGCCGTCAGGTGGATCACTTGTCATCGATCGCACCGAAGCTATGGTTGTTATTGATGTGAACACAGGTAAGTTCATCGGTAAGGGTGGAAACCTGGAAGAGACAGTGACTAAGAACAACTTAGAAGCGGCCGAGGAAATTGCCCGTCAACTTCGTCTGCGTGACTTAGGTGGAATTGTGGTCATCGACTTCATCGATATGGTTCTTGAATCAAATCGCGATGCCGTTCTTCGTCGCCTAGTTGAATCACTGGGTCGCGATCGCACCAAGCATCAAGTTGCTGAAGTAACCTCACTAGGTCTGGTTCAAATGACTCGTAAGCGTGTGGGACAAGGTCTGATTGAGGCCTTCTCAACCACATGTGATTCATGTAATGGACGTGGTATTCATGTACATATGGATCCAGTGAAGATGAAGGCTCCTATGCCACAAGTGAATTCACAGTCAGCGCATCATCCAGATGTTGAAGAACCAGATGCAGATGAAAATGCAGCAACGGATCATGAATTTCATGAAACATTAAATGATGAGAGTCCAGCAGAAGAAGCTGAAGCTGTCATTACCCCCAAGGGTAAGCGCCGCCGTAGGGCCGCTAGCTCGGGAGTTATCACCGCTTAGCGCCCTTAAATGAAGTGAATTTAGGGGTCAATTTGACCCATGGGGTATGAAATCCGTACCCTTAGTGTCTGCCTGAACGCGCTCTATGCGTGAATCAAGCTTGAAACTATTACCCGAAGAACTGAGGCAATGAGCATGTACGCAATCGTTAAAGCTGGCGGACGCCAGGAGAAGGTAACTGTTGGCGAGACCATCACCGTTGATCGCATCGACGCTGCTGCCGGATCTTCAGTTTCATTCCCAGCTCTGCTAGTTGTTGATGGCGCAAGTGTCACAACAGATCCCAAGGTTCTCTCAAGCATCAAGGTAACTGGTGAAGTGATTGATAACGTAAAGGGTCCAAAGATTGACATCCTTCGTTACAAGAACAAGACAGGTCATCGCCGTCGTCAAGGTTTTCGTGCACAGCACACTCGCGTAAAGATCACCGCAATCAGCGGTGCTAAGTAAGGGTTAAGGGAGCAAATAAATGGCAAGTAAAAAGGGTGTTTCCTCAACTCGTAACGGTCGCGATTCAAATCCACAGTACCTCGGTATTAAGCGTTTCGGCGGTCAAGAAGTTAATGCAGGTGAGATTCTCGTTCGTCAGCGAGGAACACACTTCCACCCAGGCAAGAACGTAGGACGCGGTAAAGATGACACACTATTTGCCCTTGCAGCTGGTGCAGTTGAATTCGGTCGCGCTCGCGGTCGTCGCGTAGTGAATGTAGTCCCTGCAG
>NZ_JBBAMU010000020.1:0-1883 GCF_040402315.1 Candidatus Planktophila sp.
CGCCTTTTCCTTCGTTGCCGCTGACATCCAGGGCAGGTCAATAATGCTTAGCCGATATGCCTCAAGCAGATAATCAACTAATACCTTCATCTCACTCTTTGCTTTTTCGGAGAAGTGCTGTTCGACATAGACCTTGCCGATGGCTTCACCGAGGGCGCCTTGGGTGACAGAGACGGCGCGCTTCCAGCGATCGCGAATCTGTGGTGTTCCAGAGAGGGTCTTGGCATAGAACTCAAAGTTCTGCTGCACGATGTCATCGGTGAGAAAAGCGGCGCTGGCCGATACCAGATTGAGTTTGAGCCAGGCGACCCACGAATCGCGCTCGCCGCTAAAGTCACCGAGCATTGCTGAGATGGATTCAAAGAAGGATGGTTCACAGACAACCAGGGATTCAAAAGCTTTCGCTGGCACTTTTGCATGCTCGGCCCAGAGGTCGAATAAGAAGTGTGGCGCAAGGCTTTCTAGCTCGGCGCGGCTGTATTTGTTATAGGTCAGAGTTGCATCGCGATCTTTTACTTGATCCCAGTGATGACTAGCAATTTTGGTTTCCAACGCCAGGATTTGTGATCCCACAGTGGCGCCATCTGCAATTCCCACAAGTGCGCACATCTTTGCCACATGCGCCACAAAGGCGCCTCGAATCTCGGCAAATTGATCTTCCCGGTAATAGGACTCATCGGGTAGCGATAGTCCGCCCTGGCCGAGATAGAGAATATTGGTATCAGAGTCCATCGCATCGGGATAGATAGCTGCGCCAAAGATTCCGCCAATGCCACGCATTTCCAGGCCGGCCATGACCGAGATAAATTCGTGCAAGTTGGTGATGCCATCGATAGCTGCTAAATCTTCAACGATGGGCTCGATACCGCGCGCGGTGATGGCAGCGGTATCCATAAAAGATTTGTAGAGGTCGCCAATTTTCTGAGCCTCACCTGCGCCAGTTGCACTTTCGATAATCTGGCGAACCTGGGCTTCGGCGGCATCATGTAATTTGCGAAAGATGCCATCACTAGATCGGTCATCCGGCATCTGATACTCGGTAATCCACTTTCCGTTGTAGTGACGGAAGAGGTCATCTTGTGGACGCACCTGTGGGTCGAGGGCAGAAGTTTCGATTCCAGATTTCACCGGGCTCATGAGTTCCATTTCATCGTGTGTAAAAGTAGTTGAAAGTTCAACTTTGTCTCTAAAGAGCGTACTATTGCCGCTATGGCAGGGCAAAACGCTACAACACCGCGCTGGCTTAATGCTGCCGAAATGAAGGCTTGGCGCCGATACATCATCGCTAGCCGCCGGCTGCTGGAGGCACTCGATTTAGATCTTGCCAGCCATGAGCTTTCGATGGCCGACTATGAAGTCTTGGCCCAATTAAGTGATGCCCCGGAACGCAGGATGCGCATGAGTGAGCTAGCCGATGTTGCCATGCTCTCGCGCTCGCGCCTTTCCCACCGGATCAAGGTGATGGAGAAGGCGGGCTGGGTAAAGCGAGAGGCCTGCCCGGAAGATAAACGGGGCTACTTCGCGGTCATGACGGCCAAGGGGTGGAAGGCAATTGTTTCTGCTGCCCCGGACCATGTGGAAAGTGTGCGCACTAGGTTTGTCGATCACTTAACGAAAGAAGATCAACGAGTGTTATCAGAAATATTTGAACGAGTAACGCATTCCCTGAAAATCAATCCCCCAGCAGAATAAAAAACCCCGCCAGTTACCTGGCGGGGTTTTTTATAAGTAAATGAATTACTTAGCTGCTGCCTTCTTACGACGACGGCGCTTTGGAGCAGCTGCTGGAGCTGCCTTCTTACGACGCTTTGGAGCAGCCTTCTTTGCTGCTGCCTTCTTACGACGCTTTGGAGCAGCCTTCTTTGCTGCTGCCTTCTTACGAC
>NZ_JBBAMU010000020.1:1983-7530 GCF_040402315.1 Candidatus Planktophila sp.
TACGACGCTTTGGTGCAGCCTTCTTTGCTGCTGCCTTCTTACGACGCTTTGGTGCAGCCTTCTTTGCTGCTGCCTTCTTACGACGCTTTGGTGCTGCTGCCTTTACGGCAGCCTTCTTACGACGCTTCTTAGGCGCTGCTGGTGCAGCTGCCTTCTTACGACGCTTTGCAGCCATCTGTTTTCTCCTAATCGGAAGGGTTCGGATCCGTCACCCAAACCTGTTTCGTGGATAAGTGTGACGGAGTTTTGAAAGAAATACCACTACATAGTGAGAAATATTTCAGTGCGTGTCGCAATTTATTTTTTAATAATTTCTATGTATCTACGCAAATTTGGCAGTAATTTTTTCTACGAATGTAAGAAATTTGATTGAAAATTTAGGAATTCTCCAGATTTTTGCGATTTTGGCGTTCTCGAACCGCGAATTCGTTCGTTTCGACGTCGTATTTCCACATTTTCGGCAAGAAAAAGGCCAGAAATGCGACCACGATGGCACATAAAACGCCCCCAGAAGTTACCGAAAAGGAGAGACTGGAAGCAGAGGCGATTGTCGCTGCCCGTAATTGTCCGGCCAGTGGACCGACCGAGTAAGAGAGTAATTCGATACCGGCAAGTCGTCCACGAAAGTGGTCCGGGATTGTTTGATTCCAGATATTTGCTCGGAACAGGGCGCTGATCATGTCAAAGGCGCCGGCGATAGTCAGGAAGAGCAAGACCAGAACTAAGGATGTACTCAGGCCGGCAACAGCGATGGCAAGACCCCAACCGATGGCGGCCAGAATTACCGCTCTGCCATGAAAGCGATAGCGAGTTGTCCATCCGGATGTCACGGTAATTAGAACTGCGCCGACTGTAATTGCGGAATAGAACATTCCCAGGGCCCACGGTGCATTGAGTTGGTCGGCCCAGAATGGATAGAGCGCCATCGGCATCGCAAGTGTCATTGCCGCCAAGTCAATGATGTATGTGCCAATTAAATCTTGGCGACTAAATGCATATTTCACACCATCTAATAACGCTGCCAGAGATGGCTTTTTCGCCTCTTTTGAAGAAGGCATAGATCGCACACGTGCCAGAAAAACGAGTGCAACAACATAAGTTGCCATATCCACTGCGAAGCCGGCTGAGATGGAAAATGTGGCGAAGATAATTCCGCCCACTGTGGGACCGACGATCAGACCCAGCTGCCAACGCAAACTCATCAGCGCAGTAGCTGCCGGCAGATCTTGGTGGCCGACTAATCGAGGCAACATGGCATCGGCGCTAGGACGTTGTAAACCATCGACTACCGCAAAGAGTCCGGCTGCGATGTAGATGACCCAGACCTTTGGCTCCCACAGCATCGAGTTAGCAAGAAGTAGTGCCACCAACAACATGGCGCCAGCTTCGGTCGCCCAGACCATCTTCTTACGGTTGACTGAATCGGCAAGGACTCCGCCGTAGAGACCAAAGATAATCAGTGGCACGAGTTCAATGACACCGACGATGCCTACGGCAAGGTAGGAATTGGTGAGCTCTTTAATCTGAAAAGGGATAGCGACATAGGTAATCATCGATCCGAGGTAAGAAATCAGCCCGGCCGCCCAGAGATTACGAAAATCTGGATATTTTTTAAGCGGAGTGAGATCTATTGAATGCTTTGCCACTACCAAAGACTAGTGAAAGCTCTGCGCTTCAGTGGGAAATGCTCCGGTGCGAACTTCGGTAGCAAACTCTTTGGTAGCAGCTAGTAATTCGGCTCGCAGATTGCGATATGCCTTAGCAAGTTTGGGCGGATTGGCGGTAAAGCCAGCCATATCTGTCCAGACTAGAACCTGGGCATCGCATTGTGCGCCGGCGCCGATTCCGATGGTGGGAATTGCCAGGGCTGCGGTAATTCTGGCCGCCAATTCGGCTGGCACAAGTTCTAGCACGAGGGCAAAAGCACCTGCTTTTTCGAGGGCGAGTGCGGCCTCCAACATGGCATCGCCATCGGTGCGACCCTGCACTCGATAGCCGCCTAGTTGATGAAGTGATTGCGGAGTAAGGCCTAGGTGGACCATGACTGGAATACCGGAAGAGGTGAGTTTTTCAACGGTTGCAATATGAGCACCTTCTATCTTCACCGCCATCGCACCGGCCTCTTTGAAAAATCGGGTAGCAGTTGTCAGTGCTTGTTCCGGGGAAGCTTCATAAGAACCAAAGGGTAGATCTGCCACCACCATTGCCCGCGCGGATCCGCGTACTACTGCTCGGGTGAGGGGAATTAAATCATCGACTGTGACCGGAATGGTGTTCTCTTCGCCGAGAAAATTATTGCCGGCGCTATCACCGACGAGCAGTACTGGAATTTGGGCCTCATCGAAAATCGATGCTGTGATCTGTTCATAGCTGGTGAGCATCGGCCATTTTTCACCGCGCACCTTGGCCGCGCGCAGATCAAGGATGGTCACGCGGCGATGGGAGGCGCCACCGTAAAGGGTTGTACTCATTATTTCTCCTGCCTCGGAGCCGCTTGGCGCGGTCCCCGGGTCACAAACAATGGTACCCCTGATACGCAACTGGGCGATAATCTTGAACAATGAAGTTGCGATTGGCCCTGGCGCAGGTGAACCCAACGGTCGGAGACCTCGCGGGTAATGCCGCGATGATTATCAAATGTGCCCACCAGGCGCAGCTAGCTGGCGCCCACATTGCGATTTTTCCAGAGATGGTTCTGACCGGTTATCCGGTCGAAGATTTAGCGCTCCGGCCATCTTTTCAAGTAGCAAGTAAGAGCGCACTGGAATTACTGGCGCGCCAGATCAACCCGCAGATTGTCAGCATTGTTGGCTATCTCGATCACCTAAATGGGCGGCCACAAAATATGGTGGCGGTTATTGCTGGGGGTGAAGTAAAAGCCCGCTATGCCAAGTGCCACCTACCTAATTACGGCGTCTTTGATGAGTACCGCAATTTTGTTGCAGGAGATTCCACGCTGGTCGTGCGCATTCATGGCGTTGATGTGGGCATCGCAATTTGTGAAGATCTCTGGATCGATGGTGGCATCAGCGCCCAACTCGCAGCGCGCAAGCCTGGACTTGTGATCGTGCCCAATGGTTCACCCTTTGAGCGCGCTAAAGATGATGTGCGCTTAGAACTTGTTACCCGGCGCGCTGCCCAAATGAACGCACCACTTGCCTATCTCAATATGACCGGCGGCCAAGATGATTTAGTTTTCGATGGCGACAGCATTGTTGTTAATAGCGATGGCGCACTGATTGCACGTGCTCCACAATTTGAAGATGGCGTGATGCTGGTCGATGTCGAAGTTGCAACTACAACATCAAAGCCCGATGTCATCATTTCAGAGGTACCTGTAGAAATTGCCAAGCAACTGATTCCCGGAATCGCACAGCGCCTTGGTGCTGAAGAACAGATGTGGAAGGCCATTGTTGTGGGGCTGCGCGATTATGTTGCCAAGAACGGATTCTCATCTGTCCTACTTGGTTTATCTGGCGGCATCGATTCTGCCGTTGTGGCAGCCCTGGCTGTTGATGCACTCGGCCCGGAGCAGGTGCACGCGGTTGCCATGCCAAGTAAATATTCTTCCGAACATTCCATCGCTGATGCGCAAGCGATGGCCAGCGCCACCGGCCTTGGTTTTCGTGTTATTGAAATTCAGAAGATGGTCGATGCCTTCACTAGCCAAGTCGAACTGAGCGGACTTGCCGAAGAGAATGTGCAGGCGCGCGTGCGCGGCACCACTCTGATGGGACTTTCCAATCAGAATGGCCACTTGGTGTTAGCAACCGGAAATAAATCAGAGCTGGCATGTGGGTACTCCACGCTCTATGGCGATGCCGTCGGTGGCTATGCCCCGATTAAAGATATTTATAAGACTGATGTTTGGGCACTTGCGCGTTGGCGCAATCGCGTTGCTATCGAAGCTGGCGAGGTTGCTCCCATTCCGGAGAACTCCATCACCAAGGAGCCATCGGCAGAGCTTCGACCTGATCAAAAAGATTCTGATTCACTTCCTGAGTATGAGCTATTAGATAAAGTGCTCAAAGCTTATGTCGATGAAGATTTAGGACACGATGCACTCATTGCTGCCGGCTTTGATCGAGAGTTAGTCATTCGCGTGATCGGCATGGTCGATCGGGCGGAATACAAGCGCCGCCAATATCCACCTGGCACCAAGGTCTCCGAGCGTGCTTTTGGTAAAGATCGGCGCCTGCCTATGACAAGTAAGTGGCGCGAACTCTAGTTTTGTAACATGGGCGTAACGTGACTTTGGCACGATGTGACCATGTCCCCAGATAATGAAAATATGAGCAAGCAGCAAGAGTTCGTCCTGCGCACCGTGGAAGAACGCGATATCCGTTTCATTCGTCTGTGGTTTACCGACATTCTTGGCACCTTAAAATCTGTTGCCATTGCACCGGCCGAACTTGAAAATGCTTTTGAAGAAGGAATTGGTTTCGACGGTTCTGCGATTGAAGGCTTTGCTCGTGAATTTGAATCAGATATGTTGGCAAAACCAGATCCGGCAACTTTTACCATCTTGCCTTGGCGAGCAGAGGCGCAAGGCGCTGCTCGTATGTTCTGTGACATTACCTTGCCAAGTGGGCAAGCATCCCCGGCTGATCCGCGCAATGTGTTGCGTCGCACTTTAGCTAAAGCTTCCAAGATGGGTTACACCTGTTACACCCACCCAGAAATTGAATTCTTCCTCTTTAAATCACAACCCGAAAAAGGCGTGGCACCGGTGCCAGTTGATCAAGGTGGCTACTTCGATCACACACCTGCAGTTGTGGGACATGATTTTCGCCGGCAAGCAATTACTACTTTAGAAGCTATGGGTGTCTCAGTTGAATTTAGCCATCATGAAGGTGCGCCCGGACAACAAGAGATAGATTTGCGCGATGCTGATGCGTTAAGTACGGCAGATAACATCATGACCTTCCGTCATGTGATTAAAGAAGTGGCCCTTAACCAAGGCTTCTTCGCCTCCTTTATGCCCAAGCCCTTTACCGAACATCCTGGCTCTGGAATGCACACCCACGTCTCACTCTTTGCAGGTGAGAAGAATGCTTTCTATGACCAGAATGCAGAGCTCAATCTCTCTGCTGTTGGTCGCCAATTTATTGCCGGTATTTTAAAACACGCTGCTGAAATCACGGCCGTTACAAATCAATGGGTCAACTCCTATAAGCGCTTACAAGGCGGGGGAGAAGCACCCTCCATAATTAACTGGGGCCACAATGATCGCGGGGCACTGGTGCGGATCCCGATGTATAAACCAAATAAAGAGAACTCCACCCGGATTGAATTCCGTTGTCCAGATTCAGCATGTAATCCATACCTTGCCTATGCCGTGATGTTGGCAGCAGGGCTGCAAGGTATTGAGAAGAAGTATGTGCTGGAAGCTTCCACTGATACGCAGTTACTTCCATCGAACCTGGAAGAAGCAATTACCGTGATGGAGAAGAGTGAGCTCGTGCGCCAGACCCTAGGTGAGCATGTCTTTGATTACTTCCTGCGCAATAAGCGCTCTGAGTGGCAGGACTATCGCCGCCAGGTGAG
>NZ_JBBAMU010000020.1:7630-18980 GCF_040402315.1 Candidatus Planktophila sp.
GCGTTATGCTCTACCCACTATGAAGCTCCGCGGACTCCTCCTTATCCGCCGTAGCGAGGCCTAAAGACCGGTCTCCTCGCTGCGGAGTTTGGTGTTGCCGGTAAACCTTTTCCGACTACCAAACACATAGGAGTTAAGTGAAATGAATTTTCCAAAGCAGAAGCCTTCCAAGATGCCAGTGCATCGTTATGCACCCTTTATTCCAGTTGAATTAGCAGATCGCACCTGGCCAAGTAAGCAGATGACGGTGGCACCTAAGTGGTGCTCAGTGGATCTTCGAGATGGCAACCAAGCCCTGATCGACCCGATGGACACACCTCGCAAGCTTGCCATGTTCAAATTACTTGTCGCCATGGGCTATAAAGAGATTGAAGTTGGTTTTCCATCAGCTTCTCAGACAGATTTCGATTTCGTGCGCAAAATTATTGATGAAGGCTTGATTCCAGATGATGTCATCATTCAGGTGCTTACCCAAGCTCGCGAACCACTTATTCGTCGCACCTATGAATCAATTGCTGGTGCTAAGCAAGCGATTGTGCACTTATATAACTCGACCTCAACCTTGCAACGCCGGGTTGTATTTGGTCTTGATAAAGATGGCATCAAGAAGATTGCAACCGATGGCGCTCAGCTCTGCCTTGAACTAATGGCCACAGTTCTAGAGACCAAGGTCTCCTTTGAATATTCACCTGAGTCCTATACCGGCACCGAACTCGAATTCGCCGTTGAGGTGTGTAATGCAGTTAACGATGTTTGGAAGCCAACTCCGCAGTGGAAGACAATTATGAACTTGCCAGCTACCGTGGAAATGACAACACCGAATGTCTATGCTGATTCCATCGAGTGGATGTGCAGAAACTTAAATAATCGCGATAGCGTCATTGTCTCCCTCCATCCACATAATGATCGTGGCACCGGAGTTGCCGCTGCTGAACTTGGATATTTAGCTGGAGCAGATCGAATCGAAGGAACGCTCTTTGGTAATGGTGAGCGCACCGGAAATGTTTGCCTTGTTACTCTTGGCATGAACTTGGTTTCACATGGAATTGATGCACATATTGATTTCAGTGATATCGATGAGATCCGTCGCACGGTGGAATACGGCAATCAATTGCGTGTGCCAGAGCGCCATCCCTATGGTGGAGACCTAGTTTTTACCGCTTTCTCTGGTTCCCACCAAGATGCAATTAAGAAGGGCTTTGAGCATCTAGAACGCGATGCAAAGGCTGCTGGCAAAGAAGTCGATGATTACACCTGGGCTGTGCCGTATTTGCCGATTGATCCAAAAGATGTGGGTCGTTCCTATGAAGCAGTAATTCGGGTGAACTCTCAATCAGGTAAGGGTGGAGTTGCCTACTTGATGAAGAGTGAACATCACCTAGATTTGCCACGTCGCCACCAAATTGAATTCTCCAGAATTGTTCAGGCAAAGACTGATACTGAGGGTGGGGAAATTACGGTAGAGCAGTTGTGGCATATCTTCGAAGATGAATATCTGCCAACAGATTCAGCGCCGTGGGGCCGCTTCAGATTAAAGGGAATGTCACAAAACTCAGTCATGGGTGAAGATGTTCAACTGACAATCAAGATTACAGATCGCGGTGAACCGGTAGAACTAGCTGGAACTGGAAACGGTCCGATTGCTGCCTTCTGTCACATCATGCAAAATCATGGTGTTGATGTGAGAGTGCTTGATTTCCACGAGCACGCGCTCTCATCCGGTGGCGATGCAACTGCTGCGGCATATCTTGAGTGTGAAATTGGCGGCCAGGTCTTCTGGGGAGTCGGAATCGACCCTAATACAACGACTGCTTCACTCAAAGCCGTCGTGTCTGCAATCAATCGCGCTATTCGCTAACTACCGTACGCAGTATGCCGGCGCCGCTTTCCAAGCTCTATCGCGATGAGGCAATTATTTTGCGCACGCAAAAGCTGGGTGAAGCAGATCGCATCATTACCTTGCTGACCAAAGAGCATGGCCGCGTGCGTGGTGTGGCAAAAGGTGTGCGCCGAACTATGTCTAAATTCGGAGCCCGTTTAGAGCCAGGCAGCCATGTAGATATCCAGATGCATGCCGGCAAGACCTTTGACACCATCACTCAAGTTGAAGCGATTATGAATTACGGGGAAGCGCTCACCAACGATTATCAGCGTTGGACAATTGCCCACGCCATTCTTGAAACTGCCGAACGTTTTACCCAGCAAGAAGAAGAGCCAGCCCCGCAAGAATTTCACTTAGTGGTTGGTGGCATGAAGGCACTTGCTGATAATCGATACGATTCATCGCTAATCCTCGACGCATTTCTTCTGCGCTCACTTTCTATTGGTGGTTATGAACCATCGATGACTTCATGTTCTCGTTGTGAAAAGCCAGGACCACATCGTTATTTCTCATTAGTGGGTGGTGGATCAGTTTGTATGGATTGCCGGCCATCAGCATCGGCTACCGCATCAGCCGAAGCGCTCGAACTGATGCAAGCGCTATTGCGTGGTGATTGGGATGTGGCGGAAAAAAGTGAAGCTCGCTATCGCCGAGAGGCTAGTGGTTTGGTTACCGCCTACCTACAATGGCACCTGGAACGTGGACTGCGAAGTTTGCCGATGGTTGAGAGGGCTTGATTAGATAGACATGTCTAAGAAGATTGATATTCCCCAACACATCGCAATCGTGATGGATGGAAATGGGCGCTGGGCAAAAGAGCGCGGATTACCTCGCACCGCCGGACATCAAGCTGGTGAAAAAGTCCTCTTTGATTTAGTAGAAGCTGCAATTGGTTTTGGTGTGAAAGAGATCAGCGCCTATGCATTTTCAACCGAAAATTGGAAGCGCAGCCCGGAAGAAGTGAAGTTCTTGATGGGCTATAGCCGCGAGATGCTTCGTACTCGCCGCGATTGCCTGAATGAAATGGGAGTCAAGATTCAATGGCTCGGTCGCCCGCAGCGGCTATGGAAATCAGTGATTTCCGAGCTGGAAGAGGCGCAGGAGTTAACAAGTAAGAATAAGAAATTGACACTTAATATGTGCGTAAATTACGGCGGGCGCGCTGAGATTGTTGATGCTGCAACTGAGCTGGCACGCGATGTGAAGCGTGGAAAAGTAAAAGCTGATTCCATCAATGAAAAGACGTTAGAGAAGTATCTATATTCACCCAAGATGCGCGATGTCGATATGTTCCTGCGCTCATCGGGAGAACAGCGCACTAGCAACTTCTTACCGTGGCAATCAACTTATGCTGAGCTTGTTTTTATGGATGTCTTGTGGCCAGATATGACGCCAGCGTTATTGTGGAAAGCGATTGAGATTTATTCGGGGCGCGAACGCAGATTTGGTAGCGCTTAGCACTTAGCGCAGAGACCAAAGATTTCTGCAGTGTGGCCCACTTCGCGAAAACCATGTTCCTCTGCCATTACTTTTGCCCACTTCTCAATTGCGCCGCCTTCAATTTCAACAGTATCGCCACATGACTTGCAGACTAAATGATGATGATGTGCCTCTCCACAGAGGCGGTAGATTGCCTCACCATCATCACGCCTAAGCACGTCGACAATCTTGTCGTTGACCAAACTCTGCAGCGAGCGATAGACGGTGGTTAGACCGATTCGCTCACCTTCACGTTGCATGAGTCGGTAGACCTCTTGCGCACTAGCAAAACCGCCAGCTCGTTCAAGCGTGCTTAAAACTCTTGGATTTGATCGAGACATTTATTCCATACCGTGGAGGTAGCCGACTAGCGCCCACATGATTCCAACGCCTACTAGGGTCGCAAGAATTGTGTAGCGAGACTTATGCCGAGAGTGTGCTTCCGGCAAGATATGTGAGGTTGCAAGGTAGATAACAATTCCGGCAAATACTGCGAGATAAATTCCGACGAAGTTGTCATTGATTGCAAGAGATGCGCCAAGTGCGGCGCCGCTGATTCGAGCGATGGCATCTACGCCAAGAAGCCAGATACCCTTCTTGCCCCATGAACCGCTCTTGATAAGAAATGACACGGTATTCAGACCATCACTAAAGGCGTGAACTAGGAGCGCGATAAAGACTGCGATTCCAAGATTGTTACTTACCTTGAAGGCAACACCGAGAGCTAGCCCATCTAGAAATACGTGGCCTCCCATCGCAACGGCGCCAAAGGCGCCGGCAATATTGGAAGAGTGGATATGGTCATGGCCGTAATCTGATTCAGCTGGTTCGTGGGAACCAAAGATTTGCTCGTAGAAGTGAAGCAGTAAGAATCCGCCAATGAGTGCAACGGAGGTTACTGGTGCATGAAGTACCTCTTGGGTATTGAGTTCAAAAATCTCTGGCAGCAGATCAAAAGCTACAAGGCCAAGCAGTAGCCCTGCTGATAACCCAAGCACGAGATGAAGGCGGTCCTTAGATTTAATCGCTAAGTAGCCACCTGTTGTCGTGGCGATTGCAGTCAGTGCCGCCAGGGTGATCGCGATATTCATAGTTGGAAAGTACCACAAATGAAAATGATTTTCATTCCCGTTCCCCACCACTCTAGGCTCAGACCATGATTGCAATCGCCAGATTTGAGCTCCCCTTGGCCGAAGGAGAGAAATTCCGCGCAGAACTTGAGGCTGTGTGCGATGTCTTAGCGCAGGCAACTGGCTTTATTTCAGGTGTGGTTGGGCAGAATCTAGATGAGCCAACGCTCTGGGTGCTCACAACTGAGTGGCAGAACGTTGGCTCTTATCGCCGGGCGCTGAGTTCCACCCGCGCAAAGTTAGAAGCGATTCCTGTTCTTGCCAGAGCGATCGATGAGCCCGGAGCCTACGAGTAAACTAATTACACGATTCCAACGACCGTTGTAATTCGCCGACAGCCAGCCGGATGGAGATTTGAAATGGCGGTAGACCGTTTAGAAAATATTGTTTCACTCTCAAAGCGTCGTGGATTTGTATTCCCTTCCTCTGAAATTTATGGTGGCCTTCGAGCTTCTTGGGATTACGGCCCACTCGGAGTTGAAGTCAAGAACAACGTCAAGCGCCAGTGGTGGAAGTCGATGGTCATGGGCCGCGAAGATGTGGTCGGTCTTGATTCTTCAGTAATCCTGGCACGTGAAGTGTGGGAAGCCTCCGGACACGTTGCAACATTTAGCGATCCGCTCACAGAGTGCACCGCCTGCCATAAGCGTTATCGGGCAGATCATTTAGAAGAGCAGTATGAGGCCAAGCATAAGAAGAAGCTGGAATCCCTTGCAGATATGAACTGTCCGGCCTGCGGCAATAAAGGACAATTTACAACACCTAAACAATTCTCTGGCTTACTTAAGACTTTTCTCGGCCCGGTAGAAGATGAGACAGGTCTTGCCTATTTGCGACCTGAGACAGCCCAAGGAATCTTTATTAACTTTGATAACGTGATGACCACATCGCGCAAGAAGCCACCTTTTGGTATTGGCCAGATTGGTAAATCATTTCGTAATGAAATTACTCCCGGCAATTTCATCTTCCGTACTCGTGAATTCGAGCAGATGGAGATGGAATTCTTCGTAGTTCCTGGTACCGATGAAGAGTGGCATAAGTACTGGATTGAAACTCGCCTTAATTGGTACACAGATCTAGGAATTAATCCAGAACGGCTACGCCTGTTCGAGCATCCAAAAGAGAAGCTCTCTCATTACTCAAAGGGCACAACCGATATCGAGTACAAATTTGAATTTAACGGAACTGAATGGGGCGAGCTCGAAGGAATCGCAAACCGAACCGATTTCGACCTCAAAGCGCACTCTGCTGCATCTGGAAAAGATTTGTCTTACTTTGATCAAGAGAAGAATGAGCGCTGGACACCATATGTGATTGAGCCTGCTGCGGGTGTTGATCGCTGCGCACTGACATTTATGATGGATGCTTTTACTGAAGATGAAGCACCGAATGCAAAAGGTGAGATGGAGAAGCGGGCGGTGATGAAATTTGATCATCGCATTGCTCCCGTAAAAGCTGCGGTACTGCCGCTTTCTCGTAACGCTGATTTGTCACCTAAAGCACGTGATTTAGCGACAGAGCTACGTAAGAACTGGAATATTGATTTCGATGATTCTGGTGCTATCGGCCGCCGCTATCGTCGCCAAGATGAAATCGGTACTCCGTACTGCATCACCATTGACTTCGAAACTTTGGAAGATCAAGCGGTCACAATTCGCGATCGCGACACCATGGGGCAAGAACGAATTGCACTCGATCAAGTTCAAGCATGGTTAGCTCCACGTCTACTCGGCTGCTAGCGCCGCTGCAACTCCCTCTTAAAGATGGAGTTCATTTAATAGATCCGCCAGTAGTTCTGGCACCGATGGCCGGAATTACCAATGCCCCATTTCGCATGCTCTGCCGCGAACAAGGTGCAGGTTTATTTGTCTCGGAGATGGTGACTGCGCGCGCGCTACTAGAGCGCATCCCGGAAACGCTGCGCATGATTGAACCAGGTGCGGGCGAATGGCCACGTTCGGTCCAGCTCTATAGCGTTGACCCACACCATATGGCCGAAGCGGTCAAGATGATTGGGCGCGAGAATCTAGCTGATCATATTGATATGAACTTTGGTTGCCCGGTTCCAAAAGTTACTCGCAAGGGCGGGGGAGCCGCACTTCCCTTTAAGCGCAATCTTTTCCGTGAAATTGTGAAAGCTGCGGTAGAAAACGCCAAGCCTTATGGAATTCCAGTCACCGTCAAGATGCGTATTGGTATTGATTCAGATCACCACACATATTTGGAGGCAGCAAAGTCAGCTGCTGACTTAGGTGTTGCTTGGGTGGCGTTGCATGCGCGCACCGCCCAGCAAATGTATGAAGGAAAATCTGATTGGTCTGCCATCGCCCAACTTGTTGAACACTTAAAACCAACCGGGGTTCCGGTATTAGGTAATGGCGATATCTGGTCTGGGGCCGATGGCATCGAGATGGTGCGCCAAAGTGGATGTGCGGGAGTTGTTGTGGGCCGGGGTTGCCTAGGTCGCCCGTGGCTCTTTGCGGATTTAGTTGCCGCATTTAACGGTGAAAGTAGCCGGGTATTGCCAACGCTGCATGAGGTGAGCGAAGTGATGTTTCGCCATGGTGAACTCATGGTTGAATACTTTGAATCTGAAGATCGTGGTTGTCGCGACCTACGTAAACATATGGCCTGGTATCTCAAGGGCTTTAGTGTTCCATCTGAACTTCGCCGTCAATTTGGAATGGTCGCTTCCTTAAACGAACTTCGCTCACTATTGAATCAATTAGATGATCAGCCCTATCCGGTTGAAATCGGTGATAAGCCACGAGGTCGCACAAGTAGCGGTCGCCCGCCAACGCTGCCCGATGGCTGGCTTAATGATCCTGATGAAATGATTCAGCTCGATGCTGAAGATATGTTCTCGGGTGGTTAATGTTTAAGTTATTCAGGCGAGTTATTTCCTTGGTGCTGGCTGTGGTTCTCATTATTCCTACCTACGCACTCTTTGTTACTTGGAACTCTGCTAAGAACCCAACCTTTCGTTCTACGGCAGAAGTCATTGTTGTGCCGGGGGCGGCGCAGCTGGATGGCGTACCAGGTGAGGTATTACTTGCACGCCTGATCGAAGCAAAGCGAATCAAAGATGCTGGATATGCACCGCTGATTATTACTGTCGGAGCTGGTGCCCCCGGAGATCGCACAACTGAAGCCGCTGCCGGAAAATATTGGTTGACCCAAAACGGAGTAGCGAAAAATAAAGTTATTTCAATTCCAGTAGGGCGAGATACTTTTTCCCAGACCCAGGCATATATCAAAGAGATGAAGAGTCGAAAGTTATATAACGTCATCATTGCAACTGATGCTTATCACTGCCAGCGCACCATCACGATGGCAAAAGACTTAGGAGCAACTGCAACTTGTTCACCTGCCAGCACCGGACCCAATACCCTTGCGAAATCACGGTATCGATATTTGATTAGAGAAGCTGGTGCCTATCTGGCGTACATCACGCTAGGCAGACGAGGCATTCATATCAGCGATCACCTGACTAACAGCAAACTTGTAAGGTATGTGAATGACCCAGTTGCCTAAGGCATATAGCGCTGCCGATCAAGAGCGATTTCTTGATGAACCGGCAAAGCGTGCTGGTCGCACTGAATTCATGCGCGATCGCGCCCGTGTTATTCACTCTGCCGCCCTTCGCCGGCTAGCTGCTAAAACTCAGGTCGCAGTTCCTTGGGAGAATGATTTTCAACGCACTCGTTTATCTCACTCACTGGAGTGCGCCCAGATTGGTCGCGAACTAGGAGAATCACTTGGCGCAGATCCAGATCTACTTGAGACTGCATGTTTGTCACACGATATGGGACACCCACCTTTTGGTCACAATGGGGAAGAAGCGCTAGCTGAAGCGGCGCAGCCATGTGGCGGCTTTGAAGGAAATGCTCAGAGTTTTAGGTTACTCACGCGCATTGAAGCAAAGACTGTTTCACTTGACGGCAAAAGTCTCGGACTTAATCTGACTCGAGCATCACTTGATGCCGCAACGAAATATCCGTGGACGAGAGCGGAGAATCCACGCAAGTTTGGTGTGTATGGCGATGACACGGAAATCTTCACCTGGATGCGAGCAGGTGCACCCGATGAGCGCAAATGTATTGAAGCTCAGATCATGGATTGGTCTGATGATTGCGCATACTCCGTGCATGATTTAGAAGATGCCATCTTTGCTGGCCAAGTTCAGGTGAAGAATTTTGATAACGATTTCGATACTTTATACAAAGAGATGACAGTGAACTATGGCAGTGATGCAACTAAGGTCGAGGCCGCAGCTGCCCTTACCCGTTTGCAATCACTGACTTGCTGGCCAACTCACTTTGATCGCACACATCGCGCCCTTGCTCGCTTAAAAGATACGACTTCACAGCTGATTGGCCGCTTTGTGCTGGCTGCCGAACTTGAAACTCGCAAAGTTCACGGCGATGGTCCACTGACTCGCTATAGCGCCAATCTTGAAATTCCACGCGAAGCAAAAGTCGAGGTTGATTTCCTGAAGGCTGTTGCTGGGCATTACCTGATTAGCGCTGCGGCATCGCAAGAGCGCTATGCAAAACAACAAGTAGTCATTCATGATTTGGTGCAGATGCTCTTTGATGCAGCCCCCAGCGAACTGGACCCAATCTTTGAAGACGATTGGAAGCAGGCCACAAATGATTCAGAGCGTTTACGTATTGTCATTGACCAAATTGCTAGCCTGACCGACCCCGGCGCATATGCCTTACACGCCCATCTCTCGCAAGCTCCCGCAAAGCGTAGATAAGGTAGGAACATGAGCGGGCGGATTAAGGCTGATGACATCGTCTATGTGCGCGAGCATGCACATATCGACGAGGTTGTTTCAGCAGCTGGTGTTGCACTTAAAAATGCGGGCGGGGGACAGAAGAAGGGGCTTTGCCCGTTTCATGATGAAAAATCTCCTTCCTTTCACGTCACACCTTCTAAGAATTACTATCACTGCTTTGGTTGCGGTGTTGGCGGGGATGTCATCGATTTTATGATGAAGACAGAGCATTTAAGTTTTACCGAAACAATTGAGCGACTTGCCTCTCAAATTGGTTACACCCTGCGCTATGAAGAAGGTGGGCCAGCACAACCGATTTCCCAGCGTTCACGTTTGTATGCCGCACATTTAGCTGCCGCCAAGTTCTATCAAGATCTGGTTAATTCTTCCCCCGATGCCGCCCATGCCCGTGATCTGCTTACTAAACGCGGATTTGATAAAGCGGCATGTGATTTATTTGGAGTGGGATATGCACCCAATGGTTGGGATTTACTGACTAAGCATCTGCGCGCCGCCGGATACACCATTGAAGAGTTAGAAGAAGCGGGACTTTCTAAGATGGGTGAGCGCGGGCCGATCGATAAGTTTAGAAATCGCATCATGTGGCCGATTAAAGATATCTCCGGCGATATCGTCGGATTCGGAGCTCGTAAATTAGCTAGTGATGAAGAGGATCAAGGTCCTAAGTATTTAAATACCTCAGAAACTCCTATCTATAAGAAGTCACAAGTTCTCTATGGCCTTGATATGGCTAAGAAAGAAATTGCCAAGAGTCGTCAAGTAGTTGTCGTTGAAGGCTATACCGATGTGATGGCATGTCATTTGGCTGGAATAACAACTGCCGTTGCCACATGTGGCACAGCCTTCGGTGATGATCACATTCGCATTATTCGCAGGCTACTGATGGATGCCGATACTTTCCGCGGTGAAGTGATCTTCACCTTCGATGGCGACGCTGCTGGACAAAAAGCTGCCATGAAAGCTTTCGGTGATGATCAGAAGTTTGTCACTCAAACATTTGTGGCAGTAGAACCAGATGGCCTAGACCCCTGCGATCTGCGTCAACATAAAGGCGACCTCGCCTTGCGTGATTTGATTGCAAAGCGAGTTCCACTCTTTGAATTTGCCATTCGCACCGAACTTAAAAAACATGATCTCAATACCGCCGAAGGACGTGTTAATGCGCTCAACACCGCCGCCCCACTGGTTGCAGCGATTCGCGATAAATCACTACGCCCGGAATACATCAAATCTTTATCAGGCTGGCTTGGAATAGAGACCGAAGTTGTCACTGCCGCAGTGAACACGGCCCTGAAGAAAGTGAGCACAACTCAAGTTCAGAGTGAGGCACCGGCTGCCGATGCGCAGTGGCGACCTAATCCGACTGAGCCAACCTTGATGTTAGAGCGAGAAGTATTGAAAGCTAAGTTACAGATGTCAGGACTTGTCTTTGGCTGGAGCACAATTGAAGATGAGGCATTTACTCATCCGGCCTACCGGGAACTTCGCCGCATTATCGATTCATTTGGCACCGAACCGCTAGCCCTGGAAAAAGTTGACGATGATCGCATGAAGCAGCTATTTACTGAACTTTCGGTGGAACCAGTGCGCACAGATGGAGCAGTTTCAGAGAAGTATGTTTCAAGTATTGTCGCCAGATTACGTGAAGTACTTGTCAGTCGAAAGATTGCAGATTTGAAATCAAGTCTGCAGCGCCTTAATCCGGTTGAAAATCAGGAGCAGTACAACGCAGCATTTGCAGAGTTAGTGGCCCTGGAAACCCAGAAACGTGGGCTGCATGAACTCTCCATTAGTTCGCTCTAATGCAGGCATTTTGGCGCCGGCTTACCCCCTGCGGTAGAGTTGGACCTCATTCCCTGATAGCTCAACGGCAGAGCAGTCGACTGTTAATCGACAGGTTCTTGGTTCGAATCCAAGTCAGGGAGCCAGATATTCTCCTAAAAGGTATCCTCACGACATGAACTCATTGCAGAGTATTTCCCGAGGTGTAGTGAGTTCATGGGGTTCACAAAATCGAGCCTCTCGGCTTTTACGAATATTTCTCGGTGCCACCTT
>NZ_JBBAMU010000021.1:0-16275 GCF_040402315.1 Candidatus Planktophila sp.
GCAGTTGAATTCGGTCGCGCTCGCGGTCGTCGCGTAGTGAATGTAGTCCCTGCAGTTTAATTAAGGTGTCTCTACAAAGAGCGGGCCGCATTTATCGCGGTCCGCTTTTTTATTTAACAAATATTTAGAAAGGGTAGATGAGATGACAACATTTATCGATAGCGTCACTCTCTTTGCCACCGCCGGAAAAGGTGGCGACGGCTGCGTCTCGGTTAAGCGCGAAAAATTTAAGCCACTCGGTGGGCCAGATGGCGGTAATGGCGGACGTGGGGGAGACATCATTTTGGTTGTTGATTCATCTGTGACAACCCTGCTTGATTTCCATCACTCACCACATCGCAAAGCAACATCAGGTCATCAAGGATTTGGTGATCGCAAAGATGGAGTATCAGGTGAAGATCTCATCATGGCTGTTCCAAATGGCACAGTTATTTACGATGAAGATGGGACGCAAATTGCAGATCTCATCGGTATCGGCACAACTTTTCTAGCAGCACGTGGTGGCCACGGCGGATTAGGTAACTTAGCGCTCTCTTCTTCTAAACGCCGCGCACCAGGTTTTGCACTCCTTGGCGAGCCAGGTGAAGAACGCAGACTTACTCTTGAACTTAAATCTGTTGCTGATATCGCACTCGTTGGTTTTCCTAGTGCGGGTAAATCATCTTTAATTGCCGCCGTATCAGCGGCTCGACCAAAGATTGCTGACTATCCATTTACCACCCTTGTTCCAAATCTAGGTGTGGTGCAGGCGGGTGATACCCGCTTTACCGTGGCAGATGTTCCAGGACTTATTCCGGGTGCATCACAAGGAAAAGGTCTTGGACTTCAATTCTTGCGCCACGTAGAACGCTGCGTTGCACTCGTGCATGTTCTCGATTGCGGAACTCTGGAGACAGATCGCAACCCAGTTGATGATTTGGATGCTATTGAAAATGAGCTTGCCCTCTATGGCGGCCTGGAAGATCGCGTACGCATCATTGCGCTCAATAAAATTGACTTACCTGATGGCAAAGCGATGGCCGATATGGTGCAGGAGCAGTTGAAAGAAAAAGGTTACGAGGTTTACCCAGTATCTGCAGCAAGCCGAGAAGGTTTGCCTGAACTTATGTATGCCATGGCTCGACTTGTGCAACGCGAGCGAGCAGAAGCTGCGAAAGAAGAACGCACGCGTATCATCTTGCGCCCGGTTGCTGTCGATGATTCTGGTTTCTCGGTTCAACTCAATGGCGATGGATCCTTTAGCGTGCGCGGACAGAAAGTTGTGCGCTGGGTGCGCCAGACAAACTTTAAGAATGCCGAAGCCATTGGATATCTCGCAGATCGCCTGGCGCAGTTAGGTGTTGAGCAGGAACTCTTTAAGAAGGGCGCCGTTGCCGGTTCGGAAGTGCGCATTGGTTCTGGTGATAACGAAGTCGTATTCGAATGGGAGCCAACCATCGAAGCTGGCGCCGAACAACTTGCTGGCTTCTTACATCGCCGCGGAGAAGATTCACGTCTTGAAGGTGCATGGGGCGCGGTTGAGCCTGAGGTAGATAAACTTTCAGATGACGAAATAGCCCGGCAGTGGGAATATAACGTGCAAGAGCCAACAAATCCTGAAATAAAGTTATCATTAGCTCATCTAGAAGAGAGCGAAGAAGAAAGTCATGACAAGTGAACCGCGAGGCTTCAACCAGCGCTAAGCGCATCGTCATCAAAATCGGCTCGTCTTCACTTACCGGTGCTGCTGGGTCAGAGTTAGATCCACACGCTGTTGCAAAAATTGTTGACTTTGCTTACTCACTTAAAAAGCGCGGAGCCGATGTACTCCTAGTTTCATCTGGTGCAATTGCTGCTGGGTTGGCGCCATTGGGCTTAAAGGTTCGCCCAAAGGATTTAGCTACCCAACAAGCGGCAGCCTCTGTCGGACAAGGTTTACTTATTGCCGAGTACCACGAGAAGTTTTCATCCCATGGCGTTATTTCTTCTCAAGTTCTACTGACCACTGAAGATATTGTGCGCCGCTCGCACTACCAAAATGCGCAGCAAACGCTCAATAAATTGCTTTCACTGGGCGTTATTCCAATTGTCAATGAAAATGACACTGTCGGAACCCAAGAGATTAGATTTGGTGACAATGATCGGCTGGCAGCACTTGTTGCGCTACTTATCCATGCTGATTTATTGATTCTGGTTTCAGATATTGATGCGCTCTATGACGCGCCACCAACACAAAGTGGCGCCCAGCCAATTCGATATGTCGCCAAGATGTCAGATATCGAATCCATTGTCTTAGGTGGAGCAGGATCTGCCGGTGTTGGAAGTGGTGGAATGGTGACGAAGGTAGAGGCAGCGCGCATTGCAACGAGTGCTGGAATTCCTATGCTGCTTACATCCCTTGCTCATTGCGGTCATGCAGTAGCCGGTGAAGATTTTGGAACCTTCTTTGCAGCGCAAAGTTCGAAGGCTAACTCGCGTCTGCTCTGGCTGGCACATGCATCAACGCCACAAGGTCGCCTTATTCTGGATGCCGGAGCAGTGAAGGCAATTCTTGAGCGAGGAGTGTCGCTACTTCCGGCTGGTGTCACAGCTGTTGAAGGAGAGTTCATCTCGGGTGACACCGTTGAACTTGCCTCTGAAGCTGGCAAAGTGATTGCACGTGGCCTCGTTGCATTTGATTCAACTGAAATTCCACAAATGCTGGGACGTTCAACGAAGGAACTCGCAGCATCATTGGGCGCGGAATACGAGCGCGAGCTTGTGCATAGAGATGATTTAGTACTTCTATGAGCGCCGAAGCAATAATCGCCGAACTGGCGACTAAAGCTCGAATCGCTGCTCGCACTTTATCAACTGCCACAGGTGCCGAACGCAAGTCCGCACTTGAAGTCATTGCGAACGCAATTGAATCACGGAGCGCCGAAATCTTGGCTGCCAATGAGATTGATATGCAAAGCGCACAAAATGAGCAGATGCATCCGCAATTGCAGGACCGTCTTTTGCTTACCGCAGAACGTATTAAAGGTATTGCTGGGGGAGCGCGCCAAGTGGCAGCCCTTGCAGATCCACTTGGTCGCACTTTGCGAGAATCAACGTTAGAAAACGGGCTAGAGCTCAAGCAGATCTCTGTGCCATTCGGTGTGATCGGAATGGTCTATGAGGCACGTCCCAATGTCACCGTCGATGCCGCAGTAATTCTGCTGATGTCAGGAAATGCTGCGCTATTGCGTGGTTCATCATCGGCGCGTAATAGCAATGAAATATTGGTCAGCGTTATGCGCGATGCCTTGAGCACCACAAAGATTTCACCTGAGGTCATTCAACTTGTTCCATCAGAAGATCGGGCAACAACTAAGGCGTTACTGACGGCGCGTGGAAAGGTAGACCTTGTTATTCCACGAGGCAGCGCGGCCCTCATTCGTATGGTCGTTGACGAATCAACGGTGCCAACAATCGAAACTGGCGCTGGTGTCTGTCACGTCTATGTCGATGAATTTGCAGATATTCAAAAGGCGCTACCTATTCTTATTAACTCAAAGACACATCGGCCAAGTGTTTGCAACACAGCAGAGACCTTGCTGGTGCATAAGGCGATTGCGCCAACATTTTTGCCAATGGCGCTCAAAGCTCTTAGCGATGCTGGGGTTATTTTGCATACTGATGCAACAGCGCAGAAGGTGGCGCAGAAGTTCAACATTTCAGCAACTATTGCAACGGATGAAAACTGGTCGACTGAGTACGGTGTGCTGGAGATGAATGTGGGAGTCGTTGATTCCATTGATGCTGCAGCTGATCACATTGCGCAATACGGCACTAACCACACTGAAGCTATCGTGACAGAAGATAAGGCTGCCGCCGCTCGATTTATCGCCCTCTCTGATTGCGCTGCGGTGATGGTCAATACCTCAACCCGTTTTACCGATGGCGAACAAATGGGATTCGGTGCAGAGATTGGCATTTCAAATCAGAAGTTGCATGCACGTGGTCCAATGGGGTTAGAGGCGATGACAACTACTACCTGGATTGTTACCGGCACTGGCCAGATTCGCTCTTAAACCAAACCTTTTATAGACTCCAGCACATGAGCAGCCTCTCCCGCGATGATGTCGCAAAACTTGCAGGCCTTGCCCGAATTGAAATGACAGAGGAGGAGCTAGTAAGCCTTGCTTCCCAATTTGGAATGATTCTCGATGCCGTTGCTCGAGTGCAAGAGGTAGACCTGACCGGGGTGAAAGCAACATCGCATCCGCAACTTCTTGAAAATATTGCACGCCCTGATGTTGTCCTTCCTAGTCTTTCGCCAATAGATGCACTCTCTGGTGCTCCAGCACAAGAGGAAGCACGTTTCCGCGTTCCACAAATTCTTGGTGAGGCAGAATGATTCGCCAGAGCGCAACCCAGATGGCCGAAGCTTTGGCAGCTGGAACAACTACTGCAGTTGAATTAACGAAGGCACACCTTAATCAGATTGCCGCTGTTGATGGCCAGGTAAAAGCCTTTTTACATGTTGATGCTGAAGGCGCACTTGCGCAAGCAAAGGCAGTAGATGACAAACGTAAGAGTGGCGAAAAACTTTCACCTCTTGCCGGAATTCCATTAGCCCTGAAAGACGTGCTGGCACAACGCGGAGTTCCCACAACTGCTGGCTCAAAAATTTTGCAAGGTTGGTGTCCGCCATATGACTCAACAGTTGTTAGCAAACTTAAAAGTGCCGGCTTGGTGATCTTAGGTAAGACAAATATGGATGAGTTTGCGATGGGTTCATCGACTGAAAACTCTGGCTATGGCCCAACATTTAATCCGTGGGATTTAACTCGCACACCTGGTGGTTCATCGGGTGGTTCGGCAGCTGCTGTCTCCGCCTTTCAAGCACCACTTGCAGTGGGATCAGATACTGGTGGATCCATTCGCCAACCGGCGGCGCTAACCGGAATCGTCGGAGTTCGCCCCACATATGGCGCCGTCTCTCGCTTTGGTTTGATTGCATACTCATCAAGTCTTGATCAAGCCGGGCCCTTTGGTCGCACCGTATTAGATACGGCGCTGCTGCATGAAGTGATGGCAGGACATGATCCAAAAGATGCAACAAGTATTAACGCACCCGTTCCAGCAGTTGTTGCTGCGGCAAAGAGCGGTGATGTCAAAGGCATGAAGATTGGCGTGATTAAGCAGTTACAAGGTGCTGGATATCAGAAGGGCGTGCAAGCACGCTTTGATGAATCACTGCAGATTTTAGCTTCTCTTGGTGCTGAAATTGTGGAAGTAGATTGTCCAAACTTTGAATATGCACTTGCTGCCTATTACTTAATTGCTCCATCAGAGTGTTCTTCGAACTTGGCACGTTTTGATGCAATGCGCTACGGCCTTCGCACAGGAGATGCAGCTGGTGCATCGGCCGAAGCTGTCATGAGCGCCACTCGCGATGCTGGTTTTGGCCGCGAAGTAAAGCGCCGCATCATTCTTGGAACATACGCGCTCTCATCTGGTTATTACGATGCTTACTACGGCAGTGCGCAGAAGATTCGCACCTTAATCATTCAAGATTACGTAAAGGCATTTACGCAAGCTGATGTCTTGGTCTCACCAACGGCTCCCACAACTGCATATAAAATTGGTGAGAAAGTCGATGATCCGATGGCGATGTATTTAGGTGATGTGGCAACCATTCCGGTTAACCTTGCCGGAATCTGTGGCATGTCACTGCCTGCAGGTTTAGCTGAAGAAGATAACTTGCCAGTTGGTTTTCAAATCATGGCACCTGCTATGCAAGATCAGCGTCTCTATCAAGCAGGGGCAGCACTTGAAGCAGCGCTGCTTGCAGAATGGGGCGCACCCATTCTTTCCAAAGCACCAGTGTTGGCAGGAGGCAAGTAATGGCGCTTCCCACCTATGAAGAAGTAATTGCCAAGTGGGACCCAGTACTGGGTCTTGAGGTTCACGTTGAACTAAATACTCATAGCAAGATGTTCTGTTCTTGCGCCACAGAGTTTGGGGCAGCGCCAAATACCCAAACATGTCCGGTCTGCTTAGCCCTTCCTGGCGCACTGCCGGTGGTCAATGAGAAAGCGATTGAGTCAACGATTCTGATTGGCCTGGCACTGAATTGCAAAATTGCGCCGTATAGTCGCTTTGCGCGCAAGAATTACTTCTATCCAGATATGCCTAAGAACTTCCAGATTTCACAGTATGACGAACCAATCTGCTTTGATGGATATGTCGATGTCGAAATAGATACTGATGAAGGTCCCAAGCAATTCCGGATTGAAGTTGAACGTGTGCATATGGAAGAAGACACGGGAAAGTCACTTCACGTTGGTGGTGCTACCGGTCGTATTCATGGCGCCGACTATTCACTACTTGATTACAACCGTGCTGGAATTCCACTAGTTGAAATTGTTACCAAGATTGTTCCTGGCACAGGCAAATACGCACCAGAGGTGGCTAAGGCTTATGTGGCAGAGCTTCGCGACATCCTGCGCGGCCTGAAAGTATCTGATGTGAAGATGGAGCAAGGCTCATTGCGATGCGATGCCAACGTTTCCCTCAAGCCAATTGGCTCTGATGTTTTAGGAACCAGGTCGGAGACTAAGAACGTGAACTCACTTCGCTCGGTTGAGCGCGCCATCCGTGGGGAAATGATTCGTCACGCAGAGCTGCTCAATGAAGGCAAGAAAGTGAAGCAAGAGACTCGTCACTTCCAAGAAGATACTGGCCTGACTCGTTCTGGTCGCTCGAAAGAGCAGGCAGAGGATTACCGATATTTCCCAGATCCAGATTTACTTCCAGTAACACCTGCTGCCACCTGGATTGAAGAGCTACGTTTAACCTTGCCAGAACGACCATCACTACGTCGCAAGCGAATTAAAGAAGAGTGGAACGTGCCTGATAAAGAGATGCAGGCAATGATTAACGCTGATGTATTAGATATTGTTGAAGCAACTGTCTTGTTGGGCGCCGATCCCACCAAGGCGCGCACCTGGTGGCTTGGTGAAATATCGCGTATCGCGAATGATCAAAATATTGCAGTCACTGAACTTGCCATCACCCCGGCCGATGTTGCCGAACTTATCGCACTGGTTGCAGCAGGTGAGCTAACCGACAAACTTGCTCGTCAAGTTGTTGAGGGCGTTATCGCTGGCGAAGGAAAGCCAGCGCAAGTTGTGGCAAAGCGTGGCATTAAAGTTGTTAACGATGATGGTGCGCTCATGGCCGCTATTGAGAAAGTTTGTGCTGAACAAGCAGAAACTGCCGAGAAAGTTCGCGGGGGACACTTGCCAGCAGCTGGCGCCCTCATTGGCGCAGTCATGAAAGAGACAAAGGGCCAAGCAGATGCGGCGCGAGTTCGCGAGCTGCTACTTGGCCACTTAGGTCAAGGCTAGTAACTAGTTAGTGCGCTCCTGCTCCTTCAGTTTCAACCAGTGACTCTTTTCCAATATTGATAAAGAAAAAGAGCACAATTGCGCCCGCAAATAAAAGCACGGCGCTGACCTTAAATGCCGTGGTGAATCCATGCGTCACAGCAAAAGGTTGAACCATCTTTCCAAGTTCAGTATGTGTTGCGGCATAGGCAGTCGTTGCAGTTGCCGCAATGGTATTGAGCAGTGCAACTCCCAGTGATCCACCAATCTGCTGAGAGGTGTTGACCATCGCACTTGCAACACCGGTGTCACGCCCAGAGACGCCATGGAGTGAAGTTGATGTCAGCGGGATAAACACCAGTGCCATACCTGAGCTCATGATGAGTAGTGATGGAAGTACGTGTGTGACATAGCCAGTTTCAGGTGTGATGCGGGTGAGCATCAAAAGCCCAATTCCAGCGAAGATAAGCCCTGGCACCATGAGTGGCTTTGGTCCAATCTTCGGTAGCAGTTGGGATGCTACTCCAGCGAAGATGATGATGCCGACAGAGAATGGCAAGAATGCAAAGCCAGAGCGAAGTGGTGTGTATCCAAGAATCACTTGTAGGTAGAGACCAAGGAATAGGAACATTGAAAATAGCCCGGCTCCCACAATGAGTGAACCAAGGTATGAACCACCACGGTTGCGTTCGGTTATAACGCGAAGAGGCATCAGCGGACTTGCCACCTTTGATTCAATAACGACAAAGGCCATAAGCAGTACAACTGCTGCAGCAAAGAAGGTGAGCGCTAGGGAATCAGTCCAGCCCTCACGTGCTGCTTCATTAAATCCGTAGGTGAGAGAGAAGAGCCCAGCAGTTGCTGTCACAACTCCAGGAATGTCATATTTCTTATCGCCAGCAGCTTTTGATTCATGCACAAACTTGGCTGCCAAGATGGCTGCGAGGATCGCGATTGGAGTATTGACGCCAAGGCACCATCGCCATGATGTGTATTCGGTAAGAACGCCGCCGACGATAAGTCCAATAGCTGCGCCGCCACCAGAGATCGCGCCAAATACTCCAAATGCTTTTGCCCGCTCTTTTGGAACGGTAAATGTCACAGAGATAATTGCCAGGGCGGCCGGTGCAAGCAGGGCGCCGAAGACACCTTGTAAAGCGCGGGATGCAAAGAGCAGACCTTGAGTTGAAGCAAGACCACCGAGCGCCGATGCACCGGCAAATCCAAGGAGTCCAATGATGAAGATCTTCTTACGTCCCATGAAGTCACCTATGCGACCGCCAAGTAGCAGCAGTGAACCAAATGCCAATGTGTAGGCGGTGATAATCCACTGCTGATTGGCATCAGAGATTCCCAAATCAACCTTGGCACTTGGAATCGCGATATTCATGATTGAACTATCGAGAATCAACATCAATTGGGATATGGCTACGACGAAAAGCGTGCGCCATCTGGTTGGGTCAAGGGTGGTATCGGTTGCTTGCCTTGACACAGGGGTGTCTCCTTTTAATTGTTTTTAGCCTTGTCTCAGATCGAGGCGGTCAGGGTAGAATTCTCTCATGTCAAAGATGAAACCTCGCTCTGGACTTGTCACAGATGGATTAGAGCGCGCCCCAGCGCGTGGAATGTTGCGTGCAGTTGGAATGGGAGATGAAGATTGGGTGAAACCGCAGATTGGTATCGCATCTTCTTGGAATGAAATCACTCCATGCAATCTTTCATTAGATCGCCTTGCTAAAGCTTCTCGTAAAGGAATCATTGATGCTGGTGGATTTCCAATGCAGTTTGGAACTATCTCTGTCTCGGATGGAATCTCCATGGGTCACGAAGGTATGCACTTCTCACTCGTTTCACGCGAGGTAATCGCTGATTCAGTTGAAACTGTGATGCAGGCAGAACGCCTCGATGGCATGGTGACATTTGCTGGTTGTGATAAATCACTTCCTGGCATGATGATGGCGGCAGCACGCCTAGATGTGGCATCAGTCTTTGTCTATGCCGGCTCCACACTTCCTGGTCAGGTTGATGGAAAAGATGTCACCATCATTGATGCCTTTGAAGCAGTAGGTGCCTGTGCTCGTGGATTAATTACGCAAGAGCGGGTAGACCAAATTGAAAAGGCCATCTGTCCCGGTGAAGGAGCTTGTGGCGGAATGTTCACCGCAAACACCATGGCAAGTATTGCCGAAGCTATTGGCTTAGCACTGCCAGGATCTGCGGCGCCTCCTGCGGTAGATCGTCGGCGCGATGCATTCGCGGAGCAATCTGGTGCAGCAGTAGTGAATTTGATTGCAAAAGGAATTACTACTCGAGATATCTTGACCAAGAAGGCTTTTGAAAATGCCATCACAATCTTGATGGCACTGGGTGGTTCGACTAATGCGGTGTTGCACTTACTTGCTATCGCCCATGAGGCTGAAGTTGACCTGACGCTTGAAGATTTCCATCGCATTGGTTCCAAGGTTCCACTCATCGGGGATCTCAAGCCATTTGGAAAATTTGTCATGACCGATATTGACCGTGTGGGTGGAATCCCAGTTGTCTTGCGCGTCTTACTCGACGCTGGTTATTTGCATGGAGATTGCCTAACTGTCACCGGCAAGACCATGGCTGAGAACTTAGCTGACATCAAACCGCCGCTGGCTGATGGCGAAGTATTGCGTGCGATTGATAAGCCACTTTCGACAGATGTGGGAATCACAATTCTTGCTGGCTCACTTGCCCCAGAAGGTGCGGTCAGTAAGACGGCAGGTATTGGGGTTGAAAAATTTGAAGGCCCAGCTCGGGTATTTGAACGCGAACAATTGGCGATGGATGCACTTGAAAACGGAACAATTAAAGAAGGTGATGTAGTTGTCATCCGTTACGAAGGTCCTAAGGGAGGACCAGGCATGCGCGAGATGTTGATGATTACTGGCGCAATCAAAGGTGCTGGTCTGGGTAAGAAAACACTATTACTTACTGATGGTCGTTTCTCTGGCGGCTCCACCGGACTATGTGTGGGACACATCGCACCGGAAGCAGTTGATGGGGGACCGATTGCATTTATTAAAGATGGCGATCTGATTCGCATTGATATCGCTACTCGCAAACTTGATTTATTGGTCGATGCGGCAGAACTCGAAGCTCGCAAAGTAGGGTGGAAACCACTGCCCCATAAGTACACCCGCGGCGTGCTCGCCAAGTATTCAAAGCTTGTTGGGTCAGCATCCAAGGGCGCGGTCTGCGATTAATCCAACGCCCGCCAAATGGGTGTCTCATAAATTGAGACCTGCATCTCATCTCTTGACTCACAAGCCATCTACGTTGGAGAATAGGGGCATGCAATCAACACGTTCGTCAGTTCTTTCAGTGGTGGTGATTCGATAGCGCGTGCCTATAAGTCACACGCGCCCTCAGGTATCTGAGGGTTTTTTCATTTAACAAGATTAAGCACGATGAGATTAGGAAAAGGAGTACGAAGATGGCCACACACGTTCCAACAGCAAACGGCACCGCGATGACTGGGGCTACCGCGCTAGTGAAGGGCCTAGAGGCTGCTGGTGTTGAAGTGATGTTCGGACTTCCGGGGGGCGCAATTCTTCCTGCTTATGATCCTATTTATGATTCAACAATTCGCCACATTCTTGTTCGCCACGAACAAGGTGCTGGCCATGCTGCAACTGGATATGCCCAAGTTTCTGGTCGCGCCGGTGTTTGTATTGCAACATCAGGACCAGGTGCGACAAATTTAGTAACGCCACTGATGGATGCTTCGATGGACTCGGTGCCACTTGTTGCTATCACCGGTCAGGTGCCATCGGCTGCAATTGGAACTGATGCTTTTCAAGAAGCAGATATCCGTGGCATCACAATGCCATTTACTAAACATAATTATTTAATTACTGATCCTGCCGAAATTCCTGGCGCTATCGCCGAAGCCTTCCACATTGCAACAACAGGTCGTCCGGGCCCAGTTCTTGTCGATATTGCAAAAGATGCGCTGCAGAAGATGACAACTTTTAATTGGCCAACCTCAATTAATCTAGCTGGCTATAAGCCGCAGACAACACCGAACGCGCAGGCAATCACCGATGCGGCAGCGCTCATCGCACAATCTTCTAAGCCAGTCTTCTATGTGGGTGGTGGAGTAATCAAGGCAAATGCTGCGGCTGAACTTCGCGCAGTTGTGGAACTTCTTGGTGCACCTGTTGTCACAACTTTGATGGCGCGTGGTGCTTTTCCTGATTCACATCCTTTACATATGGGTATGCCTGGAATGCACGGAACAGTTGCTGCCGTAACTGCGCTACAAAAAGCAGACCTGCTTATTACCTTAGGTGCGCGCTTTGATGATCGTGTCACTGGCAAGCTCTCTACCTTTGCGCCAAATGCAAAGATTCTTCATGCCGATATCGATCCTGCTGAAATCGGTAAGAACCGTCATGCTGATGTGGCAGTTGTGGGCGATGTCAGAGAAACAATGGCGGCTCTTGTTCCGGCTTTGAAGGCAGCACTTGCTAAGAACAAGCCTGATCTCACCGCTTGGTTACGTCAGATGAACTCATTGAAATCAACTTACCCATTGGGCTTTGATATTCCAGAAGATGGTGCACTTTCACCACAGCTTGTGATCCAACGCCTTGGACAAATTTCTGGCACCGATACCATTTTCACCGCCGGTGTTGGTCAACACCAGATGTGGGCATCACAATTTATTTCTTACGAACATCCACGCACCTGGCTTAACTCCGGTGGCGCCGGAACCATGGGCTACGGCGTTCCAGCTGCAATGGGTGCAAAAGTTGCAGCACCTGATACAACTGTCTGGGCAATTGATGGCGATGGCTGTTTCCAGATGACTAACCAAGAATTAGTAACGTGCGCACTAAATAACATTCCGATTAAAGTTGCCATCATTAACAATGAATCACTCGGCATGGTCCGTCAATGGCAGACCCTGTTCTATGACAGTCGTTACTCAAATACATCACTTGAGTCCAAGCGCGTTCCTAACTTTCCGATGCTTGCCGAATCAATGGGTTGCGTGGGACTTGCCTGCGATCGCCCAGAAGATCTTGATAAGACAATTGAAAAAGCGATGTCTATCAATGATCAACCAGTTGTTGTCGATTTCCGTGTTCACCGTGATGCCATGGTCTGGCCGATGGTTGCCGCTGGCACATCAAATGACGAGATCATGATCGCTCGCGCCACCGCCCCTGACTGGGACTCACAGGAGCTCTAGTGACTACTGCATCGCGTCGCCAACACACGCTCGAAGTTCTGGTTGAGAACTCACCTGGAGTTTTGGCTCGTGTAGCTGGACTATTCTCACGTCGTGCCTTCAATATTGATTCACTCAATGTGGGACCAACGCAAGACCCAACAGTTTCCAAGATGGTTATCGTCGTTGGGGTGGAAGGTCACTCACTGGAGCAGGTAATCGCCCAGCTGGATAAGTTGATTAGCGTGATTTCAATTAAGGAAGTCTTGACTGGCAGTAAATCAGAAGTAATAAGCACACAACCCGACTATCAAAACTAAGCAAGAAACTACTAAAGGAGAAATACCGTGGCAACGATGTATCACGAAGACGATGCAGATCTAGCAATCATCCAAGGTCGCAAAGTTGCGATCATCGGTTACGGCTCACAAGGCCACGCACATGCCTTAAACCTACGTGACTCAGGTGTTGATGTTCGCGTTGGACTCAAAGAGGGTTCACCATCTCGCGCAAAGGCGGAAGCAGAAGGCTTGCGCGTTGTTAGCGTTGCCGAAGCGGTTAAGGAAGCGACTGTCATCATGCTCCTTGCACCAGATCACGTTCAGCGTCATATATATACAGATTCAATCTTGCCTAACCTAAAAAAGGGTGACGCCCTCTTCTTTGGTCACGGATTTAATATTCGTTTCGGTTACATCAAGCCAAATGCAGATATTGATGTGTGCATGGTTGCGCCAAAGGGACCAGGTCACATAGTGCGCCGCGAATACGCCGCAGGCCGCGGAGTTCCTGTCATCGTTGCAGTGGAACAAGATCCCACTGCCAGCGCATGGCCGCTCACACTTTCTTATGCAAAGGCAATTGGCGGACTTCGTGCAGGTGGAATTCTTACAACCTTCACCGAAGAGACTGAGACAGATCTATTCGGTGAGCAGGCAGTTCTCTGTGGTGGCGCTTCCCAACTAGTGATGTATGGCTTCGAAACTCTAGTTGAAGCTGGATACCAGCCAGAGGTTGCATACTTCGAGTGCCTGCACGAACTCAAGCTCATTGTTGACCTTATGTATGAAGGTGGAATCGCAAAGCAGCGTTGGTCTGTTTCAGATACAGCTGAATTCGGTGACTATGTCTCAGGACCACGTGTCATTGATCCACGCGTAAAAGAGAATATGAAGACCATCCTGTCTGAAATTCAATCTGGTGCATTTGCAAAGCGCTTCATTGATGACCAAGAAGCAGGTGGAGTTGAATTTAAAGCGCTACGTGCAAAGGGTGAAACTCACATTATTGAAAATGTAGGACGCGAACTTCGCAAGATGTTCACCTGGATTAAGAGCTCAAATAAGGATGATTACAAAGAGGGAAGTGCCGCGCGTGGCTAAACCCGTTGTATTAATTGCTGAAGAACTCAGCGCTGCAACACTGGATGCCCTAGGACCTGACTTTGAAGTTCGCAATTGCGATGGTGCAAACCGCGCTGAACTTCTGGCAGCACTGGGTGCCGGCGTTGATGCAGTTCTGATTCGCTCTGCGACCAAGATGGATGCAGAGGCAATCACTGCAGCTAAGGGTCTTAAAGTCATTGCTCGCGCGGGTGTTGGTCTTGATAACGTTGATATTCCGGCGGCAACTGCAGCCGGAGTAATGGTTGTTAATGCACCGACTTCAAATATTGTCTCAGCGGCAGAGCTCGCAATTTCATTATTGCTTGCCTCTGCTCGTTTTATCTCACCAGCACATGCGGCACTTCGTAATGGCAAGTGGGCGCGTTCAAAGTACACCGGAGCCGAACTCTTCGAAAAGACTCTTGGTGTGGTTGGTTTCGGACGCATTGGACAACTAGTCGCCCATCGCATGCAGGCATTTGGCATGAACATCATCGCCTTTGATCCTTACTTGCAGCCAGCAAAGGCGGCGCAGTTAGGTGTTGAATTGGTAGAACTCGACGAACTTCTTAAGCGAAGTGATTTCATCACCATTCACCTTCCTAAGACAAAAGAGACCGCCAACCTCATAGGTGTGGAAGCGCTGAAGAAGGTAAAGAAGGAAGTTCGCATCATCAACGCCGCACGTGGTGGAGTACTTGATGAGACCGCGCTTTATGATGCCATCGTTGAAGGTCGCGTTGCTGGAGCAGGCCTTGATGTCTATGTCACCGAGCCATGCACTGACTCTCCGTTATTCCAACTAGATCGCGTTGTTGCAACTCCGCACCTTGGTGCATCTACTGATGAAGCGCAAGAGCGTGCCGGAATTGCAGTTGCCGTTTCAGTGCGTAAAGCACTTACTGGTGAACTGGTTCCTGATGCGGTCAACGTTAAGGGTGGAGCTATTCACGATGAGATTCGTCCGTCACTTCCACTTGTGGAGAAGATGGCACAACTAGCAACTGCTATTGCTGGTGAAACTCCAGTCTCAATAGAGATCATCGTCAAGGGTGATATCTCTGGTCATGATTCTTCTATTCTTGCAATCAGTGCTCTGAAGGGAGCCCTCGTTGCATCAGGTGCCGAAGATGTTACTTACGTCAATGCACCAGGATTAGCTACAGAACGCGGAGTTACATCTTCTGTAACAACAACACCGGATAGCCCGGAATACCGCAGCATGATTTCACTGCGCGCAGCTCTTAACAACGGAAAATCAATTACCGTTGATGGAACTCTCATGGGTATCCGCAAGGTGGAGAAAATCATTGCAATTGATGGCTTTGATCTCGATCTGCCACCGACGGAAAACTTACTTTTCTTGCGTTATGCAGATAAGCCAGGAGTAGTTGGTGCGGTAGGTAATGCACTAGGTAGTGCGAAGATAAATATTGCTGGAATGCAGGTTGCTCGTGTATCGGCTGGGGGCAACGCGCTCATGGCACTTACCGTTGATTCTCCTGTCTCTGACACGGTTGCCGAAAGTGTTAAGAAAGAGACTGGCGCCGAGATAGTTCGATCAGTAACGTTGGTGAACTAATGTCGCGCACAATTAACCTTGCAGTTATTGCCGGCGATGGAATCGGTATCGAAGTTGTTACTGAAGGACTAAAAGTTCTTGATGTCATTGCGGCCAAGTACGACCTCACCGTCAATAAGACTCACTACGACTTAGGTGCCGGATATTGGCATCGCACGGGCGAGGTACTTCCAGATTCAGTTCTGGCAGAACTTGCCAAGTCAGATGTCATCTTGCTTGGAGCAGTGGGAGATCCGACTGTCCCTAGTGGAATTCTGGAGCGTGGACTTCTACTTAAACTCAGATTCGCATTCGATCACTACATCAACTTACGTCCGGCAAAGTTAATGCCTGGCATTACAGGTCCACTAGCTACCAAGGCGCCCATCGATTTCATCGTTGTTCGCGAAGGCACCGAAGGTCCTTACGTGGGCGCTGGTGGAGTACTTGCGGAAGGCACACCTTTTGAGATTGCAACGGAAGAGTCACTTAATACTCGACGTGGAGCAGAGCGTGTTATTCGTGATGCCTTTGCTCGCGCCGTTGCTCGCGAACGCAAGAAACTCACCCTTGTTCATAAGAACAACGTGCTCACGCGTTCGGGCAGTCTCTGGACTCGCACATTTAATGATGTTGCTAAGGAATTTCCAACAGTAACTACTGATTATCTGCACGTGGATGCTGCCTCTATGTTCTTTGTTACCAACCCAGAACGCTTTGATGTGGTTGTCACAGATAATCTCTTCGGAGATATCTTGACCGATATCGCAGCTGCAATCTGTGGCG
>NZ_JBBAMU010000022.1:0-15262 GCF_040402315.1 Candidatus Planktophila sp.
TGTAATCAACTTCATCAGCTGGGATGTATTCAACTTCGCCACCACGACGACGTACAAGTACGCGTGCTTCTGCAAAGTGATTGTCATCTGTTAATGGTGCATTCGCCTGGGCGATGATGTGTTCATCTTCTTCATCTGCAGTTAGGTAATCAACCTGATCTGTAACGCGACCCTTAACAACCTTGCGGTATGGAGTCTCGATAAAACCAAATGCTGTAACTCGACCATAAGTTGCAAGCGAACCGATAAGACCAATGTTTGGTCCTTCTGGAGTTTCGATTGGACACATACGACCGTAGTGAGATGGGTGAACGTCACGCACTTCGAAGCCCGCGCGATCACGTGAGAGACCACCAGGTCCGAGCGCTGAAAGACGACGCTTGTGTGTAAGACCTGAAAGTGGATTTGTTTGATCCATGAACTGTGACAATTGAGATGTTCCGAAGAACTCCTTGATTGATGCAACAACCGGACGGATGTTGATCAAAGTCTGAGGAGTAATTGCTTCCACATCTTGGGTTGTCATACGTTCGCGAACAACACGTTCCATACGTGAGAGTCCGATACGTACTTGGTTCTGGATGAGCTCGCCTACTGTGCGAAGACGACGGTTACCGAAGTGATCGATATCGTCCTTCTCCACGCGAACTTCGCGGCCGTAATCCATTGTGAGATCTCCGCGGTGCAGCGCTACCAGGTAGCGAAGTGTTGCGACGATATCTGAAATGGTAAGCATGCTCTGGGAAAGCTCAAGGTCAAGACCGAGCTTCTTATTAACCTTAAAGCGACCGACCTTAGCCAAGTCATAACGCTTAGGGTTGAAGTAAAGGTTTTCAAGAAGGTTCTGTGCCGCTTCCTTAGTTGGAGGCTCACCTGGACGCATCTTGCGATAGATATCAAGAAGTGCTTCATCTTGAGTCTTAACAGTGTCCTTATCAAGTGTTGCCATCATGGAAGCGAAGTCACCAAACTCTTCCCGAATCTGTTCATCTGTCCAACCAAGGGCCTTAAGGAATACTGTGACAGATTGCTTACGCTTGCGGTCGATACGAACGCCAACAAGATCCTTCTTATCAACTTCAAATTCAAGCCAAGCACCGCGGCTAGGAATAATCTTTGAAGTAAATACATCTTTATCTGAAGTCTTTTCAATCTGACGTTCGAAGTACACGCCAGGTGAGCGAACAATCTGTGAAACAACAACGCGCTCGGTTCCGTTAATGACGAATGTTCCGCGTGGTGTCATAACAGGGAAGTCACCCATGAAGACTGTCTGAGACTTAATTTCGCCGGTCTCGTTATTTGTAAATTCTGCAGTCACAAAGAGTGGCTGCGCATATGTCATGTCGCGCTCTTTGCAATCAGCAATTGAATGCTTAGGTGGCTCGAAGCGATGGTCACGGAATGAAAGTGACATCGTTCCTTGGAAATCTTCGATTGGTGAAATCTCTTCAAAGATTTCTTCCAAACCGGACTTCGAAGGAAGTTCTCCTCGATTTGTGTTAGTTGATTGCGCAAGACGTGCACGCCATAGATCGTTTCCTAGTAACCAGTCAACGCTTTCAACTTGCAGCGCGAGCAGATTAGGAACTTCTAGCGGTTCACGGATCTTTGCGAACGAAATACGACGGGGGGCATTTGAACTCTTTTTCGCGGCCAAGAGATGTCCTTCCAGACAAAATTCACTTTTATGTGGACACGCACAATTAGAAGGTCGCCGCCGCTATATGCAAAGACCTCTAGAAAAATATGCGAAGGCGAAGAGTAACTCCTCACCCCCCGTTGGGGCAAACCGAGTGCTTATACCCCCAAATCCCCCCGCTTGTCTGCCCTTTGGGGATAAAAAAACCCGGCTCCACGAGGGAACCGGGCTTTTTAGTTAAGAATTTACTTAACAGTGACCGTCGCGCCAGCTGCCTCAAGGGCTGCCTTTGCCTTATCTGCTGTCTCCTTATTTACCTTCTCAAGCAGGGTTGCTGGACACGCATCGACGAGATCCTTTGCTTCCTTAAGACCAAGTGCTGAGTTCAGGTTACGAACTTCCTTGATTACGGCAATCTTCTGTCCGCCTGCTGCTTCAAGGATTACTGTGAATTCATCTTGTGCTTCAGCTGCGCCGCCGCCTGCTGCGCCGCCACCTGCTGCTGCGGCAACTGGTACTGCTGCTGTCACATCGAATTCTGTTTCAAATGCCTTTACGAATTCTGAGAGCTCAACGAGTGTGAGTTCCTTGAACTGAGCCAAAAGGTCGTCTTGTGAGAGTTTTGCCATTTTATTATTTCCTTTTCTTTATTCCGCTGGAGTTTCTGCTGCATCTGTTGCTTCTGCAGCAACTTCAGCGACAACTTCTTCTGTTACAACTGCTTCAGCAACTGGTGCCTCGGCTGGAGCTTCTGCAGCTGGTGCCGCTTCTGCTACTGGAGCTGCTGCTGCAACTGGTGCTGCAGCTGGTGCTCCTGCTTCCATCTTGATGCGAAGTGCATCGAAGGTACGCGCTGCCTTGGCAAGCGAGCCCTTCATAGCACCAGCAAGCTTTGCAAGAAGTACTTCGCGAGACTCGAGGTCTGCGAGCTTCATGATCTCTGCTGTTGTAACAAACTTTCCTTCGTAGATTCCACCCTTAATGATTAGGAGTGGGTTCTCCTTCTGGAAGTTCTTGAGGTTACGAGCTGCATCGATTGCATCGCCCTTAATGAATGCAACAGCTGATGGGCCAGCAAGGAGATCATCAGAGATCTCAACGCCAGCATTCTTTGCTGCAATCTTGGTAAGAGTGTTCTTTACGACGCTGTACTTGGTATCTGCACCAAGGCTGCGGCGTAGCGCCTTCATCGAAGTCACGGTCAGCCCGCGATATTCGGTGAGGTAAGTCGCTGTGGCTGACTTGAAATCTTCAGTCAGTTCAGCAACTGCTGCTGCTTTATCTGGGCGAGCCATTCGGTTCACCTTTCGTTAGTTGTTCAAGGTGACTACAGGCAATAAAAAAATCCGTGACGCGTAAATGCGCACGGATTAATGTGAACACCTACGCGGGCTGAGATTCCTCAATTATCTTGAACTCTTGCGAGCTTAAGACCTGCGGTCTTTGGTTATGGGTAAATCTTAAGCAGGGGATTGGAACTGGTCAAATCCCCTGCCTAAAAGAGCTAGTTAGCTGATGGCTCGCGTGTGAGGTTTGGATCTACCGCGATTCCAGGTCCCATCGATGATGAGACAACAGCCTTGGCGATGTAGCGACCCTTGGAAGAGTTTGGCCTCACGCGAAGAACTTCTTCCAGGGCAGCGGCATAATTATCGGCAAGCTGATCTGCCGTAAATGATGCCTTGCCGATGATGAAGTGAAGGTTTGAGTTCTTATCAACACGGAATTCAATCTTTCCACCCTTGATGTCTTTGACTGCCTTAGTGACATCTGTTGTCACTGTTCCAGTCTTTGGGTTTGGCATCAGGCCACGTGTTCCAAGAACCTTACCCAGACGACCAACCTTGGCCATCAAATCTGGTGTTGCAACAACGGCATCGAAATCTAGCCGACCTTTTGATACTTCATCAATGAGTTCATCGCCACCGACGATATCGGCGCCAGCTGCACGTGCTTCTTCGGCACGCTCACCGTTAGCAAATACCAAAACGCGTGCTGTCTTTCCGGTGCCGTGAGGCAAGTTAACAGTTGAGCGAATTGCTTGGTCAGCTTTCTTTGGATCCACGCCCAGAACGAGTGCAACTTCAATAGTTGAGTCGTACTTAGTTGTTGTTGTCTCTTTCGCAAGTGTGACTGCTTGAAGAGGTGTGTAGAGGTGGTCTTTGATGACCTTCGCTGCTACTTCGGTGTACTTCTTTGAGCGCTTCATATCTTCCTGCTTTCTTGTATCGCTACAAGTTTTCGGTTGTGGTTAGCGAACCAGCGCGGTTCTCCCACATCTTCTCGCCACCGTGGCAAGAAGAAATTTAATTACGAGACTGTAATTCCCATTGACCGGGCAGTGCCAGCGATGATCTTTGCGGCGGCATCGATATCGTTGGCATTGAGGTCAGCCATCTTTGTTGTTGCAATCTCCTTGACCTGAGCCATAGTGATATTTGCAACCTTAGTCTTGTGCGGAATAGCAGATCCTTTTTCCACGCCAGCTGCCTTCAGAATGAGGCGTGATGCTGGCGGTGTCTTGGTGATGAAATCGAATGAGCGATCTTCATAGACAGTAATTTCTACTGGGATGATCTGGCCCTTTTGTGATTCAGTCGCAGCGTTATATGCCTTGACGAACTCCATGATGTTGACACCATGCTGACCGAGTGCCGGACCTACAGGTGGTGCAGGTGTTGCTGCGCCAGCTTGGATCTGCAACTTGATGAATCCGGTGACTTTCTTCTTTGGTGCCATTTCGCTTCTCTTTTCCTATTCGTATTTTCGTAAAGTTCGTTAGAGCTTTTGTACTTGGGTAAATGAAAGTTCTACTGGGGTCTCGCGGCCAAAGATTGAGACCAATACCTTGAGCTTTGCCTGCTCTGGCATGATTTCGGAAATTGATGCTGGAAGTGTGGCAAATGGGCCATCCATAACGGTGACTGATTCGCCAACTTCGAAATCAATAAGCTTGATATCTGCTTTATCTGCAGCCTTCTTTGGACGTGGTGCAAGAATCTTCTCAACTTCAACCATGCTGAGTGGACTTGGGTTGTGGGCATTGCCAACGAAACCGGTAACTCCAGGAGTATTACGAACAACTGACCAAGATTCATCGGTGAGATCCATGCGAACAAGGACGTAGCCAGGATAGATATTGCGCTTGACCATCTTGCGCGCACCGTTCTTAACTTCCATTACCTCTTCTTCTGGAACTTCAATCTGGAAGATGTACTCCTCCATGTTCAGGGTGTGAATACGGTTGGCCAGGTTGCCCTTTACCTTCTTCTCATATCCAGCATAAGAGTGGATGACATACCAATCACCAATTGCGGCACGAAGTGTGCGGCGGAACTCGGCGTTGGGATCATTCTCATCAGATTCAATATCGCCATCTTCATCACTTGCGAGCGCCAAGTCAGAGGTTGACTGGTCTGAGGTTGACTGGTAAGAAGCTGACTGGTCAGAAGCTGACTGGTCAGAAGCTGACTGGTCGTCGATAGCTTCAGAAATTGGCTCGGCAACAAATTCAGCAACAGGGGTTGCAAGATCATCAGCGTTGGCAGCAAGGGCTGCCTCAAAGGCGTCTGGCGCCGGCGTATTAGAAGTAATTTCTTCAGTCATTTCGCTCAATTCCTTATCCAAATACCCAGAAGACAACTTTGGTCAGAACAAAGTCGATAACTGAAACGACAGCAATAATAAAAGTCACGAATACGAGCACAACGGCGGTATAGGTGGTCAACATATTTCTTGTTGGCCAAACAACCTTCTTCAGCTCTGAAAGAACTTGGCGGTAGAAAAGTCCAACGCGCGCAAAAATCCCGAGCTTCTCCTCGGTAACTTCAACTGCATCAGTCATGATCTTCCTTCTCTTTCATCCTTCATTCGGTGTAAAACATCTTGCAGGGCAGGAGGGACTCGAACCCCCAACCGGCCGCTTTGGAGACGGCAACTCTAGCCAATTGAGCTACTGCCCTTCGCGACGAATTTTCAGGCGCGCCAAGGCGAGGAAGAAAATCATCGTGAGCGTCGAAGTGTAAGGGCAGGGGGCGGCCGGAGTAAAACTGGCTAAATCAGGGTGGGCAGAACCACCATTTCTGAGCGTGCCAGAGATGTGGGCCATGGTGCAGACTTCGCATATGAGCAGAATCTCCGCACGAATTTCAGCTATCGCAGAGTCAGCCACATTGGCAGTAGATGCAAAAGCGAAAGCGCTAAAAGCAGCAGGTAGACCTGTCATTGGATTCGGAGCTGGTGAACCAGATTTTCCAACCGCTGATTACATTATCGAAGCAGCAGCTGCTGCAACCAAAGTCGGCGCAAATCATCGCTACACACCCACACCTGGCCTTGCCGAATTACGCGAAGCAATTGTGGCAAAGACAAAGCGCGACTCACATTATGAAATTACTGTAGATCAAGTTCTTGTTACCAATGGTGGAAAGCAAGCGGTCTATCAAGCCTTTGCCACAATTATTGATCCAGGTGATGAAGTCATTTTACCGTCACCATTTTGGACCACATATCCAGAGGCAATCAAGCTTGCTGGTGGAAAGAGCGTTGAAGTATTTGCAGATGAGTCACAAAACTATTTAGTGACAGTTGAACAACTAGAAGCAGCCCGAACACCAAAGACGAAGGCTTTATTGTTCTGCTCTCCTTCAAATCCAACTGGTTCGGTCTATTCACCTGAACAAGCGAAAGCAATTGGCGAGTGGGCTGTGAAGAATAATGTGTGGGTCATCTCAGATGAGATCTATGAGCACCTGCTCTATGACGGCGCTAAAGCTCCTTCACTTCCAGTTTTGGTTCCAGCACTTGCTGACACCTGCATCATCATCAACGGTGTTGCCAAGACTCATGCCATGACTGGTTGGCGTGTGGGTTGGATGATTGGGCCAAAAGATGCCATCAAGGCGGCAACGAATCTTCAGTCTCACCTGACATCAAATGTTTCCAATGTTTCACAGCGCGCAGCGATTGCCGCAGTTTCCGGAAACCTTGATGAAGTACACAAGATGGGTGAAGCCTTTAACCGTCGCCGCAAATTAATTGTTGGCCTTCTCAATGAGATTCCTGGCTTTGATTGCCCAACACCACAGGGTGCTTTCTATGTGTATCCATCAGTAAAGGGCGCACTAGGTAAAACTATTCGCGGCAAGGTTGCAAATACATCTGCCGAGCTTGCCACAATCATCTTGGAAGAAATAGAAGTTGCTGCCGTTCCCGGAGAAGCTTTCGGGCCTTCGGGTTACTTGCGATTCTCCTATGCCACCAGCGATGAAGATATCGTTGAAGGTATTGGGCGGATCAAGAAGTTACTTACAGAGTAACTCCAACTAAGTTAACTTCCGTCTCTAAGGTAATACCAAACTTCTGATAGACCTTCTCTTTGGCAACGTGTGCCAGCTCGAGAATATCGTTGGCAGTTGCATTACCGGCATTGGTCAGCGCTAGAACATGCTTGGTCGAAACTCTTGCGCCACCGTGTGCATCACCTTTATGTATCCCTGAGTTTTCAATCAGCCAGGCTGCACTGGTCTTCACGCGCCCATCTGATGTTGGCCACTTGGGAGCGTCTGCTGGAAGCTTTGCTGCAACTTCTGCAGAGACAATAGGGTTGGTAAAAAATGAACCAGCAGACCAGGAATCGCGGTCTGTTTTATTTAACAGCATTCCCTTCATGCCACGTAACTCTAATACCGCTTTGCGAGTGGCTGCTATAGCTGCTTTCTCGCCCACTTCAATTCCTAATTTTGTGGCAAGTTCAGAGTAAGTAATCGGTGTTGTCTGCTCACCTGTGCGCAGATTGAATTGCACATCGAGAATGACATAGCGCCCAGGATGAGATTTGAAGTGAGAATTGCGATATTCAAATTCGCACTCGAGGTTGGTAAATGTTTTGATTTCTTTCTTCTGGCGATCATAGGTGCGCACCCGAGTGATGAACTCTGAAACCTCATGTCCATAGGCGCCAATATTTTGGATTGGAGCTGCTCCCACACTGCCAGGAATTCCGCTGAGGGTTTCAAGACCGGCAAAGCCTCGTTCAAGTGTGGTCTTCACAAAATCATCCCAGTTCTCACCAGCACCGATGGTCAGTGTGGCTCCACTGCAGGCATCGATTTCAGATTGCAGCGAATGATTGACGATGCGAATAACGGTGCCTTCAAAACCAGTATCTGAAACTAAAATATTTGTTCCACTACCAATAATAAGTATCGGGGAATCACCAGCGGTTTCAATAGCAGCGATGATCTCTGCTTCAGTGCCTACTTCGACAAACTTTTTGGCAGGCCCGCCTACGCGTAGTGATGTGTAATCGCGTAAATCGGCCATGTGCTTAGGCTACCTGCGCGGACTCAATATTGCAGTCTTGCCTCTGAAGCGCTCCAGAATACGGTCGTAATTTTTCTTCGATTGCACTTCCCGATATTCAGGCTCGCTATCGTGATAACCATGATGACGTCCTTGTTCAAGGGGTAGCTCCATCTGCAGCAAGCGCCCATTTCCATGACGAAGAGTGAGCGAGAATTCAATATCTGCATTGCGATAGAAAAGTGCGCGATTGCTAAACCCGCGCACGGCCAAAGCATCCTCGCGATGCATTGCCATGAAGTAGCTAAAGAGCACATCTACTTCCCCGGCACCTTTATCCTCTGTGCTGCGCCATTCATCTTCCAGATTTACTAACCCCCCACGCCAGCCGACAGCTACAAATTCTCTCTTTTGTAGTTCGGCAAGTACCGGAGTAATTGCATCGCCGGTGAAGGTTGTTGACGGATCCATGATGATAATAAATTCACTTGTCACATTGCGCAGGAGCGCATTGGCATTCTCACCCCAGCCAAAGTTTTCATTGACTTGAACCAGTGATGTGCGTGAATCTAATTGATCGACAAGAATTCCAGGATCTCCAATTACCAGAATTGCGATTGCGCATTGGCTATGGGCCTTAATCGATTCGATGCATGTCACCGCATCCGCGTGAAATCCTTCCACGATTATTGCTGCTGTGATCTCAAATTTGCCAGAATTAATCGGGCGGATATCGCGAGTGGATTCATATACTGGAAAACGCTTCTTAGGACGCAGTTCATATCCCCCAGCGCTATCAACAACTTCAAAGCCGGCAGCTGCTATCTCATCGCGCAGTTGATCTGAGCGGGCAAAGTTTTTCTCAGCACGAGCAGCTAATCGAGCTTTCGCTAACTCGTGTACCGAATCAGGTGCACTCACTTTCGCACCACCGCTTTTGCCATTCCAAGTACTTTCACGCCAGCAGAGGTTGCACTTAAGGTTAGTGAAATCTTTCCATCAACTATCTCACTCACAGTTGCACTCACAGTCAGGTCAACGTTTTCACCTGCAGGGATGATGACTGGCTTGGTAAAGCGAGCACCGAATTCCAGAACCTTGGCGGCGCCCCCGGCAAAGTCAGAGACATACTTGCCAACCAGTGCCATGGTGAGCATGCCGTGGGCAATGACGTTAGGAAGGCCCACAGAGATTGCGAACTCTTCATTTTGGTGAATAGGGTTTTGATCACCTGAGGCATCGGCATAGCTTTTGAGCATATCCCGATTAATTAAGAAGACTTCCTCCGGCAAGACTGTTCCTACTTCAATCATGCGCGCACCACCAATGTGGACCAGGCAGATATCACAAGGGCGCCTTCGCGATGTAGATCGGAGCGAACTGTGACAATCTCATTTCCGGCAGCGACTCGATAACTTTCAATAGTTGCAGCACACGTAAGTCCATCACCGGCCTTTACCGGTGAAAATATTTCAAACTTCTGATCACCATGAACCAGGCGTGACCAATCAAGGCCAATCTCTGGTTTGGTGAGGATTTCTTCAAATTGAGTCAGCGTGATGCGGATCGAAAATGTAGGCGGAGCAATCGTTGTATCTCTTTCGCCAATAACGGCACAGAAGGCATCGATTTCAGATTGAGAAATTTTTATGACATATGTACCGGCGAAGGTGCGCCCGACCGAATCGGGGTTGAGCATTAGCGGGTTTCGCGGTGAAGAGTTGAAGACTTGCAACGTGGACAGAACTTCTTGAGTTCCATGCGGTCTGGATCGTTGCGGCGGTTCTTCTTGGTGATGTAGTTACGCTCTTTGCAATCCACGCATGCCATGGTGATTTTTGGACGTACGTCCGCGCTCTTACTTGCCATGGTCTTAACTCCTTCGTAGATGCTGCACTAAGCGGTGCTCAGATTACCCGAGCAACCTTCATTGGTGAAATCCGTGCGTATTTCGCACTTGATTATTAGTAGCGGAGGCGGGATTTGAACCCACGACACAGCGATTATGAGCCGCTTGCTCTACCAAGCTGAGCTACCCCGCCAAGGGCGTGCATATTAAATTGTTGTTCGAGCCCCCCACCGGAATCGAACCGGTGACCTTTTCCTTACCATGGAAACACTCTACCGACTGAGCTAGGGGGGCAATGGTAGAGAGTGAAGTCTAGGGCTTAAGGCGCAAAGTGAAAAATTGCCGTGGCAAATGAGTTAATTACAGGAGCAGCGATCCGCTATGGCGACTCCGATTAAGGCTTCCTCCACATGCTCCCCGCAGCCTTCCCATGTTGGTTTTGCGCATTTGGTGCACTGAACTTTGCTACACATATTTCCTCCTAGAAATACTTTCTGAAAAACTTCCTAATCTTATTCCTTATCGTAGAAGTTTGCTGCATGGGCGAAAGCTTGAGCACTCGGTCTTTGGCTGGCTCATCAGGAGTGATGACATCTGTGATGGCAGGGGAGTTCTGATCAAGTGAATCCGCAATTCTGCCAATATTGGCAACGATAGAGAGCCCACGGACAATCTGCTCTTGGTCAACATCATCTCCATCTTCAATAAGTGTTCCAGCAAGGACTGAGCCTGCCTGCCGTGCATCATCTGTTGGTGAAGAAGAGTCATCATTGATGTCATCCGGTATCTCAACGTGGGCAGATATTGCATAGCTTGCCGCCGATAGCGCAACAGCAATTTGCTTCTGCGTCGAATCTGCAATTCCGCCCTCCACCGCTGAATCAAAGAGTGTTCGCGCAATCATGCGCACCTGAACCAAGGTGTGCTCCGCGGCAATGCCTTCAATGTAGATATCTTCGGCTTCATCTTTTTCAGCAGTAGGAAACCATCTCGCATGACTTCGAGCTTCCACCGATTGCGCGCGGATGGCCGGAACTTCTTCCACTAAAAGTCGCGCACGAGCCAACCAACTGCCGGCATCCTTTTGGGTGTATCCGGCGGCAACACCTTCTGACATTTCAGCAAGGAGGGCTGCGGCTTTAGTGCTCACATTTCTGATCTGGATTTGCGCACGTCCCACCGGAGTATTGGGATGTGAGAAGTAGGAAAACAGGATTGCGATTGCCGCACCGATAAGCGTTGATCCCAGTCTGTGAACGGCGGTGCTCTGAGAAATTCCTGGTCCAATAACAATCAGTGCTGTGACCGGCACGTTCACCGAAGCAACTTCACCAAGATGCAGCGCTCTTGCAATGACGGCGCAGAAAATAATTGTTGTGGCAACTGCGATAAAGCCAAAGCTAAAGACACTGACGGTAAAGAGTGCGATACCTGCACCGACAGCTGTTCCGACAATTTGGCCAAAACCCTCGCGCATAGATTTATGTAGCGAGATGCGAATACTTAAGGTGCAGACGATGGCAGCGACTACCCCACCGTCTTGAATAAGTAGATCTCCCACAAACCAAGAAACGCCACCTGCTAAACCGGCAACAAGAATCTGGCGAACCCAGTTCTTCCGGTTCTTAAAGAGGTTAACAATTTTTCTAAACATCAAGGAGGAGTTTACGCCCAACCAACCCCTTTATGATTAACCCATGCCCGGCCACGTTACTGATAGCACCCAGATTTGCAACCTAATCAAAGAATCAAGAACGATTGCGATTGTGGGAGTTTCGGATAAGCCTAATCGCCCAAGTTATGGAGTCGCTCAATACTTACTTGAGCACTCGCATTACACAATCTTTCTTGTTAATCCTATGCTGGAGACAGTTCTTGGAGAAAAGGTTTACCACTCACTTCGGGAAATCCCTGAACATATCGACCTGGTGGATGTCTTTAGGAAACCTACAGATTGCATTGAGGTTCTTGATGAGGCAATTGCGGTTAGCGCAGATGCAATATGGCTTCAGCTCGGAATTAGTAGCCCTGTAGTTTTAGCGAAAGGCACTGAAGCAGGGCTGACTGTAGTGATGAATCGGTGCCTGAAGGTTGATTACATGCAACTGATGTAAAGGCTTACTTTGGTATCCGAAGCCCTTGCAAGCCACCGTCGACTACCAAAGATGTTCCAGTTGTCGATCCTTGTAACGGGCTTGCTAAATAACAGAGTGCGCGCGCAACTTCTTCTGCAGTGACCAATCGACCGAGTGGTTGGCGAGCTTCCAGTGCTTTACGCTCTGCAGCAGGATCAACAGCTTGTGCCAATAATCGTTGCACCCAAGGCGTGTCAGCGGTTCCAGGGTTAACACAATTCACTCGCACACCATCTTTCATATGATCATTTGCCATTGCAAGTGTCAGTGAAAGCACTGCACCTTTTGACGCGCTGTAGAGAGCGCGCTTTGGAATACCAGCAGTTGCTGCCACAGAGCAGACATTGGTAATGGATGCCGTCTTGCTCTTACGCAACATTGGAAGGGCAGCTCGAACAGTGCGCACAATGCCCACAACATTTACATTCATTACTTTGTGCCACTCTTCAGATGGATTATCTTCCACCGTACCAACTGCACTAATTGCAGCACTATTAATTAAGATGTCTAGCGCATCAATCTTTGCAAATGCGGAAGTAACGGAAGCATTGTCTCCAACATCGCATTGCAGCCATGTGCCAAATTCAGTGATTCCGCCTTCTGTGATATCGAGTCCATAGACACTTGCTCCAGCGTCTGCAAGTATTTTTATGGTAGCCAATCCAATTCCGGAACCTGCTCCAGTGACGGCAGCTGTGAGGCCTGTAAATTCTTGACTCATGCATCTGTCCAATCTCTGCCGTAAGGAAACGTGAATCTAGCTCTTCGCTTGGCCTACAGAATCATATATGATGCTTTTATGGCGCGATATAGCAAGCAATTGGATAAGAAATGAAATTTTCTGTACTTCACACCGCCGATTCCCAATACCGCTTCGCTGTCACAACGGGTGGCACACACCGGGCTATTGTAGGAATTCCAACACTGACTGAAGCTTTTCATCTCACACTTGCAGAACTTAAAGAAGCAACCAATCAAGCAACAACGGTGATACAAGGCGAGCTCGCTGCACCCATTGCGCCGGAAATTGAGTTGTGGGGTGCTGGTGTTACATACTTGCGATCACGTGACGCTCGCAAAGAAGAGAGCGGAGTCCCCGATGTGTATCAACGTGTTTATGAAGCAGACCGCCCAGAACTATTCTTTAAATCCACGGCAGTACGTGCCCGCGGAACCGGTGCAACTGTAGGTATTCGGTATGACAGCGCCGCATCAGTTCCTGAACCTGAGGTAGCACTTTTCATTAATAAGCACCGAGAAATTATTGGGTACTCAATTTGCAACGATATGACTGCGCGTTCGATAGAGGGAGAAAACCCCCTCTATCTATCTCAAGCAAAAATTTATATCGGTTCAACTTCACTTGGTCCGGATATCACACCCGCCTGGCTTGCGCCTTCAGCCGAAGAGATGACGATCAAGGCGAAGATTGTCCGAGGCACATTAATACCATGGGAGGCAGAAACTTCACTGGGTCAGCTCAACAGAACGTTAGAAGATCTCGTGAACTATTTATTTCGTTGTCAAAATTTTCCTCATGGCGTCATTCTCTCAACCGGGACAGGAATTGTTCCACCGCTTGATATTGCCCTGACTGCTGGAGATATCGTTGAAATTAGCGTAGCTGGAATTGGAATACTCACAAATACTGTAGAGATTATCCCCGAAAAATCGGCATAGCAGATGAAGAGTGATTTACTACCGCGCTTTGGTGATGCGACTAACTAGATTGTTTTGACGAGTTTGGTTTCTTCTGGAGTACCAGTGCTACCGAGTTGATACACCAGCGCTCATCTGTGAGAACGTCATAGCCTTCACCTGAAAATACATGTCCAAGGTGTGAATCACACTTCGCACAACGAACCTCAGTGCGAATTCGTGGTGCTAGTGAACGGTCTTCAATCAGAGTTACTGCATCATCTGCAGTTGGAGCATAAAAAGATGGCCATCCGCATCCTGAATGAAACTTAGTTTCAGATGTGAATAAAACGTTGTCACAGACTTTGCAAAGGTAGCTACCAATTGTGTCGGTGTCGGTGTATTCACCGGTAAATGCTCGCTCTGTGGCACCTTCCCGAAGTACTGCATAAGAAAGTGGATCAAGGCGAGCCTTGAGTTCATCCTCGTTAATTGCTTCCATCTCAGACTCCCTCTACCGGCAATATAGAGCTAAAAATACCCGAGCCGATAGGAATTGGGTAATCAGAAAGATTTATTCAATAGACTTTAATTGGACGCGCCTGCAAAATATGTTGCAGCCTTCTATACCTGCACCTACCCTTAGCCATGGCTAACAAGGGCGGTAATTGTGAAATATAAGTCTGTTAAGGGAATGCTCACAAACGATGAGTCTCTTATTCCAACAAATTTCATCGATAAGCTGGAAGATCTCTTGCACGGTTTTCTCGGAATAGTTCTATTCGGCATCTCTATCTTGGCTGCTGGTTACACCTTGCTGCGCCTTATCGAAACTAGACCATTTTTCCCTCTCGGCATGATTCAGGGAATTAATGACATTTTATTTGTAGTCATCATTCTTGAGATCATGCGCACCGTAATCGTGCGATTTACAGACGGAATCTTCCAACTTGAAAACTTCCTCATTATTGGAGTTATCGCAGCTGTGCGACACATCCTTACCGTGGGTGCATCACTTACGATGCAAGAAAAAAAAACAGATCAATATTTCAATCGCGCACTCATTGAAATGGGTGTTAACACGGGAATTGTTCTAGCTCTTGTCTTTGGCCTATTTCTAGCAAGAGCTGCACGCAAGCCAGATAAGACCCGTTAAAAACTGAGTTAATCAGTAAATCTGAACTACTCGGCCTCCGAAATACCACTCGGTAAAGAAGACTGTTCTACTTGAATTAACTGCAACGCCATGGGGGCTATTTACCGCGCCCTCTATTACATCGGGGGCAACACTTTCGCCATCCTTTATCTGATTCGGCCAACCTTCACCACGCTCAGGTTTAATACTAGGAATGAGAATTTCCACATCGCCCGCAAGGTCCACCGAAAGAATTGCGCCATAAAGATCGGTCACAATAAGAAGATCATTACGTATGACAAATGATGAAGGACCAATCATGGCTTCAGAACTTACTGATTTCACATATTCGCCATCGAGTGTGAAAAAGACAATTCTTTTATTTCGCCGGTCTGCAATGACCACGAATGATTGTGGTCCACGAGTATCAATCAGAATGCCGTGTGGACAGTTAAACACCAGCGAAGTTGAAGAACCATCAAAGCTTTGAGAACTGCCATCGGGTCTAATGCGGTGAACTAAACTCTCCCCATATCCATCACCAATCCAGATATCTCCCT
>NZ_JBBAMU010000023.1:0-15177 GCF_040402315.1 Candidatus Planktophila sp.
GCGGAGACGAGGAGATTTGAACTCCTGAAGGCTTTTACACCTTACCTCGTTAGCAGTGAGGCGCACTCGACCGGGCTATGCGACGTCTCCGAGTTGCAGGTATAAGTCTAGCGTCTAAGCCGTCAAGCCTGAACAGCCTGGTTTTGGCCCGCCATTGGGGTTGCCATAGCGGTGGTAAGTAATTGCAACTGATTGTTCAATCAGCCAACGAGAAGCTTCAATGTCACCTCGTTGTGCAATTGGTCGGTGGTCAACTGAAATTCCTTTTTGTAACTCTTCGTAAATTGGTGGCTTACTCGATGCTAACCAGCGAATGCGCACGTATTTTTCTTTAACATCATTGAGGTCTGTTGTAAAAATAATCTTTGCACCCGTGGTTTCAGATATGTGGTGCACCAAAGACTTCTCTACTTGTGTCGTAGATTCATCGACAACCACTACAATCGGCCCCAAATAATGGCGATAGCGTTGATAGTTTTTCTCGACAATTAAACCACTTCGATCAATTGCTTGTGAACCAATCTTCGCCCACCAAGTGTTTACACCAAAGATTGCTGCCTCAAGATTTGTTGCTTGCGGCCAATTGCGCAGTGTGTTGACGTAATTAAGTCCGCCAGCTTTAGCATTCGGCCCCACAGCAGAACGTTTCCACCCGCCAAAAGGTTGGCGATTAACAATCGCTCCAGTAATTCCACGATTAACATAAAGGTTTCCAGCCTCAATGCGGTTGATCCATTCTTCACACTCTTGCTCATCGAGTGATTGAATTCCGGCAGTTAATCCAAAGTCGGTATCATTCTGATACTGAATTGCGGTGTCAAAATCGGGCGCCTCAATCACAGCAAGTACCGGGCCAAACCATTCGTTGCGATGTGACCAAGAACCAGCCTTGACTCCAATTTTTACACCAGGGCGCCACATTAATCCGGCAGCATCAATCTGCTTCGGCTCAACCAGCCAGCTTTCACCCGCTTCCAGTTCAGTAAGTGCACGATTTAGTGCACTCTCTGTCGGTCTAATAATCGGTCCCACTGTCGTGGAAAAGTCCCAACCCGCGCCAACGTGTAGTGATTCAACGGCATCCTTTAATTGGCGCACAAATGCAGGGTCGTTATAAATATTGGTGTCTACGATTGCAATGGATGCTGCCGAACATTTCTGCCCGGCATGCCCAAAGGCTGACTGGACTAGATCCTTTACCGCTGCATCGATATCAGCACATGCAGAGATTAAAACTGCATTCTTGCCGCTGGTCTCAGCCATCAAATTGATTTCCGGACGCCATGATGTAAATAGCGAGGCGGTATCAAATGAGCCGGTGAGAATTACCCCGTCAATTCCTGAATGGGTAACAAGATACTTTCCATCTTCATCATCTCGCATCGGCAAGAACTGCAAGACATCTTTCGGTACTCCGCCTTGCCAGAGATGGCTGACAATCTCCCACGCTGTAGCAACTGTTTCAGGTGCAGGTTTGAGAATGACAGTATTTCCAGCAGCGAGGGCCGCGCATACGCCACCCACCGGAATTGCATAAGGAAAATTCCATGGCGGGATAACAAGAATTGTTCCAAGCGGAGTCGATTCACCAAAGTTTCGGGCAGTAGTGGCATAGAAGCGAGCAAAATCAATTGCTTCCGCCACTTCCGGATCTGCTTCAGCCACTGTCTTACCCGCATCGCGTGACATCACGGCAATAGTTTGGGTAGTTGCTTTCGCCATAACACCGGCTGCTGTAAGCAGGATTTCTGTGCGCTCTGGAATTGAGAGTCCGCTCCACTTTTCCTGAGCTTTCTTGGCGGTAGCGATTGCCGTATCTACATCTTTTACTGACCCTACTGAGTAGTGATACCAAACTTTTCCGTTATCAGATGGGTCGGTACCTTCTGCTTGCTCCTTGGTAAAGATTTCTTCGCCATTAATTACCAGTGGAATCTCTTGATCTTTAATCGCGCGAACTTTTCTAATTTCTTTGGTAACGGCGGCGATGAATTTTGGCTCGGTTGGGTCCAAATTGGGTTCATTCTCAAAGGTGCTGCTCGTTAATTGACCATGCTCAATATGACGAAGTGACTCAGTTGTAATCGTGTGGCGCTCTGCAATTGACTTCAGGAATCGATCTTCTTGCTCTCTGAATTTCTTTGGATTCTGCGAAATTTCAAAGGCGGCTTTCAGGTAATTTTCATCTGAGGTATTTTCATCAAGGCGACGAATGAGATAAGCAACAGCGGCCGCAAAATCATCTTTCTGAGTTACCGGTGCATAGAGCAGCACGGGTTGACCAGAGCGAGTAACTGCGAGCGCCTCAGCATTTGCCATTCCTTCGAGCATTTCAATATCTACTTGATCTGAAACTCCGCGCGACTTGGCAACCTCAAGGGCCCAGGTCATATGAAATAGATTGTGGGAAGCAATACCAATACGGACAGCACTCGAGTGATCTGGCCGTAAAGCGGCATCAACAAGGCGAACAAATGAGGCATCTACATCTGATTTTGAGCGATACGGCGCCGGACTCCAACCATGAAGTTCTGCCTCTGCTCGCTCCATTGCCAGGTTGGCACCTTTAACTAGACGAACTTTGATACCTGCACCGCTTCGCGCATAGCGCTGCTGCGACCATTGTACGAGTTCACCAAAGAAGTGGTGTGCCTCAGGAAGATAGGCCTGTAAAACAATTCCAGCCTTCATTGCCACAAATTCATCTTCATCAAGTACGCGCATAAAGGCAGCTACGGTCATCGGCAGATCGCGATACTCCTCCATATCCAAGTTAACGAATACGCCATGTTGCTGCGCCTCACGATAGAGAATGCGCATCTTCTCCGAAACACGATTGATCGAGCCATCAATATCGATGATAATTAATTGCGCAACGATGGAGGAGAGTTTGACTGAAATGTAATTCACTTCTGGGCGGCGCACCATCTCCAGAATGGACTGGAAACGTAGTTCGGCTTCATGGTCACCCAAGACGGCTTCACCTAATACGTTGATATTAAGCGCTAGCCCTTTTTCACTCCGCTTTCCCAGATGCTTTGCGAGTTTTGCGGGCTCTGCAGCAAGAATTAAATCTTTTGATAGGGCTCGTACTCGCTGGTGGACTGCCGCTACAACGGGTTTAGGTAATACGTTAGAGAGAATTCCAATGGCATGTAGCCCAATTCCATTGATGGGCCCAAAGCCAACGATGCTGGCTTTCTTGGCTGCACGCCTAAAAATTCGTGATGATGAAGTAACGGAGGAGATACGCATGACTTCGTCGGTCAAGGTAATAGTTGCTTCGATAGCTTTGGGATCTTTAAAGAGTCGAGCAACACGCCTTCGGTTAGCCTTTTCTCGGCGGTCGCGTAACTTATCCGACTCCTTCATCAGCTCTTTGGTTCGCGCGATTGCAACGGAAGCCAATTGATCTAGCTTTGTATCTGTCTCAAAGATTGAGGGCATTATCCGAGGCTACCAACTGACGCTGAACTCTGCATAAGGTGGAGCCCGAGTAGAAAATGAATGGGGAGAGGGAGGCCCCGATATGAATTGGCCCTTTATTTTCTCCTTATTGAACCCGCCGGCGCCAAAAAAATAAACCAGCTAGAGCGATAATGAGTAAGGGAGAAAGAATGGGTAGAATTCCCTTTCCTTTTGTCGAAGCAGGTTGAATCTCATCACTTGGAACACTGATTATCTGCTCCAATCCAATAGGAATTCCTTGTCTCTTGGTTAAAGGGTGCAAATCACCTACGTCGGATTGCGGTAGGACAATCTCCTCTAGAAGTAGAGTGCAAGTGATTTGCGAGAGAAGATTTAGCCAACGTAGGGTGAATGAATCTCTACCTGAAAAGCAGTCAGTTCAGATTTCATTCACCTCTTATTTACTTTTTTGATTTACAATTAATGGATGAAACTGATCTCTCGGCGAATTCTCGGTTTCGGAGTTATCTCCGCTCTAGTATCAATGGCGTTTCCTGCCTTTGCCGATTCGACTCCGACGGCCAAGTGTCGTTTTCTTGGCCAAAAAACTTCTTTCAAGGGAAAGCTATACACCTGCATCAAAGGAAAAAGTAAAGGAAAGACAATTCTGAAGTGGGATTCAGGAAAGGTCATCCCGGTGGCTTCCCCCAGCACATCACAGACTCCAACCGCTTCACCTTCTAGTTCACCAACTGTTTCTCCCGAACCGGTTATCGTCAAGAAGAATGAAATTCCTATAGCTAAGTCTTCAGAAGTTTCTGTAAATTCAACACAATCTTTCACGGCAAAAAATAGTAAAGGGAGTGAGACCAAATATATCCTTGCCCGAAATTCAGAGGGTTTAATTGCAATGGATGCCACGTGTCCTCATCAAGGCTGCACGGTTGCAATAGCAGCCGCCGGCTTGCTCTGCCCTTGTCATAGCGCTCTCTTTGATCCAAAGAACGGCGCAGTGCTACGTGGTCCAGCCTCATATCCACTGAATCGTTTCGAGGTGCGCGAGGTTGAAGGCGTCATCTACATAACAGATTAGGGCAGCCAGATTCCAATTACTTTATTAAGGGGCGATGATAAGGGTCTTTGACTTATCCAGTATCAATGTTCGTTATTCCATCGTAAGATTTCGCTATGGATTCTGAAGCTACTGGCCTCTCGCAGGAAAAAACTGAGCGCGTTCACGATCAGGGACCTTCTGTAATCTTCTCTGAATTTATGAAAAGTGGCTGGGCTGAAAGTGAACTCTCTGACTTAGCGCCTTTAGAAGTTGTTACCTATGCATACTCCCGCAGGCAAGTTCTCTCTCAAGCTTTTCAGGGAGTGCGATTAATTCTTCCCGCCGGCGAACTCAAAGTGCGCGCTGGCGATACCGATTACAACTACCGCCCTGATAGTGCCTTTGCTTATTACAGTGGCGTGCAAGGAGCTGATGCAACAGCTGATGCGGTACTGATACTTGAACCGGGTGGAGATTCACACATTACCTATCTCTATATGAATTCACGTTCTACTAGAGATACCGAAGCTTTCTATCGCGATGCCCGATATGGCGAACTCTGGGTAGGTCGCAGATTCACATTGTTAGAGGCTAAGGCGCGCTACCAAATTGAAACCAGGAATTTGAGTGAGCTCAAAGAGTTATTAGCTGATGGCAAGAAATCTCTCTCACCTGCTGATAAGGATTTCGCAACATTCATCTCGGAACAGCGCTTATGTAAAGATGAGTACGAGGTAAGTGAACTGCGGCGCGCAGTTTATGCAACAACACTTGGGTTTAATGATGTCATCAGCTCCATTCCGGCCGCTGTTCAAACTGCACGCGGTGAACGAGTTCTAGATGCAGCCTTTTATGGCCGCGCCCGCATATTAGGTAACGACCTTGGTTACAACACTATTGTGGGCGCAGGTTCACACGCGTGCGTACTGCACTGGACCCGTAACGATGGCGATCTTCATCCGGGTGAACTTGTCTTAATCGATGCCGGTGTTGAGATGGAATCTTTCTACACCGCAGATATCACTCGCACCTTCCCTATTAATGGCAAGTTTTCTCCAGCACAACGTGCGCTCTACCTGCTTGTCTATGAAGCTCAGCTTGCTGGTTTTGCCGCCATTAAACCTGGAGCGCTATTTTCTGATGTGAATAAGGCATGCCAAGAAGTATTGGCACGTGGTTTAGCCGATATGGGAGTTCTCACCATCTCGGTCGAAGAATCAATGAAACCTGAGGTGGGCTTACATCGTCGCTGGACTTTGCATGGATCAAGTCATCACTTAGGTATTGATGTGCATGATTGCGCCCAAGCACGCAAAGAGATGTACTCTGATGCACCATTGCGTGAGGGCATGGTACTAACTGTGGAACCCGGTCTATACATCCAACCCGATGATGAACTCTTCGCACCCGAGTATCGCGGTATTGGCATTCGTATTGAAGATGATGTTCTTGTGACAAGTGATGGATATAAGAATCTTTCTGCAAATATCCCGCGCCATCCAGATGATGTTGAGATGTGGATGAAGCGAGTCTTAGGGCGATAAATAGAAAGCAAAAAGTGGACGACTCCCTCGAAGAACATCGCCCACTCTTTGTGTCCCGTTACACGCAGTACACGTAATAACGAGAGAAAAATAGAGAGTCTTGTGGTCTAGAAAGTTAATGAGAAGTGAACTTCTGCCTGCATATTCCTGAATAAATTATCGATTTTGCCTAACTAACCAGGTTGTAGCCCAGATAAGCGGCCAGTAAGCCAAAGATGAGGGAGGCAATGATGTTGGTTGCAACAACTTTGTAGCGCTTGAGCTCGTAACCAAGATAGAGATCAAGGATAAAGGTAGACCACGTCGTGAAAGAACCAGCGAAGCCAACGGCGAGAAAATCGTGCCAGCGCTCAGTTGTTGCAAAAGTTAGCCCAATAAGGAATGAGCCGAGAATGTTTACTATGAAAGTTCCGGCAGGCTTATCTGTAAATTTCTTGAAGTATTGATCCACTAAGAATCGTGCAGGGGATCCGATAGCCGCCCCGAGTATGACCATGAAGGTATTCATGTGCTGGCCTTCACAACTTTTCGCGCGACTTTAAGTGAAAGGTGAGCAACAATGAGCGAGGCAATCACGTTGATAAGTAAGTAAGTCAACCCAGCTTCATCAGGTGCCACAGCCTCATATGTCACGGCAGAAAAAGTAGAGAGACCGCCGCAGAAGCCTGGAAGCAAGAAATAACGTAGCGCTGTAATTCCGCGACGCTCCATTAGGACCATGAAGAAGATTGCCAGGCAAACTGCTAAAAGGTTTGCAGCAAGTGTTCCATTACCGCTCTGCGGAATTACTAGCGCGAGTACCCAGCGGGTAAGAGAACCGAGAACACCGCCCAGTGAAACAAGCAGAACCGCTTTCAGTGTTAGCTGCGCTTTTCTCGCTTGAGAAGACCGGCAAACATGCGAGCTGGGTCGTACTTTATATCAACAACGCGTTCCTTCATAGGAATAATTGCGTTATCAGTGATTTTAATGTGCTCTGGGCAGACCTCAGTACAGCACTTTGTGATGTTACACATTCCAATTCCATGCTCTTTTTGAGCGGTGCTCTTACGGTTCTTTAAGGTATCAAGAGGGTGCATATCAAGTTCTGCAATGCGGATAAAGAACCGTGGGCCAGCGAACGACTCTTTATTCTCTTCGTGATCACGAACAACGTGGCACACATCTTGGCAAAGGAAGCATTCGATGCATTGACGGAACTCTTGACTGCGCTCAACATCGACCTGTTGCATACGTGCTTCACCTGGCGCTAAGTCCTTAGGTGGTTCAAAGGCTGGAATTTCCATCGCTTTCTTGTAGTTAAAAGATACGTCAGTAACGAGATCTTTAATCACTGGAAATGCACGAAGCGGGGTAACGGTAATAGTTTCATTCTCACCAAATAAAGCAACTTGTGTCATGCAGGCAAGGCGAGGCTTTCCATTGATCTCCATTGAGCAAGATCCGCATTTTCCAGCCTTACAGTTCCAACGGACAGCCAGATCACCCATTTGTGTTGCTTGGACGCGGTGAATGACATCGAGTACTACTTCGCCATCGTTGACATCAACTTGTACATCTTTAAGACCGCCATCGTTGGCGTCTCCTCGCCAGATTCGAAGATTTAGTGTGCGTGCCATTAGTTGGATCCGCCTTTCGCAATTTCTTCCGGTGTCATGTACTTCTCAAGTTCGTGAATATCAAAGAGGTCAAAGAGCTCCTTCGGTATAACTGGCAAAGCTTGTTCCTTAATATTAACCTGACTGCCATCAAAGCTGGCAATGTTATTAATCTGCCGCCACTTGGTATTCATGCCAGGGAAATCATCGCGAGTATGCCCACCACGAGATTCCTCGCGTAGTAGCGCCGACTTCGCCGTTGATTCAGCAACGAGCAGCATATTGTCTAAGTCGAAGGCCAAGTGGAAGCCTGGATTAAATAAACGTCCACCGGCAACGGCAACGTTTTTGCTGCGAGTGCGAATGTCTGCAATTTTGATAATTGCCTCTTCGATTTCGGTGCGTGTGCGGATGATGCCCACAAGGTTATGTGTAATCTCCTGGAGTTCAGCATGTAGAGAGTATGAGTTCTCGCCACCTGCGCGACTAAACGGCGCTTCGATGCGATCTGCAGCTGACTTAATCGATGCCGCAGAGACTGGGTTTACACCAGCACTCTTTACATAATCAGCGGCTCCAGCACCGGCGCGACGACCAAAGACAAGAAGATCTGATAACGAGTTCCCACCCAGACGATTTGACCCGTGCATTCCGCCAGCAACTTCTCCGGCGGCGTAAAGTCCTGGGACTCCCACCGCTGCTGCAGTATCAGGTTCAACTTCTACTCCGCCCATCACGTAGTGACACGTTGGGCCAACTTCCATCGCCTCTTTTGTAATGTCAACGCCGGCAAGTTCATAGAACTGATGCCACATCGAAGGAAGGCGCTTTTTGATTACTTCAGCAGGAATGCGCTTTGAAACATCGAGGAAGACACCACCGTGTTCGGAACCACGACCTGATTTCACTTCAGTGTTAATCGCGCGAGCAACTTCATCGCGTGGCAAAAGCTCTGGCGGACGTCGGTTGTTATCTTGATCTAGATACCAGCGATCTGCCTCTTCTTCATTATCAGCGTAGTTAGCCTTAAACACATCAGGGATGTACTTAAACATAAAGCGTTCGCCAAGTGAGTTAGTCAGAATTCCACCTTCACCGCGAACTGATTCGGTAACAAGGATTCCGCGCACTGAAGGTGGCCAGACCATTCCTGTTGGGTGAAATTGCAAGAACTCCATATCGACAAGATTGGCGCCTGCTTTGAGTGCAAGTGCGTGTCCGTCTCCGGTGCCTTCCCAGGAGTTAGATGTAATCTTGAAAGTTTTTCCAACGCCACCGGTTGCAATAACTACCGCCGGTGCTTCAAAGAGAACTTCATCTCCACTTTCGCGCCAGTAACCATATGCACCAGAGATTTTGCCGTTCTCTTTGAGGATTTCAGTGATAGTGCATTCAGCAAAGACTTTAATCTTCGCCTCCATGTCGCCAAATTCGCGGCCATCTTTCTGTTGCAACTGAACAATCTTCTGTTGCATTGTGCGAATAATTTCCAGGCCAGTGCGGTCTCCTACGTGAGCAAGACGTGGGTATTCATGCCCACCAAAGTTGCGTTGTGAAATCTTTCCCGCCTTGGTGCGATCAAAGAGCGCGCCCCACATTTCAAGCTCCCAGATGCGATCTGTTGCTTCTTTGGCATGAATTTCAGCCATGCGGTAATGGTTCAGGAATTTACCGCCTCGCATGGTGTCGCGAAAGTGGATCATCCAGTTATCTTTATCATTCACATTTCCCATTGATGCAGCTGCGCCGCCTTCGGCCATCACTGTATGAGCTTTACCAAAAAGTGATTTACAGATGATTGCCACACTAAGTCCTGCTTCACGAGCTTCTACAGCTGCACGTAAACCAGCGCCGCCGGCACCAATAATAAGGACGTCGTACTTCTCTCTTTGTAGAGTTGAATCGTTCGCAGTCATATCTGTCGGCATCCTTTAGAAGAAGTAGAAGTTTGTCCAGGCGCCAGTTGCAACTTGGCGAACGTAGATATCGGCAAATGCAACGCCGGCAAGTGAGTACATGGCAAATTGCTGATGCTTGTGATTTAGCGCAGACACCCAGGTCCATACCTTGTATCGAACTGGGTGTTTTGAGAAATGTTTCAATCGTCCGCCAACAGTGTGGCGACATGAGTGACATGACAATGAGTAGAACCAGAGAAGTGTTGAACTCACGAGCAGTATGAGGGAACCAACACTCATATGTCCCCACTGACCTCCAACGTTCTTAAATGAAATTATCGCGTCGTAGGTAAGAATTACGTTAAGCCCTAAACCTGCATAGAAGAACCAACGGTGTGAGTTTTGCAAGATAAGAGGTGCCCGTGTTTCACCTGTGTATTTGCTGTGTGGCTCGGCAACCGCACACGCAGGTGGTGAAAGCCAGAAGGAGCGGTAGTACGCCTTGCGGTAGTAGTAACAAGTCATACGGAAACCGAGTGGGAAGATCAAAATAATAAGTGCTGGTGAAAGTGCAAAGTTAAAAATTTCGGCGCTGACCGGTGTCCACCCCAAAATTGTTGCTTCTGGTAGGCATGCTTTCGATAAACATGGTGAATAAAATGGTGAGATCAGATGATCTTTGTAATAGTTTGCGCCCTCAAAAGCTCTAAAGGTGGCATAGATAACGAATGAAAAAAGAACTCCGAATGTAATTGCGGGTTCTAACCACCACTTATCCGTGCGTAGCGTGCGCTCTTTAATCTTCGCGCGCGTTGGAGAAAAAACTCCGGACATATCTGCTCCCCTAGTTTTCCCGATTGATGGGATGTTCTAATAAGAGAAGTGTGCGCTTACCTGCTCAGAGCCGCTAGGTGGTAAGCCGCATATGGCTTATGAAGTCAGCCACAATTTGTGCAGGAAATGCAAAACCCACCTCGGTTTAGAAGGCGGGTTTGGCGTTAAGCGCGGAGGACGTGGGATTTGAACCCACGAGGCTTTCACCTGCCGGTTTTCAAGACCGGTGCACTCGGCCGCTATGCGAGTCCTCCGTGGGAGAGATTACCCGAAAGTGGCCATCTTTAATAATTCGGTGAGCGACTACGCAGGGAGTTCGAGCAGTTGCTCGATAATGATTGCAACACCATCTTCTTCACATGGACCAGCAACTGCCTTTGCATACTTCACTCCGTCGGGATGTCCATCAGACATCGCAAATGATCGTCCGCACCATTCAAGCATTGAGAAGTCATTTGGATTATCTCCAAATGAAACACAATCGGCTGCATCGATACCAAGTCGAGCCGCCATCTTTGCAAGTGTCATTCCCTTTGAAACACCGAGGGCTGAAACTTCTAGGAGTGAGTCATGCGGATTTGAATGTGTAACAGTTGCTAAACCTTCTAATTCAACTGATGCAATAGCTAACATCTCATCCGATGTCATTTCTTGTTGCGAGCAGCGAGCGAGCAGTTTCAGCGATGGAGATGTAATTACTTCCTCAATGCGCTCAACTCCGATGTTATCTAAACCAACATCCCAGCGCGGGATATATATCTTTTCGCGATGGAAGTAATTATGTGATTCCACCGCAAAAGAAATCTGCGGAATCGCGGCACGCAATCGTTTAACTGATTCCAAAATATCCTCGGGCTCCATAAGCCACTGTTCTAGGACTTTATCGTTATGAAGGTCATACAACATGGCGCCATTACCGCATATTGCGTTACCAATACCAAATGCCTCTTTAATCTCTGGCATCCAGCGCGGTGGGCGACCTGTAACAAAGAAGATTTCAATTCCCATTGAATGGGCTTTACGAAAAACGTCAATGGTGCGCTGAGTTACATTGCCATAGTGAGCGACGATGGTGCCGTCGAGATCTGATGCAATGAGCTTTGGGCGGCGGGCAGAAGCTTGATTAAGACTCACACAACCTCAAATTTCTTCATACCAAGAAATGGCTGCAAAGCCGCAGGGACGTTAACTGTGCCATCTGCATTTTGGTGATTCTCTAAAATTGCGACAATCATGCGAGGGATAGCAACCAGGGTGCCGTTAAGGGTGGCAATTGCGTTGACCCCTTCCGAATCTTTATAACGAATATTTAGTCGTCGCCCTTGAAACTCTGTGCAATTAGATGTACTTGTTACTTCGCGATAGGCGCCCTGGGTAGGAATCCATGCCTCGATATCGAATTTACGTGTGGCAGATGAACCGAGATCACCTGATGCCACATCGATGACACGGAAAGGAATCTCCATCGCGGTCAAGAAGTCTTTCTCCCATTGCAATAACCGTTGATGTTCTGCTTGCGCATCTTCAGGCTTGCAGAAGGTAAACATTTCAACTTTATCAAATTGGTGAACGCGAATAATTCCACGAGTGTCTTTTCCATATGTTCCGGCTTCACGGCGGAAGCACGTTGAATATCCGGCGTAGCGAAGTGGCAATTTATCGGCCAGCAGAGTTTCATCCATATGCATCGCCGCCAGTGGGACTTCAGATGTTCCCACTAAATAGACATCATCTTTTTCAATGCGATAGACATTCTCTGCTGCTTGGCCAAGGAATCCGCTTCCCTCCATTGCAGCAGAGTTCACCAGTACTGGCGGAATAACGGGTGTGAAACCATTCTTGACCGCGCTCTGGATTGCGTAATTAACCAGTGCAAATTCCAGGAGCGCACCAACACCGGTGAGGTAATAAGAACGTGAACCCGCAACTTTTGCTCCGCGCCCGGTATCAATTGCACCGAGTAACTTACCTAGCTCTAGGTGATCCTTCGGCTCAAAACCATCCTTGCCAAAATCACGGGGGGTTCCAACATATTCAATGATGAGGAAATCTTCTTCGCCGCCTATTGGTGCTTGGGTGTCTAATAGGTTGGAGAGTTGCAAAATTAGCGCTTTGGTCTGCTCTTCCACTTGGGCGCGCTTGGTATCGGCTGCCTTTACCTTATCGGCCAGCGCTTTTGCATTCTCGAGTAGCGCTGTTTTCTCATCACCTTTAGCTGCGCCAACGCTCTTGGAAAGAGTGTTCTGCTCTTGGCGTAGCGTTTCAAACTCTGTCACAGCAGCACGTTTCTTCTCGTCAATTGCAAGAATTTGATCTACGAGTTCAACACTTTCCCCGCGCCCCTTTTGTGATGCGCGGACAACATCGGGGTGCTCGCGTAAGAATTTGATATCAATCATGCGCGCACCTCTCGTGGATAAGAACCTAGGAATCTAATGTCGTCACAGATTTCGCGGAGCTCTTCCACGGATTTGCCCACCGGCGCATCGTTGATATGGCCTTCGACATCAATGATGAAATGGTAGTGACCAAGCTCGCGACCCGTTGGACGTGACTGGATGAATGTCAGGTTTACATCGTGTTGCGCAAAGACCTGCAGGATTTCAAGGAGCGCTCCCGCATGGTCGATATCGATAAAGACAGCGATTGAGGTGCGATCGTGTCCGGTCGGTTCTGGCATCCACCCGGGTTTTTGGGCGGCAATAAAACGTGTGACCGCACCGGCGTTATCTCCAATATTTTCAGCAATTACTTCCAGGTTGTAATGCGCTGCCGCCGCACCAGATGCAATGGCCGCATCGATTTCACCCTTGCTCACTGCCTCGGCGGCGGCAGATGTTGATTGCGTGGGAACAATTTCTGCATGTGGGTAGTTCTTCGCAATGTACGTCCGACACTGTGCTTCTGCATGTGGATGTGTGCCAATGCGCTTGATTTCTTTATTACCTGGCTTAACCATGAGCGCAAAGGTCACAGCAAGTGTTACTTCTCTAGCAATTGTCAGTGGTTCTCCAGTTGCAAGCTCATCAAGGGTGCGAGCAACAACGCCTTCTACCGAATTCTCGATGGGAACGAGTGCATAGTCAGCTTGCCCAGAACGCACTGCATCAAGTGCGGCAGTGACATTGGCAAAAGGGATTGTGATATCTGAATCGCAGGTGATTGTTTTTAGCGCAGCTTCCGTAAAAGTTCCGACCGGCCCCAAATAGGCAAAAGTATGACTGTCTTGGGTGCTCACTGGTTAAGGATACCTGAGTACCTCACGTGCATGTGCCGGCTTATTTGTGATGAGAATATCTACGCCTAACTTCTGGCATAAACGAATGTCGTCATCCTTATCAACGGTCCACACATTGAGCGAGCGCCCTAGTGATCGAATCTTTTTCGCCATCACCGGCTCGGCACGTAACTCATTGATTCCTGGTCCGATTGCCGAACTTGAAGAAAAACGTGCTTGCAGCCATGGTGTTCTTTTATGCATCAGAAATGTGGTGTTGATTGATGAATCTATTCTGCGCATTTTCTCGATTGCCAGCCAACTAAATGACATGACCGAGACTGCAATTTTTGCGGGCGCTTTCTTTTTGTGGAGCGCATCCACCAATAGCTCTTCAATACGGTTGCCAGAAAAGACGGGGTGTTTAGTTTCTAGAAGCACACCCTTCTTATTGGCGATTGCATAATCTAAGAAAGTATCGAGGGTGAGCACCTGTGGATATGCCCGGGATACCTCTTTATATGTCATCTCGGCAATCAGGCCTCGGTTGCCAGCACGTTCAAGCATTGACGCGTTATGCCACAAGATGGGTATTTCATCCTTGGTGATGCGCAGATCGCATTCGAAGCCATCGGCGCCTTGTTCAACTGCCGCCTCGTAGGCGGCCATGGTCAGTTCTGGAAAATCCGCACTAGCACCGCGGTGCGCGTAGATGAGCATGAGACCGAGAGTAGCAAAGAGATTACTCTTACCCCCATGAGTCAGCTCTACTTCGCAACTGCTGCGCGTTCTGCGGTTGGCCTTATCCGCACAGGCAATGAAGATAGCGCTCTGACTTCACCACGAGTTATCGCCGTTGCCGATGGCATGGGTGGACATGCAGCTGGAGAAGTTGCATCAAAAATTGCAATCTCAACACTTGCACAACTCACCACCATTATCACTCACCCAGATATCGATACTGACTCTGCCGACGATCTCTTTGGGCAATCACTTCACACTATTGATACGGAAATAAAGAGCGCATCAGATGAAAACCCTGAACTCTCGGGCATGGGAACTACTCTGACATCGCTCTTTCTCCATCAAGAAAAGATTGCCATGCTCCATATTGGAGACTCCCGCGCATATCGCTTGCGGGCAAACTCATTTGAGCAACTTTCACTCGACCACACGGTGATTCAGGAGCTGCTCAGCCAAGGTGTGATTTCAGAGGCAGATATCGCTACCCATCCTCAGCGCTCTGTCCTTACCCAAGTTCTCATGGGTGATGGAATAACACACGCTCCCCTACTTATTCTCGAAGGAAAAGTTAAAGATCGCTATCTAGTATGTAGCGACGGGTTGAGTTCTGTTTTAACCGAGAAAGAGATTAAGTCATTGATTAAAGGTAAGAATCGGAAAGATGCCCTCGATGCTTTAATCGATGCCACCTATATAAATGGCGCTCCCGATAATGTCACTGTAATTATCGCCGACCTGGTTGAAACAGATGAAGATAATTCAATTCTCACCTTAGGGGCAGCACAATTATGAATTCATTATTAGGTGCTCGCTACCTCCTTGGGCAAATGATTGGCACCGGCGGCATGGCCGATGTTTATATTGCGCAAGACCAACGATT
>NZ_JBBAMU010000024.1:0-13685 GCF_040402315.1 Candidatus Planktophila sp.
GGGGTTCACAAAATCGAGCCTCTCGGCTTTTACGAATATTTCTCGGTGCCACCTTCATCTATGCCGGTTGGGATAAAGCATCTGATCCGGGATTTCTCACGGAAGGTGAGCCCACATATATCGGCACCCAGTTAGCTGCCTTTGCTGCAAATTCCCCGATTGGTTTCTTACTTAATCGGATTTTAGATCAGGCAACCTATGTTGGAATTTTCATCATGGTTGCAGAATTTGCGGTTGGAATCGCAACGCTGCTCTGGGTTGCACCAGCAACAGCAGCCTTTGGGGGATTATTAATCTCAATAATGCTCTGGCTTGCTAGCTCTTTCTATACAACTCCATATTTCTTGGCAGGTGATAGCGCCTACGCGGTGATGTGGCTTGCCTACTTACTACTAATGATTGGAAATAAACGAATGCCTGCTACAAATTTTCAGCGCCGAAGTGTCTTGCGCACAACCATCGTGGGTGCTTTAGCGATAGCTGCCACCTTTGCCGGCAGAGCCTTACCGAAGAGTTCGGCCTCTGTTAAAGCTTCCACCAAAGGTAAGGGAAAGCAGATTATTAAAGTTGCCGAACTTCCCGTGGGAAAGACCTATAACTTTGTGCACTCGGCACAAGGAGTTCCAGCGATCCTCTTTCGCACCAAGGCTGGCGTCTTTGCTTACTCGGCCATCTGCACCCACTTAGGTTGTACGGTTGCTTATAAATCTTCCACGAAGAAACTCATCTGCCCTTGCCACGCTGCGCAATATGATCCATTTGCTAGCGCTAAAGTTGTTGCTGGGCCAGCTGAAAGAGCGCTCGACAAAGTAAATGTAAAGATAAGCGGCGCCTGGGTAGTTGAAGCCTAATCTTTCTCTCATCAATGTAACAGGAATATCACAGGAAAATAGGGAAGCATTATGGTTATGAAGAACATCAAAGTTATCGCAGCCTTTATTGCAGGCGCTGCCATTGCCGGCTCAGTTGCAACCGCGTCAACCAACTCATCCAGTGTGGTGAAGGCATGCGTTGATAAACGCACCAATGCTCTCTTCCTCTCACCTTCCGGAACCTGCTCTTCAGCCAGAACACTTGTTGAATTAGGTGGCACCGGTATGAATTCAAAGACCATCGCTTCGCTAGTAACTCCATCTGTGGTCTCTATTAGCGTTACCGCTCCTTCGGGTTCTGGCACAGGTTCTGGGTCGATCTATCAGAGCACATCTGCATTTAGTTACATCATCACCAATAACCATGTGATTTCTACTGCTGTGACATCAGGAACTATTAAAATTGAATTAACAAATGGCGATCAATACCCGGCAACGATTGTGGGACGAGATCCTGGATATGACTTAGCGGTACTTAAAGTACAAGTGGGAAATCTTTCAGCAATTACTGTGGGAGATTCTTCTAAGATCAGCGTGGGAGACCCAGTCCTAGCAATCGGATCTCCGCTTGGATTGGCAAGTACTGTCACAAGTGGAATCGTCTCGGCACTTAACCGCCCGGTATCTACTGGCAACGAAGATGCGCAGTCATATGTCAATGCAATCCAAACAGATGCCGCTATTAACCCTGGAAACTCAGGGGGTGCACTTGTCGATGCCGCAGGGCGGCTCGTTGGCGTTAACTCCGCCATTGCCACAATCTCATCCGATGCGGCAAGTGGAAATATCGGACTTGGCTTCTCAATTCCGATCAATGAAGCCAAGCGCGTAATTGATGAAATCATTGCAACTGGAAAATCAAAGCGCCCAGTTCTTGGCGTTTTCTTTGATCCTGCATACACAGGAGTTGGTGCCAAAATTGTTCAACTCAGCCCCGGTGAAGGAGCAGAGAAAGCTGGCATCCCAGTGAACTCAGTTCTTCGCAGTATTGATGGCGTGAAGGTTGCTAACTCGGAAGCAGCAATTGTGCGCATTCGCTCTTATGCACCAGGTGCCACCGTGACCGTGGTGGTGGATCTACCAACGGGTGTCAGCAAGAGCTTTAAGGTGACTTTAGGTTCAGCACCTTCGCTCTAGGAAGAAAACTTTCTGATTACAGCTTCACATCTTTAAGCTGTTGGGCAGATTGCTCTGGTTTCATATCCATAATGAAGGCGCCCATGGCGGATTCAGAACCGGCTAAGTATTTGAGTTTGCCTGGCGCTCTGCGCACACTTGTGATTTGCCAATGCAATCTCAGCACATCGCGCCCTTGGCGCACAGGTGCTTGATGCCAGGCCGCGATATATGCCATATCGATGCCAAATACTCCATCAAGACGCTTCATCACTTCGATTGCAATCGATGGGAAAGAATCACAGGCGGCAGGTGCTAATTCTGCTAAATCTGCAACTGGCTGCAGGGGAGAGACATGAATTTCAAAGGGATAACGTGAGGCATAAGGGGTGTATGCAACCCAATGCTCATTCTTGGCGATAATGCGAAGACCATCACGAAGTTCGCGCGCCACCACATCGTCAAAGAGAACCCGGCCGGTCTTGGCATGGTGTGCTTGGGCAATTGAAAGCATCTTCACAACACGTGCTGGTAGATATGAATATGCATAAATCTGCCCATGCGGATGGGCCAAGGTAACGCCAATTTCTTCGCCGCGATTTTCAAAAGGTGCGATATGTTCAATAAATGGTTGTTGCGAGAGTTCGCGGGTGCGATCCCGCCAAGCTTCTAGCAATGTTCGAACTCTTTGCGGAGATAAAGCCTTAAAGGACCCGCCGTGATCTGCGGTAAAACAAATTACTTCACACTTACCGGCAGCTACTCCTTCATCAGTATCTGAACCCACCATATCGGGCAGGGCAAAGTCGCCTTCTGGCGGGCGCAGCGATGGTGAGCGATTATCAAAGACAACCACCTCAAAATTATCTTCTGGAATCTCGGTCAGTAATTCACTGGTGGTGGGGCAGAGCGGACAGAGCTCTTTGGGTGGAAGGAAAATGCGACCTTGCCGATGGGCTGCCATCACAACCCATTCATTGACTAATGGATCAAGACGTAGCTCGCCAATTTCTGGTTGGACTTCGGCAGGTCGTGGATCTGCAACGGTACGGCTTTGAGCAGCCGTATCGTAATAACGAATTGTTCGGCCATCGCTCATGGTGCGACTTGTGCGCACTACACCGGCAGATAACTCGAGGATTTCATCCATAGTGCCCCTACCTTATCGTGGGGGAGTTAATTCTTAATCTGATTGCGGCAGCTATCAGTCGCCGGCTTGCTTGGAGCCTTCTTAGTTGGTTTAGGCACAGGTTCTTCTCCCTGCGTAATCGTCAGATCAACTAGCGTCTTAGCATCGGCGTGAGTTCCAGAAGGATCTTTATATGCAACGCTGCCAAACCAGGTTCCAGCAGGAAGACCAGAAATTGAAAGCGTCCACGACCCGCTAGTTTCGCGCACAAGTTTCTGCTCAACAGTTGGCTTAGTCGCATTTGCAGATGTGAAATAAAATTTGACTGAACCAGTGACAACAGGTGAGCTATCTGGACGCGTGACCTCAATGGCAATCACCGCACTCTTATCCGTTGTCGTTGCCTTCACTGATGAAATTGTGATGGTTGAACTTTCACCGACTGGCATCAGATCTGTGGGTTCTGGTGACCAAGTGCCTGTCAGCAGTGATTCAAATTTCTCAGGGGTACCACCAAAGACATTTAGATCTAAGCGATTGCCTGGAACGCCGTACTTTGGCGCGATTCCACACGAGCTGTACTGCCACATGGTCCAGTTGGCCGAACATTGCGCTGTGGTCCAGGAGTGCACATAACAACCTCCTGGCTTTACATTTGGCCTTGCCTCAGGCGCAGCTGGATCAATTGCATACTGGGCAATCCATAACGGATACTGCGAAAGTTCCTGGTCCCGGTTCAAGGCATTTTCTAGAAAATACGGAGAAGAATAAATCAATGGTGTGCGACCACTCTTATCTTTGAGTGTGGCAAGAAATGTCTTACTCCAGAGAGTTGCCTGCGCGCGGGTTGCATACTTACTACATGAACCAGAAGAAGTAACTTTGACGCAGTTATTCTCAAGGTCAAGTGCGTAGGGCAAATCCAACTCGTTAAATCCACCCAATGACTCAATTCTCCAAATAACTTTCTGAGCTTGTGCCCGAGCATCTCGTTGAACTGCGGCGCTAGTTGTTACATTGGGTAAGAGCGCATAGTGATAAAGGCCCGTGTGAATTCCAGCATCTTGTGCGCCAATACGATCAGCCTTGACGTACTTGCGGGCCAGACGGTCAGAATATTCTCTAGTATCTGATGCTTTAATCATCACGAAATCAATTCCAGCAGCACGCATTTTCTTGAAGTTAATTGGCTTATCGTTCGGATGCTGCCATCTGCTGATATCTGCGCCATGGATTTTTCCGGCTGGGCCAGCTTGGACTAACTCTGCAGCGTTTGCGGGGCTGGCATGAAGGGTAAATGAGAGAAATGAGAGTGATATTAGAATTGTGAAAAACTTTCTCATTTTTCTACAATCACAACCGACTCACCGAAAATATCTAGAAAGGCACTTTGCAATACTGAGCGATGACGCAAGCGCGCCTCTTGATAGTCATGCCCGGTTGCCAACTTACTGCTGTCACTGAAATCTAGCGTCAGGCGACCGTTATCAAATGATTCAAGTCGAGCATCAAAGTAGGCAATCCAGATAACTCGGTCTTGGCTTTCAACTAGGTCAAGGACTTCATTCCAGCGCACTCGAATTTTTGCCAGGGTAAGTGCGGAAGACATGCGCAGAGATTACCGCAAGGCGCCTTAATGTCTTGGCGCACCGAGCCACTTAAAGTATTCACCGGCTAAGACAACGCGCAAATTCCGGCGACGATCTGGGGTGATAGATAGGTGCTGTGCGATGCGCGCCACAATCTGCTCGACTGACTTCTCTGAGACGAAGCGCACCTTGGCAATCTCTGAGTTGCTTAAGCCCTGTGCCACAAGCCGCAGCGTCTCGATCTGAATATCGGTTAACTCATTGAGGACTGAGATGAAGTCCTCCTTATGAATTGAGGTATGCACATTAATCCAATTCATTTTTGAGCCATCTATTGCCGAGTCCACACTCTGCGCAAGTGCTCCCGTGATCACAGATAAGTCAGAGATGCTGCGCTTTAGAATTATCTTTGAGCCCGGTGGAATATTCTTTTCCATAAGACCAAAAAGACGTAGGTCAGGACAAGATGTTGTAATAACAATCCCAAGTGCTGGATTTGTGTTGCGCAACTTCTGTAGTAAACCGATGGCTGCTTCACCTGAGAATTGCAGGTCAATTAAGACAGCTTCAGGATTAAGTGCGCGAAATAAGTTCTCGGCAATAAACTTATTTGGCGCCTCTCCGACAACATTTACGCTATGTAATCGAAGCGAGGCCGACATTGTGGCAAGCTCAAAGGAATCATCGTTGACGAGTAAGACTCGGGCTGTTGATGCCTGTCTTGAGAGCATATGTAATGATAGGACGCATTACGTCCTTTGTAACGAGGGGGTATCCCTATCGAACAAGGCGAGTTTACGCCTCGAACTTATATCCAAGCCCACGGATAGTCTGGATTAGCAGTGGGTTTGCCGGATCATCTTCAATCTTTGAACGCAGCCGTTTGATGTGAACATCCAGGGTCTTGGTATCACCGTAATAATCTCCGCCCCAGACGCGGTCAATGAGTTGGCCCCGAGTGAGTACACGGCCAGAATTGCGCATGAGAAATTCTAGAAGTTCAAACTCTTTTAAAGGTAAGTTGATCAGAATCTCATTGACAGTAACTTGGTGGCGGTCGATATCCATGCGGATGCGCCCAGCTGCTTGAATGGAAGAATTGGCTTCCGATCCTGATTCATCGGGTACACCACGGCGCATTACAGCTTTAATGCGCGCTACTAATTCACGGGAAGAGTATGGCTTTGTTACATAGTCATCGGCGCCAAGTTCAAGACCAACAACCTTGTCCACCTCTGAATCTTTAGCGGTGAGCATGATGATGGGAACTGGAGATGTAATGCGAATTGTGCGACAGACGTCAATTCCAGAGACTTCCGGAATCATGAGGTCTAGCAGAATCAGGTCGTAGTGATTCTTTTTAAAGAGTTCGAGTGCGACACGTCCGTTTTCAGCAATTTCACTTTCAAAGCCTTCTTTTCCAAGGAGAAAGGCAATTGCTTCTGAAAACGATATCTCATCTTCAACGATAAGGATTTTGGTCATTGGGTAACGCCTCCGTTAGGTGTGTAAATCGGTAAACGCAGCGCAAAGGAAGAGCCGACATTCGGTGAGCTCCATACTTTTACATCCCCGCCGTGATTTGAAGCTACGTGCTTAACAATGGAGAGCCCGAGTCCGGTGCCACCTGTTTCGCGTGAGCGAGCAGGATCTACGCGGTAGAAGCGCTCAAAGATGCGATCTTGGGCTTCCTCTGGAATTCCAATGCCTTGATCTGCCACAACAATTTCCACGATGCCGTCACTGACATTGGAGGAGACAGATACCTTCGTATTCTCCGGCGAATAGTTAATGGCATTTTCAAGAAGATTGTGAATCGCCATAATCAATTGCTCGTTATCACCAAGTACGACCACCGCTGGAATATCTTTGGCACTGACTGATATTCCTTTAGCCTCGGAGGTTGTTTTCACCAATTCAATTGCTTCATTGATTAGTTCGGCAACGCTATTTTCCGTTGCAACTTGAAGTGGATCTGAATCCTGGAGCCGAGAGAGATTGATAATTTCTTGTACAAGATCGGTCAGGCGCTTGGCCTCAAGCTGCATACGAGTAGCAAACTTAACGACAGCTTCGGGTTCATCGGCTGCCGAGAGAACTGCCTCACTTAAGAGTGAAAGCGCACCGATAGGAGTCTTTAGCTCATGGGAAATATTTGCGACAAAGTCTCTACGTACTTCATGCACACGTTCTGCTTCACTCTCATCACTGAGCAGAATAAGGATGCAATCGACATCTTCTAAATAGATTGCGCGCACAGTGAGCTCTCGCAATCCTTCACCAATGGGTCCACGTGGAATTTCAATCTTTCCTACATGCCTCTGATGTGTGCGTCTTACAACTCGAAGTAAGGCAACTAATTCGTGGCTATCAATCCGACCCTCTCGCAATATGTTCAGTGTTTCGACGCCATCCGTTGCAAATCGAACCACCTCACCCGGGGCGATGAGCAGGGCGCCTTGATCAAGTTGGGATAACACACTGAGAAAAGTAGATGAAATTTCATCTACGACAACGTTATTCTCATCGCGACGAAACCACATGAGGATAGCCTAACCTCTGCATAGGACGGTTTACCGTCCGTTAACCTCTAGTAATTGCGAAATTCACCAAGTTCACCTATCTTTTGGGCATGGTTCTCATCCGCTCTGTATTCCAAGATGAGCTAGATGGAGTCTCTCAATCACTCGTAGACCTTTCAAATATGGCCTCGGACTCTATCCATAATGCCACGCGAGCACTGTTAGAAGCCGACCTGAAGATCGCCGAAGAAGTTATTTCTTACGATGAAAAGATTGATCTCTACCAACACGATTTAGATACTCGCATCATCGACATTATTGCGCGTCAGCAACCAGTGGCATCTGATTTACGTGCACTCGTGACAGCGCTGCGCATGAGTGCGGATCTGGAGCGGATGGGCGATCTTGCTCACCACATTGCAAAGGTTGCCAGATTTCGCCACCCTGAGAAAGTGATTCCAGCTGAAATCACTGATCTGGTTAACCACATTGGTTCTGTGGCAGAAACTATTTCTCGCAAGATCCCTACTGTCATTGAAACACGCGACATCGAACTGGCTTTGCAGCTGGAAAAAGATGATGATGAGATGGATAAGTTACACCGGCAACTTATTGGGTTACTCACCGATAACACGTGGAAACATGGCGTTGAATCAGCTGTCGATATCACCTTACTTGGTCGCTACTACGAAAGATATGCAGACCATGCAGTTTCAGTATCCCGCCGTGTCTATTTCTTAGTTACTGGAACTTTCGCTAACTCAACTCGCTAGACTTTGCCGGTGAGATTAGGCGTACTAGATGTCGGTTCCAACACCATACATCTGCAGGTAGTTGATGCGCACTTAGGTGCCCCGCCAATCCCAAACTCTTCCCATAAATCAATTATTCGCCTGACTGAATATCTTGATGGCTCAGGTGCGATTACTCCACTGGGGATTGAGAAAATTACTGAAGCTATTCTTACCAACCTTAAAGATGCCGCTCACTTAGATATTGATGAACTGCTGGCATTTGCTACCTCTGCGATTCGGGAAGCCGTTAACGCAGATGACGTCTTGGCGCACGTCAACCGCGAATGCGGAATTGATTTGCAAGTACTTAGTGGTGAAGAGGAAGCGCGATTTACTTTTCTGGCAGCACGCCGTTGGCTCGGATGGTCGGCGGGAGATTTATTAGTTCTGGACATTGGGGGTGGTTCCCTAGAAATTGCCCGTGGAACCGATGAAAACCCAGCTTTTAAAACATCTGTGCAATTGGGTGCGGGCCGTCTTACCCGGAAATTCCTTAAGGGCGATCCCTTCACACCGAAGTCGCTCCGAACCCTGGAAGAGTATCTGCACGATGCGATTGCCCCCCTTTCGCAATCACTTTCAACCTATGAAAAAGATGTTGCAACGGGAACAAGTAAAACTTTTAGAACGTTAGCAAAGATTGCCACCACTTTCTATCCAAAGTTTGGTCCACACCTTACCTTTAGTGCACTGGAAGAAATGGTGCCTAAACTGCAATCACTTGATATTGAGGGCAGAAAAGCTATGCAATCTATTTCGGCAGAACGCGCCCCACAGATAGTTGCCGGAGCAATGGTCGCCAAAGAGCTGATGAAGACTCTTAATTTACAAGAGATTCAGATTTGCCCATGGGCACTTCGGGAAGGCATTGTCTTACATCGCCTTGATTGGATAGAGCGCTAAAGCGTGCCTGCGGGCTTAATCAGTTGGCAATGCTTAAGTAATCAAGGCCCACAATTTCACCGCGCACGCGGTGAACAATCCAGGCATCACCTGGTTCAAGTTTGATGAGCTCTTTATTCTTTAACTTCGTATTGAGTATCCCGCGCAGCATCGATGGGATAACCGGGTTGTGGCTACAGATGAGAATGTTCTTCTCATCTTGCTTGAGCGCATTGGCGAAGGAAATTGCCTTCTCTGGATCTAGCTCAAAACTCTCTTCATTTAAGCCTGGCACAGTGGTAATCGATAATCCGCGAGCATGGGCAAGTGGAGTCACAGTCTGCACGCAACGGGTGTAATCCGAGGTGTAGAGCTCATCGATGGCAAACGGTTGCAAGTGTTTAATTAGCTGTTGTGCTTGGTCGAATCCGGTCTCATTTAGCGTGCGAAGTGAATCGTCTTCATCCCAATCGCCACGCTCGAGTGACTTTGCATGGCGCAAGATGATCAAAGTATCTGTGTGTTGTTCTTGATTCATAAATGTGTCAATAATTGATTTATCAGAGTCGTGAGTTGCAAGTTCGCGCGCATCTGAGGCAGTGAGCCACTTCATTTGATCAACTTCTTTATTCGGGATGAATTCACTCTGGTTAAGTGCGCAGTGAGCGGCCCAATACTTCACTCGCTTCTGTTGCCCTGACTCTTCGTATTCAACAGTGCCAAGATGGCGAGTAAATGAGGCGCGGATTCTGGTCTCTTCCATGACCTCACGGTAGGCGCATTGCAGCGCGGTCTCACCCATTTCAACTTTGCCCTTAGGTAGTGACCAATCGTCATAGCGCGGGCGGTGGACGAGAGCCACCTCGATAGCTAAATCAGAACTCTCGCGCCAGAGTAGAGCCCCCGCTGCTCTTATCATGAACGGTTATGTCTATCGACGAAGTGATCTTGGAAGTTAACCAGGTAATTTCCATCATGATTTTTTATGTTTCGAACCCAGTTATTTTCGTTGGTAAGTTTCCATGTTGAATAATTATCTGAGACTGAGTCATCAAGAATTGCAGCAAGTCGCTGCTTATGCTTTTCGGATTCAATAAGCACGAGTGATTCAACCCGACGATCGAGGTTTCGATGCATCATATCGGCGCTACCAATAAAGTAATCTTCGGCTCCACCGTTTCGGAAGTAGTAGATACGAGAGTGCTCTAAGAATCTTCCTAAAATTGAGCGCACCTTGATATTTTCCTGGCGGGCTTGAGAGTTTAAGCGAATCGAGCAAATACCTCGCACAATAATTTCAACCTTCACCCCAGCATCAGCTGCTTCATAAAGATGGTCGATAATCTCTTCATCCAGTAGTGAGTTAAGTTTAAATCTTATCCAAGCCGGCTTGCCATCGAGATGATGACGGGTCTCGCGCTTAATGCGAGCAATCAACCCCTTGCGCATACTGTGCGGGGCAACTAGAAGACGTGAATATTCATGCTTCGTTGAGTAGCCAGAGAGTTCGTTAAAGAGGCGAGAGAGATCTTCACCCAAAACAGGGTCAGCGCTGAGGATTCCGAGATCATCATACAAGCGAGCAGTCTTAGGGTTGTAATTTCCGGTGCCCACGTGGCAGTAACGGCGCAAGGTGTCACCCTCCTCGCGTACCACCAGAGATAACTTTGCATGTGTCTTAAGACCCATGAGTCCATAGACAACGTGCACGCCGACTTCTTCTAGCTTTCTAGCCCAACGCACATTTGCCATTTCATCAAAGCGGGCCCGGATTTCAATCACCGCAAGTACTTGTTTACCTGCCTCAGCAGCTTCAATTAGTGCCTGCACAATGGGTGAGTCACCTGAAGTTCGATAGAGGGTCTGCTTAATTGCCAATACATGCGGGTCGCGAGCGGCATTTTCTAGGAAATTCACCACCGAGGTAGTAAATGATTGATATGGGTGGTGCAGCAGAATTTCACCTTTTCGAAGCGCGGTGAAGAAAGAATCACTTGAATCTAGATCAACATCGCGTAGCTCAGGTGCGGTCTCACTTCTAAATGGCGCATACTTCAGATCTGGGAAATCAAGATCTGCAATCTGGTTAAGACTGCGAAGATCAAGTGGTGAGTCATATTTTAAGACATCGATAGGTTCAATCTTTAACTCATCCATCAGTTCGTTGAGAACTTCAGGATGAATCACCTTATCTACCTCCAGGCGCACGGGCGGCCCGAAGCGACGACGAGTAAGTTCTTTCTCCATCGTTTCCAGGATGTCATCGGTCTCATCTTCATCGAGATCAAGGTCTTGATTTCGGGTAACCCGGAAGAAGAAGTGGTCTTTAAGTGTGACACCGGGAAAGAGTTCGGAAAGGTGTTCGGCGATCAGTTCATCAATTAGGACAAAACGAATTTTGGATTTATCTGATGTGCGAATAAAGCGGGGAAGGTTGGTTGGAATCTTCACACGCGCAAAGCTAATATCTTGATCCTCACTGGATTCGATATTGATTCCGATATTAAGTGATAGCCCGGAGATATATGGAAATGGGTGTGACGGATCCACAACCAGGGGAGTTAGAACAGGAAAGACTCGCTTGTCGTAGTAATCCTTAAGCTGGCTACATTCTTCATCTGTGAGTTGACTAATTTTGCAAAATTCAATGCCATGGGTGGCGAGCTCAGGGATGATGACATCTTTAAATCGGTCGGCTTGGATATTTACCAAGTTCTGCGTGCGCGATAGAACCATCTTGAGTAATTCTCGCGGTGTGTATCCCGCAGAATTGGCAGTGGTCACACCTCGCTCAATCTTTGCCTTCAGTGATGCAACGCGCACCATAAAGAATTCATCTAAATTTGAAGAGAAGATAGCTAGAAAGCGCACTCGCTCCAGCAGTGGAATAGTTGGATCTTCAGTTAGTTCCAGGACGCGGGTATCGAAATCGAGCCAAGTTAATTCTCGATCCTGATAATTTGCTAACTGCTCTCTCACGACTTAATAATGTCCTATTTCGGTAAATTGTAGGTAATCAACTGATGAACTGCTTAGTTTAATGGAATCTGCGCTCAATGGGAAAATACGTTGAGCGTAAGCGCGGCTAGAAGGTTGCGCGAAGTTGATCCATCACCTTGTGCACAAAGAGCGATGTTTCTAGCGGAAGCACCCAACTCTCTTGCCCTTGAACTTTCCTGCCAAAATTTTCAATCATCAGCCTATATGCGTCTACCGCTTCAAACTCTTCAACTGCTTCACCTAACCGCAATCGACTAGGTGTGTGCCAGGATGTGAAGACTTCGCTGCCAATAAGTTCAACCGAGCCTTTACTTCCGTGCACAATTAAACTTTGATTTTCTGACATTTCAAAAGAAGTTAAGCCATGTGCAGTAATTGAGTTATCAAAGCTCATCTGCCATTTACTTGTGAGATCAATTCCGGTTGGTCCCACTGTGACATCACAGCTTTGGATTTCTATCTCTGCACTATCTCCAACGAGGGCAGCCATTGCATGAAGTAAATAAACGCCAACATCAAAGAGTGCACCCCCACCCATTGCGGGCGAGTTTCGGTAATTTGAATCTATCGCTGCCGGGAAAGTAAATGAAGAATCAATCGAGATGATCTCTCCGATATTTCCAGCCCTCACATAATCAATCATTCGAGCCATGCGTGGATGCCAGAGCGGACTCACCGCCTCGACAATGAGGCGATTATGCTCCCGTGCTGCACTTGTCATGAGAGTTACTTCAGCCGCGTTCATTGCAAAAGGTTTTTCACATAAAACATGTTTACCTGCATTAAGTGCGGCTACGCTCCATTGGCAATGTAAGTGATTAGGCAGGCTGATATAGACCGCATCGACAGCTGAATTGTTAATCAGATCTTCGTAACTCTCATGAATTGTTACTGGATTCAGTGCTCGTGATCTCTCTGGGTCTCGACTTGCCACTGCTTGCACGATCGCACCCGATGCTGCATGCATCGCTGGCGCGATTGCTTTATTAGCAATCCAACCAGCGCCGATGAGCCCCCAGCGAATCTTTGTCACCGCAGTAGTGAAGGTGTCACGGAACGGCCGTTAGACTGCGCTGACTCTTCAGCTGCCTGCATAATCGCAACGACATCACGGGATTGAGCGGTAGTCACACTCATTGGAGTCTGATGGTTCAAATATTCGACAACACCTTTATGAAATGAATAGGGAGTAGGGGTGGTGTTGGTGATTACTTCATGGCTACCATCTGCGCGATGCACAGTAAGAATCGCCGGTAAATCCGCGGGCGCCGAGCCAGCTGCGGGATCCCAATTACCGATAATCGCACCCGTTGTTCCTAAAACATAGAACTTCGGTTTACGAGCTGCCGCAAGATCTGAATTAGTAAATGTGGCACGCACGCCACTTGCGAAGGTAATTGAAACATCGGCGTGGTCAGCATTTGTGACATGCGTCCAAAGACGCTTCTGGTTAATTCCAGTGACCGAATCAATCTTTCCTGGAATGATTGCCAGAATCTGATCGATGAAGTGACTACCCCAGTCAAAGATGGCACCACCTGATACTTCGACCATTGAGTGCCAATATGAACATGGCTTGGAATAACCACCGACAAAGCTCTCATAAGAGAAGACCTCACCAATACTTCCATCATCAATAAGTTTCTTCATTGTTACAAAATCAGCATCAAAGCGCCGGTTTTGATAGACAACGAGCAGCAGGTTCTTTGCGGCAGCCAACTCCATCAGTTCATCACACTCTTGCACCGTCAGCGCCATTGGTTTTTCCAAGATCACATTAA
>NZ_JBBAMU010000025.1:0-12462 GCF_040402315.1 Candidatus Planktophila sp.
TCAGGTTCACTCTCAATCCATCAAATTGAACCACGTAACTAAACACTGACACAGTCAAAGGATCACCCCTGAGTATCTCGGGGGTGGTCTTTTAGTACCTAAGGTTTAAGAGTTAACAGATACCCAATAAACGCTACCCCCCTCACCCCTGCGAGATCCCGTACTCGAACATGCGCCTTCATAGTGCAGCGGTGTCATCGTGGAACTTGGCAATCAAGGGAGTGGTCTTAACAGAAATGCTGATTAATATGCCATTGGGGTGGAAGAACTGGTCGATCTGCTCGGTCATAGAGAGCCTGTAAATCTTTGAATCAGCGATTGTGGCTTCAAGCGTTGTGGCAGCGAGCAGAATGACCAAAGCAAGGAGCAACCGCGCTCTTCTGATGATGACAATATAGGCAGCTGGGCATTGGCTTAGCAATAGATTTAAGTGATTTTTAGGGCAAAATTTTCAGAAAGACACCTGTGCGTTCCTGTGTCAGGCTTTCGTATGCGCGTTTGGGAAATCACTGTGGCAATCGCTCTTTCCCTGCCTCTTTCAATTTCACCGGTGCATGCAGCAACGGGGGAAACTTGGGATTCTCTAACTCGAATTGATGGGGATGTCACGATTGCGGCGGGTCAAACTGTAACTGTCGCCGCTAACACCGTGATAAATGTGAAAGATGGTGCAAAAATAATTGTGGCAGGAACACTGATTGCTCCTTCAGGATTAGTTTTGGCGGGAAAAAACTGGGTTGGAATGGAGATTTCTGGCTTTGCGCGATTGACAGACTTTCAAGCATCGGGAGCAAGCACCACATTTCAAATTACGCCTTCGGGGCGGCTGGAAATTTATGGTGGAAAGATTTCGGGTGTAAAAGGTGCCAGCATTGTTGAGGGAGTGTTGGTGGCAGAGCGTCTTAAATATGACAAGGGTGATGGTGCGGGGATTGAATCAGGGTCAGGAAAGGGCAGTATTTCCATTGATCAATCAATTCTTACTGGATCTGGTCGCACTAGTGGTGATTTTTTCGCCCTGTCGGGGCTGCGATCAATCTCGCTCACTAACTCGCAAATGAGCGGTTCTCACTGTGCATTTCATGTGACCGGTGTTGACACCATGATTCTTAAAAATAACTACATCTCCGATAATGCTTACGGATTTATGATGTATGGATCATCAAAATCGGGTACCCGCAAAATCACTCGCACAACGATTACGAATAATGCATTTGGTTTTGATGAGGGAAGTGCCTCCACCCGTAATGGTGCAATTACGATTTCCCAATCTTACATAAAGGGCAATGGTAAAGATTTAGGTCTCTTTACAGGAAAGGTAAAAATTTCTGATTCACTTCTAAATAAGCCACGTCGTTAGAATAAAAAGCGTTATTTAATTCCTCCCTTCCATATAGTCCTTGTTGCTTTGCCTTTTTCGTGTGTGTAAAAGCAATTTGAAGAAATAAATAAATATTTTGAAATTTGTATTGCCAGTTTTTCGCTAGAGGTGTAATTTTCCACACGGTAGAGAAAATTTCTTTACTTGAAAGGGAAAGCACATGACCGATTACATTGCTCCCGGATTGCCTGGAAGCAAAGCTACATTTAAGGCTCGTTATGACCACTGGATTGGCGGAGAATATGTCAAGCCCTCTTCCGGAAAATACTTTGAAAATGTCACACCTGTAACAGGAAAAGTTTTTTGTGAAATTGCTCGCGGTAATGAAGCGGATATAAATAAAGCACTTGATGCTGCGCACGCAGCGGCCCCAGCTTGGGGAAAAACATCAGCAACTTCTCGTGCAATCATTCTAAATAAAATCGCAGACCGGATTGAGGCAAATCTGGAGTCAATTGCAGTTGCTGAGACTTGGGACAATGGAAAGCCCATTCGCGAGACTTTAAATGCTGATATCCCATTGGCCATTGACCACTTCCGTTATTTTGCAGCAGCGATTCGTGCACAAGAAGGTTCAGCAGGTGAACTAGACAATGACACAGTTGCTTATCATTTCTACGAGCCGCTTGGTGTTGTTGGCCAGATCATTCCGTGGAACTTTCCAATCCTCATGGCGGTGTGGAAGTTGGCACCGGCGCTGGCTGCTGGAAACTGTGTTGTCCTAAAACCGGCAGAACAAACTCCAGCATCAATCCTATTTTTAATGGAGCTGATTGCAGATCTTTTGCCACCAGGTGTAGTCAATGTTGTTAATGGTTTTGGTGTTGAAGCTGGAAAGCCTTTGGCCTCATCGCCTCGAGTAGCTAAAATCGCATTTACAGGAGAGACAACAACTGGCCGCCTAATTATGCAGTATGCATCTGAAAATATAATCCCGGTCACCCTCGAACTTGGTGGCAAGAGTCCAAATGTTTTCTTCGCAGATATTGCCGCAAGTGATGATGCTTTCTATGACAAGTGCCTAGAGGGCTTTGCACTCTTTGCCCTTAATCAAGGAGAGGTTTGTACCTGTCCTTCACGCGCTTTAATTGATGCCAAAATTTATGACAAGTTCTTGGGCGATGCGGTAAAGCGCACTGAAGCAATTGTTATGGGCCATCCCTTAGATAACGCCACCATGATTGGTGCACAGGCATCTAATGATCAGCTAGAGAAGATTCTTTCTTACATAGAAATTGGTAAGCAAGAGGGCGCAAAGGTACTAACAGGTGGATCCCGCGCAGATTTGGGCGGTGAACTCTCTGGTGGCTACTACGTGGTTCCAACGATCTTTGAAGGGACAAACTCGATGCGTATTTTCCAGGAGGAAATCTTTGGACCAGTTGTCTCCGTTACAAAATTTGATGGATACGACGAGGCGATGTCAATCGCTAATGACACTCTCTATGGTCTGGGTGCTGGTGTGTGGACACGTGATACCAACACCGCCTATCGTGCTGGGCGCGAAATAAAAGCAGGGCGTGTTTGGACCAATTGTTACCACGCCTATCCAGCAGGAGCAGCCTTTGGTGGTTACAAAGCTTCTGGTATAGGTCGAGAAAATCATAAGATGATGCTCAATCATTATCAGCAGGTAAAGAACCTGCTTGTTTCCTACAATCCAAATAAACTTGGCTTCTTTTAAAATAAAGTAGCTACGAGAAAGAGAGATACATTCATATGGACAAGCCCCCTCGCGTCGAGGTAAGTGCCGCAGCCGAAGATCTGCTGCGTACTCTTTATGCAATTCATGGCCCTTTGATGTTTCATCAATCGGGTGGATGTTGCGATGGGTCTTCTCCAATGTGCTATCAAGCCGGTGAATTCCGTGTTGGTGGCTCGGATGTGTTGCTGGCAGAACTGAGAGTGGTGGACATCCCAGAAGCAATCGGATTCTGGATGTCTGCCACTCAGTTTGAGTATTGGAAACACACTCATCTAACAATTGATGTTGTACCTGGTCGCGGTGGTGGATTTTCACTTGAATCCCCTGAAGGTATGCGATTTTTAATCCGGTCTCGTCTATTTTCAGATCAAGAGTGGGCGATATTAGAAAATGAAATTCTGCCTACGGGGCGTTGATGCCTAAAATTGTTAGCGCTGTAAATTAATTTGCGGTTGCAGGAACCCTCTGGCTCATCTACCTTGCCGTTACTATGAAACAGATACCGAAGGAACCGATCGATCTTCCAAGACAACTGGGCTTACTAATCGCTGGTGGTTATCGTGCCCGCACCGTCAAATCTGAGATCCAAGAGAATTTGCTGGCTCAGTTGCGCGAAGCAAAGGTGACGCTTCCGGGGATCGTTGGATTTGAAGAAACAGTTGGACCAGCAGTGGAAAGGGCGTTGCTGGCCGGTCATGATTTTGTTTTGCTGGGCGAGCGTGGACAGGGGAAAACTCGGCTAATTCGTAGCCTCGTAAATTTATTAGATGAGTGGAGTCCACACATCGCCGGGTGTGAAATTAACGATGAACCAACTGCGCCGATTTGTGTGCGCTGTATTGCTTTGGCTGGTGAACTGGGAGATCAACTACCAATCACTTGGCGTCACCGCAGTGAGCGTTACGGTGAGAAACTCGCAACTCCAGATACCTCTGTTGGTGATCTAATTGGAGATGTTGATCCAATCAAAGTAGCGGAAGGGCGATCACTTGGGGATCCAGAAACAATTCACTATGGATTAGTCCCTCGCACAAACCGAGGCATCTTTGCCATTAATGAGTTACCCGATCTTGTTGAAAGAATTCAAGTTGCATTACTTAACGTTTTAGAAGAACGAGATATTCAAGTGCGCGGATATAGTTTGCGATTGCCGCTAGATATGTTGGTGGTGGCAAGTGCTAATCCAGAGGATTACACAAACCGTGGTCGCATCATCACACCGTTGAAGGATCGTTTCGGTGCTGAAATTCGTACCCACTATCCGTTAGATCTTGCAGTTGAAATAGAACTGTTGCGCCAAGAGGCGGCGATACAGGCAGTTGTACCGCAACACATTATCGAAACTGTTGCTCGCTTTACTAGTGCAGTGCGTGAATCTAATTCGGTTGATCAACGCAGTGGAGTCTCGGCTCGATTCTCGATCGCATGTATTGAAGAGCTCTCAGGTGCTGCGCTGCGACGGGCGGCAATCAACGGTGAAGCTGAGCCAGTTGTGCGCATCGGTGACCTGGTCGATGTTGTTCCATCGCTACGTGGAAAAGTTGAGTTTGAACTTTCGCAAGAGGGATCTGAAGTTCAAACACTGATTTTGCTTGCCCGCCAAGCTACTGCCGCCACTTGGCGCTCACTTTTGAGTGGACAAGAGACGCGAACTTTCCTATCAAATTTGGTCGACTGGTTTGACTCTGGAAATACTTTTGAGACCTCCGACTTAGTTAGCACTAAAGCGATACTAGATACCGTAGGGCCGATGGAAGGGCTTAGCTCCTTGGTTATTGCAAGTGAATCAGGAATGGCAGAGTCTGCCGGTCTTGTTGCAGCATGTCTTGAGTTTGCAACTGAGGGATTGTGGTTGACCAGGCGCATTGATAAGAATGAACGAAATGGAACACAAACTTACGGTGGTAAAGAGACTAGTGCGCAAAGTCAATGAAGTCGCGTAAGCCATACATCTATGGCTCCTTTAGGGGCGGCCCCGATCCGCTGGCATCTTTGGTTGACGCAGGAGCTGGCGTTGATGAATTAGGCGAGCGAATTCTAAAAGGTAAGTCTGTGCAAGATGCGTTAAGAGATCTTATGCGATCTGGCAGCAAGGGCCGCCAAGGTTTAGATCAGATGTTTCGTCAAATTCGTGAGCGCTATGACAAGGTTCGTAAATCTGCATCAATGAGTGGCCTATTAGATGATTTGAAAGAGATGCTCACGGAGGCGCTCGAGGCAGAACTGGGAGCGCTATTTCCAGATCCCAGTGATGATGCTCGCTTTGCAGAGGCGATACTCGGCGCCCTGCCTGAGGATGTTCCCAATGCCATGAAAGAACTTGATAATTACCAATGGCGCTCACCCTTGGCGCAACATATTTTTGAAGAAATGAAAGATAGTTTGCGCCGCGATGTGATTGATCAGCAGTTTGCTGGGATGAGTCAATCAATAAAAGAGATGGCAACACCGGAAAATAAGGCCGCTATGGCCAACATGATGCAAGATTTAAATCAATTGCTTAGCGATCATCGCGCTGGTCGTGCCACTGCGGATCAGTACCAAGAGTTCATCGAAAAGCACAAGGATTTTTTTCCAGATGCTCCAGAAACACTAGATCAGTTCATCGATGATTTAGCTCGTCAATCAGCGGCAATGGATCGCATGCTGGCATCGATGAGCCCCGAGCAACGCGCCGAACTCATCGATGCGATGCAACAAGGGCTCAGTGACATGGGGATACAAGATCAGATGGCCGAGTTGCAAGAAAATCTCAAAGCGTTGCGACCAGAGTTTTCTCGTGGTCGTGGAACCCCCCTTAATGGCCAGGAATCTTCAGGCTTGCCGCAGGCCACGCAGGCGCTGGCCCAGATGGGGGATCTGGAATCTTTAGCAAATCAAATCGGTGGCGCCGATGAGATGGGAGATCCATCGCAGATAGATCTTGATTTGTTAGAGCGCGTTATGGGGCGCTCGCTGCGAGATGAATTAGAAGCTATGCAACAGTTACAAAAGGACCTACAGGATCAGGGATTTCTTGTAAAAAGTGAAGAATCGATGCGCTTATCTGCAAAAGCAGTTCGTCGTATCGGTCAGTCGGCCTTGACTGAAGTCTTTAAACATTTGGACAGCACGGCTCGCGGCGAGCATGAGATGCACCGATCTGGTAAATCTGGGGAGGCAACAGGAACCCACCGCTCATGGAGTTTTGGTGATGACGGTGTAATTGACGTTGTCAGAACCACGCAAAATGCAATACGCAGGCGACTTGCCACCGGCGACGCCACTTTTTTGCATCCAGATGACTTTGATGTAGCCGAGACGGAGAACCTGACAAAGGCTGCAGTTGTCTTATTAGTTGATCAATCTTATTCGATGTTGATGAATGACACTTGGGGCGCAGCAAAAACTATGGCACTTGCTCTACATTCGCTATCTTCGACAAAGTATCCGCTTGATGCGTTACAGGTAATTGGTTTTTCAAACCTTGCCTATGTATTAAAGCCGATGGATATTCCAGATCTTGAAGCAAGCCAAACCCCAGGGACAAATCTGCAACATGCACTTATGCTGGCTGGAAGATTTTTAGATAAACATCCTGGCGCTCAGCGAATTGTGATGGTGGTGACCGATGGTGAGCCAACTGCACACCTTATTGGTGATGGCCAGTGGTGGTTTAACTGGCCACCTGAGGATGAAACTATTAAATTAACAGTGCAGGCTATTGATGAGATGACCCGGCGCAAGGTTGCGATAACTTGGTTTCGCCTAGGTGATGATCCACAATTAGCAAAATTTTTAGACAATATGGCACGGCGTAATGGGGGCAAAGTTCTTGCGACCGATCCGGCAAGCCTGGGTGACTACGTAATTAGCGATTATGTGAAAAAACGAAGAACCGCTTGACTCTAAATTATAAAAAAATAATTATGAAATTTTTGGGTTTGCAAAGAACCTAAGGGGGCCAGTGTGATGAACCGAAACCTTTTCGCCTAAAATAAAATCAAAAGGTCCAGGAATTCGAACCTTTAAAACTTGCCCAGAAATATCAACGCTGACCATAGCGTCGTGGCCGTAATAATCGATCTTTGCGACCAGGCCAATGGTGGTTGCCGCCGAGAGATTGCGGTCGATTTTTATCTCTTCGGGACGAATAACTATGTGACCCTTTTCAATGGCAGAGGTGTGAGCAAGTGAATTAAAAAGGTGTGCAGTGCTGCCATCTGCCAACTTTGTGGCATCTAAGACCAAGGCATCACCTGTGCCAATAGCAGTTTCTAAGGAAATGGGAGCCGAGTACACAGCCTCAGGGGAGCCTTGCTGAATGATTTTGCCTTGACGCATGAGTGCAACTACATCGGCTGAGACAAGTGCCTCTTCGCGATCGTGTGTTACCAAGATTGCGGTGGTGTTTTGCGCGCGCAGTAAATCGATTACATCAGAGCGTAGGTCACCGCGCAGTTCGGCATCGAGGGCCGAAAACGGCTCGTCCAATAAAACAATGGCTGGCTTGATAGCAAGGGCGCGAGCCAGAGCGACGCGGGTTTGTTGTCCTCCGGAGAGTTGGCTGGGCATGCGGTTTTCAAAGCCTTGCAGCTCAATGAGAGTGAGCATCTCTTTTATTGTTTGACGGATTTGATCCTTTGTGAAGGTTGAGCGATCTAATCCAAAGGCAATATTTTCGGCAACGCTTAAGTGAGGAAATAACGCACCCTCTTGGGGAACGTATCCAAGTTTTCGCTTATGAGACGGCAGTACCAAAGATGAGAGTGAAACCAACTGCTTACCAAAGCGGATAGTTCCATGAGAGGGCGTAATTAAACCAGCGATACTGCGCAGCAAGGTAGTTTTGCCACACCCTGATGGCCCAAGCAATGCAGCGATCTGACCTTCAGCTAGTGAAAATGAGAGGCCATCAAGAACTAATTTTTTCCCTAAGGTGACGCTTAGGTGTGAAATCTCAAGCGAACTCACTTTTCACTCCTAATGCTCTCGTCGACAAATGTGCGATCTGCTTTATCAGGACGACTAATCAAAAATGTCGGCAGCGCAGCAATTATTACCAAGATTAATGCATAAGGCGCAGCTTCGTTAAATCGATTTATAGAAGCGGCTGACCAAATCTGCGTCGCCAAGGTATCAAAACCAGTTGGGCGAAGCATCAAAGTGGCGGGCAGCTCTTTCATGGCCGTTAAAAATACCAAGATAGTTCCTAGTCCAATACCGGGTGCTGCAATTGGTGCGACAACTTTTTTAATGACCGACCATTGATTCATGCCAAGAGTTGCGGCAACATCCTTAACGCTAGCCGGAACACGTGATAGCGATGAGCTCATGCTGGCTATCGATTTTGCGAGAAAGAGCAGTGCGTAGGCAAAGGCCAATAAAAATGTTGTCTGATACAAAGCTCCTAATTTAGAGCCGATCGAAACCAAGGCCAAACCGACAACCACACCTGGTAAACCATGGCCAATGGTGATGAGGCGCTGTGCGTTTCGACCAATGCCAGTTTTGGTACCCGATAAAACAGCTCCGAGCGGTGCGGATAAAAGTAGCGCAATCAAAGCACCAAAGGCTGCCACAAAAATTGTAGAAATCGATGTGCGCGCAAGTTCACTCCATTGGATAGCGACTTGATTACTGAAAAAACGGGAGATTAAAACATAAAAGGGAATAACCACGGCAACTGAGGAAAATAGCGCCAGTGATGTGATAACCGCATAGCGCAGCACTGGTTTTTTGATGAGTGAATTTTTTGTTGAATAAACTTTTACAACGTTGCTATCTGGGGTTTGTTGTTTTACTTTTTCATCTGCTAAGACCACGATGGTAGAGAAAGCAATTAGTACCAGTGAAATAACAGCCGCGGCGCTTCGATCATATGAAGCGCGATACATGTTCTGGATTGTCACAGTCAGCGTTTCCACATTTAATAGCGAGACCGCACCAAAATCGCTGATTGTGTAGAGCGCGGCCAGCAGCGCCCCCGCACTGATATGTCCTTTTACTTGTGGAAAGACTACTCGGCTAAATGTTTGCGGAATTGATAGCCCCAAGGAACGCGCCACTTCCAACTGTGCGCCATCAACGGTTCGCAGCCCGGAAAGTGTTGCCAAAATAACGTAAGGCAAAGTTGTGACAGATAAAATAAATATTGCGGCGAGCAGCCCTGAAAATTGGGGGATTAAAGCAATCCAGGTATAGGTGAAAACATAGGAAGGGATTGCAAGTGGTAGAACCGCCGGAATAATTAACAAACGGCGCATCGGCAAGCGGACAAAGTGCAGTCCGCAGGCGATAGCAACGCCTAGCACCACCGTTATTGCAACCACACTGAGCACCAGAGCAGTTGTTGTTATAAGAACTTCTAAAGTCTTCGGGCGCAACAGCAGTTGAGCAATTTCACTGACCGGCTTTTGGCTAGAGCGCACCAGCAGATACCCAATTGGAATCATTGCCAGCGCCGCAACAATCCCGACGGCACCGTTTAGCAAGGCCTTGGCTACACGCTGATTGCGTGCACCTTTAGACAGTGCTGTACGAGTGCCATCGAGAACTGTTGTGGACATTTTTACAGCAGGCCAACCTCAACCAGAAGATCCTGCGTGGTCTTGATATCACGTAAGGTTTTCAGATCAACAGTTGGAGAACCGATTTGATCTAGGGCCGGAACATCAGCTGGACCCTTTGCACCTTCGATTAGCGAGTATTCATGTGTTTCTGTCACAAACTTTTGCTGTATTGGCGCAGAAGTTAGGAAATTAATCAGATCTTGGGCAGCCTGATACTTTTTACTTGATAACAAAACACCAGCGCCCGATACATTGGTTAGATTTCCTAAATCACCGGGTGCGAAGAAGCCGATCTTGACATCAATTGGACGGCCGAGCCCCTTGCTGACTTCCCAAACATAATAATGATTAACCAATCCGATGGAGATTTCTCCCTTATCGATAGCTTCAACAATTGCACTATTTTTCGGGAAAATCTTTACACCGTTTGCTTGCAGCCCTTCTAACCAGGTCTTCGCAAACTCTTTACCCTTTGCATTAATCAACGCAGTGAGAAATGCTTGGAATGAGGCATTAGTTGGCGCAATACCGAGTTGATTCTTGTACTGACTATTTGTTAAATCCGTAAACGATTTTGGAAGATCCTTGATGCGATCTGGTGCATAAGCAAAGACGCGAGCGCGACCTGTCACACCGACCCAGTTGCGATTGGCAGCCACATACGTAGCCGGAATTGCAGAGGCGACGTCATCACTTAACTCCGTAAATAAACCGGCCTGCGCCACTGCGCCAAGGGATCCGGCATCTTGGGAGAGAAATAAATCGGCAGGGGAGTTACTTCCCTCTTCCAGAATTTGGGCGGCAAGTTCAGCGGAATCTCCGTAGCGGATATTGAGCTTGATTCCAGATTCGGTCTCCCATTGTGTGAAGAATGGGGAGATGAATTCTTCAGAACGACCCGAGTAAACGGTCAACTCAGTGACATCTTTGGCCTGGTCATTATTGGATGAGCAGCCGGTCAACAGAGCTAAAAATACTGCGGAAGCGCCAGTTAGCGCGGCAAGGCGATACTTCTTTGACATTTTTCTTCTCTCACTTGGACTGGCTACCCCCAGACTCTAGGCCAAGTTTTGCAATTACGCAACATAAGTGTTGCGTAATTAGATGAGCTGGAAATTGAAATATTCAGCACGGTATTCTGCGCTTTTCTAAGGGGGAAGTGTGAAGCCAGAGACTAAAACGGGCCAGCAATTACAGACTTTCAATAGGTGGGCAGGGCTAACTCACCTAATTCAGGCCATTGCGCTTTTCTCGATTTTAAATGATCAGACCACGATTCCCGTCATCACTCGATTCTTTACCGAGACACCTGATGGGATACGCCCAGAGAGCCAAACACTTTTCGAGTTTCCGATTGCATTCATTGGTCCAATTTTTCTTTTACTATCGGCAATCGCTCATCTCTTTATCTCATCGCCTAGATATGTGCGCAAGTACGAGATAAACATTGAGAACGGTATAAATCCTGCACGGTGGTGGGAGTATGCAATTAGTTCTTCCCTAATGCTTGTCGTGTTGATGATGCTAGGCGGTCTAATTGAAATCTCAAGTGTGGTTTTCATTTTTACGCTCAATTTCATTATGAACCTAATGGGGTTGATGATGGAGAGATACAATCAACTAACGGAGAAAACGAACTGGCTGGCATTTAATATCGGTGTCCTGGCCGGAATCGTGCCTTGGATAATGGGTGGCCTTTACTTCTGGGTATCAACTAATAACATCGCCGATTCCATTCCGGTCTATGCCCGATTCGGTTTTCTACTGACCTTCCTTTTCTTTAATAGTTTTGCAATTAATATGTGGCTGCAATATAAGAAGATCGGAAAATGGAAAAACTATGTTTACGGAGAAAAGGCCTACATCGTGTTGAGCCTGGTTTCTAAGTCGGCTTTGGGCTGGATCATCGTGCTGGGGACTTTGGGCATTGAATGAAAAACTTCTTTGGCAATTCAGGTGCCGCGATTCTTTGCCCGTCTAATAAAGAGGGTGACACTGCTGTAATCTTGCCTCGGAGGATTCGCATAGCGGCCGAGTGCGCGCGTCTCGAACACGCGTAGATGAAAGTCTCGAGGGTTCAAATCCCTCATCCTCCGCTCTTTTTAGTCCGTAGCTACTTAATTTCGTGGCTTCCTGATTCGTCGCTTGAGCTGTTCTCGAATTCCAATCCAGCCACACCGAATGCACTTAATCTCGGCGCCATTTATTTCTACAGATCGGCTAATCGGAGTATAAATCTGTGATTCTTCCTCTGCCAATGTCTCACAGCGCTTAATAATCTTAATATCATCGCCATTTTTGCAATCTGGGCATCGCACCTACCTGCTGATATGAATTGGTCTTTTTAGAATTTGCTTATTTGTTACTGTCAATACTTCGTAATCAGCTGATGCCAAGTCGCGAAGAATGTATTCAATTAGGCGAGCCAGAGCGACAGTGGTGATTTTCTCCCACTTGATAATTCGCTTGCGACGAGTGGGAAAGTAATACTTTGCACCTCTTTTATCGAGTATTAAAAGAATTTTCTCTTGAAAAGATACCTCAAAGATTTGCCCAGCCGCACTATCTCTACTCTTAAGTGTTGCTAAGGGAAATCGGCCAACAATGGTGCGAGCGGCAAATTCCTGGGTAGACAGTGATTGGCTCTCTAGATCCGATTCTTTGTCACACATAAATCTATTTTAACTGTTTTGTGGATTAGACACCTGGAAGTGTCTTTGATTAAGAGTTATCGGACACCGCAACAACCCCACCCAACACCGGCCGCGCTGCATCCGCCTCTTTCTCCAGCTTATGCAACTCATCTAATAGCGGTCCATAGCCTT
>NZ_JBBAMU010000026.1:0-11852 GCF_040402315.1 Candidatus Planktophila sp.
GCAGAGAATATGGGAGTATTCGCATATGGCACTAGTTCTTGCTGCAACTCCTCTGGGAAACCCCCTCGATGCAAGCGCGCGCCTGAAAATGGCAATTGAATCGGCCGAGATTATCGCCGCCGAAGACTCACGCCGATTTCATAGATTGGCATCAGATCTCGGAGTCACCTTTACGGCACGGATCATCTCCTTCTTTGAAGGAAATGAAAGTGACCGAACCCAAGAGATTCTTACTCTGCTGCGCGAAGGTAAAGAAGTATTAGTTGTTACTGATGCCGGGATGCCAACAATTAGTGATCCCGGATTTCGACTCATGCGCGATGCCATTGCTGAAAAGCTACCGACAATTGTTATCCCTGGGCCAAGTGCGCCCACCACGGCAATTGCACTCTCTGGGCTACCAACAGATCGCTTCACCTTTGAAGGTTTCGCACCTCGCGCACACGGTGCTCGTACTTCATTCTATGAATCACTACGATTTGAAGAACGCACGATGGTGATCTTCGAAGCCCCGCACCGTTTGCACGAATCATTAGTCGATGCTGCTTCAATTTTGGGAGCTGATAGAGCTGCCGCAATTTGTCGGGAAATGACAAAGACCTACGAAGAAACAATCAGAGGACCACTTTCCGAACTTATTGCTTGGGCAGCAGGTCGTGAGGTTCTAGGCGAAATCACGCTTGTGATTGCTGGAGTTGCCGCAGGTTCAGAAGTGCGTACAGCAGATGACGCGGTTGCCCGAGTTCGTGAATATGAAGCGGCCGGCATGGACCGCAAGGGAGCAATTGCCACTGTTGCCGAAGAATTCTCAATTCCGAAGAAGATCGTTTATGCAGCGGTAGTCGATGCGAATAAGATGAGCAGATGAAGTCTTTCTACCTGACAACGCCTATTTACTATGTAAATGATGCGCCACATATTGGCCATGCATATACAACAGTTGCTGGTGATGTCCTTACTCGTTGGCATCGTCAACGCGGGGAGTCAGTGTGGTTCTTAACCGGAACAGATGAGCACGGCCAGAAAGTCATGCGCACTGCAGAACAAAATAACGTTGCCCCGCAAGCCTGGGTAGATAAGTTAGTGGCCCAAGCGTGGAAACCGAATTGGGAAGCGCTCAATATTGCAAACGATGACTTTATCCGCACAACTGAGCCGCGCCATACCGAACGCGTTCAGAAGTTCCTGCAATCCTTGAAAGATTCTGGGCATATCTATGCTGGAAAATATGAAGGACCATATTGCGTTGGCTGTGAAGAATTTAAATTACCAGGCGATCTAATCGATGCCGATGGTGAAAAACTCTGTCCCATTCATAGCAAACCTATCGAGTTGGTTAATGAAAACAACTGGTTCTTCAAACTATCCGATTTTACCCAACCACTACTCGATCACTATAAGAAAAACCCAGAAGCCTGTCAACCTGAAAGTGCCCGCAATGAAGTTGTGGCATTTCTTGAAGGTGGAGTCTCTGATCTCTCTATCTCACGCTCCACATTTGACTGGGGAATTCCAGTTCCGTGGGATACCGATCAAGTTGTTTATGTCTGGTTTGACGCACTCCTTAATTACGCAACAGCGGTAGGACTCACGGACGCACCTGATTCAGAAGGTGGTAAGAAATTTACTGCTACCTGGCCGGCAGATGTGCACTTAGTTGGAAAAGATATTTTGCGCTTTCATGCGGTGATCTGGCCAGCAATGCTGATGGCTGCCGGAATTGATATTCCCAAGAAAGTCTTTGCACACGGTTGGTTACTTGTTGGCGGCGAGAAGATGAGTAAGTCAAAGCTCACCGGTATTGCTCCTTCAGATATTACTGATCATTTTGGGGTCGATGCATTCCGCTATTACTTCCTTCGCGCTATTCCATTTGGGAGCGATGGCTCATTCTCTTGGGAAGATATGAGCGCCCGATACACATCGGAACTTGCAAATGATTTTGGAAACCTGGCATCAAGACTTGCCGCGATGATTGAAAAGTATTGTGGTGGCACTGTGCCGGCAGTTGCCCGCGATGCCGGGCTCGCACAAGCTCTGAAAGAAACCGCGGATAAGGCTGATGCAGCAATGGTTGCACTTGATTTCCAGGGTGGAATCAATGCCATCATGGATTACTGCAAGCGTGTAAATGGTTTTGTTACCGAGAAAGAGCCGTGGATTCTCGCTAAAGATCCTGCTAATCAGGTGCAAATTGAGGCAATTCTTTATAACACCGCCGAATCGCTACGCGCACTTGCAATTTTGTTGCACCCAATAATGCCGGCAACGACGCAAATATTGTGGGAATCACTGGGCGCGCGCGCTGCCCTTGGTGAAATCGGTAAGCAAGAGATATCACAGGTTGCAACATGGGGACAACTTCCACAAGGTGCAATCGTGACCAAGACACCTGTTCTCTTTCCACGGTTAGAAGTTAAAGAGTAATTTTTTATGGCAGATCGCCACAACCGAGATATTGAGCGCGAGCAAGCTCCACTTCCAGAGCCACTTCCAGTTCCGACTGTCGATGCACATGCGCATCTTGAAATAGTTACTAATGAAGCAGCTGACTCTGATGCTGTGCGCACAGTCTTAGATGATGCAAAATCAGTAAATGTAGATCGCGTTATACAGGTGGGATATTCAGCTGAACAATCACAGTGGTGCGTTGACCTGGCAAATAATTACCCAGGAAGAGTTTTGGCAACTGTTGCACTACATCCCAATGAAGCTCCAATAGTTAAGGATATGGAACACGACTGGGCTATCATTGAAAAACTTGCCCAAGAACCGCGTGTGCGCGCTATTGGTGAAACTGGGTTAGATTATTTCTGGACTCCACCAGAGCTGCAGCAGCGCCAACAAGAATCATTTAAATGGCATATCGAACTAGCAAAGAAGACCAATAAGGCACTGGTGATCCACGATCGTGACTCACACGCGGATGTCTTATCGGTATTACAAGAAGTAGGCGCACCGGAAAAGACTGTCTTTCATTGTTTCTCAGGTGATGTTGCCATGGCAAAAATCTGTATTGAGCGCGGATATATCCTCTCCTTTGCCGGCACCATGACCTTTAAGAATGCACCGGAGCTGCGAGAAGCGGTGAAGTTAGTTCCACACGATCAACTCCTTGTGGAAACAGATTCTCCTTTCTTGGCGCCCACCCCATACCGAGGTGCACTTAATACTCCGGCACAAATTGCAAATATAGTCCGGGCGATGGCGACTGAGCGTGGCGAAGATGTGGCGCAACTTGCCACAGCGCTATCTCTTAATGCAGAGCGCATATTTGGAAGCTTTGTATGAGTCTGCTTGGTGCCTCGGAGATTCGTGAATTAGCAGCTTCCCTAGATATCAAGCCTTCAAAATCATTAGGCCAGAACTTTGTTCACGATGGCAATGTGTGTAGAAAAATTGTTCGAACTGCTGGGCTAACATCGAGTGATATTGCACTTGAAATTGGGCCAGGTCTGGGTTCACTCACACTTGCCATGTTGGAAGAAGCACAGTCAGTAATTGCAGTCGAAATTGATGCTCGGCTAGCCGGCGCGCTTGCTGCAACTGCTGCCAAACATTCTGATCGCGCCGATGTGCTGACTGTTATTAATCAAGATGCACTCACGCTAAAAGAGCTACCGGTTGCACCCACAGTGTTGATTGCTAATCTGCCCTATAACGTTTCGGTGCCAGTTTTCCTGCACTTACTTGAGATATTTCCTTCACTGCGAAGCGGTGTGGTGATGGTGCAAGCTGAGGTTGCAGATCGACTTGCGGCAAAACCAAATTCAAAAGAGTATGGAATTCCTAGCGTGAAGGCGGCATGGTGGGCTGATGTCACTGGCGCTGGCTCGGTATCGCGTTCCATCTTCTGGCCACAGCCGAATGTTGATTCAAAGTTAGTTGCCTTTGTTCGTCGCCAAACACCAGGAGATGAAGAACTTCGCAAGAAAGTATTTACCATCATCGATTTAGCATTCGCGCAACGACGCAAGATGCTGCGCTCTGCCCTGTCATCTCTCTATGGTGGCTCTGCTGCTGCTGAATCCCACCTCACTGCTGCCAGAATAGACCCAACACTGCGCGGTGAAGCACTCGATATCAGCGCCTTCTGCGCAATTGCGAAACAAGGGTAGAGTTTTAACGTGGCAACTAATTCTGTAACAGTTCGGGTTCCAGCGAAGGTGAATCTGCAGTTATCTGTTGGGCCTCGCGAATCTGATGGTTTTCATAACCTAGTCTCTGTCTTTCAAGCGATATCAATCTTTGATGACGTTACGGTTTCAAAAAGTCATGCTGGAAGCGGCGTCACGATCTCTGTCACAGGTGAGCACACCCACGGGGTTCCAGAAGATCATTCAAACTTGGCTGTGAAAGCCGCGTTACTTGTGGGAAGTAAGTTTGATTTTGCCGTTGATGTGCACATCGAGGTCAAGAAATCCATTCCAGTTGCTGGTGGAATGGCAGGCGGAAGTGCCGATGCTGCGGCAACTCTGGTAGCTATGGACGCGCTCTTTCAATTAGAGATGTCTCGTGAGGAGTTACACGCAATGGGTTTAGAGCTTGGAAGTGATGTGCCATTCATGATCTCCGGTGGAACTGCAATTGGGCAAGGTCGCGGGGATCAACTCACCGCCGCACTTTCTCGAGGTAGCTATCACTGGGTGCTAGCACTTTCTAGCGTTGGCTTATCAACTCCTGCTGTCTATACCGAGTGCGATCGCATGCGGGCAGAGCTAGATATTGCAGCGCCACAAGTATCAGATGTTCTGATGCAATCCTTGTTGGCAGCAGATGCACCAGGAGTGGGAAGTGCGTTAACTAATGATTTACAGAATGCAGCGTGCTCGTTGCGCCCAGCACTGAGCCTTGTTCTTGAAGTAGGTCGTGATTACGGCGTATTGGGTGCCATAGTTTCTGGCTCAGGTCCCACCGTTGCATTCTTGGTAGCTGATGAAGATGCCGGGCTTGATTTAGCTGTGGCGCTGACTGCCAGCGGTGTTGTCGGAAGTGTGACTCGAGCACATGGTCCAGTACATGGAGCCAAAGTAATTTAGTAGATTACTTATTCAACTTCGCTATCTAATTTAGAGACCAAAGCGCTAAGCAGTTCAGCAAGTTGCACCTGATCTTTACTTGCTAACTCCTTGAGTAATTTACGCTCGTTACTTAGCAGCTCTTCCATCGCTGCATCAACTGCGCGGATTCCAGATTTTGTTAGAGTCACCAGTGATCCTCGACCATCGTTTGGATCTGGCTCGCGGGTAATTAGCTGCAAATCTTCTAAGTGATTTAGCCGATTTGTCATGGTGCCACTTGTCACCATTGTTTCTTGCATGAGTTGACCTGGCGAAAGTTGATAAGGCGCTCCAGCACGGCGCAGCGCGGCCAATACATCGAAGCCCCAATTTTCGAGTTCACCAAATGCATCTCTGCGGGCGATATCCAGGTGTCGCGAAATTCGGGTGATGCGGCTTAATACCGAAAGGGGAGTGAGGTCCAAGTCGGGGCGTTCGCGCTTCCACGCCGCAATGAGGCGGTCGACTTCATCGCGTTGCTCCATAAGAAGTGAGTTTAGTGGTCGCGAGCACTACCGAATATAAGGGAGAATATAGGTTCCGCCATTGTGTAGTGGCTAGCACATGGGCCTTTGAAGCCCAGGGTCCAGGATCGATACCTGGTGGCGGAGCAAGTAGACTTTCCTCATGACGCTAGAAACCGTGGTGATTCTCGCTGCGGGCGAAGGTACGCGTATGAAGTCTGCTACGCCAAAAGTTCTTCATTCAATTTCTGGTCGCACACTTGTGGGTCATGTATTGCACGCAGTCAGTGGCCTGTCGGCCAAGCAAGTTCGTGTCGTTGTTGGTGCGGGCCGTGAAAAGGTAGAAGCACACATCGCAGAGATTGCTCCGCATGCAGTAACCGTCTTTCAGGAAAAGCGTGGCGGAACAGGCCATGCAACACAGTTAGCGCTCGTTGGTTTAAAGCCTGCTGGCACGATTTTGATTCTCGCTGGGGATACCCCGATGATCACAGGAACATCACTCACGCAATTACTCGAGCATCATCATGCGGGTGGTTTTACCGCCTCTGTTATGACTGCCCTACATCCAGATCCAACCGGTTATGGCCGAATTATTCGGGCAGATGATGACTCTTTGGCTCGCATTGTGGAAGAACGTGATGCTGATGAGATGGAAAGAGAAATCATTGAAGTTAATTCAGGAGTCTATGCATTCGATGCGGTAAAGCTTGCGGGAGCAATCGGAAAACTGAAATCAAGTAATTCCCAAGGCGAGCTCTATCTGACCGATGTGATTGAGATTTTGCGCAATGAAGGTGGAAAGATTGCACCCGTTCTGATTGAAGACTTTATTGAAATTCTTGGCGTTAATGACCGAGTGCAGCTGGCCGAGTCGGCCGCGCTCTTGCGCGATCGCATCAACGAAGATCTCATGCGTGAAGGTGTCACTATTGTTGATCCATTAAGTACTTGGGTAGATTCCACAGCAACCGTTGAAAGAGATGTCATAGTCATGCCCGGCACTGCAATTACTGGCACAACAACGGTGGCAAGCGGTGCGGTAGTCGGCCCACGTTCGACTCTGCATAATTGCACAGTGGGTGAGAGCGCCCACATACTTGAATCACATTGCACAGATGCGATTATCGGAGCATCGGTAAATGTCGGACCTTTTACATTCCTACGCCCCGGAACCAAGTTACTTACCGGCTCCAAAGCTGGCGCATTTGTTGAAATGAAGAATGCAACTCTCGGTGAGGGCTCTAAGGTCCCACACCTTTCTTATGTCGGAGATGCTGTTATTGGCGAGGGTAGCAATATCGGTGCAGCCACGATTTTTGTGAACTACGACGGCGTGGAAAAGCATTACACCGTGGTGGGCGATCATGTTCGGATCGGAAGTGATTCGATTTTGGTCGCACCCGTGACAATCGGAGATGGCGCATATACCGCCGCTGGCTCTGTCATTACTGAAGATGTTCCGGCCGGCGCGATTGGTGTTGGCAGAGCAAGGCAGAGAAATGTACTAGGTTGGGTACTGCGTAAGCGCCCTGGTACAAAATCTGCTGAGGTAGCGATGCGCCACAGTAGCGACGAGCAGAAAGGCTAACTTTCTTGAGCGAAATCCGATTGTCCTCAGAGAAAAAACTTCGTCTCTTTTCCGGCCGCGGATTTCCAGAACTATCAGAGCAAGTTGCCAAAGAGTTAGGTATTCCACTTACACCGACTTCAGCTTATGACTTTGCCAATGGTGAAATTTTTGTTCGCTTTGAAGAATCAGTTCGCGGCTGTGATGCATTTGTAATTCAGTCACACTCATCCCCAATTAATAAGCAAATCATGGAACAACTCATCATGATTGATGCCCTCAAGCGCGCCTCAGCAAAGCGCATCACGGTAGTTGCACCTTTTTATGCATATGCTCGTCAGGATAAGAAGAGCCGAGGTCGCGAACCGATAACAGCGCGCCTGATGGCTGATCTATTTAAGACAGCTGGTGCTGATCGCCTCATGGTTGTCGATCTCCACACTTCACAAATTCAAGGTTTCTTTGATGGACCAGTAGATCACCTCTTCGCACTTCCAATGCTGGCAAATTATGTCGGCAGCAAAGTTGATCGCTCCATGCTCACCATCGTTTCACCAGACTCAGGTCGTGTTCGCGTTGCAGAGCGTTGGTCAGAACTTCTCGGTGGCTGCCCCATCGCATTTATCCATAAGACTCGCGATCCACTTGTTCCTAATGAGTCGGTCGTAGGAAAAGTTGTCGGAGATGTCACGGGGCGTACTTGCGTCGTAATCGATGACATGATTGATACCGCAGGAACAATTACTAAAGCCGTTGATGCACTCTTCGAGGGCGGCGCAAAAGATGTCATCGTGGCAGCAACACATGCGGTCTTTTCCGGCCCGGCAGTTGATCGTCTTAGGGATTCCCGAGCGGTCGAGATAGTCGTTACAGATTCGCTTCCGCTCTCGGAGGACCAGAAATTCGACAAGCTCACAGTTCTTTCAATCGCCCCCCTCTTGGCTCGCGCAATCCGCGAAGTCTTCGAAGATGGCTCAGTGACCAGCCTTTTTGACGGACATAGCTAACTCACGCTAACCTTTGCCTCGTTCCGGCGAGGGTGAAATTTATCCGTGATCGACGGCGTAGGCATCAACTCCTGCTGGAACTTCGCAACATAAAGAAGTATCTATTAGAGGAGCTTTAACATGGCAGAAGTATCAATCAAGGGAACTACACGTACTGAATTCGGTAAGGGTGCATCACGTCGCGCACGCGTTTCGGGTCTAGTTCCAGCTGTTATCTACGGCCATGGTGAGAAGCCAGTTCACATCACTCTTCCAGCACGCGAACTCGGTGTTGCACTCAAAGAGTCAAACGTTCTTCTTAATATTGAGATTGATGGAAAGACAGAGCTAACCCTGCCAAAGTCGATTGTTCGCCATCCACTCAAGCAGATCCTTGAGCACGTCGATCTCGTACTCGTGCGCCGCGGTGAGAAGGTAACTGTTGCTGTCCCTGTTCACACTGAAGGTAAGTACGACCCAGACGGCATCCTTGAGCACCAACACAACTCAATTGAAATTGAAGCAGAAGCAACTTCGATTCCTAAGTTCCTTGTTCTTGATATTGAAGGAATGACATCCGGAACTTCAAAGTACGCATCTGATGTAGTACTTCCCGAAGGCACAACCCTGGTCAGCCCAGCGAACACAATCATTGTTCACTTATCAGAGCGTTCGACAGCCGTTGAAGAAATTGCAGTTGTGGCACCTGCCGCCGATGATGCTGCTGCGGCACCTGCTACAGATGCAGAGAAGAAGGACGCTTAACACTTAGACTTTCACATATGACGTGGTTGGTAGTGGGGCTCGGTAATCCGGGCGATGAATACGCTGCCACCCGTCACAATGTGGGTCAGATGGTTATTGACCAGCTGGTACGACGTCACAAGCTAAAACTCTCATCACATAAATCTCGTTGCGATATTGCAGCCTACAAACTAGGTGTTGGCGTTGATGCCCACTCAATCATTTTGGCTAAGTCCAAAAGCTATATGAATGAAACTGGCGGCCCGGTTAAAGCGCTCGCCTCTTTCTATTCAGTTGAACCAGAGAAGGTCATTGTGCTCCACGATGAGTTAGATATCGGATACGCGGTGATTCGGGCAAAGCTTGCTGGCGGTGATAACGGCCACAACGGTTTGAAATCACTGACATCTTCTTTTGGTACGGCAGATTATTTTCGTATTCGACTTGGAATTGGTCGCCCCATGGGCGAGCAAGACCCAGCAGACTTTGTGCTTAAGCAATTTAGTAAAGAAGAGAAGAAATCCCTAGATGAATTTATCGAGCGCGGCGCTGACTGTGTTGAGTTCTTGATTGAAAATGGACTTGATTTAACTCAGAGTAAATTCAACAGCTGACTTGGTGCGGTTTTGGGCATTTCTTAGACAAGTGAACCTCTAAGTTCAAATGCATGAGCAACACGACCTACAGCTACAACAAAGGCTGCAGTGCGCATGTCGACTGAGTGTTTTTTAGAGACCCCCAAGACGTTAGTGAAGGCTAGCTCCATTCGGGAATCCAACTCTTTCCGGAATTTTTCGATTGGCCAACTAAATTCTTGGATATTTTGAGTCCATTCGAAGTATGAACCCATAACTCCGCCAGAGTTAGCCAAGATGTCAGGAACAATTACTACACCTTGAGTGCGTAGTTCTTTATCGGCGGCAAATGTAATGGGTTGGTTTGCCCCCTCGATAATGAATTCAGCCTTAATTTTGGCCACATTTCCTTCATTGATTACACCGCCTAAGGCCGCGGGAATTAAAACATCGCACTGTATTTCTAGAATCTCGGCGGCACCAACTCTATTATCGGCTTCGACTGTCTCTAAACTCTTATGTGAAAAAATCGAAGCAATATCGATGCCTTTGTTATTTACAATCCCACCAGAAACATCAGAGATAGCAATAACTTTCATCCCCAATTCTTGACAGACCAGTGCTGCATAACGCCCAACATTTCCAAATCCTTGAATAGCAACAGTGGTACCTTCGACTTTCATCTTATGCTTTTTAAGAGTTGCAGCCGCAATCAGTGCAACACCCCTCCCTGTTGCTTCTTCACGACCAGGTGCACCGAAAAGCTCCACAGGTTTTCCTGTTACGCATGCAGGTTGAAATCCTTCAAGGCGATGGAATTCATCCATCAGCCAAGCCATCGTTCTTGAATCTGTTCCCATATCAGGGGCTGGAATATCGCGGTGATGACCCAACACATGAACCAAGGATCGAGTCCAACGACGGATGATTTCTTCCTTTTCGATGTCAGTGAGAAGTGAGGCATTCACTGCAACGCCACCTTTTGCACCGCCGAAAGGAACATCAATGAGTGCAGTTTTCCATGTCATCAGTGATGCTAAAGCGCGGACTTCATCGAGATCTACATCTTGATGAAAACGGATGCCGCCCTTACGTGGCCCTCGCGCACTTGAGTGTTGGACTCGATACCCTGTTAGAACTTCCACATCATCGCCACGACGAAGTGGAATCGATATGACTACTTCACGCTCACAAGTACTTAGGGCGCTTATCAAACCTGGTTTTAGGCCGAGAATTTCGCCAGCCTGCGAAACCTTCTGATTAACTTCCTGAAAAGCTGATGAGTGCGCATTAGTCATAGCAGCAATCTACGGAGAAGAGAAATCAACTGAAAGTGAGATTTGGTTTACTTATTGTGAAATCGAGGTTAACAACCCCCTCAGCCAGGCGTGAGAATCAGCCGGTATTTCGAAGTCCCGCTGCAACACCGTTGATTGTGAGCAGTAGTGCACGGATCAAAGCTGGGTCGGCCTGCTCGCCTTGTTCGCGCACACGGTTAAGCAGTGTGACTTGCAGAAGTTGTAGTGGAGCAAGATAGGTATCGCGGACCTGCAGTGTACGAGCCAAGACTGGCTGATCTCCGAGCAATGATGACTTGCCGGTCAAGTTAAGAATCTCGGCAACGGTTAGTTCAAACTCTGCTGTGATGACATCCAGGAAGTGGTGAAGCTCAGCTGGAACAAGGGTCTGAACATAATGCTTTGCCGTAACAAGATCAGTCTTGGCAAGAGTCATCTCAACATTGCTAATAAATGTTGCGAAGAAGTGCCATTCGGAAAGCATCTGCGCCAGCACATCTGACTTCCCAGCTTCACGAGCAGCCTTTAACCCCGAGCCCACACCAAACCAGCCAGGAACAATCTGACGAGATTGGGTCCAGCCAAAGACCCATGGAATAGCGCGCAGTGAATCAAGACCACCGGCTGCATCAGGGCGACGCGACGGACGAGATCCAAGGAAGAGATTTCCAAGTTGTTCAACCGGAGTTGAGGCATAGAAGTAGGCGGGAAGATCTGGGTGATCAACGAGTGCGCGATAGCGAGTAAAGGAGTTGTCACTTACTAAGTTCATGCAGTCATTCCATTTTTGCAAATCTTCAGCGCTCTGTCGCGGCCCACGATTAAGAATTGTTGCCTCAAGTGATGCGGCCAAAATGAGTTCAACATTCTCACGCGCAAGTGCTGGCAGTGCGTACTTATCTGAAATAACTTCACCTTGTTCAGTCATCTTGATTTGGCCATCAACTGAACCCCAAGGAAGGGCAATTAGTGCATCATATGTTGGTCCGCCACCGCGGCCGACCGAACCACCACGACCATGGAATAAGCGAAGCTTCACGCCATGCTTTATTGCCACATCGCGCAGAATGCGCTGTGCCCGGTGAATCTCCCACTGCGATGTTGCGATTCCGGCATCTTTATTTGAATCTGAGTATCCGAGCATTACTTCCTGCA
>NZ_JBBAMU010000027.1:0-11592 GCF_040402315.1 Candidatus Planktophila sp.
AATTTGGGAAGTGACAGGCAACTTGTGAAGCACCTAGTTGCACGAGAGCAGGCTCGGTAGTGCGGCAAATTTCTTGAGCCTTCCAGCAACGGGTATTAAACACACATCCCGTCGGAGGGTTTACCGGATTTGGGATATCTCCTTGCAGAATGATTTGTCCGCGCTTGCGCTCCAGAATTGGATCTGGAAGTGGGATAGCTGATAACAAGGCTTGCGTGTATGGATGATGTGGGAGCTGATAGAGCTCTTCGGTGGGAGCAAGTTCCATGATTTTTCCTAAATACATCACGGCAACACGGTTAGAAATATGTTGCACCACAGATAAATCATGGGCGATGAATAGATAGGAAAGACCAAAGTCATCGCGTAAATCTTCGAGTAAGTTAATTACTTGCGCTTGAATTGATACATCAAGTGCCGACACAGGTTCATCGCAGACAATAAATCTAGGTTTGAGCGCAAGTGCTCGTGCGATTCCAATTCTTTGGCGTTGCCCGCCGGAAAACTCGTGAGGGTAGCGGTTGAAGTGTTCGGGGTTAAGACCCACACGCTCCATAAGATCTTGAACAGCATGCTTCACGCCGCCTTCAGGGATTAACTTCTGAATCTCATATGAGGCAGAGATAATCGACCCAATTGTGTGGCGCGGATTCAGTGACGAATACGGATCCTGGAAAATCATCTGCATCTGCGTGCGTAGTGGCTTCATCTTCGATGGCGAGTAATTAGTAATGTCTTCGCCTTCAAATTTAATCGAACCTGAGGTTGGCTCATCTAACTTCAAGATTATGCGACCAGCTGTTGATTTACCGCAGCCAGACTCGCCCACTAAGCCCAGAGTTTCACCAGCGTTGAGAGTAAATGAAATTCCATTGACCGCCTTGTTATCGCCTTTTACTCTGGAAAATATTCCTTGGGATTGAATCGGAAAGTATTTCGCTAAGTTTGTGACTTCTAATATTGGCGTGCTCATGTTGCAACGGCTCCTTCACTGATAAAACATCGAGCACTGTGTGAAGCACTGCGTAATGTGAGTTCGGGAAGTTCTAGGCTGCAACGGCCGCCTGCAACTTCGTCTTTGCGCGAGCACCGTGGAGCAAATGAACATCCTGGTGGTAGCGAAATCATCGAAGGCGGCTGACCTGGAATAGCTGAGAGTCGATTTGTATGTGGCTGATCTAAGCGCGGGATAGAGTCGAGCAGGCCCTGTGTATATGGCATTGATGGCTTGGCATAGAGATCAAAGACGTTAGCACTTTCAACTATGCGCCCGGCATACATGACATTGACGTTATCTGCAGCACCTGCGACCACGCCGAGATCGTGGGTAATTAAAATGATTGCCATTTTGAATTTATTCTGCAAATCTTTGAGCAGGTTTAAAATTTGAGCTTGCACGGTGACATCAAGTGCCGTTGTTGGTTCATCAGCAATTAGTAGTGATGGATTATTCACCAGCGCCATTGCAATCATGACACGTTGGCGCATACCACCAGAGAATTGGTGTGGGTATGAATCTACTCGAGCTGCAGGATCTGGAATTCCAACCAGCCCTAGTAACTCAATAGCTCGCTGGCGACTGACTTCCGGCTCCACCTGATTATGAACCTGGTGGGCTTCAATAATTTGATCCCCAATTGAGTAATAAGGGTGCAGTGAAGACATTGGATCTTGAAAAATCATGGAGATATCGCGGCCACGATATTTCTGTAATTTACTTCTATCAATACCTAGTAAATCAACCTCACCGTCGTGCGATTGAAAAGTCGCAGCTCCTGAAATCTGGGCAGTATTGCTATTTAGTAACCCCATCAGAGCAAGGTTTGTCACAGTTTTACCCGAGCCCGACTCACCCACTATGGCCAGTGTTTCCCCTGCACTTATTGAGAAAGAGATGTCATTTACGGCTTGAACAACTCCATCGGGGGTTGGAAAACCGACGCTGAGATTTCTTACCTGAAGAAGTGTCATGTGATACGCACCCGAGGATCAATAAAGGCATAAGCAATATCGACTACGAGATTCATCAGAACGACGATGGCCGCAGCTAACAGTGTGGTGGCTACGATGATGGGCAGGTCATATTCGACAACGGCACCGATTGCTAATCTGCCAAGGCCTGGCAAATTAAATACAGATTCGGTAAGAATTGCGCCACCGAGTAATCCAGCAAAATCTAACCCTGCCATTGTGACAATCGGTGCAAGTGCCGAGCGAAGAGTGTGTTTACCAAGAATGGTTCCTTCAGGTAGCCCTTTGGCACGAGCGGTGCGAATGTAATCTTCGTTAGACGTTTCAATTACGGCGCTGCGCACAAAACGCGTATATAGCGCAGCATATGCAAAAGCTAAGGTGACCCACGGTAAGAAGAGAATCTGCGCCCATTCATATGGATCCTCAAAAAATGGTGTGTAGTTTCCAGCTGGAAATGGAAGCAAGCGCCATTTAATAACGACGAAGACAAGCAACATCAGCCCTGTGAGAAATGTTGGCAATGAAGTTCCGATGAGAACAAAGACGGTGCTTGCGCTATCTACTATTTTTCCTTTGTAGCGCGCGGCAAGAACACCTAGTCCCACGCCCACGATGAGCCAGAGAACAAGTGCACCTAAAGCAAGTGAGAGCGTTACTGGAAGGGCTTCACTGATAATTGAACTAACGCATGCGTGTTCTCTAAATGAGTAACCCAAGCTTGGGGCTGGGCAATTTATCAGCGCCGCACCCATTCCGTAGGAGCTACCAACAAAGAGCCCCTTAATGAAGTTCCAATACTGAGTAAGGAAAGGAAGGTCGTAACCAAGTCGGCGGCGATTGGCTTCAATGATTCCGGGGTCATTACAGTTTTTTCCGCATGTAAGGGCGGCTGGATCAAATGGCAAGAAGGCAAATATCACATAGACGGTAAAACTCACGCCGAGCAAAATGAGAAGGGTGACACCTAAGCGTCGTGAGATATAACTTAGCATCGTAGCCTTCCTCTAATTTCGTAGTTGTAGCGCTGCATAGGTCTGAGTAATAGTTATTACTCAGACCTATGCAGTCTTAGGTACTTGTTTTGCTTTGGTTATTACTTGATGTAGATGTCACCAAATGACGGTGCACCTTGTGGCTCCCAGAAGAAGACTCCACCGAGACCTGAGCCCCACATTTCTTGAGTCTTGGAGAAGATGCCAGGAACGATCCACATTTGATCAACTGCGTACTGATTAAGTTCAGCCCACATTTGACCTTGCTTGGTGCGATCTGGCTCTGCGAGTGCAGCTTCAACCTTCTGCTTAAATGGAGCATAGGCAGCATCATCCCAGTTCTGTGACATTGGGAATCCGCCTTCCTTTGTGAAGAGCTCTGGGATAACAGTTGATGCATTTGCCCAGTCTGGCGCCCATCCACCTGCAGAAAGATCTGATTGCTTTGTGACATCAAGAACGACTGTGTAGTAAGCACCTGGTTCGATGAAGTTAAACTTCATTACGATTCCAGCGTTCTTCATCATTGAATCGATCCAGATAGCTGCACCCTTTTTATTGGTTTCAGAATCTGCTGTATCGAATACAAGTCCACGCTTTGCATCAGTTGCTCGTGCGTATTCGGTCGGGCAGGTTGTCTTTGCCTTCTCCATCAGCGCCTTTGCTGCTTCCGCGTTTCCGGCAGGCTTATAGTCTTCAAGACCAGTCACCTTTTTGTAATCAAGTCCCATAAGCGGCTTGATTGCTCCATCTGCTGGGTCTCCACCGAATGCTGCTCCGCCTGAAAGCTGCAAGAGTCCTGCTGCATCCTTTGCGAAGTAGACCGCGCGACGAATTTCAAGGCATGGAACCTTCTTGACGTTAAATGCGGCATAGCGAACATATGGGTCATAGACGTTCAATGCACGCTTGGCGTAAGCCTTCTGTGGATCTCCGTTGTCATCAAAGACTGTTGGAAGATTTGTAGGAAGGATTCCATCAAGTGAGAATGAATTCTTATCTGAATCTGTCAAGATCAATTGATCGCGGACTTCTTCGGCGAGACCGAAGCGAACTACGATCTTATCTGGGTAGGCCTTACGGATTGGGTCAGAATCTTGTGACCAGTTCTCGTTGCGAACAAGAACCATCTCATCCTTAGCCTTATAGCTTTCAATCTTGTAAGGACCTGTTGAAACAGGTGCAAGATCGTACTGATCTCCCGTGTCTTTAGCCTTTGGAACCGGGCTAAATGAAAGGTATGTCACTGTGTAGTTGAAGTCGCCCACTGAGCGCTTCAAATTGAAAGTGATTGTCTTATTATCTTCAGAACAAGTCACTGCCTTGTCATAAGCGGCAGTGTCATTGGCTGTAGTTGCATATGGACCCTTGTATACAGATGAACCATCTTCTGCTGATGGAATATCAAGCATCGAGATTGCATATGTTGGGCCATCTGTAATTACATCTGTAGCGAAGGTACGTGAAACACCGTACTTAATATCTTCGCAAGTAATTGCCGAGCCATCTTCAAATGTAACGCCGTCACGGAGTGTGAACTCCCATGTCTTATTTCCATTTGATGCCCGACCTGTATCTGTTGCTAAATCTGCAACAACAGCTGATCCCGCACTTCCCTCAGCACGCGCGTAGGCGGTCAGAGTTCGGTGCATATATGAACCGAACCAAGCGATGTGCTGTCCGGTGTAGTTACGGTTTGGATCTGCGTGCGTCCATGACTCAGAGTTGGTCAGATAAGTGATGGTTCCACCCTCTGAGGCCCCTGAACTAGGACGCAGAACAAAGCCACCAACAAGCAGAGCTATTACAGCAACTGCTGCAACGATTCTGCCGTTCTTGCCTTTGAGATTAGCCATGAGTTCTCCTTTTGTTGTGGGTACTACATCTCTACTTCATGCATGTAAGCAGGGAATTCTTTATGTGTTCTCGCTCTTCGGATCGAGCGCATCCCGCACTGCATCTCCAAGTAAGTTAAAGGAGAGCACTACAAGAATGAGCGAAAGTGATGGAATAATGAAGTAGGTGGGCTCGCTGATGATGTATTTAACTGAATCTGAAATCAAGAGCCCCCATGTTGCAGCCGGTGGCTGTACCCCGATTCCCAGGTAAGAGTAGACCGCCTCTGCTGCTAAGTATCCAGGTAGAGCGAGTGAAAGATAGACAATTACGGGAGTCCATAAATTAGGTAACAACTCTTTAAAAATAATTCGTGTGTGACTTGCCCCCAAGGCGCGAGATGCCATTACAAAGTCTCGCTCGCGTAATGAGAGCACTTGCGAGCGCATGATGCGAGAGAAATAAGGCCAACCAAAAAGTGCTAAAACTAAGATCAAATATAAAACTCGGGCGCTGTTATCACGAGCTAGTCCAGATTTTTCAATTCGGGCAATCATCGGTGCACTTAGCGCGATAATCATGAAGAATGCCGGGAATGCCAGTAGGAAATCAGTAAATCTTCCGAGGACGCTATCTGTTCTTCCTCTGAAATAACCTGAGAGAAGGCCAATCAGCAGGCCTATTGAAATAGAGGCCAAAGTTGCAATTGCTGCCACAAGAAATGAAATTCGTGCACCATAAATCAGTCGCGCAAGTATGTCGTAGCCAATACCGGGTTCAACTCCTAGTGGGTGATTCCAGCTCATTCCACCAAAGCGACCAATGGTTTCACCGCGAGCAGTAAGTGCTGCGGTATCTCTTTCATTAGGATTTACATTCACAAGCCAAGCCACAACTGGCGCAAAAACTGCAGCTGAAACAAAAAAGAGTGAAGTGCACAGGGCTGCAATACCCACTTTATTCTTCTTAAAACGGCGCCAGGCTAATTCTCGCGGGCTCCTACTGGTCAGTTCCCCAGCCTCCGAAGCCCCTTTCGCGGTATCAGCCTCGATCTTCATCTAAAGGACAGTAGCGCCCCTAATGCATAAATACAAGAATAAATAACGCCTTTATCGTAACGATTAGGGGTAAATAGGGAATTTCATCGGGTAGAAATCCCGCTACAAATGTTAAAGTTCGGCGGATTCTTATAAAACTATACCTGTTGGAATTTATCACCGAGGAGAAATCACATGTCATCAACAAATGCTGTCATAGCAACTGGGGTAACTCCGGCGAAACTAACCAATGTGCGCAGATGGAACATTGCCCTCACCGTTTTGCACCTAGCTCAGGCAGCAGCGATGCTGATACTCACCAATGATTTTGCACTCAAAGTTTTGGACTCTACGCCAGCCGGTCCCCCAGGGACAGAAGGCCTAGTTACTTCAACTCTTTTTGAAGTTCGAGTGGGCTGGGTCATTGGTGCATTTTTAACTCTTGCTGGCCTTGATCATCTACTCACCTCAACATTTGCCCGCAAGACTTATGAGACTGATCTTAAAAATGGAATTAACCGCTTTCGTTGGGCAGAGTATGCAATAAGTGCATCTCTGATGGTTGCCATCATTAGCATGTATTGGGGAATTTTGACCCTTGCCGCTTTGATCGCAGTAGTCGGTGCAAATATTGCCATGATTCTCTTTGGTTGGTTGCAAGAGAAGATGAATCCTCCGGGGCGCAACTCAACAACCATGATGCCATTCTGGTTTGGCACACTTGCCGGAATAACTCCGTGGCTAGCGATGTCAGCAAATATCTCGCAAATTCCGCTCGATGATGCCCCTGATGGTCTCTTCTTAATCATGCTCGTTCAGGCAATCTTCTTCTTCTGTTTCGGCCTTAATCAGTGGCTGCAATATCGTGGAGTAGGAAAGTGGAAAAACTACATGTTTGGTGAAAAGACTTACTTAATCCTAAGCCTTGGCGCTAAATCACTTTTAGCATGGCAGATCTTCGCTGTTTCACTTATTCCAATAGCTAATTAACGGATAACTAGTAATACCTAGTGAGAACCAGCCTGGATACCGGCTGTCTCTTTTATTAGCTCCACTGTGGTCTCACGGTGGTTCCACATAATCACATGTGCGCAATTAAGTACCCGAATCCACTTTGCGTGCACTGGCAGTGATAACTTTTGCTGCGCCAACGGCTCTGGGAGCGTTAAATCAGAGCTACCAAAGACCACGGTAATCTTTACCTCAGGGGCAACATCTGATTCAAATTTCTTGCCCATCATCGCCTGCCACAGGGGCCGGTAACCTTTAGAACGCGCCATCGCAATTACTGAGTCTTTACACGTTTCATAACTAAGTTCACGCCATAAGTGAGTGATCTTCCGATATCCAATCGCTTTGAGTGGCGGAAGATGAAAAGCGATAGGCATAAAAAATTGCGTGATTTTGGCCAGAATTCTGGAATCTATACTCGGTGGAATCTTCATCGTCGGTCCCTCGAGCCATAGCCCAGCTGGAGCTAAAGCGGTAACACTCGCAACATGAGTTGGTCTTTGCGCCGCCATTTCTAGTGCAATCCAACCGCCGAGAGAATTTCCAGCTAGATGCATCTGGTGCACATTATGAACTTCTTGCATATGCTCCAGAATCATCTCGCCGAGAGAACGCGGGTCATATTTTTCATCTTCCAGCAGAGTTGCTGTGCCATGTCCAGGTAAATCTATGGAGTACACAGTGAAGTCATTAACTAGGTCCGGAATCAAACTCTTCCAGATTGTTCCGGCAGATCCCAGGCCATGAACCAGCACCAGGGCTGGATTGGACTCATCCGTCATGGAAACCTTGGAAGTAATGCTCACGACTCAATTATGGCGCAAAATCAAAGGATATTTTCCCAATCGCAGGATTAGGAAATCTGTTTGAAACTTTTTCCAGAGTTAGAAGATTTATAGATATCTGAGCCCACAGTTACCAATATTAACTGATCGCTAGCACTAAGAATCCCGGTCGCCCCTTTAAATGTACTCAACTTTGTCCATGTTTTCCCTGAATCTAATGACCTATGAAGCGCGTTACCACTCAAGGCGTAAAGACCCGAATTACGCCATTCGACCTGTGTAAATTTGAAATTGTTTTTCAATTCTTTTGTTGATTTAAAGGCGTCCTCAGTGAGCAGCAGTTTAGAGCCCTTGAGTGCCACAGCCATTTCTGGCATTTCGGGTGAGGCTGCAATATCCGCAAAGGTATTTGTACCCAATGATCTCCATGTCTTTCCAGTATCTGACGAGTAAAGTAAATTACCACTCTGTGAATCTGTGCCATAAAGTTCACTTCCGGCACCGTCTAAAGAGTGGAAATCAACTTTTCCGACCAAAGAGACTGCTTTCCAACTTGAACCGCCATCAGTGGATCTAATTAGGCCAATGGGATTTGGCATTTTAGAACCTTGGGCAGGGTGTCCGCTTGCAACTAATACCTTCCCAAGGGATGTCAGCCCCATCACATCAATTTTATCTTTTCCCACCAACTTTATGTCATTCCCACCAACTAGCTCATAAAGTCCCTCATGAGTTAAGACGAGCACTTTTTTCTCTACAACTTTTACATGATGTATGTGTGAAACTGAATCTAGAGTTCCTGCACTTGCATGATTAGTAAAACCCGGAAAAACAATAAGCGCGAGTATCAGAAATCTAAGTAGTAAACTATTCCTACCTGACTTTTTCATCTATTCCTCATTCTTTGAAGTTATGAATTCTGCTAGACCCTGCCCGCAAATGGCATCATTCCGGGCATACTGTAAATATCTGAATACCTTAGTCCTTTTTTGGTTGATCTTGCCTCCCACATCATTCCCCCACCTGCGTAAATACTCATATGGTGAATGGTGCTTTGAGTTCCTTTATATGAATAAAAGATTAAGTCACCCGGTTCCATCTCGGCGATTGGAATCTGCTTGGTATAGGTATAAAACAACCCTGAGTTAAGACGATCCCAGATCGGCCAACCCAGCCCAGCAGATTTATAAGCAGCGTAAACCAGGCCTGAGCAATCAAAAGCGTTTGGTCCTTCATCGCCCCAGACATACGGCTTCTGAGCAAGCACCTGTCGCTTGGCAAATTCAACAGCCTTCAGCCTCTGATCGAGGGTAGTTCTTGAACTTGAAACTCCGGTAGGACCGCCACCCCGCCAGACTTTTGCCTGGTTTGGAACCTTGCCAGCTTCAATTGATCGGGCCTCTTCCAATAGCGCCAACTGACGCCTCTGCTCAAGAGTCAGTCTTACCTTTCTCGCGGAAGCAAGCTCCTTTTGTAATTTATCTTGGACTGCTTGTAGTTTATCAACTTCTGCTTGCTGAGCATCTCGAATGGCATCAGCTTCCTTCTTTGCTACCGCAACTTTTTCAGTAACCTTTACTTGACGTTCCTTTGCAATGACCGCGATTGCCTTAGCTTGCTTGGCGGTTTCTTCAGCCGCTTTGAATCGTTCAAGTGCGACCTTATTTTTTGATCCTAAATTATCAAGTAAGGAGATAGTGTCAATTGCATCTTGTGGACCATTCGCGCTTAAAAGATTTTCAATTCCGCCCATATTGCTACCTGAAATATAAGCAGCCACCGCTAATTTCCCAATATCTCGATGAGTTTGAAAAACTTCCGCTTCAGCTGCTTCTACCACTTTGGTAGCAGCACTCAACTCTCTATCAGCAACGGCAAGTTCATTTTTAGCGGATAAATATTTTTTATTCGCCTCAGCTGCAAGGTTTGCAAGCTTCTTGAGATTGCCCACAGCTGCCACTAGTTTCTTTGCAGAAGTCGCAGCGCTCTTTTTCTTCTCCTCTTCAATTCGCTTAGCCGCCTCAATTTGAGCGATTGTAGGCTTATGTTTAGTGGCAAAAGCTGGCGGCAAAATTGAAATCGAAAAGAAAACAATGACGAGAGTAGTTAGCCCTCTAATTATCTTAAACTTAGTCATAGTCGCCTAGCGCCTACAAATGGTTTCTTGCCAAACATTTTCGTTAGTTTTACTACCTCTACTTTTTTTCCTGGTCGGGGTGCTTGAACCATTTTTCCACCACCCATATAGATGGAGACATGACTAATTGGTTTGCCAAAGAAAAGTAAGTCACCAGGTTTCAATGAACCGTAAGAGATTGACTTTCCGTACTTGACTTGAACTCGAGAAGAGTGAGGCAGCGACACCCCAGCTGCTTGATAGGCGCGCATCGTGAGCCCTGAGCAGTCCCAGCGGGTTGGCCCGGCAGCTGCCCAAACATAGATATCACCAATCTGCTTGAGTGCATATTTCAGCGCGGTAGATCCTCTTGAGTTATCGCCAACATAATTCGTCGCGTATTTTTGTGAATCCTTGAAAATCTTATTTTCTCTTGCCGCTTCTTGGCTACGCAGCCGCTCTCGATCTTCCTTCTTTAGTGAGTTAAGGATTCCCGTCGCTTTCGCAAGGGCTGCCTTTGCCGAAGAAACCTCTCTATTTAGTTTGATTTTTTCAGACTTAAGCAGATTTACTCTATCGGCTATTACAAGCTGAGAGGATTGAACTTTCTGCTTCGTTAGCATGTACTTGCGAATTTCATTCGCGTAGCGAGTCCCAACCAGATCTAACATAGAAGCATCGGCAAGATATTGAGAAGGGTCGGTGCTAAGAAGCAACTCGAGTCCCGTCCCAAATCCTGACCCTTGATAATTTTGCAGAGCGATTCGGCCAAGAACTTTTTTTGCCTCTTCCAGATCGGTTTTAATGAGAGATTCCTGCTCTTTTAAGCTTGTTGTTTCTCTTTCGAGTGAGGCAATTCTTATAGTTGCTTCATTTGCAGCCTCATATTTATCCGCGGCCAAGGTACGCAATCTATCTACCTCCCGTTGCGCACCTGAAACCGAGGGAGCTGCCCACGCAAAGGAAGGCTCAAATAGAAAGAAAACTACTAAAAAAGCAGCGATGAAGCGCTTCATACTCAGCCTCCAAAACTTCGCTTACTTCGAGACTTCGATGAGTAGCTTTTGCATTAATGAGATCTCCCCCGATTGCGCGGCTCGGATTTCCTTCGACAGTGCTCTCGCTTCTGAATTCTTTGAGCCACTCAGCATTGACAACATAGTGAGCGCACCTTGGTGGTGCTCAATCATGGCTTTAAGGAAGGCGGTATCGAACTTTGGGCTACGCAATTTTTTCAGTTCTGCAACTTGATCCTCAGAAAGCATTCCGCCCATGCCCATGTCATGTCCCATCTTTAGCGGCGCTTTCTTTGCCGCCAGCCAATACTTCATCTGCTTCATCTCTTTCCTCTGTTCGGAGATGATTTCTGAGGCAAGAGCTTTTACTTTGGTATTCGAAGAGCGCACAAGGGCTGATGCAGACATGTCAATCGCTTGTTGATGATGAGGAATCATGCCTTGAGCAAACATAATCTCATTCATACCCAGACTTTTCAGACTGCTGGCATGTGAACTGGCCGTTGCAGGCTGGCTCATGAAGGGAAGAGAAATAACGGCCATCAGTAATACAATTTTCTTCACCATTACTGCGAGAAGCGGGGCCAGGTGTTGCTTACTTATATCTCCCGAGTTCACATTCAAACTTTACCAGTCTTGACTATTTTTGCGGCTTTGTGAGAAAGACTCGCTAATAAATTGTGACTAAAAATACACAGCTACGTTCAGTCATTGTCTGAATCGTCCCCTAAACCGGAGTCGTAAATAGAAAGAGCCCCGATTCCTCGAGGCTCTCCCATGCACAGCTATTGCAACTCTTTTGACCATTACCAATAGATCGAATTG
>NZ_JBBAMU010000028.1:0-10863 GCF_040402315.1 Candidatus Planktophila sp.
ACCCAGATGACCTGGGCCTTTAGTCGCGATGATGTTGAGTCCAGCTTCTTGCCGCGCTACTTAGATTTAGAGCTACTGCCCTTTAACCCATTTGAATCACTGGATCAAGATGGTGTGGGGCTGCTGGTGCGCATCGCCACCGAGCAAGCCCGCGCGCACGTCTCTGACTTCAAGCTTGGTGTCTGTGGTGAACACGGTGGAGATCCACGCAGTATTCACTTCTTCCACTCATTAAACCTTGATTACGTCTCCTGCTCACCATTTAGAGTGCCGATAGCGCGCTTGGAATCAGGTAGAGCAGTGGTCTTAGAAAATATGGCAGGCCCAGCAAGCTCTAGTACTTAAAAGCCAAGTACCGATTTTTTAATCTTCCGGACGAGTAAGGCCGTTCTCTTTCCAGTAATTACGTCCTGGAATTCCCCACTCCAGGAAGAAATCTCCGACAGTTTTGCATAGCTCACTATTCACACCGTTCACGGTTTCAATAATGGACTCGGCTCGAGTGGCAGCATGCTCCTTAAATCGCTTGAAATCTGCGGCATCAGCAAAGAGTGAATTCTCAGATTTCGGATTACGGATTGCCAATTGCTGATGGAGCGCTTCACGCGCCTCTTCGCCTAAGAAGGTGATCCGAGGTCCCTCTGTCGTCTCAAACTGCAGCGCAAGTGGGTCGCTATAGGGATTTTCAACGATATTTCCATCGATATCCAGTGAGCCAGAGTCCTTCACCTTAAGCTTTTCCAACTCCTCAAAGTCGAGTCCGGTCGCGACCAGGCTAAGCATCAGCAAGCGCGTTGTTGGGTCGAAATCGCCCTTTTTGCTATTGGCGATGTGTGGACGTGGCACGGTGGTGTATTGCTTCACCCAAGGCACATCTACTCCATGAAATGTCCACCATAGTTTTGGTCCCAAAATCAGGGCTGCCAGTTGGACGGAAGTTAAATCCTGATGCATTTGTAAATACTTCTGATTAAGTAGCTCTGCTGTCAGCGGATCAGCTTGACCGGCCTTGAGCGCTGCCTCTAAATCTCCATCACAGACTTCGCGCGCGAATCGATCAAGGGTTGTAACAGCGCTGCGGATCCAAATATCTGGTTTTCTGGTGCGCTCGGCCAAAATGCAGGCAACGCGCATTACCGAAGGAATTTCTAAGAGTGAGAGTTCGCGTCGATTCTTAAGACTTCTGCGCGCCACTTCATCTGCCGATAAGTATTCAATAACCGATTCAGCTGTCTCATAGCCAGGAAAATAAGTACTGCCGGTTTCATACCTTATAGCCATGGTGGTGCATCCTTTGCAATATCAACTTCATTGACCTTTGCCGCAATATCTTTAGCGATGAAGTGATCGCGAATTTCAACGGTGGCGCGGGTGACGCCTTCAACTTGTTCTACGCGACGTCGTATCTCTTTCCCGATGGAGATAGCAAACGGTGATGGGCAGAGAGGCGAGGTCAGGTGGTAACGGATAATCGCGTTACCACCCTCCCTCAGCTCTACTTCATCAATCATGCCTAGCTGAGCCATGGTCTTGCGGATTTCAGGATCGGGAACGCTACCTGCCGCAGTACGAATCTCTTCTTCGATACTCATGGATGTTGTAGACATGGCTTCTTTCTTTTTTTAGTAGCTAATTGGTTGCTTAAGAGTTAAGCGACGACGGATGTCTCCTGGTTCGCAAGGAATTCCTTGCGGCGCTGGCTAAATTCATCGTTCTCAATTGTCTTGAGCTTTGCATCGGTGTCAATGCCGTATAGACGTGCAACGTTTCCACCGATGATCTTTGCCTTGATTTCTGGAGTTAACTGAACGCCAAACTCTTCCGCAATATCGTCTGGGATCTGGTATTCCATGAATTCATCAAGAATCCAGTGTGGATACCAAATTGGGAAGTCTGTTCCCCAGATGATGCGGTCTTCGCCGAGCCAGAAGAGTAGGTTCGCCATCATTTCACCGAAGTAGCGTGGACGCTTGTGAATAAATGCGTTTGCTACTGCAAGTGATGCATACACGTTTGTTGAACGTGCAGCAATCCAGCAGAACTCATCCAAACGTGGAAGACCAATGTGATCCACAATGAAGTTAAGTTCTGGGTAGAGTGATGATGGTTCGTCAATGTCATAGACGTCAAACTTCTCCATTGAAAGAGGCTCTACAGCAGGGCCCTTATGGAAGTGCATGTTCTTAACGCCCATTGCAATTGCCTCTTCATAGCATGGGAATACAGCTGGATCATTTGCTTTCCAACCGCGTGATTCTCCGCGCCATTCAGCGGTGTACCACTTGAAACCCTTCATGCCATCTTGCTCAACTTGTTCACGCATCTGACGAGTTGCATTCTTATCGCGTGGATCTACTCCACCAAGTCCGATAAGACGCTCTGGTGCGCGAGCAACCATCTCAGCATTGCGCTTTGAGTTTGTAAAACCTGTGTGATAGAAATCTGATAAAACTTGTGTTGACAAAATAGCCATATCCATTTCACCACGCACGAACATGTGGTGCAAATACCAATCTGGATCTACTTTACGGAACTCCTTATCGAAGTCCATTGTCCATTTCGGATCCGCTGGGTTAAAGCCACTTTGAAAAGCATAAAATGTTTCAACAAAGGCTAAACCATATTCATTTTTAATATTCTCTTTGCTGGCATCCCAGAAACCGGTATGCGCATCAAGAACAAATTTGCCATCCTTCATGTGTTCCCTTTCTTCTTGCACACGAAATGTGTTTAAGAAAATGTAGGTGATAGTGATGCACTCCGCAAGGCGAAAATAAGGTGATTTGCAGCGGGAAATGGCCTTAAATATAACAATCTGATAACGAAGGGTTAGGCGAGATGCCCATCTTGATAGAGCCAGGACTTCTCGGAAGGAAGTTTGAGAAAGAGGCTCTTGCCAGTGGGCAACCCATCGCTACGTGGGATCTTGACCGAGATTGGCAAGCCCCCAGAGACGCATTTAAGGACTCGGACGCTACCCAGGTCATCATGGCCTAGTAGCTCTGCCTCAATCACATTCTCGCCCGCACCCGTTACAAGTGAAACGTACTCCGGGCGAATTCCTACTTCAATGGCCTTGCCTGTGACCGCTGTGTGGGCAGAGCTGGTCTTTAACTTTGTCGAACCAAAGTAGATCTCACTTGATTTCGCTTCCACCGGCAAGAAATTCATGGCTGGGGAGCCGATGAAGTTACCGACATACTTTGAATTAGGCTTTTCAAATAGCTGCTCTGGGGTTCCGCGCTGGATTACTTCACCAAAGCTCATGACCAGCAACTCATCAGCAAAGGTCATCGCCTCATACTGATCGTGGGTCACATAGATAACGGTCAAGTTATTGATCTTATTAATAGCCTTGATCTTCTTACGTAGCTCAAATTTAGATTGTGGGTCAATCACTGTCAGCGGTTCATCCATCAGTAGCGCACTCACGTCATCGCGGACCAGACCACGCCCCAGTGAGATCAACTGCTTCTCATCGGCGCCGAGCTTGACCGCTGAGCGACCCAACTTATCTGTGATCTCTAGGATCTCAGCAATCTCATGCACTCGCGCCTTAATCTTCTCGGGCTTCCAGCCGCGGCAGACCAATGGGAATGAGAGATTTTCAAATACCGACATGGATCTGTAAATGGTTGGGAATTGAAAGACTTGCGCAATATTTCGTTGCGCCGTAGGGATATCGGTAACATCTTGATCATCGAAAAGTAAACGGCCCTGGTGCGGGGTTACCAGACCTGAGATGGTGTTAAGAATGGTGGTCTTGCCGCAGCCAGAAGGACCGAGGAGGGCATAGGTCTTCCCGGACTCCCAGACCATATCAAGGGGCTTAAGTGCCCAGGTTGATTGATCCTTATCCTTATTATATGAATGCCCAATATTTGAGAGCGTAATTTTAGCCATTGCTACTCCCCTGCGCTATCTGGTGAGACACAGAGCGCCCCATTAGTTTCGAATAGGAATAAGCGGTTGCCCGGAAGTTCAATCGAAATTGATTCACCGACTTTTACGTCGTGGATACCTTCCATTTGAAGAACTACTTCACCGGCTGGCGTATCAACATAGACCAGGGTCTCAGAACCAGAGACTTCTACCAAGGAGATGGTTCCCTTTTCCCCACCAGATTTAGCAATGACAATGTCATTTGCCCGGATACCAACTTGATAATGACCTTCTTTAAAGTTCTTCATCTTCGCCGGAATTGGTTGCGAATAACCATCACCAAAACGAATTTCTCCGGCAGAGATTGAGACCGGCAAGATGCTCATTGGAGGATCGCTGATTACACGCGCCACTGTGGTCGACTGTGGCTGCTCATAGACCTCTGTTGGGCTGCCGTATTGAATGATTCGACCCTCGTGCATCACCAAGATCTCAGCGCCGAGAATGAGCGCCTCCGGAGGTTCGGTCGTGGCATAGATTGTTACTGCATCTTTTTGAGCGTTAAATATTTCCTTAAATTCAACTCGAAGTTGTTCGCGTAGCTTATAGTCGAGGTTCATCAGTGGCTCATCAAGTAACATGATGTGAGATTGACGAGAAAGGGAACGAGCTAGCGCCACCCGCTGTTGCTGGCCACCTGATAGTTGTGCTGGTTTGCGATCAAGGTAATCACCGAGCCCAACTTTATTAATAGAAGCAAGGGCAACTTCACGCGCCTCTGACTTCTTGAGCCCTTTACGAAGCAGCGGAAACTCAACATTTTGCAGAACTGACTTGTTGGGGTAGTTAATAAACTGCTGATAGACCACGGCAACATCGCGTTCCCAGATTGGCTTATCCTCAAAATCTTCACCATTCATGGTGATTTGACCACTATCGATAGGCAAAAGGCCGGCGATGGCGCGCATCAGCGAGGTCTTGCCAGATGTAGTACGTCCAATCAGGATGTAGATACGGCCAGGCTTAAATTCAAAGGAGATATTGTCCAGGATCACACCATCTTTTTCGGTAGTTACCGAGACGTTTTTAAGTGTTAAAGTCACTTGATACCTTTCATCGAACAGCTCCGCCAAGGTTTCCACGAGATAAGAATCGTTCAATCACAAAAGCTAACCCGACCAACGGAATAATTGAGAAGACAGTGGAGGCGGCCAGGATCCAATAAGGCGTCACCGTGCCGTTCAGGGCGATGACAGCAACTGGCAAGGTAAGCACCTTTGTTGCGGTGAGTGTGAGTGCGAAGAAGATATCGTTCCAGCCAAAGATGACGCAGAACATGCCAGCGACAGTCAGACCTGGCTTAGATAGCGGCAGGATTGTTCTAAAGAAGGCCTGGATTGGATTACATCCTTCTAACATCGCCATCTCATCGATTTCGCGTGGAAGTGCGTTAAAGAAATCAACCATCAACCAGACCACAATCGGCATCAAGCCGGAGGTAAGAACCAGGATTAATCCGAGGTGGGTATCAAGTAGCTTGAGCTCTTTAAGCAAGAGGAAGAATGGAATAGCGAGAACTACCGGCGGCATGATGCGCTGGGAAACGAAGAAGAAGATGATGTCAGCGTTGCTGTAGTTCTTCCAGCCATAGGTGAAGCGAGAAAGACCGTAGGCGGCCAATGATCCGAAGATTAGTGAGATTGCGGTGGCTCCGGCGGTGACGATAAAGCTGTTCAGCGTTGGTGTCAGCAGATTTGTCAGTGAATCTGGACCAGGAAGGATTGCTTTCCAACCAATCAGACTTGGTTGATACTCCAAGAATGGAATAAAGGTTGCGCCATTTACTACGGCAGACTCTGGCTTAAAGCTAGTCGTAATCGCCCACATGATTGGGAAGAGAACGAAGAGGCTCCAGATAGTGATGAAGGTTGCCTTTAAGACTTTATACATCAGTTAGATCCCCCGAGGCTTCGATAGACGGGCAAAGACTTTTCCGATAATAGTCAGCGTCAAGATTGCGAGAATCAAATACATCAGTGCCAGGGTGGAACCGTAGGCAATCTGGAAGTCCTGCAAACTGCGCTGGAAGATATAGGCCGCCGGTGTTTCAGTTGCATTTCCAGGACCACCTCGCGTCATAGTAAAGACGGAGTCGAAGATCTTTGAGGCATCAATTAAACGAATCATGATTGCACCAATACTGATTGGCGCCATCATTGGGAAAGTTACCCGCGCAAATGTCTTCCACGCACTAGCGCCATCAATTGCCGCTGCCATAAATGGTTCTTTCGGCAAGCTAAGAAGTCCGGCTAAGAGAATCAAGAACATAAATGGCGTCCACTGCCAGACTTCGACCACAGTGATTGCAATGTTAGCGGGTCCACTTTCGGTGAGCCAGTTAACTGGGTCTAGGCCAACACGTGAGAGAAGTCCATTGAGTGCGCCAATATCTTCGGTGAAGATCGAGCGCCAGATGATCGCCATAAGTGATGGTGTTGTCATCATTGGAATCAACCAGAGAACTCGGTAGAAGCGGCGCGCTGCTATTCCCTTCCAAGCGAAGAGCGCGATGGCAAAGCCGAGGACATACTGAATTGCTACCGTTAAAAATGAGAGATAGAAGAGTCTGAGAAGTGAGCTCCAGTATCGGGTGTCGCGAACCATCTCGCCCCAGTTTTCTCCACCAATAAAATTAAGTCCAGATTGGGAAACGTTCCAGCTTGAGAATGTCACACGGATCGTGAAGAGAAGCGGGAAGATAATAATTGCGATAAGCAAGAGCAAGCCTGGAAGAAGGAAGAAGCGTGGGTAACCTTTTTTCACTGAGATCCTGCTCCACTTCTGCCCGCTATCGAAGGCGCAATAAAACCACTACCCGGGTCAATATGCAAAACTCATGGGTGTCGCGCGGCCAAAAAATTTGACCGCGCGACACCTTTAAACGAGTTACTTAGGAGATGTTATCTTCCAAGGCAATCACGTTCTGGTATGCAGACTTCACCTTAGTGATACCTACACGCTTTGTAATTGCTTTCCACTCTTTAGCAGCCTCATCGAGTGCCTTTTGTGGTGTTGCTTGACCTGCAAGGGCCTTTGCAACAGCATTTTCCATCGCTGTCATGTAGTCAGAAACGCCAGGAACGCGGAGGTCGAACACACGGTTGGTGTTCTTCTCGTAGTTCTGCATTGTTCCGAGCCATGAATCTACTGCTGGCTTGCCCCAGTTCATTTCCTTTACCCAGAAGTCAGATGTGAAGTCTTCTGTACGTGAAGGGTTTACGCCCATGTCACCAATGGTGAGATCGAGCTTGTGGTTCGCTTTATTTGCCCAGAAGCAGAGGTAATCAAATGCCATCGCCTTTGCAGGTGATGCAGCTGTCACTGCTGATGACCAACCCCATGCGATGTATGGCGCGTAGTTGACTCCACCGGCAGGTGTATCCCACTTCTTTGTCACACGGTTCCAGACTTTTTCAGCTCCTGGAAGAGGTGCAGCCTTTACCTTGTTCTTGATTGCGCTTGTTGGCTCATTTGACTTTGACCATGCATCATCCCATGTGTAAGAAAGAAGTGAATCTCCACGTCCAAAGGATTCAATTTCCTTTGAAAGGTCGAAGTTCTTTCCACCGACTGGCATGTACTTGGTTGCTTCAATGAAGTCAGTTAGACCAGCAACGAAGCCTGGGTTGTTGACCTGTGGAACCATGTTTTCATCGAACCAGAATCCACCCTTAACGTTTGGATTCTTTGCATATGGTGCAACGCGGTCGATAAATGCACCGAACATGAGGCCACCCTTTTGAGTGATTTCTGTTGTTCCAGAGAATTTAAGTCCCGCAGGCTGACCTGCTGCCTTGTAGCCATTGAATGTCTTTGCGTGAAGGTTGTATTCCTTCCATGTCTTTGGAACTGCAAGCTCTTTGCCAGTCTTTGACTTGTAGAAAGCCTTTGCAGCTGCATTCTCGTAGACATCTGTACGGTACTTGAGGAAGTGACGATCAGCGTCGATACCGAAGAGCTTGGTCTCGCCGTCCCACTTGTAAAGTTCCTTGTACAAAGGTGTAAGGGTTGCAAGTGAACCTTTGCCCTTGGTTACTGAATCTGGAACCTTTGCGTAGTAAGAGTGGAAATCACCAATCTGGTATGAACCATTGAATACAACGTCGTACTGGTTTGTATCTGTCTGGTATGAACGAAGCTGCTTAGCGTAGAGGTCACCGAATGAGACGTGCTCAACTTCAACTTTTCCACCTGTTAGCGCTTCGAACTGCTTAGCGTGAAGCGCTGTTGGCTTACCCATGTTAGGGATTGCGTGAGTGAGGACACGAAGAGTCTTACCTGAGTAATCCTTCTTTGATGTCTCATACCATGAGCATGAGTCGTCTCCATCAGCTGTGGTTGCAACATTTGCGTACTCAGCACCGTATGCCTTGTATGAAACTTCTTGGCCTGGTGTACGAGTAAGAGTTCCACCTGCTGATGCAGGTGCAATTACTACTACTGATGCAGCAAGCGCAATTGGAAGCGCTATCGCAAGTAGAGTCTTAACGTTCTTTGTGAACATAAAATTCCTTTCAGGAATATTTCTTGAGAGTGTTATTTAAAACTCATCTGAAGATAATCAGATGAAATTTCGCTTCCAAGTTTCACAAGCTTCTCCCCGAGATTTCCCCCGAAGTTCCCTCGCAACTTTTGCAGCACCCAAATATTACGCACAATTTTTATATTTTAGGTAGTTTGAGATCGTAAAGAATCATAATCCGCTATCACCCCGTAACGCTTGTGCAGTGGCCTTTATAACGGTTTGATAACACGATTTCTATAACAATTTGATAACACGGCAGCTTGCGCTAGGGAACGAGGATGAGCTTGCCGCTGGTCTTGCCGCTGGCTAAATCATCATGTGCCTTATGCGCATCACCCAGGGCATAGCGCTTATCGATGCGCACCGTTAACTTGCCTTTGAGTAATAAATCAAAGATCGCATCGCAGCGCCCCTTAAATTCGGCGGCATCTGCCACGTAATGGGCAAGTGTTGGCCTGGTAAGAAAGAGAGAGCCAGAAGAATTCAATCGCATAATTTCAAATGGTGGAACGGCTCCGCTTGCGGCGCCAAAGAGCACCATCATCCCCCGGGATTTTAGACAAAGAAGTGATTGATCAAAAGTTTTCGCACCCACTCCGTCATAGACCACATCTACTCCGCGACCACCGGTAATTTTCTTTACTTCTTCCACGAAATCTTCTTTGTCATAGCGAATCACATGTTGCACACCTAGTGCTCGAACAGTTGCTTCCTTGGCTTCGGTGGATGTCGTACCAATGACGGTTCCACCTTTAAGAAGAATTAATTGTGCAATCAAACTTCCAGTGCCGCCGGCGGCAGCATGCACAAGTGCAACATCCCCCGGCTTTATTTCATAAGTGGAGCTGGTGAGGTAATGGCCAGTAATTCCCTGCAACATAAATGCTGCAACCTCTTCTAACTCAAGGCCCGGTGGAACGATTGCCGCTTTTGTCTCCTCCACAATTGCATATTCGGCGTAACTTCCCAGCGCCCAGGTCCAGGCAACGCGATCTCCAACTTTGATAGTTGCGACATCGCTTCCCACTGCTTCGACAACTCCAGCGCCTTCCATGCCTGGGGTATATGGCGTAGTCATGCCATAAACGGGATTTCCATTGCGTTGATAGATATCTACGAAATTAACACCTGCGGCTGCCACCTTCACCAATAGCTGGGTCCCTGTAGGGGTAGCGATAGGTGCATCTACCAATTGCAAAGTCTCGGAGCCACCAAAGCGCGCGATTTCAATCTTTTTCACGGGCAGTTCATCTCCTTCGATGAGGTGGTTTTTCCGAGACTTTACAAGGTATTACTTAGAACTTCTTGTGCTTTTCTTAAGGAACCAGAATTGCGCGACCCTTAACTTTGCCAGCGTTGAGATCATGTAGCGCCTGATCGGCATCTTTTAATGAGTACTCGACGGTGGATAGGTGAACTAATCCACGCTCAGCCAAGGACATGAGCTCGTTGAGATCTGCCCAAGTTCCGACCAAGTTACCGACGATATTGCGCTCAGTTGTAATGAGATCGAGTGCTGAAATCTGGATATCTTCACCGTAACCAACGATGTAGTAGTTACCAAGTGCGCGAGTCATTGCTAGACCCTTCTTGATTGAACCCTTCTCACCCACGAAGTCGATTACCGCTTCCGCGCCAAAGCCCTTTGTCAGCTGCAGAACAGCTTCCACTTCATTGCCATCAGCCTTAATGACGTGATCGGCCCCGCTCTCTTTTGCCAACTTAAGTGCCATATCTGACATGTCGACCACAATAATTTCAGCAGCGCACATTGCCTTCAAGCATTGAATACCAATATGTCCAAGTCCACCTGCACCGATGGCCACAACAAACTGGCCTGGCAAAAGTGTGCGAGATGCTTTCTTAGCAACGTGATAAGCGGTAAGACCAGCATCGGCATAGGCAGCAACTGCCTTAGGAGCGAGTGATTTAGGAAGTGCCACAATGTTACGAACGCTGGTGACAAGTGCTTCGGCGTAGCCACCGTTCTCACTTACTCCCGGAAAAGTTCCAGTGCCGTGCATATCTTCACCGCGACGGTGCTCAATTTCAAAACCAGAAGATAGACGTGGGTGCAAAATTACTGGATCACCTTTTTTAAGGCCAACAACTTCGGAACCAACTTCTTCCACCCAGCCAGCGTTCTCATGGCCCATGATGTATGGAAGCAGGGTCTTGCCATCTGGATCCATACGTGAACGCCATTGACCTTCGATCACGTGCAAGTCGGTGCGGCAGACGCCGGCGCCACCAATCTTTACCAGCACATCTGTTGGCTTAGTAATCTTTGGATCTGGAACATCCTCATATGTGACCCAGTTACTTGCAGTAAGAGACTCGTCGTATTTATGAAGTACTGATGCTTTCATTGTTCCTTTTCCTTTTCCTAAAAGTTT
>NZ_JBBAMU010000029.1:0-10744 GCF_040402315.1 Candidatus Planktophila sp.
TTAGACCAGCCTATTGGCTTGAATGTGGACATGCATGGAACGCCGATTTAACTAAACCAAATGAAAATTGGATTGGCAAAATAGCACTCTGCCCAGTATGCGCGGTGCAGAGCCCGGTAAAGGAAAAGGTTATTAACTCCCGTTAACAAAGGCTTTCTTGGTCTGCACTATTCACACTCGTAAGTGAGGATTGAGATTACGGGGATCACTGGTTTGATCCCAGTCTCATCCACCTAACGCGCGTTATGAACTTCCAGCCAGGTAGAACGAACCTTTTCCATATCTCCTTCAGCTCTAATCAAGTGCAGGAATTCGTTGAAGCTTTCACCACCGTCTTCTAGGTGCACAGTGTGATGGACTCGATCTTTAAGAAAGAACTCAATATTTGATTGCACCGTTTCTACATAGAAAGCGGCGAGATCTCGCTCCTGATCGACACTCCAATCCCCTGTCTTCATCAAAATTCCATGGGCAAAGGCGTTCATTATTGAAGCTCGATAAGAACTGTTCTGCAAGCGATGATGGAAGCTGTCTACCGTTGCCTCAAAATCTCGGATGAGATTGATGTAAAGAACGTCCTCAGGAAAGCGCTTAGCTAACTCTCCGGTGAACCAGATTAGTCGATTATCTGCCTCAATATGATGAGCTGTGTAGGCGAATCGTTTATCTCCCAGATGGGCACTCAGAGATTCATGCGCAGCTGAGTAGTTTGTCAGGTGCGACGAAGCTTCAATAAACGTCTTTGATCCTGATCTTCCCGGGCTTAATACAAAAACATTCTTGAAGCGCATAGCGAATTCTAAAACCAAAAATCGTGAAATGGAAGGATGACACAGTGCTAAACAGACTTAGGACCCTATCCCCATGTACTTACAAGCAAAGTACTATCAGAGGGTGATTGCATTTCTCCCAGGCTTATTTACTGGCCTCTCCCTGATCATCGCAATCGGTGCCCAAAATGCATTCGTGATTCGCCAAGGGCTAGCTAAGTCTCATGTTCTCCTAGTTGTCACCATCTGTGCGACATCCGATGTGCTACTCATCTTCCTGGGCACCGGCGGACTCGGTGCTCTCATTCAATCGCAGCCACGCGCACTTGAAGTGATCCGCTGGTTTGGGGTCATCTATCTGACCTACTTTGGACTCAAAACTCTTCGAAAGGTCCTTCGCACGGGAGCTATGAGTATCGAAGGCGCACCATCAATTTCGCGATCAGCAGCAATTGCATCGGTGCTCGGATTCACCTTCTTAAATCCGCACGTGTATCTAGATACAGTTATCCTACTCGGCAGCATCTCCAACCAATTCCAGAGCGATCGTTGGTACTTCGCACTCGGTGCCTCGCTCGGCAGCATTCTTTGGTTCTCTGCCCTTGGTTTTGGAGCCCGAGCGGCCTCGAGATTTATGACTAAGCCAATCTTTTGGAAGGTACTTGATTGCGTCATCGCTAACATCATGTTCGGCGTTGCGATTTTTCTTATCTTCTATGACTTTAAGGCTTAGCGCGAGAGATATAGAGAATTCCCGCGGCAACGATTGCAATACCGATATAACTTTGCGTAACTAGGCTCTCACCAATTACTACCGCAGCCAAGATTGTGGCAGTTGCCGGCTCTGCCAAGACCACAGTGGCCGCAGTACTTGAATCAATCTTCTTAAGCCCCGATGTGAAGAGAAAATACCCAATCGCTGTGGGAACCAGGCCTAGCCAAAGAACTGATAGTCCGCCCTTAGTTGTGAGTATCCACTCTGGGTTTTGGGCAAAGAGGAATGGCACTGTCAGCAGCGCCGCCACACCAAATGAGGTGGCAGTCAACCAGATGTCCTGTGCTCCAGCTGCTAATGATTTGCGACCGATAACACTAAATACTGCGAAACCGAAACCTGCTATTGCTGCCAGGAGAACACCCAGCGGTTTAAATTCTGCAATTCCATTCGCCGTTCCAACCAGAATAATCCCAAGGATTGTGATCGATGTGCCTAGGTACCAACTCTTTGAAGGTTTCTCGCCCATGACAAGGTAGGCAACAATGGCGGAGAATGTTGGAACACTGCCTAGGGCTGTCACGGTGGAGATCGCAATGCCGGTGATGTTCACTGCGCTAAAGAAGGTGAGTTGATAGCCAGCCACACCAAAGCTACAGATCAAGAGGTCTCGGTGTGACATGTGAATACTTCCGCGTTGTGAACGTTGGATGTAGGCAAAAGCAAAGAGAAAGAGCGAGCCACAGAGAAGTCTGGCGGCGCCCACGGCAAGAGGTGAGATATCTGGAACGCCAAGTTGTTGCGTGGTTCCTGTGGTTCCAAAACAGAGAGCGGAGCCAAGAATAGCGAGAATTCCCATTCTCCTTGTTGAGGTACTCACCTGGGAAGAATACTCGTAAGATTCAGATATGACATTTACCGCCATTAAACCCAGCGATACTTCCCCATTCGGAAATCCAATTCACGAAAATACCGAGGGTGAAGTACGAGCTTTGATTACAAAAGCAACAGAGCAGGCTCACACACTTGCCGCTCTTTCTCCGGTGAAATCAGCATCTTTGCTTCGTTTGATTGCCGAAGAAATTGAATCCCAAAGATCTCAATTAATAGTAAGTGCCTGTGCTGAGACTGCCCTTCCTGAGGGTCGCATTGGCGGGGAGATAACTCGCACCACAGCGCAATTCAAATTATTTGCAGACCTCGTTGAGACCGGACGCCACTTAAGGGTTGTCATAGATAAGGCCGATGCCAACTACTCCCCTGCACCACGCCCTGATATTCGCCGCCAGAACCAACCACTTGGAGTCGTTTCTATCTTTGCCGCCAGTAACTTCCCGCTTGCCTTCTCCGTTGCTGGTGGAGATGCGGCTTCTGCCATCGCTTCTGGCAACGCTGTTGTAGCTAAGGCGCATCCTTCACACCCAAATACCTGCGCAATTATCGAAGGTGCAGTAAAGAGTGCGCTGATTAAAACTGGTTTATCTGCTGATCTCTTTGCAATCGTGCAGGGTGTGAATCCGCAGATTACCCACTGGCTAGCTGGAGATCCTCGTATCAAGGCTGTTGGATTTACCGGGTCTGAAGCAGTGGGAAGAATCTTGCTTGATATTTGCGCAAAGCGGGAAGTACCTATTCCTGTATACGCCGAGATGGGGAGTCTAAATCCTGTTTTCGTAACACGCTCTGCAATCGCGGAACGCTCTGAGGAGCTAGCTAAAGGCTTAGTTGATTCTGCCCTCCTTGGATCTGGCCAATTTTGTACTAAGCCAGGGTTAATTTTCATTCCAGAAAACGAAACTCAATTTCTTTCACAAATCAGCACTTACCTGGCAACGTTGCAGGTGGGACCACTTCTTTCATTCGCAATAGCCGGCCGCTATAGCGCTGCTATCGCATTACTTGCTCAAGCACCTTCAGTTCAAATTTTTTCTGCAAAGGCTACCGACAATGGTTTTGGTGTCACTCCCACCATCTTTGTGACTGATTGGGCCACCGCGCAATCAACGCCGGGGTTACTAGAAGAACATTTCGGGCCAACTACTGTTGTAATCACTGCAGCTGAGAATGACTATGTGAGAATCGCGGGCGAACTGCAAGGGCAGTTAACAGCCACTATTCATGGCAGTGCATCTGATTCATATACCGATCTACTTTCAATCTTGGCTCAGAAAGCCGGTAGGGTTATTTGGAATGCATTTCCAACTGGGGTGGCAGTAACTGAGGCGATGCAGCATGGCGGGCAATGGCCAGCATCGTCCACTCACACAACATCAGTTGGTATCGATGCCATCTATCGATTTATGCGCCCAGTCTCTTATCAATCATTTGCGCAAGAGGTTCTGCCGGCCGCCTTACAGGATGCCAATCCGTGGAAAGTCGAACAGCGAATTAATTAAACGATAAATCCATTAGGAAACGGATCGTTCTCATCTAACATCCAGGTGGATTCACCCATGACCCATGCCCGACCTGTAATCATCGGCACGATCGCATCAAAATGGCCAACCTTCGTGCGCTCTTTCACGCGTCCTTCGAAGTGGGAACCAATCCATGACTCATTAATTAGTACATCCCCATCTTTAAACTCACCTCGCGCAACCATCTGAGCTAGCCGAGCGGAAGTTCCGGTGCCACAGGGTGAGCGATCAAACCAGCCGGGATGAATTGCCATCGCATTTCGCCAGTGCAAAGGACCTTCTGCGCCAGGTGAGATGAAGTCGATGTGATGACAGATTGCGATATCTGGATTTTCCGGATGTACAGGTCGATTCTGTTCGTTGATTGCATCAGAGATTTGCAGGCCAAGGTCTAAGAACTTCTGGCCATTCGCCCGCGTGAATTCGATCTTGACCCGCTCGATGGGAACTATGGCATAGAAGTTTCCGCCATAGGCCATGTCGTATTTCAACTTACCAAGCACCGGAACATCTACCTCTTGATCAAGGGCGTAGGAAAAGGAGGGAACATTTGTCATAGTGACATTCTTTGCTCTTCCATCTTCAATGGCTACATCAACAACTACTAAACCCGCCGGGGTATCAAGTCGAATTGTCGTAATCGGTTCTACAATCTCCACCAGCTTTTTCTCTATTAGCGCCGTTGCCACACCAATAGTTCCGTGGCCACACATCGGAAGACAGCCAGAGACTTCAATGTAGATAACGCCCCAATCTGCATCAGATCTCATCGGTTTTTGTAAAATCGCACCGCTCATGGCGCTATGTCCACGAGGTTCAAACATCAACCATTGTCGCCAGTAATCCATCTGCTCCATAAAATGAAGACGCTTTTCAAACATAGTTGCCCCTGGTATTTCACCGATTCCAGATGTGACAACGCGCGTTGGCATGCCTTCGGTGTGTGTCTCCACCGTGGTGACCGTGCGCAGGCTCTTCATTTAAAAAACCTCAGCGGCTCTTAAAGTATGCAAGTGCTACATCCATCTCACGATGAATCTGCTCTTGCTCGTGCTTCGGCAGCGGCAATCGCGGCAATCGCGTGGGTCCCCCATAACGACCGACGTGATCCATGCCTAACTTAATTGCCTGGATGAATTCCTTCTTAGAATCCCAGTGGAAGACATCATGTAAAGCTGCATACATGGGCGCTGCCTCCGTGAACTTGCCCGCAATCGCCAAGTTATAAAGCTCCATAGATTCTTTCGGCAGCGCATTAGGAAATCCAGCAATCCAGCCAGAGATGCCAGCAGTAGCTAACTCTAGGAATACATCATCGGCGCCGACAATAACTTCAATTCTGGGCGCCAGCTTCTTAATCTGCCAGATTCTTCGCACATCTCCGGAAAATTCCTTGATTGCAACTACCTCGGGAACTTCATCCGCAATTCTAGCGACCAGCTTTGGCGTGAGATCAACTTTGGTATCGAAGGGATTGTTGTAGGCAATAATCGGTATGCCTACCACGGCTACCGCTTTGTAATGCGCAATCACTTCATCATCAGATGCGCGATAAGCATTCGGTGGAAGCAGCATTACTGCGCCAGCTCCTGCATTCTGCGCTTGCTCTGCCCACTTTCGTGACTCACTCGCGCCATAGGCCGCAACTCCTGGCACGACGCTAAAACCTTTTGGCGCTGCCGCTACCGCAACCTCGACCATCTTTGCGCGCTCTTCCGGGGTGAGAACTTGGTATTCGCCTAGCGATCCATTTGGGATAACTCCATGGGTTCCATTTTCGGCAAGCCAAGAAACGTGTTCTGCATATTTGTCATAGTCGACAGAGAGGTCGGATTTAAAAGGTGTTGCGGTTGCTGTTAGAACGCCGTTCCATGGTTTTGTCATGAGAGAAAGTTATCTCCTAACCTCATTTAATACCATCTGATAGCGCCCCGAGTGAGATAGGAGCAGCAATGGGTCTATTGCTATAGCCGATTCGTTCCTGCTCAGTAACTTCGCATTGGGTTTGACTAGCGATAATTTCACTCACATTGCGAGAACAGATTCGCCCTTGACACATTCCCATGCCAGCACGAGTAAATAGCTTTGATGTTCTCGCATCGTTAGCTGATAGCTCTGAGACCGAGGCACATATTTCACCGAGTGAAACTTCCTCGCACCGACAAACTTTGCTTTCTTGCCTTAACCACCCCTGCCATCCATTGCCGACCGGATAACTAACTTGAAGTGCTGTGGCAAATTTCTGCGATCGATATCGAGCAAACCGCAATCGTGCTGGAATGGCAAGACCAAGTGCTGATAGCGCTGCGATACGACCTTCAATCAGTGCTAAATCAGCTCCTCCAATACCGGTGGCTTCTCCAGCAATCCAAATATTTGCAACCGAACTTCGCTGTTCTCCATCTACGGCGAAAATCACAGTTCCATCTCGGTCTACTACCTGCTTGCACCCGAGAATTCCACCTAGTGTGACATCGGGAGTGAATCCCCAACCCGCGGCAATGACATCGCAGTCAATCTTGGAAACGGTCTTCTTAATTCTCAATTCAGTATCTACTTTGGCTATCGAGGCTGATTTCCCGTCAAAGGCAATCACTGCGCGATTAAATCTAACTCTTAATTTGTACTTATTTATCTGCCGGATGTAATAGATCAGTTCAATAGATTTCTGTGGATTCAGTAGCAGCGCCAGCGGTGACCTAAGCCAACGAAGAGGCGAGTGGGCTTCGAAAATTCCGGCAACATCTGCTCCCGCGGCAGCGAGCCCGACCGCCACCGGCAATAGAAAAGGACCAGTGCCTGTAATCAAAATTTTCTGACCGGCAATGACATTGTGACCTTTAAGAAGAGCTTGCGCTGCGCCCGGAGTCATAACTCCTGGCCGCTCCCATCCAGTAAACGGAATTGCGCGATCGTGTGCACCTGTAGCCAGAATAACTTTTTGGACAGTAATCGCTGATTCAATTCCGGCAGCTAGGTAATTAAGAGTAATTCGATCATCTACCTGAACCGCGCTCCAAATCTGGGCCCCACTTATGTAAATGATCTTCTCATTTTCTTGCAGGGCGGTGAAGTACTTGTGAGATCGGGCAGATTTATAGCCTTCGACTTTCGTCAGGTGTCGCCAGTACTGCCCACCAGGGCGAGGGGCAGAATCAATCACCACCACCTGTTCATTGTTCTCAGCAGCTGTCATGGCAGCTGCAAGACCGGCCGGGCCGGCACCAATGATTGCGATCATTTACTGCTCACAATCTGATCACCCTGGGAAATCTCCACCAGACATGCTCTTTGATTAGCGACACCATTAACCACAACTACACAATCAAAACAAATTCCAATTCCACAGAAAATCAATCTAGGTTCTTTGTGAAAGCGGGTTGCTCTTAACTCCCGCACACCCGATGCCATGAGAGCTGCCGCTATTGACTGACCAGGCGCACCTTCATAATTGTCTCCATTAAATGTGAAGGAAACATCGGCACCTGTGCTCGCACTCATCGTAAGACCTCAGCAAATCTCTTAGGAGAGAAAGCTGCTGGGTCCATAAATGATTGCCGACCAAGGATGGTGTCAGTGATTAGGGCAGCAGAACCTGGTGCAAGTCCGATGCCTGCTCCTTCATGTCCGGCGGAATGCCACAATCCTTTTACTCGGTAATCTTCACCGATTAAAGGTAGATGATCAGGTGCATAAGGCCTAAAGCCGCGATAGACGCGCAAAAGTTGAACATCGCGCAAGATGGGAAATAGCGATGTTGCCTGCGCGGCTAGCTTGCGCACGATCTCGTAATTCATCGTGGAATCAAAGCCGACTCGCTCACGACTTGCTCCAATTAGAATTGTTCCACTTCGTGTTCCCTCTACCACCGTACTAGTTTGTAAATCGGCATCACTACTGGCCACATTCACTACATAGTCTGAGTCATAAACCTTATGGAATATGTATTGCGGGGCTGGTTCAGTCACCAAAATAAATCCACGTCTAGGTGCTACAGGCAGATGTGAACCCGCCAGCGATGCAATTTCTCCCGCCCAAGTGCCTGCTGCATTAATAACAATCGGCGCCGCATATTCTCCGGTGCTCGTCTTAACGCTTCTGATCGAGTCACCGGCAATAGTGAAACCTAGTACTTTGGAGCGTGTCACGAGTTCCCCACCGCGGGCAATCACGCTCTGAATAATGCGAGCTGCTGCGAGCATTGGTTGGCACTGTGCGTCCTGCGGGTAGAAAACTCCTGATGAAAGTTCTGGATGCAGATACGGCTCGAGTTCATGTAGTCGCTTGGAATCTACTTTTTCGGTTATTACACCATGTGCTGCTTGAGACTGCGCTAGCGCCATCAGCTGGGAATCATCGGAACGAGCTACAACCACACCGCCCTTGGCTTCTAACTCAAAAGAGTCTCCAACATCTTCTTGCATCTCAAACCACAGATCACGCGATCTCAGCGCCAGAGTCAGCTCCGGGCCAGGATCTTTATCTGAAACAAGAATATTTCCTTCACCGGCTCCGGTTGTTCCACTGGCTACGGTGCCCCGGTCGATGATCAATACTTTGAAACCAGCATTGGTTAGTGAAAGAGCAGAACAGGCACCTAGGATTCCGGCACCGATAACAATTGCATCCGGGTTCTTCATCTTCGTACTCTCATCCCACGACTTCTTTCTGCACAGCAGCAAGATTGTCATCTGTTGCCGCCGCGATATCCCACGGCTTATGAAGGCCGTCGTTATCCCAACGTGGAATGACGTGCATGTGTAGATGAAAGACAGTTTGCCAACCGGCTTCACGATTCATTTGAAAGATTGTCGTTCCATCTGAACCCAACTTCGCGTGCAGCAGATCTGCCACTTCTTTAGCGGCGGCCGCCACCGAGGCATAGCTCTGCGCATCGGCCTGGTGAATATCAGTGAAATGCTGCTTCGGGATCACCAGTGTGTGGCCCTTAGCTGCGGGGAAAGTATCAAGGAAGGCATAGCAGTCATCGTTTTCATAGACTTTCCGTGACGGCACTACACCTTCAACAATCTTGCAAAAGAGGCAATCGCTCATAAGGCTAACTCTATTCTTTTGATTCTCTCGCGAGCAATCCTTTGCGAAGGCGACTCGTGTCCGAGCAGATAGGAGAGAAAATCAAGCAAGACCCGGCTTAGCTTCAGCCAGCTCTTTGACCTTGGCTTCAGACCCAAGACGGTGAGAAAAGGTTCATCTAGCGTGGCAATAGCGGCGTTACACAAGATGGCATAGAAGAAAAGTCCGCCTTTGCCAAATGGAGGTTTGAGAATAAATCGAACGATAGGAGGAGTCATCGTTATTGCTGCAACCTCATCCTTAACAAATCTGGAAATCTCGGCAGCTAATTCACTCATGGATAGCGGGGCGCTATTAAGTCCTAAAGGCTTGGCGCTCTGGGCCCACTCGCGAATGTATTGATTTCCTAAATCTTGAGCGTCATAGCCAAGTTCTTGGTAAGTACGTAAGAAGGAATCAGTGAAAGCACAATGCACCCAGAGTAAATAGCGCGGATCACTAGCTGCATAGGGGCGAACTTCACTCTTGCCATCTGGGTAATTACCCACGACCCTTTTGTGAATCTCAGTTACCCGCTGTGCTTCACGTGCCACTGCTTCGGTGGAACCGAAGGATGTAATAGTGAGCCAACGAGTGGTGCGCTCTAACCGCCCCAATGGATCGGAGTCATACTGTGAATGCTCTGCCACACCTGTCAGTGCTGCTGGGTGAGCTGCCTGCATAAGCAGGGCTCTGATGCCACCCACAATTGTTGAAATACAACCGTGTACTTGCCACACCGCACTGTCTGGTCCGAAGTAGCCCATGTCATCACCGATTGCCATCTGGGCCGACCAGGCAGGTGCACCGCTGGCATCTCCGGAAACTGTCTCCCTCAATGAGTCAGCTGCCCGTTTACCACCAAGCAGAGCAACAATTTTATGCACGCTCAAAGTTTAACAAAGAAGCATATTAATGCGATTCGATAAATAGCCGCGAATTCTCAAACATCATTTCGGCGTCATAATCAAGCGGGGCCACGTGATAGCTATTGACCAACTCGATTCTGCTCTTCTCACGTGAGGAAATCCCCTTCAGAATTATCTCGGTGTTAGCGACAGGAAGGGTGTGGTCTTCGGCGCTGTGAAAGAGCTGAACTGGCAAGGTGACATTGGGTAATTGCCTGCGGGTTGCGCTACACATCTTCAGTAACTCATAGACGCCCACAATGGCATTGGCGTCATAGCCGGCTTCGGTAACTCCTGGGCGTTTGAGGTCATCTCCAATAGCAGAGCGAAACTTCTGAAATCGACTTAGTAGCCAAGCCAATTGCGCGGGCACAAATCTGAGACGAATCATTGGGTTGACCAGAATCAAACCCGAGAGTTCCCGTGAATAGCGAGCAGCGATATTGAGTGTTGTCGTTCCGCCCATAGAAAAACCAATCAAAAAGACTTTCTCACAACTGCTCAGTAATGACTGCAATTGACTTTCCACCTTCGCCGGCCATTCTTGCCACTTCACCAGGTTCAGGTCCTCAACTTTTGTTCCATGACCTGGGAGTAATGGAACGCTCACGGTGTATCCGTGGGCATTGAGATATTCCGCCCATGGACGCATCGAGGCTGGAGAGCCAGTAAAACCATGAACCAGAAGAACCCCGATCTTTGCATTGGCCCCGTGTCCTACCGCCTGCCAATCACGCAATAACTCAATCGGAACGCCACGGATGCTCACATCGAAAATGGTATGGCGTAAGCAATGTCAGAGCAATCACATACAGTTCGTTGCGTGAACGACAATTCCTGGCAATCAACGTTGCAAGATCT
>NZ_JBBAMU010000030.1:0-10518 GCF_040402315.1 Candidatus Planktophila sp.
GTGCACAGGTTCGATTCCTGTCGGGGGCACTAGCACCAACTGCGCTCAATTTTTTCATAACACAATCACCGCAAGAGGGATATAAATCACTTTAAAGCGCAAAATCTTATCGACCACCTTATTGTTAAACTAAGCAGTAACAGGGAGAATAATCCTCTTGCACGCATGAGTTGTGCACACATTTGAATCTGGAATTGAAAGGGGTGAGCCATGGACTGGAGACATCAATCTGCATGTCGCGATGAAGATCCTGAGCTCTTCTTCCCCGTTGGAAATACTGGCCCCGCAATTAGCCAGATTGAAGAAGCGAAGAAGGTATGTAATCGCTGCATCGTAAAAGATCCATGCCTTGCCTGGGCGCTGGAATCAGGTCAAGATGCAGGTGTCTGGGGCGGACTTTCAGAGGATGAACGTCGCGCCCTTAAACGTCGCGCCGCTCGTAACCGTGCTCGCTTGATAGATAACGGAATCGCTTAACCTACAATTTTTATTTAGTGTTGGGGAAAACCACAATAGCTTTCGTCTGAGTTTCATCAGAGACTAATGAGAGCGTGCCGCTGAGTTCATTTTCAGTCAGCGTGCGCACAATTTGCAGACCAAGGTTTGGGGATTTGGCGATATCGAATCCTTCAGGTAGACCCACACCGTCATCTGAAATAATTACTTGAATATCTGAATTCCCTGAATCCACATGAATTCCCAGCACTGAACCCTCCTCAGCTAATCCATGTTCAAGGGCGTTATGAATAAGTTCGGTAATCACTAGGGCTAGCGGTGTTGCAATTCGTGGATCAAGCGGACCAAGAATGCCAGTTCGCTCGATACGTAATTCATTCATGCGCGGGCTCAGTTCTAGTGCGTGCGTGACCAGACTATCTAACACCTGATCGAATCCCACGGATGCATCGGGGGTATTGGAGAGAGTTTCATGTACCAAGGCAATGGATGCAATCCGACGAACTGCTTCATTGAGTGCCGCGCTAGCGTTGGGATCATTGATGCGGCGAGCTTGTAATCTGAGCAGGGCTGAAACAGTCTGTAAATTATTCTTTACTCGGTGATGAATCTCGCGGATAGTCACATCCTTTGTTACTAGCTCTTGCTCGCGCCTGCGAATCTCAGTGACGTTATTGAGTAAAACGATTGCGCCAATCCGGTTTTCACCTTGAATCAGCGGAAGGACTGTGAATGAGATAGTTCCGCCAGCATTTTCAATCTCAACTCGTTTCAGTAACTTGCCGGTAAGCACCCCAGAGATGCTCTCTTCTTGGGCATCGGCACTGTGTTGAGCTAGTGATTGCGCAAGAGTTCCCAACTCACTACCTTCAACTTCGTGCACCCAACCTAAGCGGCTAAATGCTGATTGCGCATTCGGACTTGCATAGGAGACAACTCCGTTGACATCAAGACGAATCAATCCATCACCCACACGTGGTGCAGGATCAAAAAGTGATCCCGCATCTGGGTAGGGAAAGCTTCCTTCAGTAATCATTCGATATAAATTATTAGCAATCTCGCGATAGTTAAGCTCCAATCGGCTGGGTTGACGCATAAGCTCAGCATTTCTATGGCGCGAAATAACCGCAACAACAAGGCCATCAATTACTACGGGGATAGTCTCTTCTTTGACAGAGAATTCACCCATTGGTTCTGGTTCGGTATTTCTTACAATTTCAGCGCTAGCAAGTGCTTGATCTATATATTTGCGCGCACCATGCGCGATTTCATCCCCAATGACATCAAGCGGAAAGAGGGTCGCGGCAGTTGTTGGCCTGATATGTGAAACTGCGACGTAACCGGTAGGCCAGCTCTTGAAATCTTTTCGCAGTGGAACCCAGAGAATTAGGTCGGCAAAAGATAAATCTGAAAGAAGTTGCCAATCAGCTATCAGTTCCCGTAGCCGGTGGATATGAATATCAGTCAGCGGGCTTCGCTTTTTCACAAATTCTTCAATCGATGCCATATTGGTAATCCTTACTCAAGCCACGCTGCCAGATTGCTGGCAATCTCTTGTGTGGCAAACCAGGTCAGTTCCTGACCATCAGGTGAAACCTCAAAACAGCATTGCACCGAATCCCACTGCAAAGGAGCAGAGAGCGAGATCGACATTTCATGCTCTGCATCGATGATTGATTCAGGAACTTCCAGAGCTAAAACACAGGCAGTACCAACAGCGGCAGCAAGTAACTCCACTGCATCTTCAGCTGCGATGAGTGAAAGGGTGTATTCAACTTCTTCTTCATCTAGATCGCTATTGCTGGATATAAATGTGGGAGTCGCGGCATAGGCATCACTGACATCGAACTCCCCCGATTGGAGAAATTCTTGAACTTCAGAAGCGGTAACACCGATGTATGCGCGCATGTGCTTAGCCTATAAGAACTTATCCCCCTACTTCACCGGCCAAACTGGCAATACTCTTGCGTAGCAGGCTCCTCTCATTTGATTCATAGAGAGATGCCTGTTCACTCTCGGCCATTGATATCGAACGCGCATCTGCTGGATACGTAAGAATTTTCTTAGGGCCAATCGTCCTTGCAGTGGCCAAAAAAGCTTCGTCATAGATCGCACCCTTCTTGCCTTGAGCCGACGCTGCTTGCACAAAGGAGATTGCCGGCTTAATCGAGTTCTGTGAAAGAGCTTGTGAGATCCTCCGAACTCGCTCGATTCCCACTCGGTTAGATTTGGCAATAATCCACAGCTCCTGGGCATGAGAAGTGACCCAGAGCAGAATCTCACCGGTCCAACGTTGTCCTCGAAGCACTTGCGCAAGTTCGGTGATCACACCGGTATCAATTACGATGTAATCAAACTCCAGCTTGGCAGCATCTAGTAGCGCGATTGATTCGCCAATATTTTCTTGAGTAATCTCTAGCGCCCACAGATTATTTGCAATCTTTTGAAAACTCTTTGCTGAATTCAACCCTTGTTGGCCTAGGAGAATGGCTATGGCGGGAGCAAACGAGTTGCCATCGATGATGAGAACTTTATTTGCCAACAGGCTAAGTTCTGTTGCGATATTGATACTTAACGATGTGCACCCCGCACCAGCGTGTGCCCCGGCAATTGCCAAGATATGTGCTCGGGTAGCCTCGGTGATTGGCTCACTGACTCTGAGCATCGGCCTTCTGATGGAACCGCGAATCATAGCAATTAGCTCGAGGGCAACGGTGGGCTCGGCAAATGAATCTGGAAATTGGCGTATATCTTCCGCGCGCCTTCGAAAGATAAAGATTCTCATGCCGCTATCAGCCAGATTACCCAGAGATTGCGGCTCTATCCCCTCTAAATCTGTGGAGATAAGTAATACATCTGGCGGTGTCTCTAATCCCTGCAAAAACTCATGAAGAGATGACCAGTCTAGTGCGCGATGTAAGACGTTCCATCCTTGGCTAAATAAAGTACTTGCAGCAAAGCTTTCAAAGTCAGATCCGTGGATCGCTGTGACCGCAGTAGCGTGTTCTGACTTAGCCATGTGCTCGTACGGCGACCAAACGACCGCTAGTGGTTGCCGCTAATACGTCAGCGATAAATTCACCATCAACTGACACTGTCATCGCAACTTCTCCCCCGAAATTTGATCCTTTTCTATCGATTGACACGACAAAGACTCCCCCGAGGATGAAGGTGGGGGCTTGCGGACTTTCCCCGTTCTTTTCATCGTGTAACTGATAGATGCTGATAATCTCGCCAGCACCGACTCGTGTGGGAATGTCGACCGAACGCAGGCTGAGGGAAATCTGTTTGTGTGTAGCAGAAGATGATTGATTTGTGAGCGCATCAACTTCAATTAGCTCTCCCGATGCAATGCTGCGCCGTGTAACTAGGCCAAAGGGATCAGAGTCAGCCGGTACATATCTTTCTTGAGCTGACCCCAGCGTGACTGAGATGAGGTTAAGGTCTGAGCTCTCGACGGAAGTTCCTGATGCGATCGGCTTACTTGCCACCCAGAATTTCTCTCTCTGATTTGCTGCAATCGACATCAGAAAAGAAGATAAGAGCGCTGCTATGAAAAGTGAAATTGAGAGAATGAATCGTGTGTTCTTCTGCTTCTTAAGGGCCATGGCGGCAGCGTAAAAGGGTGGTTACACATCAGATCTCACTTTTTGCACAGTACAGCGAAAGGATGAGCGTATTTCAACTTTCTAGATGATTGCTAAGTGACTAACTCACCCCACTATGCACCCATGACAACAGAGATACATCCATATCAATTTCCGCGCCCCAAGCCTTATCTGCAATTGATTTCTAGTACCGAGGATCCGGCGCTCTGGAGCCATCCCGTTCTAGATTTATTTGCTCCGCCGGCGCCCGTGATGCCATCACAAGTGGCAAAGCTCTACCTGGTTCCCTCTACCTTCGGGGAAGAGATTGAACCGGATGAGCTGCCTATCCCATCCTCAGCCTCAGACCTGCCGGACTTACATCAATGGACGATGAAATTTATTGTGAGCGTCCTTGAAATTTGGGCTGGTCGCAGGCAACCTGCGCAATTAATTCGTTCCTGCCATCGCGTTATCTATCTGGAGCTACTACGTAAGACTGGTAGCCAAAATGAAATTGGAAAGATAAAAAGTATCCATCAATCAGAACCACTAGATGGTATTTGTGAATCAACCGTGACAGTCAGATTTGCAAATCGACTTCGCGCAATTGTTATTCGCTTTGAAGGTGTTGATGGACACTGGCTCTGCACTGCCCTGCGTCTGATCTAAAGTAAATTAAGCAGCGCCGTGGCAGCGCTTAAATTTCTTGCCAGAACCGCATGGGCAAGGGCTATTACGCGAGACTTCTCCGGAAGTAACAACGCCATTTTCATCTGCTGCGGTGTAACGAAGTGGAGCAGTATTTGCTGGCTTGTCATTAACTCCGCGTGCTTTCACTTCTGAGCCATCGCCTTCGATTGTGACCTCAACGTTAAAGACCAGGCTGGCTAGCTCTTCCTTAATAGCATCCATCATTGCTGAGAAGAGTTCGAAACCTTCACGTTGATATTCAACAAGTGGATCACGTTGGGCCATGGCACGCAGACCAATACCTTCCTGCAAATAATCCATCTCATAGAGGTGTTCACGCCATTTACGATCAAGGACAGAGAGCAATACTTTCCGCTCTAATTCGCGCAACACTTCATTTCCTAACTCTGCTTCCCGCTTTTCATATGCAGCAATGGCATCATCTAGAACACGTGTCTCTAAGATTTCGATATCGAGTGCGGATCGTGAACCAAATTCGCGCTCTAAATCTTGCGGAGTAAAGGAGATTGGATAGATAAGTTTGAGAGCTGTCCAGAGTTGATCAAGATCCCAATCTTCGGCATAGCCCTGGGATGTTGCGACCTGAACATATGCACCAAGGGTGTCAGACATGAAATCACCGACTTGGCTTCCAATATCTTTGCCTTCAAGCACTAAGCGGCGCTCTGCATAAATTACCTCGCGCTGGCGGTTCATGACATCGTCATATTTAAGGACATTCTTACGGATTTCAAAGTTCTGCGCTTCCACCTGGGTCTGGGCTGAACGAATTGCATTAGAAACCATCTTTGATTCAATCGGTTCATCTTCCGGCAGGCCAGCTGCTCCTAATACACGCTCAACAATTCCAGAGTTAAATCTGCGCATCAAATCATCTTGTAGTGAGAGATAGAAACGAGATTCACCAGGATCGCCTTGGCGTCCTGATCTTCCGCGGAGCTGATTATCAATGCGCCTGGATTCATGGCGCTCTGTGCCAAGAACATAAAGACCACCAAGTGTGACAACTTCTTCGTGCTCCTTGGCGATTGCACCCTTCTGCTTATCAATCTCTGCCGGCCATGCAGCCTCATATTCGGTGGCGTTATCTACCGGTGAAATTCCCTTGCGCTGTAATTCAAAGTCAGCCATGAACTCTGGGTTTCCACCCAACATGATGTCGGTTCCACGGCCTGCCATATTTGTAGCAACTGTGACCGCGCCTTTTGTTCCAGCGCGAGCAATAATCGTTGCTTCACGCTCGTGGTGCTTAGCATTGAGAACTTCGTGAGGAACGCCTGCTTTTTTTAAGAATGCCGAAAGTTCTTCTGATTTTTCAACGCTGACTGTTCCAACCAATACCGGTTGGCCTTTGCGATGACGTTCGACAATGTCGCGGGTAACAGCGGCAAACTTGCCTACCTCAGATTTGTAGACCAAATCTGCTTCATCAATACGTTGCATCGGGCGATTTGTTGGGATTGGAACCACACCTAGCCTATAAATTTGATGGAATTCCGAGGCTTCTGTAATAGCTGTTCCAGTCATACCGGAAATAGTTTCGTAGAGTCGGAAGTAATTTTGAAGTGTGATCGTGGCAAGGGTTTGATTCTCATCCTTGATTTCGATGCGCTCTTTCGCTTCCAGCGCTTGGTGGAGACCTTCGCTATAACGACGGCCGGCAAGCATGCGGCCGGTGTGCTCATCGACAATAAGAAGCTCGCCATTCATGACTACATAGTCTTTGTCGCGCTTAAATAGCTCTTTGGCACGGACTGAATTATTCAGATAACCAATCAGGGTTGTATTGGCAGCTTCGTATAAATTCTCAATCCCGAGTAGCTCTTCCACCTTGGTGACACCATCTTCGAGGATTCCAACAGTCCTCTTCTTTTCATCAACTTCATAGTGGGTATCGCGTTGTAGTTTGGTAGCAATATTTGCAAACTCGACATACCACTTCGTTGCCTTATCTGCTGGTCCACTAATGATGAGTGGCGTACGAGCTTCATCGATAAGGATGGAGTCAACTTCATCGACAACTGCGAAGAAGTGATCGCGCTGCACGCAATCTTCAAGTGACCATGCCATATTGTCACGAAGATAATCGAAACCAAATTCATTGTTTGTGCCATAAGTGATATCAGAAGCGTATGCCGCACGGCGTTCGGCAGAAGTCATGCTATTTAGAATTACACCAACGCTCAGGCCAAGGAATCGGTGAACACGACCCATCCATTCGCTGTCGCGTTCAGCCAAGTAATCATTGACTGTGACAACGTGAACTCCGCGTCCAGCTAGGGCGTTGAGATATGAGGGAAGTGTTGCAACAAGAGTCTTACCTTCACCAGTACGCATTTCTGCGATATTGCCACGGTGAAGCGCCGCTCCACCCATGATCTGAACGTCGTAGTGACGCTGGCCAAGTGTGCGCTTTGCAGCTTCGCGAACAACTGCAAATGCCTCGGGAAGTAAATCATCGAGGGTCTCGCCTTGCGTGTGTCGATTCTTAAATTCTTCAGTCTTGGCGCGCAGTTGGTCATCAGATTGTGCAGAGATTGAACTTTCAAAGGCGTTGACCTTTTCGACGACCTTGCTTAAGTCACGAAGGATTTTTCCTTCGCCGGCTCGCATGATGCGGTCGAGAATTGATGCCATCTGTATACCTTCCGATTGCCAACCTCCATTGCGCACAATGGGTGCCCTATTCGAGCCCCCTTATCGTAGAGGTTCTGCCACGCAAGCTGTAATCGCACCCGAAACCTCAATGCCTGCAGCACGCAATGCGCGGGCAGCCTCGTGCAGAGTCGCCCCCGTTGTGATGAGGTCATCAACGATGATTGCCTTTCCACTGAGATACCGCAGTGAACTCAGTGCCCCCTCTAAGTTTTCTCCCCGCTCTTTCGCATCTAGCTTTGATTGATCCTTGACAACCCGGGTATGAGTCAATATTTCACAGGTTCGCACCAGTGCACCGCTTCCAATTTCTCGTGTAAGTTCACTGATGAACTGCCTTCCACGTAATCGCGCCACAGTCTTTCGCGATGGTATTGGGACTAAAAATCCTATTCCCTGCTCTTGTAAACAGTGAGAGAGTGAGTGAGAAAGAGCGCTGACCATCAACTCATCTGCTCGGTGTAATCCATGTTCTTTGGCAGCCAATAAAACTTTCCCGGCAATTGGTGAATAAGGAATTGAAGAGTAAATGGGGAAATGTGGTTTTCGGCGGGAGTGAGATCTCAAAATTCTTGGCTGCCAGAACTTTCTGCACTGGGAACAGATCTCTAAACCTAGAGCGCCACACCCTAAGCAACGAACAGGAAAAATTAACTCTTCAAGTGATTTGAATAGATTCATCTAGCCATACTGCTGCAGTGGAGGCTAGTGGCTATTGATAAAAAGTCTCTTGGTGGAAATCTTTTGGTGTGGCCTTAATGGGCCTTGAATTTATTAACTCGCCAGCCTTGCGAGGCAAGGTAAGTACAAAGTGAGCTCCTTGGTGTGGGCGTCCCCAAGCGTCTAATTCACCATTGTGAAGACGAGCATCCTCAAGTGCGATGGAAAGGCCTAGGCCAGTTCCACCGCGCACTCGAGCGCGTGATGGATCTTCTCTCCAGAACCGATCAAAGACGCGAGTGAGGGCGGATTCATCTAGTCCTGACCCGTAATCTCGAACACCAATACCAACCTCAGTATCGGTAGCGACAACGTTGACAACAATCTTCTTTCCTTCAGCGTGATCGAGGGCATTTGAGAGGAGATTTCGCATGATGCGCTCAACTCTGCGGATATCAGCGTTGATAGTGACACACTCTTGATCTGCCTCTACCTGTATGTCACGTGTTGGCACAGTGCCCCCCATATCGAAATCTGCGGCACATCGGTTAATCAGGCCAATGACATCAAAATCAACTGGTTCCAGAACAGCAACTTCGGCATCAAAGCGACTTACCTCAAGTAAGTCTTCTAGCAAGCGCTCAAATCTATCTAGTTGTGCAACCAGCAACTCGGAACTTCGGGCAACGAGTGGATCAAAAGAAGTGCGTTGGATGTGGATTACCTCTGATGCCATACGTAGTGTGGTCAAAGGGGTTCGAAGCTCGTGGGTCACATCTGAAACAAAACGTTGCTGGACTCGTGAGAGATGTTCAAGTCGAGTAATTTGCTCTTCAATTGAGAGCGCCATCTCATTATAAGAAATTGCCAGCGTGGCCATCTCATCGGTTGAAACAACTTTCATCCGCTGCGTGAAATCCCCCTGGGTAAACTGAGTAGCAATTCGTGCTGCTTCACGAACGGGTCGTACCACTTGTCGCACTACCAGCCAGGTAATAAGTCCAATCAGGAAAATCAGAGCGACTCCAGTAATGAGAAGTGAGTTCAAGATGAGATCTACTGTTGCCGTCTGGTTCTTAAGCGAGAAGATGATGTAAATCTCGTAACGCCCCCCAGTTGGAATAATAATTCTCTGACCTACAAAGAGAGAATCAATGCGCTCCCTGTTGTCATACCGCGCAGATCCGTAGGCATAATGAAGTTTGGCATCTTTTTTGATCTGGGCACGAAGATTTTTAGGAATCGATGAGCTTTTGATTACATTTGAAGACATTTCATAAGAATTGGCTGTAGTGGGTCCTCCTGGAGACTTCACAAAAATTACTTCTCGCCGCTCCTCATTAATTCCTTGGGTCGAGGTACGCACGACGAATTCAGCAAGAGCTTCTTTACGGGCTTGAACTGTCATCGTTTGCGAAGCAAGAACTTGGTATTCAGCATTAAAAAATGTGTATCGCGCTTCAGCCAGTGAAGAGTTCAGGCTAGTCGCCAGGATTCCATCTGCCAGACGTGAATACAGCGCAGATCCTGTAAGCCAGACCACGATTAATGAAAGTAACAGCGTTGAGAGAATCACTCGTGTTACTAGCGAATGTTTGAGTGACCGTCGTAAACGGTTCATGTTAAGCCGCTCCGCCCGCCTTATAGCCGACGCCACGAACCGTCATAATAATTTCCGGACGGTCGGCGTCGTGTTCAACCTTCGAACGAAGTCGCTGCACATGCACATTGACGAGTCTGGTATCAGTTGTTTGACGATAGCCCCAGACTTCGCTCAAGAGAGCATCGCGCGTAAATACGCGACCTGGATCTCTTGCTAGCGCCACAAGTAAATCAAATTCAAGACGGGTTAATTGAATGAGAGTTGCACCACGACGAACTTCATGTGCTGTCACATCGATAGTAATGTCACAGATTGAAAGAAGGCCCGTGACATCAGAATTCGTGTGGCGCAAACGAGTGCGAATACGCGCAATTAGTTCAGCTTTATCTCTAAAAGGCTTCTGCATGTAATCATCGGCGCCTGCTTCAAGACCGCGCACAACATCCTGTGTCTCACCTTTTGCACTAAGCATAACTATTGGGACCATCGATTCTTTTCTAATTAATCGACAGACCTCTATGCCATCTATTCCTGGCAACATGACATCAAGTAAGACGAGGTCCGGAGGATTATTTCTAAATACCTCCAGCGCCTCATCTCCTCTACTCACCATATCTACATCGAAGCCAGAACTTGTAAGAACAATTCCAAGCATTTCGGCGAGATCTTGATCGTCATCGACGACCATGATGAGTGTCATGCAATATCAACCATCATTTATGAACCGTGCTCCCAAGAATTAAGGTACATATCTTGAGCTGGTGTGAGTACATCGATACGTCCACCCATTGAAATGAGTTTCAGTGCCGCAACTTCCTTATCGATATATGTTGGAACCTCATG
>NZ_JBBAMU010000031.1:0-10140 GCF_040402315.1 Candidatus Planktophila sp.
ATGTCTTTAATTGTGTAGTCATGATCAGTGCTTGTATTAGGTTCAAGCAGCACAGCTTTAAGTCTGATCACTATTGAAAGCATGATCGCAGCAAGGACTAGGGAGAGGATGGTGATGTGGGTCGTAAGAGCCACCCGGCCCACCAGTAAGCCTGAGAGTATCGATGTGGAGAGAGAACCCGCACTCCAGTAACCAGCTGCACTGGTGATTACATTGATGTTGCTCCGCTTAAGCAGGTGAAAACCATGCGAATTCAGGTAGACATGTACTGCGGTAATTCCAAAACCGAATGAAATATTTAAGAGTAGAAAAGGCAAAGTTGAGTGCACGTGTACTAATAAAGTTAGTGATGAAAACAGGATCAGGATCGAAGCAATCGCTACTCTAAAGGCTCCGAATTTGTGGATAATATGCCCAACGGTGAGAAGTCCAAAGAAGGCACCAATTCCACCTGTGCTCACAATCGAACCAAAAGCCCCATTATCTAATTGCAGGTTTGCCTTTACCTCTGGAAAGCGCGGGAGCCAGGCCATGATGCCAAAACCAAAACAAGCAAAGAGTGTGTGAAGGAGTTTCTTCTCTTTGCTGTGGTCAATCACTGATGACATCAGAAGAGTGCGTTTGCTAATTGCGCGCGAGCTTTAATGACTCGTGGATCAGCCGGGTCAACGAGCGCAAATAACTCAAGGAGGCGATCTTTGACCAGCTTCTGCTCATCCCCATCGAGGATCTGCACTAGCCGCAACAACCTTTCAAAGCCTGGCTCAAGATATCCACTCATCACTTCCACATCAGCACACTGCATCTGAATGGAAATATCATCCGGGTTCTTCACCGCCGACTCCATGACTTTATGGCCATCAATGCCTTCAGTGCGAAGCAGAAGTTGAACTTGAGCTAGTCCGAGCTTTGCAAAATTATCGTTCGGTTTGCGAGCAAGCAACTTCTTATAAGCAGCTTCGGCGCTTTCATAATCTCCCTTATCAAGGGCGGCTAGCGCCTCATCTTCTTCTGGCTCGGCAAGTTCTGCTGGCTCTTCACCGATTCCTTGCTTTGCGGCAATGGTGAGAATTTTATTCATCACTTCCCGAAGTTGGGTTTCAGTCAGTGCTTGCTCAAGGAAAGGAATTGCTTGGCCGCCAATAAAGACCACACCATATGGAATCGTGCGCGCTTGCAGGGCTTGGGCAACGGGGGCTTGGGTGTCGATATCAACTGTTGCTAACGCCCACTTTCCGTTATCTACGGCCTCTAGATTTCCCAGTGCTTGAAGTACGGTGACTGACTCTGCCGAACGAGGTGACCAACATAGAATCACCACCGGTTTAGAGTTTGAAAGTGGCAACAACTCTGATTGCAAGTTCTCGGTTGTTACAACTATTCCCGGCATCGCAATAGCTGTATCTGGCGCTGGTTTTCCAAGCGAACTTAAATCAACGGCCTTTGCAAAATTAGGTGGCAGGCTCATTACTGAATCATGCCATCAACTCGTACCGTGACGCCAGAATCGCGCCGAAAGGGCAAAACATCTGCGATATAGGCCCTTGCTGCAAATTCCAGTCCTACATCATGGCCCGCTTTTTCACTCAAGTACCAGCGGTGTTCTAACGTCTCATGAAAAAATTGAGCAAGTTCAATTCTGCCCTCGTGCTCTGGCGGAATCAAATTAACTGTTGGTCGAAAGACTTCATCGAGCCATCTCTTAGCCGAATCTGCAACTGGTGGCTTCGGAGATTTCTCACGACCTCGGAAGCGATCAAATGAAGCAAGTAGTCTTTTTGCTTGCAGCTCCTCGGTTTCTAGCCCGATTAGCTCGCGCAATCGATTCTTGTGATAACCGGCGGCAACAAGCTTGGGTTGGAAGACTAAGCGGCCGGCATCTTCTCCTTCTTCCATAGAGACAGATACCTCTTCTACCGCAAAACCTAGATCATGTAACTGACGCATGGCACGTTCAACTGCGTGGCGATCAGTGGGATCAAGTACCTGACGATCTTTCAGGGCTGACCACAGGCGGTGATAACGGTTGATGAGTGCGGTGCTTGCGCGAATTGGGTCCATGCCTGGATAGAGAACTCCAGAAAGCTGCAAGTCTTCAAGTTCTGCCGCAACGTTAAAGTGGGCAATCTCTAAATCGTGTTCCCGTTGTCCGGATGTCAAAGTTTTTTGAAATTCGCCAGTTTCAGCATCGACTAGATAGGCGGCATAGGCTTCAGCATCTCTGCGAAATAAAGTATTGGAAAGTGAACAATCGCCCCACCAGAAACCAAGCAGGTGCAGCCGAACCAACAGCAGAGCCAGCGCGTTGGCCATCAACGTCACTTCTTCGCCAGTTACGTTCTTATCGCTGAGTACAACGCGGTAGGGCAATGAGTACGGCAAGAACCGGGTGACCAGGGCGCATGGAAGTTCCCCACCGCTGTTATCTGTGCGGCCCTCGATGACTGCAATCGACTGAACGCTGGGAGAATCGAGTTGAGTAAGTTGGCGCAAAATCTTGTATTCGCGGTTTGCAAATTCGGCCACCGTCTCTTTGACGGCGTAGACCTCAGACTCGGGGTCATCGGTAGAGCGCACCAGGCGCACTACGTGGCGGGAGATGCCTCGCTTTTCGGCCAGCATCGGATCTTCTGGCCACTGTTCCAAAGGCAGGTTCCACGAAAGACCCGTGACGGCAGCAATCTCTTCACCAAGTCCAGTTATCCGCAGCGCCATGGGAGTTATTCTCTCTTACGCTTTACAATAAAGCATGGCAATTTCCGAGCGAATGAAGCGAAAAGTCAAAGATTCACCAACTTCACAAGATTTTGGTGCAGCTGGAGCGCCGGTTGACCGCGCTCATCCATTTTATTTTGGATTTGTCGCAACGGTAGGCGCTTTAAGCGCATTTGTTCTCATGCGAGCACTTGCAAGTGCAAGTCAAGTATTTGTACTGATTGTGATCGCACTCTTCTTAGCTATGGGTCTAAACCCAGCAGTTGAAGCTATTCGCAAGCGAGGCCTCTCACGCATTTCAGCTGTTGCCATAATCTTTGTATCGGTGTTAATCGCAGTCATTCTCTTTGGAGCGCTCATTGTGCCACCACTTATTTCGCAAGGCACAAACCTCATTGAAATAGCGCCATCGCTACTGAGCCAATTAAAAGATAATCCTTCAATTGCAAATATCAATGAAAATTATGGAATCATCGATACTCTAGAAAAGAGGTTGAGCTCGGTAACTTCCGATGGCACACTCTTGTTCTCAGCCTTCGGTGGAGTCGTTGGCGTTGGAAAGACTGTTCTCTCTGGCACCTTTACCGCACTGACTATTCTGGTTCTTACTCTTTACTTCATCACATCACTTAATCAGATGACTGAGCTTGGCCTTAAATTGATCCCAAGTAGTCGTCGTCCACGAGTAGCGCTACTCACAGATGCAATTATCGCTCGCGTGGGGGCCTTTGTTGGAAGTCAGGTATTAATCTCTTCCCTGGCTGCCATCTTTTTGACGATATTCGGAGTCATTCTTGGTCTGCCATCACCTGTGGCAATTGGAGTTATTATCTTTGTCTGCGGGCTGGTGCCGCTCATTGGACACTTCATCGGGGCGGCAATCTTCACCATACTTGCGCTGACGCAATCCATCACGATAGGAATTGCAGCCTTCGTTGGATACATCATTTACGTGCAGATTGAGAATTACATTCTCACTCCGAAAATTATGAAACGGACGCTGAACCTTCCCGGTGCAGTGACAATCATTGCGGCCCTGATTGGCACATCACTTCTGGGACTAGTAGGCGGACTACTTGCAGTGCCAATCGCGGCTTCAATTATCTTAATTCTGGAAGAAGTCGTTATCCCTCGAGCAGAGAAGTCTTAGATCTCAGTAGTTAGCGGTAATCGCTGCGGGGCAATGACCGCAACGATTTCACTTAAGACTCTATGAACAAATGGTTCGCCCACCCATAGGTGTTTAGCACCAGCTACAGCGATGAGTTTGGTTTGCGGGATCACGCTAAAGCGCAGAAGTGCTTGCTCCGGCTTTAAGTAATCATCATGCTCGGGAATCAGGGCAATGACTGGTCTGCCATCTGCGCCCCAAAATTCAAGATCACTATCCACAATTTCGAGTAAGGTAGGGCTTAGAAGTACTAAGCCCTTCACTCGCAGATCACGTGCATAGCTAATTGCAATACTGGTTCCAAATGACCACCCAATAACCCATAATTCTTTGATGCCAAGAGTGTCAAAGCAATATGCAATCATCGCTTCCACATCATATTTTTCAGCGCGTCCGTTGTCATAACTTCCGGTGCTTGTGCCGGCTTCACTACTTGTTCCGCGAGTGTTAAAGCGCACGACGGTTACTCCGGCCATGGCAGGTAATCGATTAGCAGCTTTCTTATAGATGTGGCTATCCATCATCCCGCCACCAGTTGGGTTTGGATGGCAACATAAAATTGCGGTTGTGGGATTGGAAAGAGGAGTTGCGACTTCTCCTATAAGGCTTTGGCCATCAGCGGTTAGCACAGTAAATGGCATGCGCGTTGCGGCGAGCACAGTGCTGGGGCGGATTGGTTCTGACATTGGCGTGAGTCTACTTCGAATTAGTAACGAGGTGCATTGCGCGTGCGTTCAGTTCGCGGGCCACGATTATTTCGCTTACTCCAGCATGCGTTATGCCAATGCCGGCGATTATCTTCTTCACCATCTAGCCAAGCAACGGTATGTGGCGTTGCCATAGGTATTACCTGATCACAGCCTGGGCATCGATATGCTTTATTTGCAGATGAACCAGTTAATTTACGAACAGTCCATAAACCATTTTCATCTTCTTCGAAACTTTGATTGGAAGGATTAATCTCACGGTCCTCATCGTTATTCTTCGGCCGACGATTCTTCGGGTAGTTCTTACGTGGGCTCATGGCTTCATTTTCTCGCACTTTCCCCCACAAAGTGAGAAGATGACGCTATGAGCAAGGTCATCAGCGTTTCCCAGCTCCATAAGAAATATGGCCAGACGCAGGCGGTCAATGGGCTGGACCTTGAAATCGAACAGGGTGAAATCTTCGCTCTCCTTGGCCCAAATGGCGCTGGCAAGACCACGACGGTGGAGATACTCGAAGGATTTCGTGATCGCGATTCAGGTGATGTGAAAGTACTTGGCTTTGACCCGGCAACTAAAGGCAGCGCCGGGCAAGCTTGGCGTGATCGCATCGGCATAGTTCTGCAATCAACTCAAGATGCCGGCGACCTGACGGTCTATGAGTCGGTCTCGCACTTTGCCACTTATTACAAGAACCCAAAAGATGCCCGCGAGGTGATTGAGCTGGTTGGACTCACAGAGAAATCTGATGCGCTAGGTCGCACACTCTCAGGTGGTCAGCGCCGTCGGCTAGATGTAGCACTGGGCATCATTGGTAGCCCGGAACTAATCTTTTTAGATGAGCCCACAACAGGTTTTGATCCGGAAGCACGTAGAGCATTCTGGAATTTGATTCGCAGATTGCGCGATGAAGGCGCCACCATTGTGCTGACTACTCACTACCTTGATGAAGCTGAAGCGCTGGCAGATCGGGTGGCAGTAATTATCCGCGGACAGATTGTGGAAATTGCGCCACCAGCAGAACTTGGCGGCCGCGCCACATCACTAGCCACCATTTCCTGGCGCGATGGAGCACACACACACAGCGAGAAGAGTGCTCACCCCACTGAACGTGTTAAAGAGCTAGCAGCTCAATTTGGTGGTGAAGTTCCAGAGCTAAGTATCAAACGAGCATCACTGGAAGATATCTACCTGGAAATGATTGGTGGCCACGATGAATAAGCCCACCGCTTTCTCCATTGGGCTTCAACGCGGCAAGCTAGAGATCAAGCAATTTATGCGACAGCGTGAATCTGTTGTCTTCACTATGTTGTTTCCACTTATCCTGCTTGCAATCTTTGGTTCAGTATTTTCTAACACCATCGCCGACGGAGTCACCTTTAGCCAATACTTTGTGGCAGGAATGATTGCATCGGGACTTGTTAATACCGGTTTTCAGCAACTAGCAATCATGATTCCCTTGGAACGCGACTTTGGCACACTGAAGCGACTACGTGGCACTCCTATGCCAGCAAGTAGTTACTTCCTAGGAAAAGCCATCCTTGTCACTGTCAGCATGCTGGTGCAGGTAGCGCTCTTATTGGCAGCTGGCGTTCTATTCTTTGGAGTCAATCTGCCAAAGAGTGCCGATAAATGGCTGCTCTTAGCGGCGCTGCTCGTTCTCGGTAGTGCCTGCTCCACAGTTCTCGGTATTGCATTTTCCAATGTTCCTAAATCCGGCCGCGGTGCTTCCGCTGTCGTCTCCCCTGTTGTCATAGTTCTGCAATTCTTTAGTGGCGTCTTTTTTATCTTTACCGATCTCCCACAATGGATGCAGCAAGTTGCCGCAATCTTTCCCCTCAAATGGATGACCCAAGGCGCCCGTTCAGTCTTCTTACCTGACTCATTTGCTACGCGTGAAGTTGCCGGCAATTGGGAAACTGGGCGCACCTTTGCCATTATTACCGCATGGCTCGTACTGGGATTAATCTGGGCAATTCGCAGTTTCAAGTGGGAGCGCGACTGAAAAAGTCAGCACTTGTACTTGCACTCTGCCTTGCCTTTTCCGCAACCAGTGCCGAAGCTGCAACTAAGAAGCCAACATCAACGCCGACAACCAAGGCGAGTGTGAAGGCTTCACCAAAAGTGACAGCGAAGCCAAAGCCAAAAGCTAAGCCCACTTCCATAGCAACTTCTAAACCGACAGTGAAGGCAACAGTAAAGACGACCGCTCCAACAACTGCCAAGCCCACTGCGTCAGCTCAACCGACTGTGTCAACTAAACCGAAGCCAAAACCAAAGCCAAAACCTCGAAAGAAGATTCGCCTTACTCCGTCACCAAAACCAAAGTGGCCACCGGTGGACTTTGAATTCGAATCAGGGATCTATGCCAAGGTCCCGACAAGTAAAGAGTTGGTAAGCGTTATCTCTGCAAAGACAAATCTTGCTTCCCAAGTCAAGGCATGTAGTGAATTTGTTTGTGGGGCAGTTCAAGTCGCCGCTGAAACTGGATGTGTGTGGTGGGAAGTTAACTCTCAGGTCCTATCTAAAGAGGGCGTCATACTTGGTGACTTGCGCACAATATCAACGCCTAGCGCAGTTAAAGAGATTAAGACCATTCTCTTAATCTCACCAGAACCAATTGAAACTCTTGAATACATCAGCAATATTGAAGTGATTTGCCATCAAGATCCACGACCTGAAGGCGCATCGGCTGCTACATATACAAAGGTGGTCGAATAAGTGCTAGGTGGAGTAAATAATCAACTCTTCTTAATGAGTCTTGCCGGATTTCCGGTTGTCTTATTCCTCATTTTCATTTTAAAGTGGACTTCGGCTAAAGGTAAGTCGCTAGTCGAACGCAGCCCATCGATTGGTTCAGAAGAGGAATACGGAACTCTCGTTGCGGTCGCAGAGCCAAACAATCACATTGAAGGCGAAATACTGCGTCAGAAGTTGATTGCAGTTGGAATTAAGGCAACTCTGACCCAGACTAAGCAAGGTCCTCGGTTATTTGTATTTCCGAAGGAAGAGAGCGCTGCCAGGGCGCACTTGAAAAGCTTTAACTAGCGATTTGCTCCAGGAACCCAGAGCTGATCACCAATTTCTTTATTGGCATGACGAGCAAGAACAAAGAGTAGATCAGAGCAACGGTTGAGGTACTTGGCGGTGAGTGGATTTACTCCCCCGCCAAATGCATGAATAGCAGCCCAGGTGCAGCGCTCTGCGCGCCGAACAACCGTGCGAGCCACGTGCAGGTGCGCCGCAGCGGGTGTTCCGGAAGGCAAGACAAATGATCGCAACGGTTCAAGATCTGCGTTGTACTTATCAATCTGTTCTTCTAAATAGACAATCTGAGATTCAAGCACGCGAAGTGGTTCAAATGCAGGTGCATCAACTACCGGGGTGCAGAGGTCTGCTCCCACATCAAATAAATCATTTTGGATTCGCACAAGTACTGCACGAACATCATCGGTTAATTCATCAGTTGCTAGAACCACGCCAATCGTTGAGTTTGATTCATCGACTGTTGCATATGCTTCTAGGCGAGGGTCATTTTTTGATGTGCGGCTCATATCTCCAAGGGATGTAGTTCCGTCATCGCCGGTCTTTGTGTAAATGCGCGTTAAATTAACCATGTCCCTAGCCTATAAGTAGACTTCGGATATGGCATCTTCGTCCCACGACCGCTTCCGGATCACCGGTGGCAGCCGCCTGGTCGGTGAAGTATCGGTCACAGGAGCCAAGAATTCAGTCCTTAAACTGATGGCCGCTTCGCTTTTAGCCGTTGGAAAATCCACCATCCGCAATGTTCCAGATATTGCCGATGTGGAAATCATGTCTGATTTGCTCACACGTCTTGGTTGCACCGTTATTCACACCGCCGACACTGTCACGATTGATGTTCCAGCCACTCCATTACATCGCGCAGATTATGACCTCGTGCGTAAGATGAGAGCGTCTATCAACGTTCTTGGGCCACTTGTTGCACGAGTCGGAAGAGCAGAAGTCGCACTTCCTGGCGGGGATGCAATTGGCTCACGCGGCCTTGATTTCCATATTAAAGGTCTTGAATCACTTGGTGCCAAAGCACATGTCCAACATGGTTACATAGTTGCCGAGGCTCCGAATGGACTTTCAGGCACCTCTATTGATTTAGATTTCCCATCAGTTGGTGCAACAGAGAACCTCATGACCGCAGCCGTCTTGGCACATGGTGTGACAACTATTGATAATGCAGCTCGCGAACCTGACCTTGTCGATCTCGGTGAATTCCTGATTGGCATGGGGGCAAAAATTGATGGGCTTGGCTCGCCAACAATTACCATCACTGGCGTTAAAGAGCTAAAGCCAACCGACCACACCACCATTACAGACCGCATCATCGCTGGCACCTGGGCATTTGCCGCCGCTATGACGCAAGGTGATATCACTATTCATGGTGGGCGCGCAGATCATATGGAAGTCATGCTTGAAAAGCTCACAACAGCCGGGGCAATCATCACATCAACTAAAGATGGATTTCGCGTGCAGATGAATCAGCGCCCGCAAGCAATTGATGTGGCAACCCTGCCCTATCCTGGATTTGCAACAGATCTCTTGCCATTTATTATCGGAATGAATGCAATTGCAGACGGTCACTCGATTGTTACCGAAAATGTCTTTGAATCCCGCTTTATGTTTGTCAACGAATTAGTGCGATTAGGCGCGCAAATCACGGTCGATGGCCACCACGCCTCTATCGACGGTATCCCACAGCTCTCTGGCGCACCGGTTGAGGCAACTGATATCCGTGCAGGTGCTGGACTTGTATTGGCAGCACTTGTTTCTGAAGGTGAAACTACGGTTGATGGCGCATTCCACATTGATCGTGGATACCCGAATTTTGCCGAGCAGTTGGTAAGTCTGGGTGCGAAAGTTACTCGCGAATAGTTTTTTTAGTTAACACTTTCAGTCAGAATCGATACGCGATCATTTGAAACAGATAAGAAGCCGCCGCTCACAGTAAATTCCTGTGTTGTTCCGTCGACACCCTTGATGCTCACAGCTCCATCGACTAATACGCCAAACAAAGGTGAGTGACCTGGAAGAACTCCAAGATCTCCTTCTGTGGTGCGAGCAGAGACAAATGTTGCCTCACCTGACCACACCTTCTGTGTTGGCGATACTAGTGCGACGTTAAGAGCCATTATTTTCCCTTACTTAGTTCTTTGCAAGTTCAGCAGCTTTGCGCTCAACATCATCGAGGCCACCGCACATGAAGAATGCTTGTTCTGGAACATGGTCGTACTTTCCATCAGCAAGTGCTTCGAATGCAGAGATTGTCTCGGTGAGCGGAACGAATGAGCCATCGAGTCCGGTAAAGACCTTTGCCACGAATGTGTTCTGTGACAAGAAGCGCTGGATGCGACGGGCACGTCCTACGAGAACGCGGTCATCTTCGGAGAGTTCATCGATACCCAAGATAGCGATGATGTCCTGAAGATCCTTATAGCGCTGCAAGATCTGCTTAATGCGGTTAGCAACACGGAAGTGATGCTCACCGATATAGCGTGGATCCAAGATGCGTG
>NZ_JBBAMU010000032.1:0-9636 GCF_040402315.1 Candidatus Planktophila sp.
GACCTTTAAAGAATTAGCGAAAGTAATCCCTGCAGATAGCTCCAAATTATTGGGCTTTGTCGGTAGGCGGGATAGACATTGGGCCGAGAGCGTAAGTGCTGACGTAATTACCGTCTCAGCACTTGCACACTTAATGTCAAAGATTGTTTCCCATGAGTGATGAAGAATCGTCTTTTGACGGCAAAATACAATCAACTCAGGAGTCTGTGGCCCAATCAATTCTGCGAAGATTTCCACTAGCCACACTCAATGCAGTAGAGAATCGGTCTGGCACGATCTACGAGCTGTATTTTCAAGAGAAACTTGTTCTCAGGCTTAACGCAAAAGGAGCGCGATATTTTTTTCCTTCTCGCCGCAAACGAATGGTGAAGTGGGAGAAGGTCTCCACTTTTGGTCTACCGCGGGTGATTGAATACATTCTGCGAGATCTTGCCGAGGCAGATTTCCAGGTATTGTCGACGACAAATAAAGAAATTTTAAAAAGACCAATTCACATCAGTAGTTTTATGCGGTGTCCAGATTGTAAAACTGGGGGAGGCATGAAACTGATTCTGCGGGCTGAATCCTTAACCCAGGAGAATTCCGAGCTATACACACCCATCAGTCGATCAGTAGAGATAAATGGGGCAGAAGTTAAATGCACTCTGTGCGGGTGGATGGGAGTGCGCCAGCAACTTCTTCGGAAAATTAGAAAACCGCGTAAGGCATAGAGCCACACCCCAGGATGGTGATTAGCTCTAGGTGCGACTTCACGCATTTAGTTGATCGTCAACCCCATTTATCACTGCTGCTTCCACCCCAAGGGTTGATCCATTAACTGAGAGTCTGTAGGTGAGGTTAAAAACCTCTTCCTCGCCTCTTACGCCAACCTCTTGCATAATCATGCCGGCGGCAATGGTGCACTGATTAAATTGATATCCCTGATTATTAATCAGCATCGCATACTGTGAATCGATGATCTCGATGAACTGATCAACTCCAATCCGCTCCTGGAAATTATCAGAGGCAAATGAGTAGGCCGTCCCCCAATCCCGCTTGGCTAAAGCATCTATCTGACCTGAGATGTGCTGATCAACTAACTCGGCTTGCGCACCCGTGCAAGTGCCATCTGCCAGCTTCTCAAAAGCAGCCTGCTGTGCGCAGCCAGTGAGCAGTGCGGCAAAGAGAGAGATCGCGACAAAAGCTTTCACTCCAGGAGTGTAATTACACCCCAGTGGGTTGTCCTGCCAGAATCAACATAGATTCACTGCTGAACATATACTCGCGCCATGAAAATCAAGAGCGCGATTGCTGGAAGTTTACCCAAGCCTCATTGGCTAGCTGAATCTGAGCAATTGTGGGCGCCCTGGAGATTAGAGGGAGAAGAGCTTCGGGAAGCCAAAAATGATGCGATGACTATCGCTGTGGCAAACCAATTACGCGCAGGCATCGATGTCATTGGCGATGGCGAACAGAGCCGCCAACACTTTGTGACTACATTTGTGGAAAATCAAAGTGGTATTGATTTTAAAAATAAGAAAACTATGCGTATTAGAGATCGCTATGACGCACTTGTGCCAGTGGTTGTCGATCAAATTCACCGAGAGCGCTCCGTCTTTGTTGAGGACGCTAAGTTCTTGCGCACGCTTACCGATAAGACCCTGAAGTTCACCTTGCCTGGACCGATGACGATTATCGACACCCTCTTTGATCAACACTATGGAAGCCGAGAGAAATTAGCATTCGCCTTTGCGCAGATTCTAAATGCTGAGGCAAAAGAGCTAGTTGCTGCTGGAATCGACATCATTCAATTTGATGAACCTGCTTTCAACGTCTTCTTTGATGATGTTCACAATTGGGGTGTGGCAGCACTTGAGCGGGCAGCAGCTGGACTGAGCAGTAAAACGGCAGTGCATATTTGTTATGGCTATGGGATAGAAGCCAATATCAAGTGGAAGAAGACCCTTGGTGATGAGTGGCGTCAATACGAGAAGATCTTCCCCATGCTGGCCCAGAGCGCGATTGACCAAGTCAGCCTGGAGTGTCAAAACTCGAAAGTGCCGATGGAGTTAATAGAGGTATTGCGTGGCAAGGAAATTATGGTCGGTGCCATCGATGTTGCCAGCAACACGGTAGAAAGTGCCGAAGATGTGGCAAAGGTCTTGCGTGGGGCACTTAAGTATGTGGATGCCGAGAATTTGTTAGCGTGTACAAATTGCGGAATGGTCCCACTTGCAAGAGATGTGGCCAATGGCAAATTACAAGCGTTAGCTGCAGGCACAGCTCTGATCAATAAGGAGTTGGGTCGGTAAGTTACTTAGGCAGATTTGCCGCGCCAGGCGCTAAATGATCGAATTGATTGGGCGTGAGGTGTGCGAAGCCACGGATAAGGATGAAGCTCTGCCACATTCTTAAATTTAGCAAAACTCGGCACGGGTGCATAAGTAAGTGCCACTGGGTTTTGTTCGGTGAATTCATATGGATCACCGAGGTAGACCGTTAACTGCCGGCGCTGGGCTAAATCCTGCAAAGTTTCCAGGTAGAAATAGATTCGCTTTGCGGAGAGTTGTAATTTTTTAAGGGCACTTTCGTTAAATACAAAAGAAACTGGTAAATCTGGGTGGGCAACTAGCGCCGGATCGCTATCTCCTAGCGAGTCAACAGTAAGGAGGACTACATCTGGTTCGCTATTTTTCTGAGCCACGATAGGACCAATGGTCGCCTGCAGATCAGGATCTGCAACTAATAAAGCTTCATAAGGCGCTTGGTCTAAGGCAATTTCTTCCGGGAAATCTTCAATCGGACAATTTTTTTTCCAGCGCGCACCCCATACATAATTGTGATGCTCGCTTTTGCACCTGCCAACGCGCAAAACCATATGGTTTTCCGGTTCCTGCTCCCACTGTCCATTGCCATCCCAATAAGTTAGCAGCGCGTGATCCATCAATGAGGTGCTTATACATCTGCTCTTGACCATGCAACCAACCAAACTCATTTCGCACAGTCCAGTGCGATGCCAACCACATCCGGCTTTGATTCACTAACCAGCCATCTTCTTCTAATTCAGTAGTAGCAAAATCGACACAGGCCATACCCTTTGGCCACCCATCACCTGGGCTATCCCAGCTCTGTTCAAAACGTAAATTATTAAATAGTCGAGTGCCGATGCGGGCATATAAATGGCGGGCATACTCTTGCCATAACAATTCATCCCGAAACTTCTCCCGGTCGCCAAAAGGTGCCTTCGCCACGTGATCCCATACTCGCTGCAGCGGCAAAATGTTATGACGGATATATGGCGATAAGACCGAGGCTCCACGCGCATCAGTAGGCAGTACTTGGGAACGGTTCTTGGCATAGCCAGAGATATCCAAACTCTTCAGAGCTAAATCGCCAGCACTCTGTCCACCTGCAATCGAGCTGCGCCCACCACCTGAGTGCAAACCGACAAATTCTTTTTCCAGGATGCTCGAAGCATCAGCTAAAATATCAATTCTTCTCATAGCAAACCAATCATTTAAGTTAAGGCTCGAAGGCTAACCAATAAGAGCTATCTGGGCACCACCAAAGTCACCTCGCAAAAAGTGCAAATTCTGATAAATTTCAACTATGAGCACAGCGACAAAGCCAAAACGTAAGAAAATCACCGCCTACCAGCTATTTGGTTGGACCCCACTTTTAGTAACAGCGGTCGGTGCCAATATCGTGGTTGTTTTAAGTGTGATGTCTCAGCGCTAAAGACCCCAAAATTACTTTGGCCATGAGTTAACCACTGTAATTAACTTGCCGGCATCAGTTGTGGCAAGGAGGGCGCCATTACTTAAGAGCTCAAGGTCGCGGATGCGATCACCCATCGCAACCTGCACGCTTTGCCCTACTTCAAAGTTCTCATTGATCTTCAGAAAGACAAGTACCTCTGCTTTCAAAGTACCCAAGACAAGTGAGCGGCCCCAGTCGCCCCAACCTTGTATCGGTAACTGCACTAATTCAGTCGGTGCAATCGATGGCACCCAGTATTTGATCGGCTGGATGTAACCAGGATGGCTGCCGGTTATACCCGGTCGCACATAATCTCCAGATCCGTATGGTTGCCCGTAAGAAACAAATGGCCACCCGTAATCACCACCTGCTTTAATCACATTTATCTCATCGCCACCGCGTGGTCCATGTTCTGCCGCCATTAACGTCTCATTATCAAATAAGACTATGCCTTGTGGATTGCGATGGCCCTGTGAGATTCGCTCCGCCGATTTTGCACTTAACTTAAAAATCGAACCTAAATCACCACGCTTGCTGCGATTATCAATCTCGCTATATCCCAAGTCACCGATAGTTACATAGACAGAATTTTGATCAATAACGGCAAATCGCCCTGCTGTTTGTTGCACCGCCGAGATTGGAACACAGGGTTTTGTGATAAACCAGTTCGATACAAATTTAATTCGCTGTCTTTTACGATCATAGTCAAGCTCATCTATGGTAATCTCAACACAGGAGCCCGAGGCACCTAATCGGGGATAAGAAATCAATAACCTGGCAGATGCAGCGCTCTCAGATAAAACGGCGATGTCATTAATGGCAAAGCGCGAATCATTTTCTCTGCGATTTGCCGGAATAAACTTTCCTAAAGTACGCAGCGCGCTCTTCGCCTTATTCCAGGTCAGGATCTCCCCGCCACTTCGTCCGCCGCCAAGTAAAATCGTGTCATCGCCCAGCACGGCAAGTGCCGGACCCCGCGTATTTCCACCCTCAGTTACTGCCCTGGCGATAGATGCTGAGGAGAACTTAAGTGAGACTGAGCCATCGCTTAATTCAACAGCGCTACTTGCTGGCGCACTTGTTACCACCAGGGCAATGACTAACAGAATCCGTGCACACACGTGAAAACCCTATTCTGATAGAAAGTAAATGACCACCTCATTTTCTGAGGTGGCCCTTCACTCGGGGAAAACTTCAAACTGTCCAGAGAATTACTTCTTAATCAGTGGAGCAACATCTACTCCTGGTGGAAGGATCACTGCATCGATAGCGTGGATTACGCCATTTGATGCGGCAACATCTGCTGTCACTACATTGGCACCATTGACGGTGACGCCACCCATTGTTCCTAGCATGATTGTGGAGCCTTCTACGGTTGCCACATCACCATCTGTGACATCAGCGGCCATCACCATGCCCGATACAACGTGGTAGGTGAGGATCTGTATCAGAAGGTCCTTGTTCTCAGGAAGTAGCAATCCATCTAGGACTCCTGCTGGAAGAGCAGCAAATGCTTCATCTGTTGGTGCAAATACGGTAAACGGACCTTCACCGCTTAGTGTTTCAATTAAATCTGCTGCTGTTAGAGCTGCCACGAGCGTTGAGAAATTACCAGCTCCACTTGCAACATCAACAATTGTTCCGGCTGTCGTTTCTTCAGTTGCTACATCCATTGTCTCTTCTGAGTCGCCTCCGCATGCTGAGAGAGTCAGCGCCGCAACTACGGCTATTGCTGCGAATGCACCTTTGCGCAAAACCTTCATACCTATCTCCTTTAATTGGGTGAACTTTCCAGCAAAAGCGTAAGTTCAGGGGCAAGGCCCAGCAACTCGAAATAGGGGTGGGCACCCCGTAAATGAGAGGAGCGTGAGTGATTCGCAGAGGTTTCACAGGCTGGGGGTGGCCATGATTTAACCTCATTCGTCACTAAGAGTTCAAATTCTGTTCACCAAAGTCATCGGAAAGCAATCATGCTTGAAAGTTAGCCTCTCACTTGCTAAAAACCCACTTAAATCTCATGGAGGATACTTTGAAAATCAAGAATGCCATTGCGGCATTAGCAGTGACTGCACTAGTTGCTCCGATGTCACTTGCAGATGCAAGCACGTTTACAGATACCGGAAGCCCTGTGACTCTGACTATTTTACATAATAATGATGGTGAGTCCGCACTCCTACCCGAGCAGTCATACACACTGCCCCAAGGTAAATTGATTTACGGAAGTGCTGCCGCATTTTCAACTGTGATGAAACGCGAAATTAGCTCAGCCAAGAATAGAGGCAACGCCGTGGTCTCACTCTATGCCGGAGACTCTTTTCTTGCTAGTAAAAATCTAATTTGTTCAGATCCGGCAAACAGTGCTTCAACTATCCCTGTTTATGACGGACTGGCACAATCAATGATGCCGTATGACGCGCACATCTTGGGAAATCATGAATTTGATTACGGAACCGGATTTCTTAACCGTTATATCAATTCCTTCACCCAAAAACTTCGCTACCAGTTCCTTTCCGGTAACTTAGATTTTTCTAAGAGCGCTGATCTTTCACCCATGACCTCAAAGTCAGGGCAAATTATTCGGGCACGGCACGTTGGCAAGAAAGTTGGACAGTCGTATGTGCACAAGGATTACGCAACTGGAGCCATCTTTGGAGTAGTAAGCGCGGTGACTCCAACTCTTCGCACAATCTCCTCACCAGGAACAACTAAAGTCACAACGATAGACATTCCAGCCACAGCGGCACTACTAAACAAGCAGGTAGCGGCGCTAGAAGCACAGGGTGTCAACAAGATTATCTTTGTGAGCCATCTGCAGGGTGTTGCCTACGACAAGGAGCTAGTAGCGCTACTAAAGAATGTAGATGTTGCGGTCGCCGGCGGTGGCGATGACCTTCTCACCAGCCCAGATGTTGCTGAGAGTATCCAGCTCATTCCAGGTGAAGGTAAGCCTGTTGGTAAGTACCCAGAGATGGTTAAGGATGCTAATGGTGTCGATGTTCCACTTATCACCACCAAGGGCAACTACAACTACCTCGGTCGCTTTGATATCTCATTCGATGCCGATGGCAAGCTGTCCTCATATAACAAGACCACTTCATATCCACGAAGAGTTATCCCTTATTCATCGGTTGCGGGCGCACTTGGCGTGACTGATGCAGTCGCTCCAGATAAGCGCATCGTGGAAGCAGTTGAAAAGCCACTCAACACCTGCCTAACCGGATTCGCTAAGTCAATTGCCTCAAGTCAGATTGTTCTGGCCACAGATCGTGGCAGTGCAACTGTTCTGGGTGTCAGAACTGCCGAGACCAATGGTGGCAATCTAGTTACTGATTCATTTGTGCAGGCTTACTCAAGTAGAGCTGCGGCGGCTGGTTTGCCTGCTGCCGGAACTGCCAATCCACTTGTTGCTGTGCAAAATGGTGGCGGAATCAGACAAGGTGGTGGAACCACACTGCCTACGACAGGTGTAGTCGGGGCAATTAACCGAGGCAATACCTTTGATCTACTTCCATTCGATAATCGCCTGGTCGCGGTGACAAATGTCAGCGCAACAGATATGAAAGAGATATTCGAAAGATCATGTTCGGTCAGCACCTCAGGTGGCGGACAGTTCCTTCAATTTAGTGGAATGAAGGTATCGTGCTCAAGAACTGAGAGTGCAACTGTGATCTCGACTCCAACCGGAGATGCATATGCCGGAACAATTACTACACCCGGCAAGCGAGTAAAGGAGATCACACTCAGTGATGGCCGCGCCCTTGTGAAAGATGGAGCAGTTGTTGCGGGTGCGCCGGCGGTCACAATTGTCACCAATCAGTTCACTGCCGATGGTGGCGATAACTATCCAACATTCCAGAAATTGACCAAGGTCGGATTCGGAATCTCCTATGAGCAGGCACTCTATGACTATCTCTTAAGCTTTGCTAAGAACAGCGCAGGGTTGCCAGAGATACCAGCAAGTGATGCTCGTTATAACAAGACAACCGGAGAAGGTCGCTTTACCTGGTTGCCATAATCTAAAGCAGTAGAAAATCCCCGCTCATTCTTGGTGCAATCAGGCCACAGAGTGAGTGGGGATTTTTTACGCTCCACTGGCAGAGTCAATAATTCGAACCAGTAAAGGTGAAAATCTTCAGGTATCGTCTTCCCATGCGCAAGCTACTCACCACAGTGCTAGTAATTGCCTTCATGGCAAGTGCGCCCGCCAATGCGCATCAACCCGTTGATTTACTTAAAACAGATACCACCGCTGCCAAAGGTCCACTCCTAGTTGATGGCACAGTCTCTTTTGCAGTGCGCGCAGCCTTCACCAAGGCAGGAGAGAAGAAAGGCTTTCGGGCAGCTTTTGCCCAAGGAGATGGCCTAAGCGTTGAATATCTCATTGTTGATAAGAAACCAGAGAACACTCTTCGCCCAACTCAACTACCTACTCTTGTGATGACTAGTCCCAAAGGAACATCGCTCACAATCAAGTTCACCGAGCGGACAAAGTTCCCCTACAGTGGAGTTAATTATCTCTACCTTGCCAGATATCAGGCAGTAGCAGAAGCTGGTGAATATAGCTTTCTAGTGAGCGCCAAAAGAAAAGCTTCCATCATTCTATCTGTGGGAGTAAAAGAGATACCTGGTGAAGTATTACGTGGGGCTAAACCAACACCTTCGGTAACTCCGGCTCCTGCGACAACACCAACACCAACACCGACACCAAGTGCAGCTGCAACATCAACTCCAGCACCAACAAAGACCGGATACACCATGACACAAGTACGTGCCAATAACTCTGCCAGCAACTGCTGGTCTGTTATCGATGACTCTGTCTATGACTTAACTAAATGGATTAATTCCCACCCAGGTGGATCTGGTGCAATCGTTGGTCTATGTGGCACTGATGGAAGTTCATCCTTTAATGCTCGCCACGGTGGCCAAAGTAGTCCTAAATCAACACTTGCAGGTTATTTACTCGGCCCACTAGAGAAGTAAGCTCGTTCTGTAATTGGATTACCCACATGCCAGAGCTACCCGAGGTCGAAACAGTACGCAAGGGATTGGCTCATTTTCTGATCGGCTACCGATTCAAAAGCGCCACCGGCCTTCATCCCCGAGTAGTAAAGCCAGCATCGCTGCAACCACTTACTGCTGTTGTCGGGGCGCAGATTAAGGGCATTAATCGCCGCGGAAAGTTCTTATGGTTTGAACTCGATCGCGAGCTCGCACTGGTTGCCCACTTAGGAATGTCGGGTCAGTTTCTAGTAGCACGTAAAGATCGCCCAGCGCCAGGCCATGTGCGGGCGCACTTTGAGTTAAGTAAAGGTTTCAAAAAGCAGGAGCTGCTCTTTAGTGATCAGCGCACCTTTGGTTGGTTATCGGTAGAGCAGTTAACCGATGGCATCCCACAATCTGCCCGCCACATCGCACTAGATCCCTTTGATGCCGCCTTTGATCGCAATGTGGTCATAGCCAGAATGAAAGCTCGCAAAGCAGCGATTAAGAGTGTGATCCTGAATCAAGAGATTATGAGTGGGGTGGGCAATATCTATGCCGATGAATCCTTATGGCGAGCAAAGATTCACCCAGAGATCCCCGCATGTGATTTAAGTGTGAAGAAGATTGGCTCACTTGTAGATGCTGCTGTGCAAGTGATGGCAGAGGCTGTTGAAGTAGGGGGCACTTCATTTGATGCCATGTATATCAACGTCAATGGCGAGAGCGGATTCTTTGAAACATCTTTAGCTGCCTACGGCCAAGAAGGGGAGCCATGTCCACGGTGTTGTCGGGGGATTAGAAGGATTGCCTTTGGTAACAGGTCATCACATTTTTGTCCGAAGTGTCAGGTAAGGAGAGATGGGCGGTGATTATGCGTTATGGGTAAATTAATATTGCGGGTGGGCTCGGTCGTGA
>NZ_JBBAMU010000033.1:0-9103 GCF_040402315.1 Candidatus Planktophila sp.
CAGAAATGACAGATTTTATTGAGCCACGCAAGAGCTCAGAGCTCGGTATCAATTCAGTTCCATTTGTAGAGGTTGAACAACCTGGCGCTGCGCCACTACTGGAACAAGCAAAGGGATTCTGGGTCACCTTCTCAACTATGTTTAAGAAGAACCAGACTGTGCAATACCCAGATGTTAAAGCCCCAACAGCGCCACGTTTTCATGGCCGCCATCAACTTAATCGCCATCCTGATGGTTTAGAAAAATGTATTGGGTGCGAACTCTGTGCGTGGGCATGCCCAGCCGATGCCATTTATGTGGAAGGCGGCGATAACACTCCAGGAAATCAACTCTCGCCAGGAGAGCGTCATGGCGCCGTCTATCAAATTAATTATCTGCGCTGCATTTTCTGTGGGCTTTGTGTTGAAGCATGCCCAACGCGCGCCCTAACTATGACAAATGAGTACGAACTCGCAGATGACAAGCGGGAAAAGTTAATCTTCGAAAAGGAAGATCTCCTTGCCCCGCTTCGTCAAGGAATGCTGGCACCGCCTCACCCAATGTATCCAGGTATGACAGATACTAATTATTACAACGGCGAAGTTACGCAAGCACACCCAGCACAGCAGGAACAGAGTTAATGCTAGAAATTCAAACTCCTGAAACCATCATGTTCTGGGTGCTTGCTCCACTTTCAGTTATTGCCGCCCTCGGAATGCTCCTGGTGAAGAAGGCGGTGCACTCTGCGCTCTTACTTGCTTGGGTCATGATTACTCTTGCCATTTTCTATATTGCCCAAGATGCACTCTTCCTGGGCATCGTTCAGATCGTGGTTTATACAGGGGCGGTCATGATGCTCTTCCTCTTTATCTTGATGCTCGTCGGTGTCGATGCCTCTGATTCACTGACCGAGACAATTTCTGGACTTCGCCCTATTGCAATCACGGCAGCAGTTGGCTTTGGTGGACTCTTCGTTTCTCTTATTGGCAGGGCGACACTGGGCCGTGATGCGGTTGGACTCACAGCGGCAAATACCAATGGAAATGTGGAAGGCCTTGCGCAGCAGCTCTTTTCTACCTATGTCTGGCCCTTCGAAGTCGTCTCTGCCCTTTTAATTACGGCAGCACTTGGTGCCATGGTTCTTGCGCATCATCAACGCAGCGTTGCACGCCCTACCCAACGTGAACAATCAATCGCACGCTTTCGTTCAGGTTCACTTGCCGGCGCCGCCGGACTTCCTAGCCCAGGTGTATTTGCACGTCACAACGCAGTAGATGTGCCAGCACTACTTCCTGATGGAAGCGCCGCACCTACCTCAATTTCAGCAACGCTGAAAGCTCGTGGAGATATGTTGGAATCTCGATCATTTGAACTCGGCGAAGTTGATAACACTGTTGCGGAAGAGAAGTAATGAATCCGTATAACTATCTCTATTTAGCGGCGCTACTTTTCACCATTGGCGCAGTGGGTGTCGTTGTCCGTCGCAACGCAATTGTGGTCTTTATGTGTGTTGAGCTGATGCTTAATGCGGCAAACCTCACCCTCGTTACTTTCTCACGCATCAATGGCACACTCGATGGTCAAGTGGTCGCCTTCTTCACCATGGTCGTGGCTGCCTGCGAAGTGGTGGTTGGACTCGCAATAATCGTGACTATCTATCGCTCACGTCGATCTGCCTCTGTCGATGATGCTAGTTTGTTGAGACGATAACGATGACCACTTCTACATCACTGGCATATCTCATCGCCCTGCCACTAGCAGGAGCTGTAATTTTATTACTCGCAGGACGCCGGGCTGATAAGTGGGGTCACCTGCTTGCTACCGCACTTTCAGCAAGTTCATTTGGCGTGGGTCTTTATCAACTTTCACAGATGATGGCAGCAGCGCCAGAAGAACGCGCTGTCAGCCAGAAGCTCTTCTCTTGGATCAGTGTTGGAACATTTAACGTAGATGCCGGGCTCTTACTTGATCAACTCTCAATCTGCTTTGTCCTTCTTATTACAGGTGTGGGCACCCTGATTCATATCTATTCAATCTCTTATATGTCGCACGACCCAGACCGCCGCCGCTTCTTTGCTTATTTAAACCTCTTTATCGCTGCCATGTTATTGCTCGTTCTCGGAGATTCCTATCTCAACCTCTATGTGGGTTGGGAAGGCGTAGGTCTTGCTTCCTATCTCTTAATCGGTTTCTGGAATCAGAAGCCGGCATATGCCACTGCATCAAAGAAGGCATTTGTGATGAACCGTATTGGCGATATGGGTCTTTCATTTGCCATCATGATTGCTTTTGCAACTCTTGGAACAGTCTCCTTTAGTGGCGTCAAAGAGGCTTCAGAGACAGCATCGACTGCCGCACTTACTGGTATTGGAATTATGTTATTAGTGGCAGCCGCTGGTAAGTCGGCGCAGTTCCCATTGCAAGCATGGCTTGGTGATGCGATGGCTGGTCCGACACCAGTATCTGCACTCATTCACGCGGCAACGATGGTGACGGCAGGTGTCTATCTCATTACTCGATCTAACTTTATCTTTGATGCCGCCCCAACAGCCCAACTCCTAGTCGTTATTGTCGGAGCAGTTACTCTGATTTTCGGGGCCCTTGTTGGTACTGCCAAAGATGACATTAAGAAAGCACTCGCAGCGTCAACTATGTCCCAGATTGGTTACATGATCTTGGCTGCTGGCCTTGGACCTGCAGGATATGCCTTTGCAATCATGCACTTACTTACCCACGGCTTCTTTAAAGCAGGTATGTTCTTAGGTGCTGGTTCCGTCATGCATGGCATGAATGACCAAGTGAATATGCGTCGCTATGGAGCGCTTCGTAAATTTATGCCCATCACCTTTGCCACCTTTGGTCTTGGTTATCTGGCAATCATTGGCGTTCCACCATTTGCTGGTTTCTACTCCAAAGATGCAATTATTGAGACCGCCTTCAATGCCGGTGGCATAAAAGGAATTCTCTTGGGATCTACCGCACTCCTTGGGGCAGCTATTACAGCTTTCTACATGACACGTGTCATGGTGCTGACATTTACTTCACCAGAGCGTTGGGAAGAAGATCAACATCCACATGAGTCGCCGATCCTAATGTGGCTGCCTATGGCTGTTTTGGCAGTGGGATCTGTAACTACCGGGTACCTATTTACTCGCGGAGATGGACTCGTGCACTGGTTAGAACCAGTATTTGGTGAGCATGGCGAACATGAAGAGTTCTTGCCGGCAATAGTTGTTTCGGGGTTGGCAATTACCGCGGTAGTAATTGGTGTTGCTATCGCACTTATGAAGTATCAATTCTCAGATGTCGATGCCAAGGCGCCAGAAAATGTAACAGAATTTACGCTCATTGCACGCAAAGATTTGTTCCAAGATTCATTTAATGAGTCAGTCTTTATGCGCCCCGGACAAGTGCTCACAAGACTTCTCGTTAAGGGCGATGAGAGCATTGTCGATGGCGCAGTGCGCTTAGTTGGACGCACAGCGCTGAGCGCCGGCTCTGAACTTCGAAAGACACAGACTGGTTTTGCCCGCAGCTACGCTGCCCTTATTCTTATTGGCGCAGTTGTCCTGATTGCCGCAATTTGGGTGGTCACACAATGAACGCGCTGACCACAATGATGTTGCTTCCAATCCTTGGCACGCTACTGCTTGCAGTGATTCCGAGTGATCAAGTACTACGTATTAAGCAGGCAGCACTTGCCACCACGCTATTAGTTGCAATCTCTGGCGTACTCACCTGGTTTAACTTTAATTCAGCCGATACCTCATTCCAGTTTGTGCAATCAGTTAAGTGGATTCCTTCATTTGGCATCAACTACGCAGTAGGTGTCGATGGCCTCTCACTTGTTCTTATTCTGATGTCCGTGCTCCTTGCGCCCATTGTGGTCTTGGCTGGGTGGAAAGAATCTGAAGGCGGACGTTGGTCTGCCAAAGTCTTTTACATGCTCATTCTTGTTCTGGAAACGATGATGATTGGCGTCTTTGCGGCTACCGATGTATTCCTGTTCTACGTAATCTTCGAAGCGATGTTGATTCCGGTCTACTTCCTCATCGGTGGATATGGAAGTGGCGATCGCGCCGCCGCAGCCGTGAAGTTCTTGCTCTATAGCCTCTTCGGCGGTCTCTTGATGCTGGCCTCAATTATTGGCCTCTATGTGATTTCTGGTGCCAATGGTGGACACACCTTTGATATCAACAAATTATCTGAGCTCCATAATTACATGAGCCCTACAACACAGAATCTGCTCTTCCTCGGTTTCTTTATCGCCTTTGCCATCAAGGCGCCGTTATGGCCGCTGCACACCTGGCTTCCAGATGCCGCATCCTCTGCAACTCCTGGAACCTCAGTGTTGCTACTTGGCGTTTTAGATAAAGTCGGAACATTCGGAATGATTCGTTTCTGCCTCACACTCTTTCCAGATGCGAGCAAGACTTTCACGCCAATCATTATTACTTTGGCCGTGATTTCAATAATCTACGGCGCCTTCCTTGCAATTGGTGCTACTGATATTAAGCGCCTGATTGCTTACACATCCATCTCTCACTTTGGATTTATCACCATGGGAATCTTTGCCATGACTACCCAAGGTCATAGCGGTGCCACTCTTTATATGTTTAACCATGGCTTCTCAACCGCCGCGCTATTTATCGTGGCCGGATGGATGGCAGCCCGCCGTGGCTCATCAACAATTGCCGACTTCGGTGGCTTACAACGTGTCACGCCAGTAATGGCCTGGTCATTCTTTATCGCCGGCATGTCATCGCTGGCGCTCCCTGGTCTATCAAGCTTCGTCAGTGAGTTCTTGGTCCTCGTTGGAACATTTACTCGTTATCCAGTTGCGGCCGTCATCGCCACCTTCGGAATCGTACTTGCCGCACTCTATATTTTGATTCCGGTGCAGAAGGCGCTGCATGGGCCGACTACACCTGGAAATGAAAACCTGCCAGATTTAAACCTTCGGGAAAAGATTGCAATAGCACCGGTGATGGCAATTATTATTGCCCTCGGTTTCTATCCATCACCGCTCCTGAACGTCATTAATCCAGCATCTGCACACGTGCTGGAAGTGCAGGGATTTACTGATCCAACACCATCAGAGGGCGCAGGTAAGTAAATGGAATTTATCGCTCCTTCCCTTAATTACGCCCAGCTAGCTCCTATTCTTATTGTGCTTGGTGGCGCTCTTGCTGGAGTTCTGATTGAGGCATTTGCACCGCGTGCAGCACGTTACTCATCGCAACTCTTTGTCGCACTCTTCTCACTCGTGGCATCCTTTGCCGCCCTGGTTCGAGTGCGCACCCAAACTTCCGTCGATGCCGCAATGGGCTCGGTTGCCTTCGATGGCGTGGGAGTCCTGCTGCAGGGTTCCATTCTCATTATTGCCGTGCTCTCCATCTTTCTTATTGCAGATCAAGAGAGCTTCACCGCCCTTGCGGCATCGGTGCCAGGATCAGAGGAAGAACGTGATGCGGTGCAATCTGATCTGCGAGTCACCGAAGTTTTCCCACTCACACTATTTGCAGTGGCCGGAATGCTTTTATTCCCAGTTGCTAGTGATCTGATTACGCTCTTTGTGGCACTTGAAGTGCTCTCACTACCGCTCTATCTCATGGCCGGACTTTCCCGTCGTCGCAGATTGGCCTCACAAGAGGCGGCGCTGAAGTACTTCCTTCTTGGCGCATTCTCCTCCGCCTTCTTCCTACTTGGAATTGCCTATCTCTTCGGTTACTCAGGATCAATTACTCTGGCCGGAATCCAAGCGAGTGTTATTGGTGGCGCCGGCAATGATGTCTTCCTACTTCTAGGAATCGCATTTATCTCGATTGGCCTTCTCTTTAAAGTTGGCGCAGTGCCATTTCATGCCTGGTCACCTGATGTGTATCAAGGTGCACCGACTGCCATCACTGGATTTATGGCAGCAGCGACAAAGGTGGCCGCATTCGGTGCAATTCTTCGTATTTTCTATGTCTCCTTTGCAAATGCAGAGTGGCAGTGGAAGCCAGCGATGGTAGTGATTGCAATTATTACTATGGTCTTTGGCTCGGTCGTTGCTATTGCGCAACGCGACGTTAAGCGCATGCTCGCCTACTCATCCATTGCCCACGCTGGTTTCTTACTCGCTGGCGTGATTGCCTTGAGTAAAACGGGGCTAGAGGCCTCCATCTTCTATCTCTTTGCCTATGGTGTGGCCACTGTCGGTGCATTTGGAATAGTAACACTTGTGCGAGATGCATCAGGTGAAGTTGGTGATCTCAATCGCTGGAGTGGTCTTGGAAAGCGCGCTCCACTTTTAGCATCAGCCTTTGCCTTCTTCTTACTTGCCTTTGCTGGTATTCCACTGACTTCCGGATTTATCGGAAAGTTCTCCATCTTCTCTGCCGCCTATGAATCTGGAAGCACCTCAATTCTTATCGCCGGTGTTCTTTCATCTGCAGTTGCCGCTTTCTTCTATATCCGCGTCATCGTCTTGATGTTCTTTAAAGATCCAATTGAAGATGGAACATCGGTGGTAATTCCATCAGCGCTGACCACAATCACCATAACAATTTCAGCTGTGTTGACCCTAGTTCTTGGAATTTATCCAGCACCACTGATTGACTTCATCGCAACCACTGCCACCTTTATCCGCTGATGTCATCCTTTGGAATTCCGGGCTTAGCACCGGCGCTTGAATTAGAACTTACAGCGAGTATGAAGCAGGTGGAAGAGCTGCTCTTTAGCCATATCCAAGGCGATTACCCGCTGGTGGAAGAGACCTCTCGACACTTAGTTGCCGCTGGCGGCAAGCGACTACGCCCGCTACTGACAATCTTGGCATCGCATTATGGCGATAAGAATAAGTTTGGAATTATTGAATCAGCTGCGGTCTGCGAATTAACCCACGTGGCAACGCTCTATCACGATGACGTCATGGATGAAGCACCACTCAGGCGTGGTGTGGAAAGTGCTAATAACCGCTGGGGAAATACCGTTGCCATTTTGACTGGCGACTATCTCTTTGCGAAAGTATCAGCACTGCTGGCAGATATCGGACCAGAAGCGGTGCGGCTACAAGCATCAACATTTGAACGTCTGGTTATCGGACAGATCATGGAAACGCAAGGACCACAGAACGGTCAAGCACCGCTGGAGCATTACATGCAGGTAGTGGCTGATAAGACAGGTTCACTTATTTCAGCCAGTGCGCGTTTTGGTGCCATGGTCTCAGGGGCACCCAATGAAATAAAGGAGACACTGACAGTCTTTGGTGAGAAAATTGGTATTGCCTTCCAATTAGCAGACGACATCATTGATATCGCAAGTGAGTCTCATGAATCAGGAAAGACTCCAGGAACAGATTTACGTGAAGGAATTCCCACCTTGGTCACACTCAATGTTATGAATTCAACTGATTCCAAAGATCGCGCGCTCATTAAGTTACTCAAAGCCCCTATTAAGGATGAGGCTGTGGTTGCTCAAGTCTTGCAGGCGCTACGCACGCACGATGCACTGGGGCAATCGCGCACGCAGTTACTTGAGATCGCACGCGATGCGCGCACCGCCCTTGGTCCACTGCCAGTTAATGATGTGACCGGTGCTTTATTTTCCCTCTGTGATGCGATTATCGACCGTTCTGCTTGATCGCACTAGATCAATACCGAGTGCAATAAGTGCGCACCAGATTAGGAAGAAGCCGATCCAGCGCGCAGTAGGCATATCTTCGTGACGTACCCAGACTCCGATAGAAAATAGAATTGTCGGTGTGATGTATTGCAAGAGCCCGATAGTGCTATATGGCAAACGAGTAGTAGACCCATTAAATAAGAGCAGCGGAATAGCTGTCACCGCCCCGGCGCTAACCAGGAGCAGCGTGAGTCCAGGGGATTGGCCAAAGGATCCGCTGCCTTGCTGGCCGAGAAAGATTAAATATCCAGCGTAAGGAAGCAGTGAAATAAGGGTCTCAATTGTGATCCCTTCAACGGCGCCCAGGTTTAGTTTCTTCTTTACTAACCCATAGCTACCCCATGAGAGTGCAAGTGCGAGTGCTATCCAGGGGAGTCTGCCGTAATCAATAGTGAGAACCAATACACCGAAGGCAGCTATTGCAACGGATACCCATTGCAACGGTCGCATTTTTTCGCGCAGAATAATGATGCCGAATGCGATGATAACAAGTGGGCTAATGTAATAACCGAGAGCTGCCTCAACCACATGTCCATGGTTTACAGCCCAGATATAGGTGATCCAGTTGATGGAAATCAAGATTGTGCTCAGCAGTAGCACCACCATAATCTTTGGATTCTTCACGAACTGCAAGGTGGAGAAGATCTGTTTGGTCAGTGCCAGAACTATCAGACAGAAAACCAGCGTCCAAACGGCGCGGTGAGCAACTATCTCTAGCGCATTCGCCGGTTGCAGCAGTGGCCAATACAAGGGCAGTAGCCCCCAGATAACGTAAGAGCTAATTCCAAAGAGGAGCCCTAGTGAATACTCGCTACGTTTATCTGCCACTTAGCGGAAGTTAACAAACTGAACAGCAAAATCAAATTTACCATTCTTAATTTGCTCGATAGCCTCTTGCAGATCATCACGGCTCTTAGATGTCACACGAAGCTCATCACCCTGAATCTGGGTCTTAATTGACTTAGGACCCTCATCACGCAGAAACTTGGCAACCTTCTTGGCATTCTCAGTTGAGATTCCCTCTTTTAAGGTGCAAGCGATCTTGTAGATCTTGCCTGATAATTGAGGTTCAGGTGCTTCTAAGTGTTTAAGTGATACACCGCGCTTAATCAGCTTATCTTTGACAACATCAAGAGTTGCCTTTGCGCGCTCTTCGGTATCTGCCTCAATTGCAATCTTGTCACCTGATAATTCAATCTTTGCACCGGTATTTTTAAAGTCGAATCGTGTATCAATCTCGCGAATAGCCTGATTAATGGCGTTATCTAGCTCCATCCGGTCAATCTTTGAGACTACGTCAAAACTGCTGTCAGCCATTGTTGTGAGGCTCCCCTGTGATTTTTAAAGTTCCAGCGCCTAAGGTATCGTTTGCCGCTCGCACTACCAAAGCGCCGTAAGACTTGTATGACCCTGGCGGGTTGCCCGAGCGGCCAATGGGAGGGGACTGTAAATCCCCCGG
>NZ_JBBAMU010000034.1:0-8768 GCF_040402315.1 Candidatus Planktophila sp.
TCGGCTAAGCATTATTGACCTGCCCTGGATGTCAGCGGCAACGAAGGAAAAGGCGTTGGAAAAGCTGACAAAGTTCACGCCCAAGATTGGCTATCCCGATAAGTGGCGCGACTACTCCACCTTAGAAATTTCTGCCGGTGATCTGATTGGTAACTTATGGCGAATCGCCGAGTTCGATCATTCCTATGCCATCGCCAAGATTGGCGCACCGGTTGATCGCGATGAATGGCATATGACCCCGCAGACCGTGAACGCTTACTACAACCCACTTGCCAATGAAATTGTCTTTCCGGCGGCAATCTTGCAGCCACCCTTCTTTGATCTCGAAGCCGACATCGCAGCTAATTACGGCGGCATTGGCGCAGTCATTGGCCATGAAATTGGCCATGGCTTTGATGATCAAGGTTCTAAATATGATGGTGATGGAAATATGGTCGATTGGTGGAGCGATGAAGATCGCCGCAAATTTGAAGAGCTCACCGCCGCACTCGTCAAGCAATTCGATGCCTTATCGCCTGAAAGCACCCCAGATATCCACGTCAATGGCGCCTTTACTTTAGGTGAAAATATCGGTGATCTCGGCGGCCTGGCGATCGCCTATAAGGCATGGAAATTAGCTCTGGGCGGTGCGCAAAGTCCGGTGATTGATGGACTCACTGGTGAACAACGATTCTTCCTTTCCTATGCGCACTCCTGGCGCAATAAGAACCGCCCGGAAGAGGTTCGTCGCCGGATTGCAACTGACCCACACTCCCCGGATGAATTTCGTTGTAATCAAATTGTGCGCAATGTGGCTGAGTTCTATCAAGCATTCGGTGTGAGTCAGAGCGATGAACTCTGGCTAGCCGCTGAAGAGCGCGTTCGAATCTGGTGATCGACTACTTACTAGTGACCTAGAAGTGCCTGAGCTTGATCAAGAATTTCTGGCCGATACTTTTCAATCAGTGAAATATGGCCGTGCCCGGGCACGAATTTCAATTGCGCACCCGGGATACGTTCTGCCAGCCACTTCGAATGTGAATGCGGCACCATGAAATCATCATCTCCTTGCCAGATAAAAACTGGCTTTGAAATTGTATTGAGGTCAAAACCCCAAGGTTTTACAAACGCTAAATCGTCATCAATCCAGCCATCAAAGCTGACCGCCAGCGCAGCTCGCATTACAGCTGCCATCTGATCTGCAAATTCACCTTCAATCACAGCTTTATCTGCATCTCCAATAAGTCCACCAAATGCCGCTTTGATTTCTGCTCCCGTGACATTTTTCATCGATGTTGCGTTCTCATTCATCCATGTATCGAGAACTGTTTCGCCTAAAAGAGCTGCTCCAAATTCATCGTGGTTCTCTGCCCCCATGCCATCAAGGAAATTAAGGTCTGGTGAACCAAACTCGCCGACACCGGCTAAAGTAACGGCTCCGATGTTGCGATGGTCGAAGGTATTAGCAAGCGCATGTGGACCTCCACCGGACCATCCAATCGCTACAAAAGTTGAGACATTTTTTCCATCAAGCAGTGATGAGATGTCAGAGTTATTGCTAAAAACGCTTCGGCCAAGATGGCGATCACTAGTTCCATAACCTGCGCGGCTGTAAGACAGGGCGCGAATCCCGCGCAGGGCCGCCTCCTCTAGCCAACTATTCCAGGCGGAGAAATGCCCAGGCGTACCATGATGAAAAATAATCGCCTTTTCAGAGTTAATTCCATTATCGAGAATCTCTAAATCGTGACCATCTTTAACTTTGAATTGGGGCATTTTCTAAGTCTATATCTCTGCCACAATTGGCACGTGGCTAAAGCAGAAGTAGAAAAGGGGTTCTCTTTCGCAATTGACCACGCCGCCGATTCTGGTTTAGCACGAGTGGGAACACTTACAACACCTCACGGTCAGATTCAGACCCCCGCCTTTATTCCGGTTGGCACCAAGGCAACGGTGAAAACAGTTCTGCCAGAGGCGATGGAGAACCTCGGGGCGCAAGCCCTGCTGGCAAATGCTTATCACCTCTATCTGCAACCTGGCCCCGATGTGCTAGATGAGGCCGGCGGCCTCGGTGCATTTATGAATTGGGATAAGCCAACTTTTACCGATAGCGGTGGCTTTCAAGTGCTCTCACTCGGTGTGGGATTTAAAAAGGTGTTAGCGATGGATGCGCAGACCTTCCGTTCTGATCAAGTGATTGCAAAGAATAAAGAGCGGCTAGCCCATGTTGATGATGAGGGCGTTACCTTTAAGAGCCACCTCGATGGCTCGATGCACCGCTTTACCGCCGAAAGCTCAATGCAAATTCAACATAAGCTGGGCGCCGACATTATGTTCGCATTCGATGAGTGCACCACTTTGCATAACACTCGCCCCTATCAAGAGCTGGCCATGTCTCGCACCTATGACTGGGCCATTCGCTGCCTGGATGAACATAAAAAATTGACCGATGCCCGCACAGCAAAGCCATATCAAGCACTCTTTGGCGTCATCCAAGGCGCCCAGTATGAAGACTTGCGCAAGAAAGCTGCCGGTGATCTGGGGACCATGAGTTCATCTGGAATTGAATTCGATGGCTTTGGAATTGGTGGCGCGCTCGATAAAGATTCACTGGGCACAATTGTGAGCTGGGTAAATACAACGCTGCCGCAGGAGAAACCGAAACATCTACTTGGCATCGGCGCCCCGGAAGATCTCTTTGTTGGGGTAGAAAACGGGATCGATACCTTCGACTGCGTGCTGGCATCTCGTATTGCTCGTACCAGTGCGGTCTATACGATGGAAGGTCGTTTTAACGTCTCTAATCAACCATTTATCCGAGACTTTAATCCGATAGATGATGAATGTGATTGCTATACCTGCACGCATTACACCCGCGCCTACCTTTGCCATCTCTTTCGTGCCAAAGAGATGGTTGCTGGCACCCTGGCCACAATTCATAATGAACGTTTTATCGTGCGCCTAGTCGATCAGATGCGACAGGCCCTACTTGATGGAAACTTTCAGGATATGAAAAAAGAATTTATGGGCCGTTATAAGCATAAATCGGGGCAGTCGCGCGACTAGTACGGCTTAGAGCGAGGCAAAGCCCTCTGCTAATACCCCAAGTGCATCCTTCAATAGCTCATCGGTGATGACAACTGGCGGCAAGAAGCGGATGACGTTGCCGTAGGTGCCGGCGGTAAGGATCAGCACGCCCTTGCTCTGGCAATACTTAATCACCTTTGCCATCGCCTCTGGGTTGGGATCCTTTGTTCCGGCATGTACTAATTCAATTGCAACCATGGCGCCTCGTCCGCGGACTTCACCGATAATTGGGTATTGCGCCTTGAGTGCGTTCAGCGCAGCAAAGAGAATGTCACCGATGTGGGCTGCGCGTTCGACTAACTTCTCTTCTTCAATCATTTCAATCACGGCAAGTGCTGCGGCGCAGGCAATCGGATTTCCACCATAGGTGCCACCGAGGCCACCCACATGTGATGAATCCATGATTTCAGCGCGAGCAGTAACTGCAGCCAGTGGCAGGCCACCAGCAATTCCCTTGGCCGAAATGATCATGTCCGGCTCCATACCTTCATGTTCGACGGCAAACATTTTGCCCGTGCGAGCAAAACCTGATTGCACTTCATCAGCAATAAATACAATCTTGTTCTCGGTTGCAAACTTTTGCAGCCCTGGCATAAATCCAACTGGTGGCACGATAAATCCACCCTCGCCAACAACTGGCTCAATCAAAATGGCGGCAACGTTATGTGCTCCCACTTCTTTCTCAATTTTATGAATCACCATATCAAGTGCGTCTTGCGCAATGGTGTCGGGATTTCCAACCCAACGATAGGAATATGGCATTGGCATTCGGTAGATCTCATTAGCAAAAGGACCGAAACCATCTTTATATGGCAAGTTCTTTGCCGTGAGGGCCATAGTCAGGTTTGTGCGGCCGTGATAGGCGTGTTCAAAGACAACGACTGCTGGGCGCTTTGTGTAGTGACGTGCAATTTTGATTGCATTTTCTACCGCTTCTGCTCCTGAGTTTTGCAGAATTGACTTCTTCGCAAATTTTCCAGGAGTTAAACGATTGAGGGCTTCGCAGACTTCGATATAGCCCAGATATGGAGCCGTGGTGAAGTTGGTGTGAGTGAATTTCTCCACTGCTTCTTGCACAGCTTTTACAACGCGAGGTGCGGCGTTTCCCACGGTGACAACACCAATACCTGCACCAAGATCGATAATTCGGTTGCCATCGATATCTTCAATAATCGCATCGTGTGCACGCGAAACAATGACCGGCATCGCAGTTCCTAGTCCCCCAGAAACAGCCTCTTTACGTCGCGCCATCGCCGCCGTCGATTTTGGTCCAGGAATTTCTGTGACCAGATGACGAGTTTGCGGGAGTCGATCCTGTGAAGTCATGGCTTAATTCTAAGCCCCGTATTTCCTACCCGCAGACCTCACCGGCTCTGACTAAGAGTTAGGCTTGCCACATGAGCAGACTCAGAGATAGCGCACCGCTACTTGATGCCTACCTCGCCTACTTCGAGCGCACCAGAACTCCTTTCACCATTCCGGGACATAAGCAGAAGGCGAGCGCGCTAGATGCCGACTTAGGTGCTGTGGTTGACTCAGATACACCTTTATATGGCGGCTTGGATGAAATTAAGTTAACGAATCAGACATTGAAGGCGGCTGAATCACTGGCCGCCACCTTGTGGGGCGCAGATTACGCACGCTTTTCAACCGGTGGTTCAACCCACGCAAACCAGGCAATCATCTTCGCACTAGGAAAGCCCGGCGATAAGGTCGCAGTATCTAGGACCGCGCACCGTTCGGTCTTAAGCGCACTTGTTCTTGCTGGCCTTGAGCCAATCTGGATGTCACCTGAGATTGATGGCGCAACAGGTGTTCCAACCGGAATCACAACTGGCGAACTTGCAAAAGCTTTGAGTGAGAAACCAATTGCGGTGCTACTTACCGAGCCAGGTTATTTGGGAACAATCTCAGATCTACCGGCGCTGATTGAACTTTCACATGCCCAACGTGTTCAAGTGATTTTAGATGCGGCATGGGGCGGACACTTTGGTTTTCACCCACACCTGCCACAGCATGCATTTCAATTAGGTGCTGATGCGCTGATCACTAGTACACATAAAGCCCTGCCTGGTTATAGCGCCTCTGCGCTCTTACTTGCCCGCACCACGTTGCTGAGCGAAGAACGTTTAGAACAAAGCTTTGAAACAACCCACACAACTTCACCAGCTGGAGCCCCACTAGCTTCCATCGATGGCGTGCGCGCACTGCTGCAAACTCGCGGGGAAGAGTTAATCGGCGCCCTGTTAAAAAATGTTCATCACTTCAAAGAGCTGGTGCAGGCCGAATTTGCCCTTCCTATTTTTCTCTATCCGCAGGATTTTCCAGCTGGCCGCTTTGATGCCTCCAAGATAGTTCTGCGCGTGCAGCAGCTGGGGGCTTCCGGAGTTGAAATTGAGCAAGATCTACAAGCTGAAGGAATTCGGGTGGAGATGGCCGATCGAGACACGATTGTCTTTCTGGGCACTATTGCCGATACCAGAGCTGATTTTGATCGATTGGCAGATGTGTTAATTCCGATTCTGAAGCGCAGCCAAGAACAACGGCGCGAGAGCGCAACGGCGCTGAGTTGGTCTGTTGTGCCACAGCGCGCAATTTCTATGCGTGATGCTTATTTTGCAGAGACCGAGTTAGTCAGCGCCCGTGATGCCATTGGGTGCATTTCAGCAGATCTGATTGCACCATATCCGCCAGGTGTTGCAGTTGTTGCACCTGGTGAAATTCTTACCCAACAGATTGTTGAGGGCTTAGGGGCTTCCCGCGCTGCTGGCGTTCGCATCGCCTATGCAACTGATCCCACTCTTGCCAAGTATCGGGTCGTAAAGCGAAGTTAAAGCGGTTGTCGATACACCTTATGCACTTGAGCTTGTGCCACCGGTCTAATCATTAAGTGATCGACATTGAAATGACTTGGCAACATCACTGACCATCTGATTGCCTCAGCCACATCTTCAGCCACCAACGGCCTGGTGACACCTTCATATACCTTCGCCGCCTTCTCAGTATCACCTTTAAAACGCACCGTCGAAAACTCATCTGTCTTAACCATTCCAGGAGCAATCTCTGTCACCCGAATCGGTTGACCATTAAGTTCTAGGCGAAGGGTTTCAACAAGAGAGGTTTCCGCAAACTTTGCCGCCACATAACTTCCACCATTTTCATAGACGCGATGGCCGGCAGTTGATGAAATCATCACGATATGCCCACGGCCAAATGCCTGCATCAGCGGGGTCATTGCTTTGATCATCCGCACAGAACCCACAACATTGATATCAAATGTCTTCTTCCAAATTTCAGGATCGGAGTCATTAATTGGATCCGAGTCAAAAGCACCACCAGCGCAGTTGATAAGAATTGAAACTGGTTTTCCTTGCACGTGCTTGGTAAGTGAATCAATTGACTCTTGCTTAGTGACATCGAGTGTGAAGGCTTCGATGTTCTGATCTTCTGCGGCAAGGGCAGCTAATCGCTCTGTGCGCCTAGCTGCAGCAATCACGTGATAACCATTGCTTGCCAACAATCGCGCTGTTGCCGCGCCGATTCCACTACTTGCTCCAGTAATAACTGCATATTCACGTGTGCTCATGGGGTAGAGAGTACCTCGCAGTTAGAATCTTCGCATGAGTGAAAAGGTAGAGAAGTCCATGCGGCTACCACTTGAAATTAGAGCTGCACTACCTACAGATAAGCAACGTTGGTTCATTCTCTGGCAGGGTTATCTCGACTTCTATCAGACTGAGCTCTCTGTCGAACAAAGTTCACTCACCTGGCAGCGAATTCTTGATCCAGAATTTAATATGAAGTGCGCTGTTGCCATTGATGATGGCCTCATCGTTGGCTTTACGACATATAGCCTGCAGAACTCAACCTGGTCTGAGGGCGGACATTGCTATCTTGAAGATTTATTCGTTGATTCAACTGTGCGCGGAAAAGGTGTAGGGCGAGCTCTGATTGACTATGTAAAGAGCTATGCGATAGAAAATAAATGTTCGCGTCTATATTGGAATACTGATGAAGATAATGAAACTGCCAGAAAACTCTATGACACCTACACCTTAGAATCTGGAAAACGTCAGTACCGAATTGCCCTTAATTAGGCTCTGGATTTTTCGGTTTTCGCTTTAGCAACTTTCTTGGATCAACTTTTTTGCCTTGCGCTTTTACTTGATCAAGCATTCGATCAGCCCAGGCAAATTCCAGCCCAAGGACAACGAGTCCCAGGATTAGAAATGGCAAAGTAAATGGCCCAGGGAGCACGATCAGCAGCAAACCTAAAGTGATGAGAGTGAAGCCAATAACCGAAACAATTACTTTTCGTAGTTGCCTAGGTAGTGTTTTCCAGGTGGCGAGAAATTTACTCTTCCGGCTCATGGCCCGATATTACTCGACCAGCATCAGCACGCGCAGCAGGGTCGGCAAAGGGCGCCTTAAAAACAAAGCAAGTGACCGTCTTCTCTGCGAGCAGCCATAGGATTGACTTTGTGAAAACATTTAGTCACAAGCCAAATAAGGATGCTTCGTGACTACCGCTCTCATCATCACCATGATGGCAATTGGCTTACTGGTGGGAGTATCTAAAACGGCAATTGGCGGGATTGGGCTCCTTTCTGCAGCCCTGATTGCTCAAGTAATGCCGGCTAAAGAATCAACTGGGGTTCTTCATGTTCTCTTTTTGGTAGGTGATCTCTTTGCTATTGGAGTGTATAAAAAGCACGTTGAGTGGAAATTCCTTAAAACTCTTATTTTTCCAGTCTTATGTGGTTTTGTTGTGGGAGCTTTCTATCTCCTCCATTCAACGGATAGCTCCCTGAAAAGAACTATTGGAGTAGTTGTCGTCTTACTAGTCTTGCTATACCCCGTGAGTCAGTATTGGCAGAAACATAATTACGACGTCACTATTCGTTACCCGCGAACTCTTCGGGTATTTCTTGGCTCTACCGCTGGCTTCATGAGCATGGTTGCCAATTCTGGTGGTACTCCCATGAGTATTTATTTGTTGTTGCGCAAAAATTCAGTTCTTAACTTTCTTGGAAATACAGCCTGGCTCTTCTTTATCATCAACCTAGCAAAACTACCTTTCACCCTTGGCCTCGGCTTGCTCGATGTAAACTCACTTCGTTACATCCTTCCTGCTCTTCCGATGGTTGTTATAGGGGCCATTCTTGGAAGAAGATTTATCGCAAAAGTTGATCTACGAATGTTTCAAAAAATTACCCTGATTTCAGCGCTGGCTGTAGGCCTGAAATTAATCTTCTTCTAAAACTTTATTTAATCGAATTTACCGTATCAAATCAGGATAAATAGAGATACGTTAGCTCAATGACAACACTTCCCAAGCCGCATCTCTTTAGGTCAGAGGAATCCAAACCGCTGCGATGGGGAGTCTTCGGTGCCGGCTGACTCGCTGAGCAGATGATTAAAACTGCGCAGAAGAATTCAAAGCAGAATTTTGTTGCAGTTGCCTCTAGAACGCCAGGCAAAGCGCAAGAATTTGCTAAGGCATTTGGTATCGCTGATTTCTATACCTCCTACGAAGAGCTAGCTGCCCGCTCAGATAATTACGCGATTTATATTGGCACGCTTCCTGGGACAGTAATGAAAACCTAGGTGGGAATTATTTAATTGTCAACAATTATCTGTGCACGTCAATTTGGGAAGTGACAGGCAACTTGTGAAGCACCTAGTTGCACGAGAGCAGGCTC
>NZ_JBBAMU010000035.1:0-8126 GCF_040402315.1 Candidatus Planktophila sp.
AACCTGTGCACCTGCCTCCGGAGGGCAGTGCTCTATCCCCTGAGCTACGGGGGCGCAGGTAGAAGGGTAGATTATCTGACTATGAGCAATATCGAGAAAGCATATTTTGCAACAGGTTGTTTCTGGGGCGCCGAGCGTAGATTGTGGAATATTCCGGGAGTACTAGAGACAAGTGTTGGCTATATGGGTGGTGCACGCCCTGATCCTTCATACGAACAAGTGTGCACAGGTGTGACGGGCCATGCTGAGATAGTGGAAGTTAGTTTTGATCCAGCCCAGCTCACCTATCGACGATTACTTGAAGAGTTCTGGGTGATGCATGATCCGACTTCGCTCAATCGTCAAGGTGGAGATATCGGAACCCAGTATCGGAGTGCGATTTTCACAACAAGTGATTCACAATTACTACAGGCAGAGGCTACCCGTGATGTCTATCAGGCAGCTCTTTCCCGAAAAGGTATTGGCGAAATCGTGACCGAAATCAAGAGCGCGCAAGGCGTTCCTTACTATCTCGCTGAGGAGTACCACCAGCGATATTTAGCGAAGAATCCCAATGGATATGACTGTCATTCAAGTACTGGAGTCTCCTTTCCTTCGCAGGTTTCCGGTTAAGCGATTACTCTGGACCTATGGCCGATAAGCAATTACACCCTGAGACACTCGCAATTTCAGCAGGGCGCCCACAACCAGCGCCGGGCGCCGGATTAAATTCGCACATCTCCTTAAACTCCACATACCGTGCAGGAGGTGACATTAATTATGGCCGCTTCGGAAATGAAAACTGGTATGAGTTAGAGCACGCAATTTCAGCACTTGAAGAAGCACAATCAACCTTAGTCTTTGCATCAGGCATGGCGGCAATCACTGCCGTCTTTTCCCTCTTGCCACATGGAGCACCCGTAGTTGCCTCACATGAAGGCTATAGCGGCACTATGTCACTTCTTAAGCGTTATCACGCTGAGGGACGACTAGAGGTTCGCTTTGTAGATATTACAGATACCAAAGAAGTAATCAGCCAATTACAGGGCGCCGCCTTCTTATGGGTGGAATCACCAACCAATCCTGGGTTAAATGTTGCTGAAGTAGCAGTAATCATTGGCGAAGCGAAGAAGCGTAACTTGGGTGTGGGATTTGATAATACTTTTGCAACACCGCTGAATCAAAAGCCACTGACATTTGGCGCAGATGTTGTCATGCATTCAGTTGCCAAATATTTAGCTGGACATAGCGATGTTATTTTGGGTTCACTTTCGGTTAAAGATCCCGCACTCCATACCCGCCTCATTGAAGCCCGCACAACTCTGGGCGGAGTTGCTGGACCTTTTGAGGTTTGGCTTGGTCTGCGCGGACTCCGCACCTTCCCACTTCGCTTTAACCGTGCCCAAGAAAGCGCTGCCAGCTTGGCAAAGAAGTTAGCTGATCACCCTGCGGTGAAAAATGTTCGATACCCCGGATTCGGTGCGGTCGTCTCATTTCAAGCTGGTGCTGCCGCCGAGCAGACCGAAGCTATCTGTGATGCATCAACTCTGATTGCCAATGCAACAAGTCTTGGGGGAGTCGAAACCACTTGGGAGCGCCGGCGCCGGTGGGAACGCGAGAGCCATAGCGTGCCGGAGAATCTCATCCGGCTTTCAGTGGGATGCGAACATATCGATGACCTCTGGCACGATATCGACACCGCACTGACCCAGGGGTAAGGCGCGCACTTTGATTCAAAGTGGAGTATTTTTAGCCATATGAAAGCGCTCCGAAGAACCCTTGCAGCAATCACTGTTGCACTTTTAGCCTTCCGTGCTGTCGGATCTTTCTTATCATGGGTTGAAAAGCAAGATGAGAATGAAACTGATGCTTGGATTGACGAAGACGAATTCGAAGAAGCGTAAATGTCTGACAGCCAGTATGTAGCTGGATCTTGCAATATCGGCACTGGAGAAATTCGCCGCCGCCAAATCGTTGCCATTATTGGAAGCGCTCTCAGCGTGAGTGCGCTTATTGGATTTATCTCAACAAGTGCCGAACCCTCGCTTCGACTTGGAATCTTTATTCCGCTGGCTGTGGCATCAATTGGCTGGGTGCAATCGAAACGAAAATTCTGTCTCGCTTACGGCTTAATGGGAACATTTAACCTCGGCAAGCTGGGTCAGCTCTCGCGCGTGCCGGATAAAGCAGCGCTAGCAGCCGATCGAAAGACTGCGGTGGTTATTCTCACCCAATCACTCTCACTTGCAGCAATCCTCACCCTAGTCGTTTACCTCTTACCCCTAGCCTGATAAAACTGCTCTTACATTTTTACTCCGGTAGTGGGATGCTGCTGAAATGAAAATCATCATTCATCCTCGCCACGCAGAACTTGCCAGTGACTTTCCATTGATAGCAGAAGAGAAATTACTCTCTATGAATCGCTTTAGTGTGACGATAGACCGCATTGAGGTGGAAGTACTGCATGAGGCGAACCCGCGACAAGGAAAACATTCTCATAAGGTAATTATTACTTCACACGGTTCTGGTCCGCTACTACGGGCAGAGGCAGCATCGTTTAATGATGTGGCAGCATTTGATGAAGCCGTTAATAGCATTGAGTTACAAATTAGAAAGATACATGAACGCGAGAAGAGCCATGACCGTCATACGCTGCGCACTATGAAAGTGAATGTGCAAGAGTAGTTAGCGGGGTTGTTTCTCTTTTTTATCTTGCTTCTCTTTTTGTTTCGTTGAACCTTTCTGTATCCGCATTGGATCTACTGGCGGCATAGGTGGTTGCCCAAGAGCGATAATCGCACTCTCTCTCGCATAAATCGCAGCAGCTACTGCGCCTTTCTTTACTGTAATGACAGAAATCTTTTGCTCTGGCTTGCTTGCAATTTGCAAGGCAGATCGAGCATCTTGATTAGCCTTATTAATAGCTAGATAAAAACTTTGGTTTATCTCACGCATTTGCTGGTCACGAAGCGTCATCGCTGCCCTAAACGCATCCATGTCCCGTTGGAACTGCTCAAGGACTCCTGAAGGAATAGGAGGTGGAGTCCGTTGATCTGCCACGGCAGATTGAGAGAAAGAAGAGAATGAGCAGAGAGTGAAGATGATCGCTGCGGAAACGCCTCTTTTCATGACTTAATAGTATTAAAGAGGTGGTGTGAATCTTCTGTGAATCACCTAGCGGTTTCGTGTGCGTGCGTGTGAAGTGGTAGAAAAAGAGGGAATTGCGTGAAAGGCTGGGCACATGAGCCAACTCATCATGATTATTGACGATGAAGTCGGCGTCCGCGAGGTACTCGCTGATGCCTTCAAACTTGCTGGATTTGAAACTGTAGTGGCACCTGATGCCATGGTGGCTCTGACTTTACTTCGCACAATCAAACCAGATCTACTGGTTGTTGATATCAATATGCCGATGATGGATGGTTTTGAATTTATTGAACGCATTAGAAGTGCAGGCGATAACACTCCTGCACTAATGCTGAGTGCGCGCGGAGACCGCGCCGACATCACTCGTGGATTAACCTTGGGTGCCGATGATTATGTGACAAAACCATTGCGCGGTCTGGAAGAGCTCGTACTTCGAGTTAGAGCCATCTTGCGAAGAACTCAATTCACCGTCACTTCAGATTCGAGTTTGAGCAGCGGTCCCATCAAACTCGATAACGACACCCATCAAGTGACATTTAATGGTGAGGTAGTGGAGTTATCTCCCACAGAATTCCGTCTCTTGCTTGTTTTATTGGAGAGCAAGGGACGTGTATTAACCAAGACTTATTTGCTCGATGAGGTCTGGGGAATCACCTTTGAATCCGAGAGTACGGTTGTAGATACCTACATCTCCTACCTACGAAAGAAATTACATCGCGATGGCTATGAAGGTATCAAGACGATACGAGGAGTCGGCTTCCAACTTTTTACGGAGAAGAGTTGAAGATCTCAAACAGCACAAGAACCAGCATATTTACAATTTTGCTGGTCACAGTGGTCACCTTGGGAATCGGTAGCTACTCTGCTTTTCACACCCGGAGCGCTGAATTTTCTGAGGTAAATGCCTCACTCGATTTTGTGGCACAAGCTGCCCTGGATAACCCAGAGCAATCCATCGCCGCCGCACTCTTTGCGATTGAGCAGTTAACTCTTAATGCAACTCTGACGCTATTAACCGAAGAAGGTCAAGAGACACTGGTTCGTGAATCGACTTTGATATATCTAGGAGCGCCTGCCAAAGAGCTGATTGAAAAAGCCGCTGTCCGCCCGATATCAATAAGGGCAGATGACCCCTATCAATTGCGAACAGTGCGCCTTGATGAGGAAGATTTCATTCTGATTGCTCGTGCCACCAATGCAATAGAGGAACGCTTTGAGGTCAATATACGTGCCTTGGCACTTGTTACCTTCATTGTCGATCTGGTAGCAGGGCTTTTACTCTTCTTCTATTTCAGGCGAGCTAACCGCCGAGATGAATCTGCATCCCTTGCTCGTATGCAGGAATTTCTCGGTGATGCATCCCACGAGTTGCGCACCCCACTTACCGTGGTCAAAGGTTATGTGGAGATGCTGAGTAAGAAACAGCTGGTAACGGCTGAAGATCAAGATCGTGCATTTACTCGCGTGGGAACTGAAATCAATCGGATGGAGAATCTGATTCAAGATTTACTGCTTCTTGCCGAACTAGGTGAGAGTGGAAGCCGAGATATCGAAAAAATGGATGTGAGTGAGTTATTAAGCGCTCATGGCACTGACTTCACGACTCTTAATCCTGGGCGCAAGGTAGTCTTAAAAATAGAGAATGACTTGGCGGTAGTGGCTTCCAGAGATTATCTCTCTCGATTTATCCAAAATGCTTTTACCAACATCATGCGCCACACCAGCGCAGATGCTGCGGTAACAATTACATGTAGTAAATCTGGAAAGAACGTCCTGATTATGATTGAAGATGCCGGGCAAGGATTACCTGAGGGTGCTTATGCCGATGATATCCGCTCACTTAATCGCTTTGATAAATCTCGCTCACGCGAAAATGGTGGTTCCGGGTTGGGTATGAGCATCATGTCGGCAGTTATTGAAAAACTGAACGGCACTTTCTCGCTGCGCAAGAGTGCCCTGGGCGGCTTGGCGGTAGTGGTGAGCCTTCCTTTAGCTAAAGACTAAACTTAACCCTGTGAGCGATGCCAATCTCGAAGATGTATTTGTTGAGCTCACCGAGAAATTTGGCGATACCAAATCTTTAGTCAGGGTTGTGCTCTCTGGTCGCCGCAGAAATATGCAGACTGCTCACGAGCGCATCGATCTGCGACCTGTGTTAATCAAAGATTCGATTGCGATACAAGTCAGTCATAGTGATGGTCGACAGATGACAACGAAGAATTATGAAGTAGGGCAAGCACCCTTTAGCGAATTAATGCGCTCTGGATATGCCAATATTCTGCTGGAACAGACTCACCAATCAATCAGTGTTCGAATTACAAAGAAGGGTGAAGCACTAATCCACCGCGAAGCTACCGAGCGCGAGCAAGAACTCCCGCACGACCGCACTAAGTCTCGATTACTTGACTCATCTGATCCCTATCTGATTGCAATTGGAATATCTGATAGCCAGGGAAATCTCAAAGTCAGCAAGTCAGATAAATATAAGCAGGTAGAAGAATTCTTGCGCTTACTCACCCCAACACTGACAAGTGCAATCAAGGCGGGGCATATCGCCCAACCCACAGCGGCACAGCCCCTGACTATCGTCGATCTTGGTTGTGGTCATGCTTATCTAACATTTGCAGCTCATCAATATCTACGTAGCCAAGGTATGCCGGTTAAAGTCATCGGTATTGATGTTCGCACCTCTGCTCGAGATCGCAACAATGAGATAGCCAAACAATTAGGAATCTCGTCGAGTATCGAGTTTCGAGCCGAGGAGATAGCAGATACCACTCTTATATCTGCTGACATCGCCATCGCACTTCATGCATGTGATACCGCAACTGATGATGCAATTGCCTGGGCGATTAACTCTGATGCCAAGCTGGCTTTGATAGCACCTTGTTGTCACCATGATATTCAGGCACAGATGAACGAGATTCCGCAGCCGTGGTCGATCATTACCCGCAACGGAATTATGAAAGAACGCTTGGGAGATTTACTCACCGATGGCCTGCGGATGCAGATTATGAAATTGCGTGGCTATCGGGTAGAGGCAATTGAATTTATTGGGGGAGAGCACACCCCCAGAAATCTCATGATTCGCGCAGTAAAGACCGGTGCAGGGGTGGACGCATCAGAAAAGCAGAGATATGACGAGATGCTGGCGCTCTGGAAAGTTAAACCTGCGCTAGCAGCGCTGATCAAAGGTTAGACTTTGCACTATGTCCAAAGTCCTTGCATCACTTCCTATCGGTGAAAAAGTCGGAATCGCCTTCTCTGGCGGACTCGATACCTCTGTCGCCGTTGCTTGGATGCGCGCAAAAGGTGCGGTGCCATGCACCTACACGGCAGATCTTGGCCAATATGACGAGACTGATATTGATTCAGTTCCGGTTCGCGCTAAAGAGTATGGCGCAGAAATTTCACGACTAGTTGATTGCAAGACCCCACTTGTCGAGGAAGGTCTGGCTGCTATTGCCTGCGGCGCTTTTCATATTCGCTCTGGTGGTAAGGCCTATTTCAACACAACACCACTGGGCCGCGCCGTAACCGGAACGCTGCTGGTTCGTGCGATGTTGCATGACAAGGTTGAAATCTGGGGAGATGGTTCTACCTATAAAGGTAATGACATCGAACGTTTCTATCGTTATGGACTGCTGGCTAATCCAAATCTACGGATCTATAAGCCATGGCTTGATGCTGATTTCGTGCGCGAACTCGGTGGCCGGAAAGAGATGTCTGAGTGGTTAGTTGCCAACAATTTGCCATATCGCGACAGCACTGAGAAGGCTTATTCAACCGATGCAAATATTTTGGGTGCTACCCATGAGGCAAAAGATTTAGAGAACCTCGATGCCTCCATTGAGATTGTTACTCCCATTATGGGCGTGAAGTTCTGGGATTCTTCAGTCTCAATTGCAGCTGAAGATGTGAAGATTGAGTATGTCCAGGGTCGCCCGGTGGCAATTAACGGCCAACGCTTTAGCGATGTCGCGGCTCTGATGAATGAGGCAAATAAAATTGGTGGCCGCCATGGCCTTGGAATGAGTGATCAGATTGAAAATAGAATTATCGAAGCTAAGTCTCGTGGCATCTATGAGGCTCCAGGAATGGCGCTGCTCTTTATCGCTTACGAGCGACTCATCTCTGCAATTCATAATGAAGACACCATTGCGAACTACCATGCAGAAGGTCGCAGACTGGGTCGCTTACTCTATGAGGGACGCTGGCTTGATCCCCAGAGCTTGATGCTTCGTGAATCACTCACACGTTGGGTGGCATCGGCTGTTACTGGCGAGGTCACACTTCGTCTGCGCCGCGGGGATGATTATTCGATCATCAACACAACTGGACCTGCCTTGAGCTATCACCCAGATAAGTTATCGATGGAGCGCACCGAAGATGCCGCCTTTGGACCAACAGATCGCATTGGGCAGTTAACTATGCGTAATTTAGATATTGCCGATACCCGGGCAAAGTTAGAGATGTATCGCGATCAAGGCCAACTCGGTGGCGGAGATTTCAACCTGATTAAGGAGTTAGAAAATTAATAAGACCACTCGCAAAGCAATAGCCGGCGTCATTGCCGCCGCACTCATTGGACTCACCGTCCTAGTTGGCCTCAACGTTACCGAAGGAGAGAAGATGTCATCAGGTGCCACAGTGCTGCCGGTAGTTTCTGCAGTAGCAGGAGAAGTTCCTACAATTTCTAAGCCAGAAGGTAGCGCGCCAACAGAATTAACTACCAAGGACATCATCGTTGGAACCGGGAAAGAAGTTCTTCCCACATCCACCCTGACTGTTCACTACACACTCATGGCGTGGTCAACTGGAAAAATCATTGAGTCATCATGGAGCGGTCAGCCAGCAACATTTCCGTTAGCGGGGGTAGTTGAAGGTTGGCAGAAAGGTTTGCCTGGTGCCAAAGAGGGTGGACGCAGATTGCTGATACTTCCACCAGAAATGGGATATGGCGCAGCTGGTTCTGGACCTATTGGTCCGAATGAAACTCT
>NZ_JBBAMU010000036.1:0-7086 GCF_040402315.1 Candidatus Planktophila sp.
CTTGTGCGACGGTATCTGACTGCACATCTCCATCGTAGTTCTTACATGCCCAGACATATCCGCCATCCATGCGAAGTGCCATGGCTACCATGTCATCAATCAATCGATGTTCATACCAAATGCCTGCTGCAATATATTGAGTTTTGAATTCTGCTTGGTAAATCTCTTCAAAGATATTTTTGAAACGTCCATCATAAGCTTTAAGAATCGTGTTCTTCGTTGAGAGATAGACCGGAAATTTACGAAGAAGTCCGTAGTTCAGTGACGCTCGAGCAAAGTCGCGGATTGAGTCATCGACGTTATACATAGCCATGGCAACACCAGAAGATTTGAAGTCATATACTTCAAACTCTTGCGGAGCAGAACCATCTTCTGGCACAAATGAAAGAGTGAGCTTTCCAGCTCCTGGTACTCTGAAATCTGTGGCACGGTATTGATCGCCGAATGCATGGCGGCCGATAACAATTGGCTGAGTCCAGTGTGGAACTAATCGCGGAACATTGCTGATAATGATTGGCTCACGGAAAATGACGCCACCAAGGATGTTGCGAATAGTTCCGTTAGGGGACTTCCACATTTTTTTGAGGCCAAATTCTTCAACGCGGGCTTCATCAGGAGTAATAGTTGCGCACTTGATTCCCACGCCATGCTTCTGGATTGCGCGAGCAGAATCGATGGTTACTTGATCATTGGTTGCATCGCGGTGTTCCATACCAAGGTCGTAATACTCAAGGTTGACATCAAGGTAAGGCAAGATCAGCTGGTCTTTGATGAACTGCCAAATAATGCGGGTCATCTCATCGCCATCGAGCTCAACAACTGTGCCTGCTACTTTAATCTTTGACATTATCTTCTCCCGATTAGCTTCTACTCAATTACAGCGTCAGAACGTCTGCTTGTTTTGCCCGAACAGCTTCTGCAGCTTCCTTCAATGATGCGACTTCTGCATCTGTCAGCGCGCTCTCCACAACTTTGCGAATGCCTACTTTGCCAATCTCTGCTTCAACACCGAGATAGACGCCAGAAATTCCATATTCGCCATCGACCCATGCGCACACCGGCATGACATCGCCTGAATCTTCAGTTACAGCCTTTGCCATGCGTGCTGCTGCGGCAGATGGTGCATAATAGGCCGAGCCAGTTTTCAGAAGTGCAACTACTTCAGCGCCACCATTACGAGTGCGATCAACTAATTCATCAATTTCGGTCTGGGATAACTTCTCAGAAAGTGCCACACCATTTACGGTGCAACGACTTGGAACGGGGACCATAGTGTCTCCATGTGAACCCAGTGTCAGAGTTTTGACTGAAGCAACTGGGACTCCAAGCTTTTCTGCCACAAAATTGGTAAAGCGCGCAGTATCGAGCATTCCAGCTTGACCCATCACACGATTCTTTGGAAAGTTGGTCGCAATCTGTGCCAGGGCGGTCATTTCATCGAGTGGATTAGAGACCACGATAATGACTGCGTTCGGTGAATGCTTTGCAATATTTTCTGCGACTCCACGAACGATTCCGGCGTTAACGCCAATCAAATCCATACGGCTCATTCCAGGCTTGCGTGGAAGTCCTGCGGTAATGACCACCACATCAGAGTTGGCAGTCTTTTCATAGCCAGCACCCTCGGCTGTAGTTGTCGCGCCAGTGATGCGCGTTTCAAAACCTTCGATAGAGCGAGATTGGTTCATATCAAGGGCCAAACCCTCTGGCTTTCCTTCAAGGATATCGGTGAGTACAACTTCATCAAAGATGTTGTACTCAGCTAAACGAAGTGCTGTGGTTGATCCGTAGAAGCCTGCACCTACAACGGTGACTTTCTTTGTCATAGCTATCCTTTTAATCGATCTGGTTTTATCTTGATGTCGAGAGAATTCTACAACCCATTAGGAAGTGCGATTGCCAGCCCAAAAAGTACTATCGCAATCGTGAGCGGCAGATATCGCTCGAAGGAGCGAGATTCCCATTGCGAGAGCGCAATCACACCGGTGCCTGCCGAAATAAGCAGCGCCCCAGTACGGACAAATCCGGCAATACCAAGGAGAACTCCGAGTGAAATAACTATGTATGCAATACGAAGTTGTAGGGCGTTTATCGCTCGCATGCATCAACCACATTCATCAGCAACATGGCACGAGTCATGGGCCCAACACCACCTGGCATTGGTGCAACGAATGATGCGACATCGAATACACCTGGATCAACATCACCAATGAGTCCGGCATCTGTCCGTGAGATTCCGACATCGAGAATTACTCCACCAGGCTTAATCATCTTGGCTTTCAAGAAGTGTGGTTGTCCGATAGCAGCAATCACAATATCGGCGCGCTGTGTGTGAGCGAGCAAATCTTTGGTACCGGTATGTGTCAACGTTACGGTTGCATTCTCTTTCTTTCGCGTAAGCAGTAGACCAAGTGGGCGACCAACAGTAAGTCCGCGCCCGATAACAACGACTTCTGCACCCGAAAGTAAAATTTTATAATGGTTAATTAATTCAACAATGCCGCGTGGGGTGCACGGCAGCGGTGCTTGGTGCCCCGCAACGAGCCGACCTAGATTAAGTGGGTGTAAGCCATCGGCATCTTTTGCGGGATCAATTGCTTCAAGAATAAGTTGCGTATTAATTGAAGCCGGAAGTGGAAGTTGCACAATATATCCAGTGCACTCTTTAGCGCCGTTGAGATCTTTAATGGCAGCCAGAACATCAGCTTGCGTTGCTGTTGCCGGTAGGTCTACCCGGATCGAATTGATTCCTACTTCCTGACAATCTCTATGTTTTCCGCCTACATAAGAATGCGACCCAGGATCATCGCCCACCAAGATGGTGCCAAGGCCCGGAGTAATTCCCTTGGATTTCAAAGCCAGAGTGCGAGCTGCAAGATCTTTCTTGATGGTTGCAGCAAGTGCTCTGCCATCAAGTATTTGCGCGCTCATGGCTTTATCTTAATCGTTGCTCTAGGCGTGCGAGAAATGTCGGGTTCCGGTGAAGAACATCGCTATCCCAGCCTTAGTTGCAGCAGCAATCACTTCCTCATCACGAACGCTGCCACCTGGCTGCACGATTGCTATCACCCCGGCTGCGGTAAGAATCTCAAGGCCATCAGCAAATGGGAAGAATGCATCCGATGCACCCACACTTCCGGCAACCCGAGATCCTGCGCGATCAACGGCCAACTTTGCAGAATCAACTCGGTTTACCTGCCCCATTCCGATTCCTACTGCTGCGCCATCTTTAGCAAGAAGAATGGCATTGCTCTTAACGGCGCGAACAGATCGCCATGCAAATACAAGATCGCGCATTACATTGGGTGAAGGTGCGGCGCCAGTTACTTGCTGCCAATTCTTTGGATCATCACCATCGGCGGTAATGAGATCAGTTTCTTGCACCAATAGGCCACCTGATACTGGACGAATTTCAAGAGGGGAGATTTGAGTGTGAGCGCAGGTAAGAATTCGAATAGATGGTTTCTGTGTCAATATTTCTAGCGCAGCACTTTCATACTCAGGCGCGATAATTACTTCAGTAAATACTTCGGAAAGAGATTGCGCCATAGCAGCAGTAACCGTGCGATTTGCCGCCACAACTCCTCCGAATGCTGAGACCGGATCGCATAGATGTGCCTTTGCGTAAGCATCAGCAATATCTTTTCCGACTGCGATGCCACATGGGTTGGCGTGCTTAATGATTGCCACGCATGGCTCGACATGATCTAGCGCTGCCCGCCACGCTGCTTCAGCATCGGTGTAATTATTAAATGACATCTCTTTGCCATGTGATTGCACTGCATTCACAATTCCTGACGGACCGCCTCGATAAATAGCAGCACTCTGATGTGGATTCTCGCCATAACGCAGTGAATTATCGCGCTTGAAAATCAGACCTAACCAATCCAGATCCTGCATGTCACTACTGATTGTTGAGCCAAGCCAGCTTGCGATGGTGAGGTCGTATTCAGCTGTTGTGCGAAAGACCTCGAGCGCAAGTAACTTTCTTTCTTCATCGCTAAAGCCACCGGCTTTAATGGATGCAAAGAGGTGGTCATATTGCGATGTATTACAGACAACCGCGACCGAACCATGGTTCTTTGCTGCCCCACGCAACATCGATGGGCCGCCAATATCAATCTGTTCAATACATTGCGCAAAATCAGCACCTGAGGCCAGAGTTGCTGCAAACGGATACAAGTTAATGACAACAAGATCAAAGGGTTCGATATCAAGATCTGCAATTGCCTTCAGGTGCTCTGGATTATTTTGATCTGCCAAAATTCCTGAATGAATCTTCGGATGAAGTGTCTTCACGCGACCGCCCATAATTTCTGGAAAACCGGTGTAGTTGCTGACCTCAGTCACCGCGATCCCAGCGTCCTGCAGTTTTTTGGCAGTAGAGCCGGTAGAAAGTATTTCAACTCCGGCAGCAACCAGAACTTTTCCAAGCTCAAGCAATCTTGCTTTGTCATAGACGCTCACTAGCGCCCTGCGTATTGGTTTGCGATTAGCCATTCTTCTTCTCCTGCGTTGCCAGTATCGAAGCAATGGTCGCAACTATCAGACCCCGTTCCAGAATCTTAATGCGCTCGTGCAGAGACTCTTCGGTATCGTCACTGCGTATGTCGAGTCGCTCTTGGGCGATAATCTCACCAGTATCCAGACCCGAATCAATCCAATGAATTGTGGTTCCGCTCTGACTGGCTCCTGCTTGCAGGGCGTCGCGAACTGCATGTGCGCCAGGAAAGAGCGGCAGAAGAGATGGATGGCTATTGATGATCTTAAATTTTTCGACAGTCTTTGCTGAGAGCAAGCGCATGAACCCGGCGCTGACCACAAGGTCGGGATTCAGTGCACTAAGGAGAGTCTCGAGCTCTCGATCCCATTGCGTGCGATCGGACAGCATAGGAACTACATAAGACTCAATATGAGCTGCTTCTGCTCTCGCAATTACCTGCGCATCGCTCCTATCGGATATGACTGCAACGATATCGACATCTGCCAAGGTAGTTGTGCGTGCATCAAAAATGGCCTGTGCCAGAGTTCCGCTACCCGATGCAAGAATGACAACTCGCTTCACTGAGCGCCTTTATTCATTACTTTATTGGTAATAAGAAGTGTGAGAGCTAGGCCAACTCCCATTTGGAGTGCAACTGAGAGCGCGAACTTCCAGATTGAAACACCCATGGCGCCCATTTCTGCGGTGATGAGTGATCCACTTGCAAGATAGCCAAGAAGTACCATACCGATGACGGTAAAGAGGTAACTCTGGGCGATTGCTCGAATATCAAAGTTAGCTGTGAGATACCCCAATATTGCACCAAGCCCAACGAAGAAAAGAATCCCAATGAGCGCAAGTGGTTCTCGGCCTACCGGAAGAATTCCAAGAAGTGGCAGGGCTGGAATCTCTCCCAAGTTATACCAATATGGTGAAACCAAAGTTTCAGTGCCAACCGCAAGCCCAGTTCCTGAAAAATAGGATGCCGCTGCAACAGCCACATTCGGTAGATAGAGAATATTAAGCATTAGTAGCAGTACTCCACCAAATATGCCGGGTTGTAATGAGGTCGTGATTGTTCTCACCTCAGAAAAATTGATGAAGATAAGTACTGATACGACGATGAATGAAACTCCTAGGAGAACTGATAAAACTCGAGCACTCATTTGAAGTGGGCGTGATGGCACTACCCGACTACCCACTGTCAGAGTTGAAATCAGAGCGATGGCAAATGCAAAGAGTGGGGCTAAATACCACTGCACTGCAACCGGGTTTGATCTACTAATAAAAGCCAGAGTGGTCACAAGTAATGCATAGATAATTGAGAAGTTAAGCCTGACAACGTTGACATCGTGGTAGTCACCCTTAAGTCTGTCGAGCACTCGTGTAAATGATGAGCGGATAATAAGAAATGGCAGAACTACTCCACCTATCGGCAAGTAGGTGAGATAGCCACTGACACCAGTCGGTGGAAGTGAGAGCTGAAATGGAACGTGGTGCGCGCCAAGCCAGATCCAGAGTGCCCCACGTATGGGATCCGTTGTTGATCCACTTGCGCTCCCGGCAGTTGACCAAGCTACAAGTGCGATAAATGAGAACGGTAGGAGAAGAAATGCGGCGCTACGAAATGCATGAGACAACGAGACCAGGAGGACGCGTTGCATCGTGGTTTTAACGACCTAGTATGTCGCGGATTAATTGCGCAGTTTCACTTGGAGTTTGTCCTACTCGTACGCCAGCAGCTTCAAGTGCATCTTTCTTGGCTTGAGCAGTACCTGATGAGCCAGAAACGATTGCGCCAGCATGTCCCATCGTTTTTCCTTCAGGGGCGGTGAATCCTGCAACATAACCCACAACTGGCTTAGTTACATACTCAGAGATAAATGCAGCTGCGCGCTCTTCCGCATCGCCACCAATTTCACCAATCATTACGATTGCAGTTGTTTCCGGATCATCCTGGAATGCGCGAAGGCAATCAATATGGGTGGTTCCAATTACTGGGTCCCCGCCAATACCAACTGCGGTTGAGAATCCAATATCTCGAAGTTCATATGTCATTTGATAAGTGAGAGTTCCCGACTTTGAGACCAGACCGATGGGACCGCGCTTTGTAATATCTGCAGGAATGATGCCAACATTTGATTGTTCAGGGCTAATCAGCCCAGGACAGTTCGGGCCGATGATTTGTGTGGTGCCCTTTTGCACAGAGTAGGCATAGAAGAATGCTGCATCGTGCACAGGAATGCCTTCAGTGATTACAACAACTAGTGGCATCTTGGCATCAATAGCATCAATGACTGCTGCCTTAGCAAATTTTGGCGGCACGAAGACAACTGAGACGTTGGCTTCGGTTGCTGTCATGGCTTCCGCAACTGTGTTAAATACTGGAAGTGTGGTTCCGTTGATATCAACAACTTGTCCACCCTTGCCCGGTGTTACTCCACCAACAACTTTGCTACCCGATGCCAACATCCGGCGGGTGTGCTTAGTTCCTTCAGAACCAGTCATTCCTTGAACGATTATCTTGCTGGATGAATTAATAAAGATGGACATTACTTGGCCGCCAATTCTGCAGCACGTGATGCTGCTCCATCCATAGTCTG
>NZ_JBBAMU010000037.1:0-2741 GCF_040402315.1 Candidatus Planktophila sp.
CATTTTGTGCCCCCAATCGGACTCGAACCGATACTGGAAGGATTTTAAGTCCTCTGTCTCTGCCATTGGACTATGGGGGCCAATAGAGATGCGAAGTCTACTATGCGAAAAGTTACTTAATACCCGCGAACTTAGCTGCTTTCTTCAACACTGAATCGAGCATTGGCTTGGTGAGTTTGCCTGTGAAAGTGTTCTGTTGACTTGGATGATAACTACCAATGATTAAGTAGTTAATTCCATTATGTGAGTACTTAATCGTGGATCCATGTCCAAACTTTGTTGATAGGATTTTATGTCCTTGCATCTTTAGCGACTTGATTAATACTTGCCAACCAAAGTTTCCCAGTGCGACAAAAGATCTCACTGTGGGAGCAATCAGCTGGATTTCATTTTCAAAATAGGGTGCACATGTGTCGCGCTCTTCAGTGGTGGGTTTATTTCCTGGTGGAGCACAACGCACAGCCATCGAGATTCGAGTCTCTTTAAGTACTTGTCCGTCATCGCGCGAAGTAGATGTTGCAATCTTTGCAATACCGATTCGGTGTAATGATCCGTAGAGCCAATCACCGGAAGAGTCACCGGTGAAGATGCGTCCCGTGCGATTAGCACCGTGGGCACCGGGTGCTAGCCCAACGATGAGCATCTTGGGCTTAACTGAACCAAATCCAGTTACCGGTTTGCCCCAGTATTTCTCGTTTTCATATGACTTGCGTTTGACCACTGCAACTTCTTCGCGCCACTCTACTAACCGAGGGCATTTGCGGCACTTAATGATTGCCTGATCAAGTAATTCAATCGACTTATACAAGTGACCAGGCCATTCCATCGAGAATATCTGATTCAGATGCCACAAATTCAGTAGCACCAGTTGCAAGCATGATGCGTGAAAGAACGAGTGAACCAGCACCGATTACATCAACGCGACCTGGGTGCATATATCCAAGCGCCTCGCGATCTTCTCGCTTCATAGATAGGAAGGCCTTTGAGGCAGCATGAACGTTCTCGGCAGAGATTCGAGAGAGATGGATTGCATATCTGTCATAGGTGCGCAGTTCTAGCGCTGCCGCTGCAACAGTAGTTGCCGTGCCAGCTACTGCAATCAAAGTCTTTGATTTAGTAATGGGAACAATCTTGGCAGCTTGGGCAATTGCCTCATCGATATCCTCAATAGCTGCCGCTATCTGGCCCGGGTCAGCATCTCCACCAGTGAAGTGACGCTCTGACATCCGTACGCAACCAATATTTACACTCCTTGCGAACTCCACATCAGTGGTTCCAAAGACAAACTCAGTTGATCCACCACCAATATCGATAACAAGAAAGGGTCCATCTGTGGCTGGGAAATCACGGGTGGCACCCTGGAAGGAAAGTGCTGCTTCTACTTCTCCAGGAATTACTTCCGGTGCAATACCAAGTCGATCTTTTACGCCATCAATAAACAAGTCTCTATTGGTTGCATCGCGCGTTGCACTTGTGGCACAGAAGCGAATCTTTTCAACTCCGCGCTTTGCAATCTCGATTGCGAATTTATCCACGGCAGCTAGCGTGCGAAGGATTGCATCGGGATGAAATTGACCAGTCTTATCAACGCCTTGACCGAGGCGAACGATCTCCATCTCGCGATGGATTTCGCGAAAGTTGGCGCCATCGATATCGGCAATCAGTAAGCGAATTGAATTGGTGCCACAATCAATAGCGGCTACTCGCATGACAAGTGTTTCCACCACTCGGGCAGCGCTGCAAGTGCTTCATCTCCCAATGGGTTTACTCCAGGTCCTGCAGAAAGTGAATGAGCAATAAGTGAGTGCAGACACTTCACGCGATTGGGCATACCACCTGCCGATACGTTTTCTACCTCTGGAACATCTATCTGCAGCGCAGAACGAGCTGCAATGTAATCATCGTGCGCCGCTGCATATTCACCTGCTAATACCGCATCGCTTTCAAGTCGTACCTGCATCTGACCCATCATGCCAGTTGTTTCCAGGGTTGAAATCGCTGCGGTAAGACGTGGGCAAGTTGCGTAGTAGAAAGTGGGAAATGGTTCACCATTGCTAAGCCGTGGTGGCGTTTCTACGACAGCGGGCTTGCCGCAAGGGCAGCGATAGGCAATGGCGTGTACATCACGAGGCGTGCGCCCTAATTGATTTTCAACAACTACTAAATCGGCATCCGTTGGTCTGCGATTGTCAGCGCTCACCCTTTACCTGCTTCGGTAATTGAGGCAATCATACGGGTATACCAAGGTTGTCCTTCAGGAAGATTATTCACAACATCTGTTTCAAGCACTTGATCAGAACTCTGACCGTCTTCTCCCGTAACAATGTATTGCCGCTCACCTGGCAAGACAAAGTGCAGCCGTTCGCGTGCTTGAGATTTTATGTATTCAGGATCTTGCCAGAGCAGTAACTCTTTACGTGCTGCATCGAGTGCTGAGTTATCACTTTTAAGTTGAGATTGAATTGCATTTATTTGTGCGCGCTGAACAAAGTAATTCTTAATTGGCGGAGCAAGGAAAAGGGCTAACATAAAAAAGATTGCTGTGACAGCAAGCAAGCGTCCAGATCCCTGGCGGCGATTGAAGTTAAGGTTGCGCGAACGGTAACTTTTCTTTCGCTTTCCAGAACTAGATTTGAGCGCCATTTTTTGTAATTAGCCTTTAAAGCGTGGGAATGCCTGGCGTCCGGCATAGACCGCACCATCAGAAAGTTCCTCTTCAATGCGAAGAAGTTGGTTGTACT
>NZ_JBBAMU010000037.1:2841-3968 GCF_040402315.1 Candidatus Planktophila sp.
GCATAGACCGCACCATCAGAAAGTTCCTCTTCAATGCGAAGAAGTTGGTTGTACTTAGCAACGCGCTCTGTGCGAGACGGAGCACCAGTCTTGATCTGGCCACAGTTTGTGGCAACAGCTAAATCTGCAATGGTTGTATCTTCGGTTTCACCTGAACGGTGAGACATCATGCTGCTGTAGTTAGCACGATGTGCCAGATCTACTGCATCCAGAGTTTCGGTTAGAGTTCCAATCTGATTTACCTTGACCAGCAGGGCGTTAGCTGTATTTGTATCAATTCCCTTAGCCAGACGCACAGGGTTGGTAACAAATAGGTCATCTCCCACAATCTGAATCTTTGCGCCAAGCGATGTTGTCATTGACTTCCAGCCTGCCCAGTCTTCTTCATCCAGTGGATCTTCAATAGAAACAATTGGGTAGGCGCTCACAAGCTCTTCGTAGTAAGCAATCATTTCATCGGATGTGCGAAGTGAGCCTTCGAACTTGTACTTACCGTTCTCGTGAAACTCTGTTGCCGCCACGTCCATTGCCAGTGCAATCTCTTTACCTGGTTTAAAGCCTGCTGCTGTGATTGCTTCAAGGATGAGATCAAGGGCTGCGCGATTGCTATCAAGGTTGGGCGCAAATCCACCTTCATCGCCAACGGAGGTTGCAAGTCCACGCTTTTTAAGTACTGCTTTGAGTGCGTGATAAATCTCAGCGCCCCAACGAAGTGATTCGCGGAATGTCTCTGCGCCAATGGGAGCAATCATAAATTCTTGGATATCAACGTTGGTATCAGCATGTGCTCCGCCATTGAGGATGTTCATCATTGGTACTGGGAGCACATGGGCATTTGGTCCGCCCACGTAACGAAAGAGTGAGAGATGTGAAGATTCAGCTGAAGCTTTTGCAACAGCAAGTGAAACTCCAAGAATTGCATTCGCACCTAAGCGTGACTTATTGGGAGTGCCATCGAGTGCGATCATCTCTGAATCAATCAGGCGCTGATCTTGTGAGTCATAGCCTTCGATTTCTGGTGCGATTTCATTGTTAACAAAATCAATTGCCTTCAGAACACCTTTACCCAGATAGCGCTTCTTATCGCCATCTCGTAGCTCTGCTGCTTCAAATGCTCCGGTAGATGC
>NZ_JBBAMU010000037.1:4068-6467 GCF_040402315.1 Candidatus Planktophila sp.
AGCGCTTCTTATCGCCATCTCGTAGCTCTGCTGCTTCAAATGCTCCGGTAGATGCACCACTTGGTACTGCAGCTCGTGCTTGAGTTCCATCTTCGAGTTGAATCTCAACCTCAACTGTTGGATTTCCGCGAGAATCTAGAATTTCGCGAGCGCCGATTGCTTCGATAATTGCCATGTGGTCTCTCCTGTTATAGAAAATCTGTCGATTGAGCGCTCGACGTTGAGGGCAGGAGGTAATCCTATCGCGAGCCTGATTGCTCCTTCGCAAGAATTTCGGCAATCATCTTTCGAGCCTGCGCCCGTAAGGCATTCTCAGGATCGATGCCATTGGCATGTGCCCAGCCAATGACTGAAGCAAGTGCCGCGCCAACGGCGCTTTCATTGGCCTCTTCTTCAGTGGTGTAGCCGGCAAGCTCTAATTCAACTCCGTATTTTTCAGCGCGATAGAAAATCTTAGAAACTAGTGGCAGTGCGGGCTGAGACATCGCAATGCCATCGATGGCAGAGGTGCGCCCTTTCTCTCTTGCCTTAATTGCCTCCCAGTTTTCAATAATCTCAGTAGTGCCACTAACTTCCAGATTGTCAAAGACATGCGGGTGGCGACTGATTAACTTATCTGCAATAGCTCTTGCTACATCTTCGATGGAGAAGGGATCACTCGGATGATCTTGGGCTATACGAGAATGGAAATAGACCTGAAGTAATACATCGCCAAGTTCTTCCCGCATCCCGGCGCGATCATCAGTCTCAATGGCATCGATGAATTCATATGATTCTTCCAGCAGATACTTGATGAGCGATTCGTGAGTTTGTTCAGCATCCCAAGCACAGCCACCTGGTGAACGAAGGCGGTCCATTACCTCAACCAGGCGTTGAAGTTCTGACTGTGACATAAGCGTTACTTATCTGAAGGAACTACAGCTGAACCGGCAGCGTCTTCCAGAATTAAATCACCTGATGCGATATCCCACACGCCATAACGAGGATTGACCGTGACATTGAGTTGCTCCGCTTTTTTCTGAAGAAGTTCACTGATCTTTGCCTGAATATCTGCTTCGGCAACTCCACCCATGGCAAGAGCACCCGATAATTTATTTGAAATGATAGTAGCTCGTAAATAGCGATCAAAATTCGATGGTGCAATCTGTGCTGCTACTAAACTCTTGGAAAGTTCAGCCTCTCCACCGATTTGGCTATAAATGCCTTGGCGAGAGTTCTCAAGTTCTGTGGCTGACACAGTGATTTTTAGCTCTTTCGCAATTTCATCAAATACTGTTGTAATAATTGTGAAGCGAAGTTGGCTTCGGTTAAGTGCGTTCCCAGTTTCAAATTGACTCTCTGCAGTATCAATCTTTGCCCGCTCTACTAAGAGCTCATCAATCTTTGATTGCGCCTGTGCCTGCGTGATGGTGATATCGCCAATCGATGCGGCAGTATCTGCCTTTCCGCAACCTGTCAGAGCAAGTGCGCAGACAACAGCAATCACGGTAAGAAACTTCTTCACGAGGTGCTCTCTTTCGTTACATCATCCAGGGATTTTGCAGCCCATTCCAAGAGAGAAGTATCCCCTATGACTGCCGAGCCTTGCGCCGTTGGTGTCCAGGCTGCAGCACGAGGAATGGCGATCATCACCGTATTTGATGCTGATTTATAGAGCGAGCCCGGAAAAAGCCGGTTGAGTCTGAGTTGTTTTGATTCGGGCAGAGTCAATGGTGAAATGCGCAGGTACTTACCGGCTGCCACAACCTCGCGCACACCGAGAGATTTTGCAAATGCTCGTAATTGCGCAACTCGCAGCAGCGAGATTGCCTCATGGGGTGGCTCCCCGAATCGATCTACAAGTTCTTCTTGAATCGATTGAACCTCAGCATCATTGCGCACATCAGCAAGGCGCCGGTAAAGATCGAGTCTTAGCCTTTCACCTGGCACATAGCTTTCAGATAGATGGGCATTAACGGGGAGTTCAACTTTGCATTCGTGGTTCTTCTCTTCAGTTTCAATAAAGCCAGTCTTATATTCATTGACCGCTTCACCCACCATGCGCATATATAAATCAAAACCGACATCTGCAATATGTCCTGATTGCTCTCCGCCGAGCAGATTGCCAGCACCACGAATCTCTAGGTCTTTCAGCGCCACTCGCATTCCAGAACCTAAATCCGTGTTCGTTGCAATTGTTTTCAATCGGTCCAGTGCAATTTCTGAAAGTGGCTGATCTGGTGGATAGAGGAAGTAGGCATATGCGCGCTCTCGCCCGCGACCTACTCGACCACGTAGTTGATGCAACTGGGAGAGTCCGAAGTTTTCAGAGCGTTCAACAATCAAAGTATTTGCATTGGCTATATCGAGTCCGCTCTCAACAATGGTGGTGCAGACCAAGATATCGAAATCACGATTCC
>NZ_JBBAMU010000038.1:0-6331 GCF_040402315.1 Candidatus Planktophila sp.
ACAGATAATCTCTTCGGAGATATCTTGACCGATATCGCAGCTGCAATCTGTGGCGGTATTGGCCTTGCTGCCTCTGGCAATATCAACCCAACGGGTCAATTTCCATCAATGTTTGAACCTGTGCACGGCTCCGCACCTGATATTGCAGGTAAGAATATCGCTGACCCAACAGCGACAGTGATGTCTATTTCCATGATGCTCGATCACTTAAAACTCCATGATGCCGCGCGCGATGTTGAAAAGGCTGTTGCTTCCGATCTAGCATCACGCGGTACTACAAAGCGCAGCACCACTGAAGTGGGTTCAGCGTTAGCAGCATTGGTGAAGTAAATGAAGATCACTCTTAATCCACATGCTGTTCCTGCTCCAGAGCGCGAAGAAAAAGTCGCCAACTGTGGTTTTGGAAAGTACTACACCGACCATATGGTCGTATGTGAGTGGACTGAAAGTGGGGGATGGCAAGAACCGGAGCTCAAGGCTTATGGCCCAATAACTCTTGATCCAGCAACAGCAGTTTTTCACTATGGACAGGAAATCTTTGAAGGCATGAAGGCTTATCGCCAACCTGATGGCGGCATCGCACTCTTTCGCCCGGAAGCAAATGCTCGACGCTTTGCTAAATCGGCAAATCGCCTGGCACTACCTGAAATGCCAGAAGAGTTATTTTTAGAGACAATTCAAGCTCTTGTGAAACAAGATGCTGGTTGGGTTCCAGGAAAAATCGGAGAAGCCCTTTATATTCGCCCATTTATGATTGCAACAGAAGTTGGACTCGGTGTGCGGCCAACGAATAAGGCGACCTATCTTCTTATCGCCACGCCAGCAGGAGCATATTTTGATCCTTCGAAAGCAGTCTCTGTCTGGATCTCTACTGAATATGTTCGCGCAGCTCAAGGCGGAACCGGTGAAGCTAAGTGTGGTGGAAACTACGCAGCCTCACTGATTGCTCAGAAAGCTGCTGCAAAAGAAGGCTGCGATCAAGTTGTCTGGATTGATGCCAAAGAACGTAAATGGGTAGAAGAGATGGGCGGCATGAACCTCTACTTTGTTAAAGGTAAAGGCGCCGCTGCAACTGTGATTACTCCAAAATTAACCGGAACTTTGTTGCCTGGAATTACTCGTGACTCAATTCTTTCAGTAGCCAAAGACCTTGGTTATAAGACAGATGAAGTCATGCTCTCTATCGATGACTGGCGTAAAGGTGTGACTTCTGGTGAGATCACCGAAATCTTTGCTTGCGGCACAGCCGCTGTTGTTTCACCTGTCGGACAGGCAAAATCTGCGATGGGCACCTGGGTAACAGGTGATGGTGAACCCGGCACAATCACTATGCAAATCCGCAACCATTTATTGGCAATCCAACATGGCACTATTGAAGATAAGCACGGTTGGATGCAAAAGGTTGCACTGTGAGCATCAGCGATGCCTTTCATATATATGACACCACCCTGCGAGATGGTGCACAGCAAGAAGGCTTAAACCTTTCAGTTCACGACAAACTCACTATCGCCCGCCACCTGGATGATCTCGGTGTTGGTTTCATTGAAGGCGGCTGGCCGGGGGCCAACCCAAAAGATACTGAATTCTTTGCTCTCGCCAAGAAAGAGCTAAAACTTAAGAACGCAACCTTTGTGGCATTCGGTGCAACTCGTCGCCCAAATGTGAAGGCAGCAGATGACGTGCTTCTGGGCGCACTTCGTGACTCAGGGGCGCCTGCCGTAACACTGGTGGCAAAGTCATATGACCGACATGTGGAGCTTGCACTGAAGACAACGCTGGCTGAAAACTTAGAAATGATTCGCGATTCGGTAACGCACTTGCGCCAGGAAGGTCAGCGAGTATTTCTTGATGCCGAGCACTTCTTTGATGGCTATCGCGCCAATCGTGCTTACGCACTAGAAGTTGTTCGCGTTGCAGCTGAAGCGGGCGCCGATGTGATTGCACTGTGTGATACCAACGGTGGAATGTTGCCTGATGAAATCGCGGATGTGGTGCACGATATTCTCGGCGCCTCCGCTGCTCGACTTGGTATCCATTGCCACAATGACACCGGGTGCGCAGTTGCCAATTCAATGGCAGCAGTTGCCGCAGGTGCAACGCATGTACAGGGAACACTCAATGGTTATGGTGAGCGCACGGGTAACGCTGACCTGGTCACAATCATTGCCAACTTTGAGCTGAAGAAGAAGAAAGAAGTTCTGCCCCAGAACGCACTTCGTGAGGCATTTCGTATCTCCCATGCAGTTGCTGAAGTAACCAATATTTCGCCATCACCACGCCAGCCATACACCGGTGTCTCTGCCTTTGCACATAAGGCCGGGCTCCACGCCTCTGCTATTAAAGTTGATCCGGCGCTGTATCAACACGAAGATCCAGAATCTGTTGGAAATGATATGCGCATGTTGGTTTCAGATATGGCAGGACGTGCTTCAGTGGAACTTAAGTCCATGGAACTTGGAGTAGATCTCAATGGCGATCGCGAACTCATCGGTCGCGTTGTTGAACGCGTTAAAGAGATGGAAGCTCGGGGCTTCACCTTTGAAGCCGCCGATGCCTCATTTGAACTTTTGTTACGGGAAGAAGCAACAGGTAAGCGCCCATCATTTTTTACCATTGATCACTGGCTCACCACAACTGAACGTGGTGCAAAAAATGTAATTGTTACTAAGGCAGAGGTAACAGTTACCGCCCAAGGCAAAGAGATCACATGTTCTGGTGTTGGTAATGGTCCGGTGAATGCATTTGATACTGCACTTCGCGCCGGACTCAATCAGCTCTACCCAGAACTTTCCGCACTTGAACTCACTGACTATAAAGTGCGAATCCTGGAAGGACGCTTGGGCACGGGGGCAGTCACTCGGGTACTGATTGAAACTTCAGATGGAAAGGGTGAGTGGAATACCGTGGGTGTGCACGAAAACGTGATTGCCGCCTCCGCCATGGCCCTAGAAGATGCCCTCACCTTTGGCCTGCTACGACAGGGTCGCAAGTCGGAGTAGAAATTTCGGCTTCCTCCTGTACTTTTTACCCATGACCAGGATGCTCAGTCGGAGATATACCAATACCGAGTCATCCGATTGGCTTGCCGAAAGACTTATCAAATTAGATATTCGCAGTTACGAAGAATTTGCCAATCTGGTGGGGCTAGATCGCGGAACTATTTCGCGTTACTTTCGACATGATCGCCGGCCATCTATCGATGTGATTGCGCCACTGTGTGAAGTTTTAGAAGTTTCGCCTGAAACTTTATTGATTGTCTTGGGCGCGCTAGATAAGCGTTAGTTACGAACGGCTTTTAATAAAGAAGTCGTAAGTGCCTGCTATCGGTATAAATACCCGCTTTGATAAATCATCAGCCCATAAGGTGTAGAAAATTAGGTACTCGTCATCGGTGAGTAAATCTCCAATAAATGCCTTGATATCTTCATAGGAGAGCTCGGTATTGATCAGGAGTTCGACTGATCCGTCAGCGCTGCGAGAAATCGATGGAACAGAGACAGACTCAGAAACCCGGATTCGCACCATCACACGGTAGTCCAAATGTTGCTTATGCGCATCGGTTTATGACAGGGATATGGTGAACACTGGATATATTCTTCTTCTATGTCACACTTCGAGAAAATCTTGGCGCAATACACCGCCCATCTCGAAAAAGAGCGCACTCTTTCAGCTCACACTATTCGTGCATATCTAGGGGATCTCACTAGTTTCACCCAAAGCCTTGCTAGCCAAGGCGTGGAAGATATTTCTGCGGTAACGATTGCAAACATTCGTTCATGGCTGGCAACCCAACAAGTAACTGGCGGTGCGCGCACAACTCTCTCACGTAGAGCGGTCTCAATCCGCCTCTTTACCAAGTGGGCCGCTAAGAAGGGCTACCTAACGAAAGATGTAGGGGCAACCCTTGCGACACCGAGAGGTCACCGCACGCTGCCGGAAGTGCTGACAGTCAGTGGCGCAAGCACTGCCATGGATTCACTTGCTACTCGCGTGGCCGAGGAAGGGAGCCCGCTGTCGAAGCGTGATTGCGCCATCGTCGAAGTTCTCTATGCATCTGGGGCCCGGGTATCAGAACTTTGTGGATTAGATCTTGAAGATATCGATTATCAGCGCAACACCATACGAGTGATCGGTAAAGGCGATAAGCAGCGCATGATCCCGCTGGGTAATCCAGCAATGAAGGCGTTAGCTGATTGGTTAAAAAATGGCAGAGAAGAAATTGCAAGAAGTGGCTCAGCCCAGGCGGTCTTCTTAGGTGCTCGTGGTGCGCGCATTGACCAGCGCACAGTTCGCACCGTTGTCTATGATGCACTCTCTGCACTAGAGGGAGTAGAGCGAATGGGACCACACGCACTTCGCCACTCAGCTGCAACACATCTACTTGAAGGTGGGGCTGACCTTCGCACCGTGCAAGAGATATTGGGCCATGCATCCCTTGCCACTACCCAGATCTATACCCATGTATCAACCGAAAGATTGCAGAAAGCCTTTAAGCAGGCTCATCCTCGCGCTTAGGCGGTGAATGAGGCGTGGGAATTGGGCGTGGATTTTGCACCCCTTGGCGGCAGGTAAGATTTGCCCCGCACCAGTTGCGAAACTGGTGACATCTCAGCATCTATGTATGAACTGACTTTTCAGGGAATACAAGCCACTTCGGTCCTAGTCGAAAGACATGGTCGGCGTTGTAGGTGCGACGGTCTTAGCAAATAGTTAAGACATTAACCGAGCAGGTTCTTGTGCTGTGCACAAAAACCTAAGAAGGAGCGTGCCGTCATGGCAGTTGTAACAATGCGCGAACTCCTCGACAGCGGAGTCCACTTCGGACACCAGACTCGTCGTTGGAATCCAAAGATGAAGCGTTTTATTTTCACTGAACGCAATGGCATCTACATCATCGACATCCAGCAATCACTTGCACTTATCGACTCAGCTTATGCATTCGTTAAGGACACTGTTGCTAAGGGTGGCCACGTCCTATTCGTAGGAACAAAGAAGCAGGCGCACAAGCCAATCATCGATCAAGCAGCTCGCGTTGGAATGCCAACCGTTACAGAGCGCTGGTTAGGTGGAATGCTGACAAACTTCCCAACTGTCTATAAGCGTATTCAGCGCCTGAAAGAACTAGAAGCACTTGAGACCGCAAATGACCTCTTGCTCACAAAGAAAGAACTTCTTGTTCTTCGCCGTGAGCGCGAAAAACTATTTAAGAACCTCGACGGTATTCGTCACATGACCAAGTTGCCATCAGCAATCTGGGTTGTCGATACTAAGAAGGAGCACCTGGCAGTAGCTGAAGCTAAGAAGCTCGGTATTCCAGTTATTGCAATCCTTGATACCAACTGTGATCCAGATGAAGTTGATTTCAAGATACCAGGTAACGATGATGCGATTCGCTCCATCGAGTTACTTACTCGCGTGATCACTGATGCAATTGTTGAGGGCCTTAAGGCTCGCACCGCAGCTGCGCCAGCTCCGGTTGCAACTGCAGAGGCTGCCGCAGCAGAAGCTCTTGAAACAGAGATCCTGCAAGCAGCAGCACCAGCAACCGATGCACCAGTGGAGGCATAAGTAAATTGGCTAACTATTCAGCAAATGATGTAAAGCGCCTTCGCGAAGCAACTGCAGCAGGAATGCTCGATTGCAAGAAGGCACTTGATGAAGCAGATGGTGACTATGACAAGGCTGTTGAAATCATTCGGGTTAAGGGACAAAAGGGCGTTACCAAGCGCGAAGGTCGTTTAACCTCAAATGGTTTGGTCGTGGCAAAGGTTTTAGGTGACGTTGGCGTCATGCTAGAGCTGAACTGCGAGACAGACTTCGTGGCAAAGGGCGAGCGTTTTATCGCACTTGGCGATGAAATGATCGAGCACCTGCTTTCTGCTAAGTCAGCAGATGTGGCAACATTCCTGGCATCAACCATGGCTAACGGCAAGAGCGTTCAGTCTGTGATTGATGAAGGAAATGCGACACTGGGTGAGAAGATTGAGATTCGCAACGTTGCCGTAATTCAAGGTCCAGTTGGGCTTTATCTACACAAGACCAGTCCAGATTTGCCACCACAGGTTGGCGTTCTGGTCTCACTTGCAAAGGAAGCAGCCGAAGTAGGTAAAGATGTGGCACAGCACATCGCAGCATTTGCACCGCGTTTTGTTAATCGCGAAGATGTTCCAGCAGACCTCATTGAAACCGAGCGTCGACTAGCTGAGGAGAGCGCTCGCGCAGAAGGTAAGCCAGAGGCTTCACTTTCAAAGATTATCGAAGGCCGCGTAACCGGTTTTGTGAAGGAAGTTTCACTCATCGAGCAGGCTTTTGCTAAGGATGCCAAGAAGAC
>NZ_JBBAMU010000039.1:0-5866 GCF_040402315.1 Candidatus Planktophila sp.
CCCCAACGAATCTGGGTGACCGGATTGGTGCGCCAATCATCGGCGATGAGATCCATTTTGGATGCCGGTAGGGCTTGCGGAATTCCATGGGCACCAGAGCGGTAGTTATGAGCCTTGTAATTCCAATGGCTCTCTTTCGTCCATAAGTTATTTAGGCAGCGATACTGATCCTCATCCCAACCATATTCATCGGACATGATCGCCTTGGTTACATTCTTGGCACCAACGATGGTGCGGGCCATTTCGACCTGACGACTTAAGTTGGCAACGATCGCCATCTCAGAGATCTGGCCAGAAAGAGATGCCATCGGCAGCCCGCTCTTGACCCTAAGATTTTTTGCCATCGGAGTCTGGCTGGTCAGATTTACTGAGTCAGGCAGAGCCAGGCGGCTAGTCATAGGAAAATCCAGGCCGTAGGCAGTTGGCTGGGCCGCGGCGAGAAAGAGCATCGAAGCGATTGTTACCCAGAGCGCCGGCTTTCTTACTCGCCCCGTGGTAAAGGATGCAAGGGCGGCGAAGAATGCGCGCAGGTTTGCCTTCATCTTCCTTACTCCTTCCATCCTCGTTCAGCTCTAGTTCATACTCCGGTCATCTCTGACCTACTTTTCCCATGGCGCCATACCCTCAGAAATGAGGTTATGACTTAAGGGAAGGGCTTAATCGTGTCTAGTCAGGGGGTGAGTCGCAAATTTAACCCTGCGTGGGTCGCAAATTCACAGAGAGGGGGGTGGCTGTGGATAGGTAAAAGCCCAGTTCAGCTAGGGCGAAGTCTCAAATGTCCGATTTGTAACTGTGAGATTTAAATGGGAGGCAACACGCCCGGTTTAGTTTTGCGGACCTTCGAGCAATTCCGTGACCAGGGCGGCGATCGGTGAGCGCTCTGATCTAGTCAGAGTCACGTGGGCAAAGAGCGGATGGCCTTTGAGTGTTTCCACCACTGCGACCACGCCATCGTGGCGGCCAACGCGCAAGTTATCGCGCTGGGCAACGTCATGGGTGAGAACTACCCGTGATGCCTGGCCAATTCTGGATAGGACGGTAAGTAGAACTCCCCGTTCTAGGGATTGGGCTTCATCAACGATGACATAGGAGTCATGCAGCGAGCGCCCGCGGATGTGGGTCAGCGGCAGAACTTCAATCAGACCTCGAGCAATGATTTCATCGATGACCGCTTGGCTCACTAGCGCCCCCAAAGTATCGAAGACTGCTTGCGCCCAGGGCGACATCTTCTCGCCTTCACTGCCCGGTAAATATCCGAGCTCTTGCCCGCCGACCGGATAGAGCGGGCGGAAGATGATAACTTTCTTATGAAGCCGCTTTTCCATCACCGCTTCAAGTCCGGCGCATAGTGCGAGCGCTGACTTACCTGTTCCGGCTCGTCCCCCGAGTGAGATGATGCCGATTGATTCATCTAGCAAAAGATCTAGTGCAATGCGCTGCTCAGCGCTGCGACCATGCAGCCCAAAAGCTTGGCGGTCACCGCGCACTAATTGCAACTGCTTGCTCTCAGTCACCCGGGCAAGTGCGCTTCCTTTTTCCGAGTGCAGCACGATTCCAGTATGAACCGGAAACTTATGAGCACACTCGTGGTCGGTACGATCAGATGAGTAAAGCTCATCGATGGTGCTGTGGCCAACAGATACTTCTTCGATTCCGGTCCAGCCACTATTAGAGACAAGCTCTGCCAAATATTCTTGGGCTTCAACTCCCACCGATGATGCCTTCACGCGAAGTGGAAGATCTTTGGTCACCAGGACCACATTCTTGCCATCTGACATTAGGTTCTTGGCAATAGCCAGGATGCGCGAATCATTGGTGCCATCGCGCAAGAAACCGTGGGGCAAGGTGCTCAAATCTGTGTGGTTAAGTTCAACCGAGAGCGTTCCACCTTCTGGTGTAATTGTTAGAGCTGAATCAAGGCGACCATGTTCAATCCGAAGGTCATCAAGTGCGCGAAGGGCGGCGCGGGCAAAGTAGCCGAGTTCGGGATGATCGCGCTTGGTCTCTAATTCGCCAATCACAGCGATTGGAATGATGACTTCATGTTCTTCAAATCGGGACATTGCCCCGGGATCTGCCAGGAGTACTGAGGTATCTATGACATAGGTTTTACGGGCAGAATCACTCTTCTTTGAAGTAGCCAAGGCCTAACCATTCTCTGTAGTTGTATTCATGGGCAAGTGATCTGGGTGGTGCTTCTGACTTGCAAAAGATAGAACGAAAGAAATGGACTATTGGTGCGACACGCCATTAATGGTTGAGATGTAATACAACGTTTACCTGACTGGGCAATTACCTAGCTGGCCCGTACTTCTTCGTGATTCTGCGCTCTGCAATAAATGAAGCGACCGGCAGTGTTCCAGCGGCAATCAGGGCAATAATGGTCAGGAATTTCATCCGCTTCTGAACGCCAATTTGAAGGACAGTCAGGATGTAGACGATGTAGAGGTAGCCGTGGGCGATCGGAATGAAGATGATCCAGGCGTTGTCATCTAGGGCATCGAAGATGTATTTAGCTGGCATGTAGCCAAAGACGAGCAAGAGCAGATTTACGCCACAGAGCACAGCGAGCAGGCGAAAACGGGTCAGCGCCCCTGTGGAAGTCGGTTCGGTCATAGGTAGAACCTTATAACTTTTCTTCGCGGCGCTGATAGAAGGGGGCATATAAAACCAGGCCCGCCATGAACCACCACACAACCACATAGGAAATGTGCTGCCAGTAGTAGCCGGGCACACCCGATGTCAGTTTAGGATCCAGAATTCTGGTCCGTGAAATCTCGCCGGCTCGGGTCTGCTCACTTTTTTCTAGAATGAAACCGTCATAGAGCTGGTAGTCAGTAGCGGCAACCAGAATGCTGCTATCTAGTCGCGCGAGTTGTGAAGGTGTATTGACCGCGCGATCATCGAACTGGCGCGGCATCAGAGTGCCAGTGATTTCAACTCTAGTCGACATCGCAATTTCCGGTGATTGCAACCGCTCTTTCCATAGTCCACGCACCACAAGAATTGCGGTATCTGCCTCGTTCTGCAGCAGCGCCACTTCCCAGTCGTCAACTTTTCCATTGCCATCAATTTGATTGGGTGCTTTGTAGTTGGCGATGTAGTTACCAGATGTGCGCACTTGCTTGCCAACACTTGTGGCCGGGATCGTGCCCGTGGGAGTTGCTAGCTCTGGCAGTGGATAAATCGTGCTATCAATCGGTGCAACTCTCGGATTGCTCATTTCATTGGCGCGATCTAGCTGCCAGAGCCCAAGTCCAATCAAGATAGTCACCAGGAAAAGAACGAGCAGGGCTTCACCCAGTCGCTGGATGGGAGACTTCTTAATTCTCGCCCTCATTCTCCTGGCGTAGCTGCTCACGTTCTTGCATCCGGGTATAGCGCTTATAGAAATTACGAAGCAAAAACGCAATGGTCGAGAAAAGGGCAATCATTGTCAGCGAACCAGCGACACCTACTTCAACGTCTTTTGCCATGAGAAGATTCTCCCATGCCTGCAGAAAACGACCAATTCGATTTTAACGATCGATATGGAATCACTCCTGCGCGCGGGTGGGTGAAGTATGCAGCTGGCTTCGCAATTGTTGGCGGAGCGTGGTTACTCTGGGCCGGCCTACATCAAGCCAATCCAGCGCTTCGTTATGAACTTATTTCATTTTCCACTGCAGATCCGCGCAACCCGGAAATACGATTCTTGGTTCAACGAGCCGATGGCAAACAGGAAGTTCAATGCACACTCGTTGCGCGTGACTATGAGAAGAACGTGGTGGGACAAATTGATATCACTATCGCAGCTGGCGAAACCTATCTTGAGCCCACATTTGTCGTTCCTACCCGCGCAGATGCGGTCAATGTGGGCATTTCACGTTGTCGCACTCTGCCCTAAGATTGTCCTCTATGACTTCCCAACAGACCTGGCTTACCCAAGAAGCAGCTGATCGTTTAGCTGGCGAACTTGCGAGCCTGGAAGGTCCGGGACGGAAAGAAATTACGGCAAAGATTGAGGCAGCGCGCGCTGAAGGTGATCTGAAAGAGAACGGCGGCTATCACGCAGCGCGCGATGAACAAGGCAAGATGGAAGCGCGCATTCGCCAAATAAAGCAAATGTTAGAAAATGCCCATATCGGAACACCACCAGCCAGCGCCGATGGAAAAGTAGGAGCAGGCATGGTTGTCACCGCATCTATTGCAGGAGATGAGATGAAGTTCTTACTTGGCTCTCGCGAAATTGCATCCGGTAATCTCGATGTGTATTCGGAGAAATCACCACTGGGAGCAGCTGTGTTGGGCGCAGAAATTGGAGCGACCGTTTCTTACACCGCACCCAATGGGCGTGATATCAAGGTCGAGATTAAGAGCGCCGAGTTTTATAGTTAATCTGCGTAGTTGCGGTATTTACGAAGGCTTAACGGAATAAAGATCGCCATGATGATGAGCATATAAATCAGCGAAGTTATCAGTGGGTTCTCACTCGGAAAAGAGCCAGCAGTTGCGCCAAATTGATTTTCCAGGCCAAAGAGTTCGCGGCAGGCAGCAACCATCGTTGAGACGGGATTCCATTCTGCAAAGTACTGCAGGGCGCGCGGCATTCCGGTTGTGGGAGCAAAGGCGTTAGATAAGAAAGTCAGTGGGAAGGTCACGATAAAGCTGACGTTTTGCACCACCCGCGCATCAGACGCCGAAAGCCCAACCAGGACTCCGACCCACGAGAGCGCGTATCCAAAGCAGAGTAAGAAGATAAATCCGAGGGCAATGCTGCCAATGCCACTAGAAGGGCGCCATCCGACCACATAACCGGCAATACCCATCACGGCGAGCACGACGATATTCAAAAGTGAATCACCCAATGTGCGCCCGATAACGAGTGCTGATTGTGAGATCGGTAGAGATCTAAATCGATCAATTAGCCCCTTCTTCATATCTTCGGCTAAGCCAGAGGCAGTGCCAGCTAAGGTAAAAGCAACTGTTTGCACAAAGATGCCGGGCATCAATAGCTGCACATATCCACCAGGTTGGCCAGTATCAATTGAGCCGCCAAATACGTAGCGGAATAGAAGTACGAACATCACCGGTTGAATTGTTGAGAAGATGAGAACTTCAGGCACGCGACTAAGCAGCAGTAACTGTCTGCGGGTAATAATTGCTACATCGTTGATCGCACTCATTTTCTGCCCCTCTTCTTCTCTGCCACTTCTTCCTTCTTCTCCTCCGCCACATGCCCAGTCAAAGAAAGAAATACATCATCAAGTGATGGTCGCTTCAGACCAACGTCCAGTGCATGGATCCCGGCGGCATCGAGTGATTTCAAGACTTCAAAGAGGGCGGCTGAGCCGGTAGAAACTGGGGCCGAGATTAAGCGCAACCCTTCATCGAGGCTCGCTTTATGATCACTGACTGCGCCAACTATTTCCAATGTCTTTGCAACGTGGGCTTGTTCCACGACTACTTCCAGCCGTTCTCCACCCACTTGCTTTTTTAGGGCATCAGATGTTCCACGAGCAATAACTTTTCCAGTATCAATAACAACGATGTCATCGGCTAATTGATCTGCTTCTTCCAGGTATTGCGTTGTCAGCAGCAGCGTTACCCCGCCTTTAACCAACTCTTGGATAACTCCCCACATCTCCTGGCGACCGCGTGGATCAAGGCCAGTAGTAGGTTCATCGAGAAAGAGAACTTTTGGTTTAACAATCAGAGATGCTGCTAAATCTAACCGGCGACGCATTCCACCTGAATACGTCTTAATCGGGCGCCTGGCTGCCTCTGTGAGTGAAAATCTTTCGAGCAGCTCATTTGCTCGTAGAACTGCGTTCTTCTTTCCTAGGTGATAGAGCTCACCGAACATCACTAAGTTGTCATATCCGGT
>NZ_JBBAMU010000040.1:0-1427 GCF_040402315.1 Candidatus Planktophila sp.
GCAAAGAACCCGATGTTACTTGTTGCCCTAGATGGTGTGACAGATCCACGTAACCTGGGCGCCATTGTGAGAAGCGCCGCAGCCTTTGGCGCATCTGGTGTTCTGATGACTGAACGTCGTGCTGCCGGAATGACCGCATCGGCTTGGAAATCTTCAGCCGGGGCGGCAGCACGTTTACCCATTGCACAAGTAACAAACCTGGCTCGCACCATTGATGAAGCAAAGAAAATAGGCTGTTTTGTGGTGGGCCTTGATGGCGAATCTGATGTATCTATCGCTGAGATGAAGGTGGCAACTGAGAACCTGATGGTGATTGTGGGCTCAGAAGGTAAAGGCCTAGCGCGTTTAACGCGTGAGAAGTGCGATCTGATTGTCTCTATTCCAATTAGCGCCAGCACTGAATCACTGAACGCTTCCGTTGCAACATCTATCGCGCTCTATGCGGTTGATGAAGCACGGCGCAAAGGGTAGCTATTTAGGTTAATTATTGATGGCATACCAACGTTTAATCGTCTGCGGCGATTCATACTCTGAAGGAATGAGCGATGAAATCATCGATGGCCAATATCGAGGATGGGCAGATCGCATTGCCGATGAGATGGCAAAAGCTCATCCTGATTTCACTTATGTGAATCTATCTGTGCGCGGCAAGTTGCTCGGACAAGTAGCGCAAGATCAAGTTCCGATTGCGCTCTCTTTTGTCACTGGTAGCGACACTCTGGTTTCTTTTCATGCAGGTGCCAATGACGCGCTGCGCCCGGGATATCAGGCAGATGTTGCGATCGCGCTCTATCAAGATGCGGTTCGATCACTTGCGCGAAGTGGCGCACAAGTAATGCTCTTTACCGTCCTGGAAAAAACTGGGAACAAAGGGCGCGGTGCTGAGATTTGGGAGCGACGCTTTTCCGCATTTAATAAAGGTGTGCGTGCGGTTGGCGCTGAAGTGGGTGCCATTGTGGCCGATGCAAATGAAGAAAGTTTCTTGAGTGATCGCAGGTTCTTAGCATTTGATCGCCTTCACTTAAATGCTGAAGGTCATTATCGATGTGCACAAGCGGTATTAGAAAAGATTGGCTTACCATTTAACCCTGGGTGGAGAACACCGTTGCCACCGGCCAAAAAAATTCCATGGATTGTGCAAAAGGGCATCACCGTTGCCTGGTTTATTATCTTTGCCTTGCCCTGGATTTATCGTCGCCTTCGGGGTAAGTCTTCCGGTGATGGAAGAAGTGCCAAATACCCATCACCGCTCTCCTGGCCGAGATAGCAGGCACGATTTTCAGAATTGGGTGCTGGGTGCCATAATTACGCTCGCACTACGCCTCCCTAGCTCAGTGGTAGAGCAGCTCACTTGTAATGAGCAGGTCATCCGTTCAATCCGGATGGGGGGCTCCAAATCAATTACTCCAACGCATCTTGGAAGGAGT
>NZ_JBBAMU010000040.1:1527-5150 GCF_040402315.1 Candidatus Planktophila sp.
CCAAATCTTTAATGGTTAGAGTCGGCTCTGATTTCCAAATTTTCATCATGCGCTGGATTTTCTCTACCAAAGTTTCGGGGGCATCAGGTGAGGTGCGGTTGTACTCCTCTTGATCTTCCGGTGAAATGACACCATCGAATTCAGGAAGTGGCAGCGTTCCGCTGTGATGAAAGTTTGCACCTAAGGTAATTACTGAGCGCACAAGTTCTGGGCGCTTAATCGCTGCAAGTAGGGCAATATTTCCGCCATCGCTATAACCAATCAGGTGGGCCGGTTCTTTCACAACACTTTCTAGGTAAGCAATCAGCTCTGTGGCTTGATAATCAAAGTGCAGGCTGCCAGTTCTATCACCGCTAAATCCGTGGGCAGTTCGATCATAGCCAAAGACGTGAAAGTCATCTTCGATGGCAGGAAGAACCTGCGCATCCCAGTGTGATGTTTGGCTTAAGCCGCCATGGAGTAATACAACTGCTTCGCCATTGTTATCCCATTCATAGCAGTAGAGCTGGTGGCCCGCTACCTCGAGATACTTTTCTAACATAGAAAAAACTACTACTGAGCATCCATGATGTGGCGATTGCCGCGGTCGAATGTGAGGTAGTTCCAGGACCAGTCCACGATTGTGCCCACTTTATTGCGCCCGCCAACGAGATAGAACAAGTGCAGGAAGAGCCAGGCAAACCAAGCAAGTGGGCCAGTTAATCTAAGACCACGGAATTCAACAACAGCCTTATGGCGGCCAATAGTTGCCATGGCACCTTTATCAAAGTACTTAAATGGTGACAGCGACTTACCTGACTCTTTGCGCAAGATTTGTTTTGCCACCCATTTTGCTTGTTGCAAGGCAACGGGTGCGACCATCGGTAAGAAGTGACCATCGGCGCCGTGGGTGCCGTTGATATCTCCAATTGCCCAAATGTTTGGGTAATTTCTTACCTCTAGATTTTCATCGGTATCAATACGCGTGCCAGCTAGTGGAAGATTGAGCGCACCTGCTGTGGGTTCACCCTTCACACCGGCGGCCCAAATAGTTACCTCTGCTGGAATTGGAGCACCTTCGGTAAGAATAATCTGCCTTGATTTAACTTCCCGTACTGAGGCATTGGTTCGCACGATGACGCCGAGTTGGCGCAGATCTGATTCGGCGCGCGCCGAAAGCTTCTCACTAAACATCGGCAGCACCCGAGGGCCAGCTTCAATGAGGTAAACATCAATATTATTGGCTGCCGCCGCTAAATCATTTTTTAGTGGCCCGCGCTTAAGTTCGGCAAGTGCGCCCGCCATTTCCACACCTGTGGGTCCACCGCCAACTACTGCAATCGATAGTCGAGTGTCATCTTCAAAGCGAGCTAAATCTTCAAAGCGGCGAAGTACTTCGGCGCGAATTGTGAGCGCCTCATGCACACTCTTCATACCCAGCGCGTGATCTGCCACTCCAGTAACTCCGAAGTCGGCGGTGACCGAACCCAGTGCCACGATCAGGTGATCGAACTCAAGGGACTCAGATGAATCAAGTTTTACCGACTTGTTCTTATGATCAACCGAGATGGGTGAACCCATCCGAAACTTCACACCGCTATCGCGCAGGGCGCCACGAATTGGGTGAACTACGTGATCTGCGGCCAAGCCAGCAGTTGATACCTGATAGAGAAGTGGTAGGAAAGTTTGGAAGTTATGGCGATCAACGAGTGTGACATCTGCCTTATCTGCCAAGGCCCGCGCTGCGGCGAGGCCGCCGAAACCAGCACCAAGAATGACTACGCGTGGCTTTTCAGGTGTCATTTGCATGTGTCTAAGTCTAGGCTCTACTACATGGTTACTCCAATTCAAGAGCGTAAGTACCTGGTCACAGGTGCCTCTGGCTATGTTGGTGGCCGTTTGGTGAAAGCGCTCATCGATGAAAAATTAGATGTGCGAATCTTGGTACGTGATTGGCATAAGGTTCAAGGACAACCCTGGGCATCGGCAGTTGAGATTAGTGAAGGTAGCGCTGAGAACCGAGTAGATCTCGATGTGGCCCTGACGGGAGTCCATACTGCGTATTATCTTTTACACTCGATTAATCTTGGTCCAAATTTCAATGAGATCGAGGCGAAGATGGCCCGTGATTTCGCACAAGCAGCCCATGCCGCTGGTGTCTCACAGATCGTCTATCTCGGTGGTATCGCCAACGATAAAAATATCAGCAAGCATTTAGCATCAAGGGCCCGCACTGGTACAGAGCTAGCTAGTACATCGGTACCCGTGATGGAGCTGCGCGCCGGGATCATCATTGGATCTGGCTCTGCCAGTTTTGAGATGTTGCGCCATTTGACGCATCGCCTGCCGATCATGACAACACCTAAATGGGTCATGAACCGCACACATCCAATCGCAATCCGAGATGTCCTCTACTACTTGAAGAGTGCGGCACTTTTGCCCGAGCCAGTCGGTAAGGTCTTTGACATCGGTGGGCCCGAGGTATTGACGTATGCGGCGATGATGCAGAAGTTCGCAAAGTTATCTGGATTAAAGAAACGGATCATCATAAAGATTCCAGTATTGACTCCTGAGCTTTCAAGTCTTTGGATCGGCCTGGTCACACCTGTTCCAACTGCATTGGCCCGCCCACTGGTCGGCTCACTCATCAGCGAAGTTGTGGCCGATCCAGCAAAGAGTATTGGTGGTGTCATTGCGCTACCGACTGATGGTCTGACCGACGTGTCGACGGCTATGACTTTGGCGCTTTCAAAGATAAGTGAGCATGGTGTCGAGACGCGTTGGTCAGATGCAACGACTCCAACTGCGCCATGGCAGAAAGCTCAGGGGGATCCGGAATGGGCTGGCGAGGCGATCCTTCGTGATCTACGTGAAGTAACGACAGATGTTTCAGCCGAGAAAATCTGGCGTCAGATAGAAGGCATTGGCGGGGAACATGGATGGTTTGGTTCTGATCTTCTCTGGTGGGCGCGCGGACTCATAGATCGCGCAGTCGGCGGAGTGGGTCTGCGCCGTGGACGACGCGATCCAGATTATCTACGCATTGGTGAGAGTTTGGATTTTTGGAGGGTCGATGAGTTAGAGCCTGGCCGTAGATTAAAACTTTATGCAGAGATGGTGCTGCCCGGAAAGGCGTGGTTGGAGTTCACTGTTACATCCGAGAATGGAAAGACGCATCTTGTACAAGAGGCAACTTTCTATCCGCGTGGATTGGGAGGCCAGTTGTATTGGCATGCGATCGCGCCTCTTCATCTCTTTGTCTTTCCAACGATGCTTCGCAATATTGTAAAACAGGCAAGAAAGAGTGCATGAGTTCACGCGCACAGGTTTGATGATGGATTATTACCAACGATGGAGTGAGAAACTTTATGTTGACCAACGTGAATCCTCAGATCAAGATCTGCGATATCGATTTAGTCCGCGCGCAGCTTTAAATCCCACACTTCATGCTAACTCTGTCCTAAGATTAGGCACATGTCTGCGTTAGAAAACTCCGAGACTGCTAGTTCGCCGTTAACCGACCTCGAACGACGCATCCTTGAATTCGAACGCGATTGGTGGCGCTTTGCCGGGGCGAAAGAGAGTGCGATTAAAGAGCTCTTTGACTTAACTGCCCCTCGTTACTACCAACTGCTCAATGACCT
>NZ_JBBAMU010000041.1:0-5030 GCF_040402315.1 Candidatus Planktophila sp.
TTAATGCGCCGCCAGTTTGCCCTCTCATATCTTGATATACAGCAAATGACGCGTCGACATACCAGTGCAGCACTCCTGTCTGCGTTGCACCAAGTACTAGTGGTAACTCACGAGTACTGCGCAAATAAGTGATGAGATGCCCCAACTTCCGCCAGTCATCCTCATCAGGTTCCCTAACTCTTGTCGTCAGGAAAGCGTTGGCTAAGGCTGCATCAGGCCTAGCTCTTTTCACGATGTATAATATCATCGCCACCATGCTGTGAAAAACTTTGGACTTGTCCTTGCCAAGCTTCACCGCATCATCATTAACCTTGAATAGATCCTCAGGGGCTGCCGTTGCAATCCTCTGACGTTTAGTCACACGCTCAAAACCATCGTTGAACTTAGTGACAGCTTCATCCCACGCCTTGATAACATCATCGACATAATCAATCATGGTGACTGTTACTACACCAGTGTTAGTAAAGTCAAGCTTCATTCCAAGGTACTTGTGGACCTTGCCTCGGGCCACTTTCATCTCACCGCTGCCATCCGTGAATATAGACTCATAATCGCGACGCAGCCATTTAATTGTGTCATCGTTGACTTTGGCACTCTTATGGGAGATTTTACAGTCATCGACATGGAAACAGATGGTGGATTGCTTACCTTTGATCATCTTGTTCCATACACATGGGTCGTATGCATTTTGTACATAGCCCTGCTCCGCCAAGCTCTCAGAAAACTTGCGGTAGTACAATAATCCAGCTATCATCGTACCATAAATAGCGTTCCAGCATTCCACCAGCAACACTTTATTGCCCTTCTTATCAGTTGTCACAAACGGACCATAGACTTCAGGAGCTATCTTTACCAGCCAATCAACCACCACACCTCGAATCCGAATGATTACACGATCCTTCGGATTATTCACCCGCGTTTGAATGAACGCATTGGGGATATCAATCACAGCAACGTCTCGGCGCTCATGTGCATCAACAATGGATGTGAGTAGTACAGCTTGGGTGGAGACAGTGGGTGAGCTTGCATCTTCTTTCGTCAAGTAATCCCGCTGAGTATTCCCACCAGCTACCTTTCTAGCTTTCATCTTGCCATCTCTTTTCTTCACGATAAACATATGACTCTCAAGAATCTTCTTCTTCTGTTCGTCTGTGAGATCGGCGTATCTTTTAGGGACAAACGTATCCCTCCAATGCAACTGGCTGACTTCCTTCACACCAGCTTCCACAGCATCGGGGCCCCACTGCTTCAAAGCAGCCTTCAGGGACAATTGTTGCATAAATGAATAAGCCACCGCAGCATCATACTCATAGCTATCATTGCAATATGCTAGACCTAAATCGGTCGTGACCAACGCCATGGCTGCAAAGGAATACTTCTTCCCAGTCATGCTGGGCTCGTAACTTTTGACTTGCTTGCGCTCACGTGTTGATCTTCTCACTCCAGCTGGGGCACTGGGTACATCACCTGTACTAGGTACGTCACCTGTCCCTCCCACTAGAGATTCCATAGCCCCAAGCTCTTCTACCACTGGCGCAACGACCACTGGCTCAGCCGCATCATAGTCTTGCTCAACAAGTTGTGCGGCGTCTTGAGGCTCATCAATGCCAAAATCAACACCGATATCGACATCATCATCAATAGGATCATCTGGTGTAGGATCTTGATCGATGGTTCCCACTCCTGGGATTTCGGCAGACTCGTCTGTATCTGGGAGGTGCACTCCTGGAAGATCGTCATCCGCCTCATTAGTTTCATTTTCATAGTCAAAGTGCTCCATAGCAACATCGCCAATAGGACGCCCTTGACGGTCGGTGAAGACAGGCAGGCTTGGCTGACCCACAGCCAACAATCCAATACGAGCAATAACAGCATCAGTCATTGGAAGCCTCTTAAATTGCCGTCGAACCACCACCTTTCCTGTGGTCAAAGTATAAAACTTGATACCACCCTGAGCATTACCGCTAGGCCCAAGAGCAATGGCACCTTCAGTCCTCGCCAACATACTGTTGCGTGGCGTATCCTCTTTCGATATTTGGCAGTAGGAGCCAAAAGGAACACAGTAATACTTGTAATGCACGACCTCACCGGTCATGATTTGCTTTGGACTCCAACCCGGAATCCCACCCTTCACTGGGAATATATTTAACGCCTTGGCAACAAACATCACCATGTGAGTCATTACCACGGAAGGAACTGCGTTGACAGGTAAACTGTAGACAATCGCTCGAACTCGCTCTTTAATGACACGAATCTTCCGTTCAATCTCTGGCACGTGCTCGTTAGCACTTGTGAGATTCATAGTCGGACCACCAAATAGCTCCGACTCAATCAAGTCCTTCAAAGGCTTGAATTCACCATCTCCTTTAACAAACACAATCTGAAAACCACGCTGTAGGTAGTAGTTGTGCATGGCCTTCAAGGCCCGAAAGATGGTCGGTATCTTCCTATTGGACAGGTGGGTCACAGATAGGAAACAAATTTTCAAACTCAAAGTTGCAAAAAATGGAGTACCGTTGACAAAAAAAATGTCAATTGTTAGTGTTACACGCTTGTGTAACTGCCGAATCTCCTTCGGCACTTCGACTATGTCCTGTCTCGCCACTGGGGCCGTCTGACGGACAGTCTTTCCTTTTAACAAAGCCACAGGAGGCCCGTAAATCTTCAACGCGACATCCACATCTTGAGGTCCGACAGGACTATCCTTGAGCATGTTAGCCTGAGTAATCCACTTCAAATCCCCATTTGATGGATAAGCCAACCCTGCTTGAAGGTCGCGAGCGAGGTTGCCACCATCGATTTGACGCTTGGTGAACAACTTCATATTATCAGCTACCGTCTCGACAACCGCAAACGCATAACTTGCATGACTTCTTGGGTCATTGATATCCCACACATGGAGGCCAGTAGGATGTGGCTTGAAAACCATGTCAGAATATCCGTGCGAAGCACGATGAACGATGAAATCTTCCCCGTCATAACTAACTGGGTATTCCTTCTTCACTAGTAGTAGGGAGAGAATGTTGGTGATAGCCTTCTTGCTAAACCACACAGGCTCGTTAAATCCCTTGAAGTCGGCAATCTCAGAGATTGGTAGGTAACCTCCATTACTCTCTAGATTCAATTGCCGCTCACCCCTCCGAACATTCGAGACAAGGTGAGGATTACAGAAGACATTGTCCGACGAACACGAGTCGAGGAGGACCAATTTTCTGATAGATGTAGCACTGGATGCAAAAGCAACACCACTGCCACACGATACAATGCGACCAAGTTGAGCATGGGACTGACCCCCAATGCTATCATTATCGTCGATGAGCTGTTCAATACGCTCATTTACTTGAGTCATGGCCTTACCTATTTGCTTGGTGGCATCCTTAATCATGCCCACTGCTTTGACCATATCCGACGAACTTGATCTCTTGCTGCCAACTGACTTATCGTCGTCAACATCCTTCAGCTTCACTGTGCAAGCTGACTTGGGGTGTCCCAGCTTACCGCAACGGAAACACTCCTTATCCTTGTAGAAGTCTTTGTCGAACTCCACTTTCTTGGGATCAACACCATCGGACTTCTTCTTAGCGCCCCCCTTCTTCTTTCCAGTCTGGGCGAACGCGGTACCCTCCGACTGAGTAATAACAGTAGGAGCCTTGGAGTACTTATCCAGCAACAGAAGAGTCTGTTGAGGAGTTTTAGGGTAGGTGTCACCTCCCTTGGCAAAATCATCCGACAAGGCATGCTTGAGGTGGTCATGATCTTTGCCGCTCGTACGTAGCAGGCCATACGCGATGAACCTTTCCCGAGCCGAATCATCCACTTTGGCCTTATCATCAGGCCCAAGTGAATCATATGATGTCTTGAACTCATCCTGAGCACAATACTCACGAGTCCTGTCGTTGGCAAATACACACCCGACAGACTCTGCAACTTCCACCTTGGTACGATACGTCTCGTAATATAAGGTGTTAGACAAGGTGCCCTGCTGGCTGTTGTAGACTTGTCTATACTGGTCCCACATAGCAGCCACGACATACTGATCCTCGGTCTGCTTCAGGACTACACACTCGATGAGCTTGTAGAGCTCGAGTGGATCGTAGGAAGCACTCACCGCCTCCCACTTCTTCTCCTGCTTCATCTTGTCCAGCAGGAGTTGAGTACACTGTCCAATAATTAGAGCAAAAGCTTGCCCACGATGCTTCTCTAGGGTAGCCACCCTCAAGCTGTGGGACTTCATTTCGTTGGAATACAGTGTCGCCTCCTCACCATTCAACTTGTAAGGGACGTCTTGCATACTTTCATACTCGATTTCAGCAATCTCATTCTTCAGCCTCGCTATCTTCAACAAGGCCTCGTCATCAAGTACAGGTACAATACTCGATGCACCGGACACACCGCCACTTCCAGATATGGTGGAGCTCAAAGCCGCTGTTGCCGCTGCTGCTGCTGCCGTTGCCGCTGCTGCTGCTGCATCCTCGAGGACCTTGAGTTGCGCTTGCATAGCAGTCAACAAAGTTGACTGCTGTGTCCTTATCATGCTCTCGTACACCACATGCCTTGCCTTGGCAACAGCGGAGTACTCAGGCGGTGGTAGAACCACCTTGGCTCGATTCTTGAGTTCGTTGGCGACGTCCTCGCCGAACTTCAATCCAACAAATTGATGGATCTTCTCCATGGTGACGCGCATCTTGTCTGCCGCACCTTGGCCACCGTATTCGAATACGTGGCCTTCGAGCTCCTTACATAGACCATACTTGACGGTCTTTGATGCCGAAGAGTATCCAGCACCGCGGCCTGATCGTCCAGCACCGCCGCGACCATCGCGCCCAGCGCGTCCGTCGCCTCGTCCACGACCGCCATCTCTCCCTCGAGCCATCACTGCACTCCTGGAGTATCGTCGGCGGAAGTATCACTCCTGGCCCTGCTCGCGAATCTTCTCGATCTCGGACAAGAACTTACCAGGCACTTCTTTTAATAATGTTGGAAGAGAAGGCCCGACAGTCCCGTCGCAGCCGATCGTCCGTAGTAAACAC
>NZ_JBBAMU010000042.1:0-4944 GCF_040402315.1 Candidatus Planktophila sp.
CCAGAAGGTCGCATCTTTGTCACTGGTCCCGATGTCGTTAAATCTGTTACCGGCGATGTTGTGGATATGGCGCTACTCGGTGGCCCGGAAGCACATAGTAAGAACTCTGGTGTTGCTCACGTTATTGCCCCCACCGAAGATATTGCCTTCAGTGAGATTCAAGATTTAGTCGCACTCTTTGCCAATCAAGGTCTGATGTCGGCAACGGTGGTAGATGTTGCACTAGCCCACTTAGTACCAGAGTCGCAGAAGCGAGTTTATGAAGTTCATCCGTTGGTTGATGCAATTCTCGATCTCGATGGCGAGAAACTAGAGCTGCTTGATATGTGGGCGCAGAACATGACAACTGTCCTTGGCCGACTCGGTGGGCGCACAGTGGGTGTGATCGCAAATAACCCACAAGTCATTGGTGGCGTGCTGGATTCAGCCGCAGGAGAGAAAGCGGCACGGTTTGTGCGCACCTGTGATGCATTTGGTATTCCACTGATTGTCATCGCAGATGTCACCGGCTTCTTGCCAGGTGTAGGACAAGAGTGGGAAGGCGCCGTACGACGTGGCGCCAAGTTATTGCATGCATTTGCTGAATCTGTGGTTCCCCGTGTCACTGTGATTACTCGCAAGGCATATGGCGGAGCTTTCGTTGCCATGAATTCAAAGTCACTGGGTGCCACTCGAGTATTTGCTTGGCCACAAGCAGAAGTTTCAGTGATGGGCGCAGTTGCGGCAGTGCGCGTACTACATCGCAGATTATTGGCAGATCTTCCGGAATCACAACGTGAAGGTATGGAGCTAGAGCTAGCCGCAGAGCACGAAAAGGTTTCAGGCGGTGTTGCACGCGCCATTGAAATTGGGGCGGTCGATGAAATGATTGAGCCTGATAAAACACGGAGTGCAATAGCTAAAGTTTTAGGTGAAAGTGAATATCGCCGAGGATCTCACGGCAACATTCCGCTCTAAGGGCTACTTCTTAACGTCGAAGGTAACTGAGACGGTAGATGTAACAGTCTTTTCAATACTGGATGTGTCATATGCCCCAGTATCTTGCGTCATTGTTGAATCTGGCGTTGTCACCTGAAATACTCCAGAGCGCACAGCTTGCACCGCACCAACTCTTCCGCCAACCGCTTTTGTAATTGCTTGCGCGCGGATCTTGGCATCTTTCATCGCTTCTTCCAATAGCTGAGGGCGCAAGGCCGGGAGAGTAGAGAGGTAGTACTGCGGTCCGTAATTATTGACTGCTACTCCGGCTTGCAGAATTGTGCCAATGCCTTGAGCTAACTTAGCGATGAGATCAACATCTTTAGAGCGAACAACGACATCGCGGGAAGCGCGGTAGTTAAGAATCTTTCCGGTGTTATTTCCATTTGCATACTCTTCATTGGCATAGGTTGAGACGGAGCCAAGTGTGAGTGCGGCCGCAGGAACTCCACCATCTGTGAGGTACTTGCTCACCGCCGCGACATCATTGCCCACCTTGGTCACTGCCTCAGAAACAGTTGGACGAGTGAGTGAAACATTTAGTGTCCAGACAGCATTATCGGCGGTAGCAGATGTCTTAGCAGAGCCAGTGACTGTGATGCCATTTGCACTTCGTGCTGCAAAACCCGCTCCGACTTTCACAAGTCCCCCGCCGACTGCGATTGCAAGAATGAGCGCAATAGCAATATAGAGAATTGATCGGCGACGTTCGATGGAAGTCATGGGTGCTTGTGAAGTCATAAGTTAATTATATAGCTCTGAGTCTGTGAACTTCCTGAAGATCTACCCCGCGCATTGGCTCTAGCGCTAATTCCCATGCACTTCCGAGTGCTGCCTCTAAATTCTCACGAATTTCTACATCATCGAAGCTGGCAAGTGACTTACGGATAACATTTTCGCAAATCAGTATCGAACCAGTTCCATCGGTGAAGGCGCGATGAATACCTAGTTCTGGGGTGAAGCGAAAGAACTCAGCGCCTTGGCTACAAAATTCCTGCACCTCAAAACGCAGGTAATGCCAGTTCTTGAGCGCTGTTGTAATTTTTGCAGCAGTTCCAAGTGGAGCGCGATATTCAATGATGGTGCGCAAGGTGCCGGTTGCTAGTGGTTGATCACGCCATGAGTATTCGTGTGTGATGCCAAGAATTGCATTCAGCCCCCACTCAATATGTTGGCGCAGGGGTGATGGCGCCGAGTGGATGGTAATCAATCCGGCATAGCGTTTGTCGTGCATATGAAACTCCTACCAAGGCTGCCTTGTGCGACCTTCCCCGATCCACAAACGCTTACTCTTTGGTAGTTGAGTACCTCATTTATACAACTTTTGACTGACTTTGTGAATCCCCAGCCATTTTTTGAGCGTGATCTGGGTTGATATGAGCTGTTTACGGAATAGGAATACCCATGTATTGCCGGTACGCTTCTCCCTAGTCGGACGCTTTAATCAGTACCCGTTGTTAGATTTACTTCTTTACTCGGTATGGCTGAACGCAAGACGAAGACTGGTGGTCGAGGAATTCTCGAACACCTACACATATCGAAGGAATAGTAAAAAATATGGCAACAGGTACAGTTAAGTGGTTCAACTCTGAAAAGGGTTTCGGTTTCATTGCAGTTGATGGTGGCGGACAAGATGTTTTCGTTCACTACTCAGCAATCCAAGGAAACGGTTACAAGTCCCTTGAAGAGGGTCAGTCAGTGTCATTCGAGGTTGTCCAGGGTCCTAAGGGTCCTCAGGCAGATGCAGTGAACGCTAACTAAATTCACTTATAAGTAAGGCCCGTTTCGAGAAATCGTGCGGGCCTTATTTTTTTCCCAAAATAATTACTATTTAGGCATCGGCGGTATCTCGCCAACTTTCGCTTTCAGCGCAGCGACAGCTTTTGCGGGAGATAAATCTTTTCCGTTCTTCCATGCATCTAAATATTTCCAGGGTAATACTTCCCCGCGTCGCACCCACCAAGTATCTGGCGGTGTTGGCCAGGAAATTCCAAAGTGAAGATGTGGCGATGTGCCGCGCGCACTTCCGGTAGCTCCAATTGCTCCGAGTATGCGCCCGGCAATTACCGCAACTCCTGGTTGAATGCTTGCCGGGATAGATCGCAGATGTGAACCGTAGTAACGAACACCATCTTCACCAATAATGGAAACAGATAGTCCGCCCCGCGTGATTCCTAGATTGGGTGGACTCTTCCAGGTATCTACCCGATTAACTTCATCTACAACACCATTAATGGGAGCCACAAACTTGCAGCCCGCCTTAGCCAAGATATCTGTTGCGGCATAGTCGTGATGTGCTCTGGCATAGTTCACTTCGCAATTTGCCACTGGAAAGACATACACGGGCGCCGCATATGCCGAAGGCGCAGCGCTAACAAGTAAGAGCACAACAAGAGTTTTCTTAAGCATGTGGGCAAGAGTAACTAAGTGAAACTTATTTCTTCAGTGCGGCGCGGTCTAACCTAGCTGTGACTATCATGTGAGGAACTGTTAGCGCCCAGATTGTGACCAAGGTCAACCATAAGAACTCATCAGAAAGATCTTGTTGTGAGAAGCCAGCTAAGACAATGACAAAGATGAAAGTTCCAGCCAGCGCCGGCAGCCCTGGAATTACAGCGGCCGCAAACGCCTGGCCAGGGCGACCTCGTAAGTATGCACTCTCTGAATTAGGTAAGAGTGAGGTAAGGCGAGCGGTATGGCGCATTGCATGCCAACAACCAAAGTAGACGGCAAATGCCACAAGCGGTGGTGCGAATGAGGCAAGGGCGGCTAAAAGCAGAATGTCGAGTGCATCTCGATACCGTTTGCGTTGTAAAAGCGCTAAGAGTGAGAGCGTTGTAACTACGGCTACTAAAATCAGAATTTCAGTGGTGAAACCGTTGTGCCAATTGATTAGAGCTGGGTTAACTTTTTCCAGCGCATCAGTGCTGCGGCTATTGACCAGTGGGATAGCAACCGGAAGTAAGCCGGCAGCCGGGGCATACATCCAGGCCGGTATTGGCGAACTGCCATCGAGTGAATCTTTCTCGCTCAAGAATGCTGCATCTCCAATTCCAAAGTGGGTGGCACTCATGATGACAACAAAGATGAATCCCCAGACGTTCCATCGCAGGATTGCATAAATAGCGAGCAGCGCGATGGCGACGTAAAGAATGATGAATAACACCATCCGAATAGGTGCCGCCTTGGGAAGTGTCACCAGGTGATCTAGGGCGCCATGTGGAATACCGATAGCCAGTGCGATTGTTGCCAGAACTAACTGCCAGCCCAGTGAGTCAGCTCCGAGCCACTGCGAGAAGAGAAGTGAGAGCACGGTAGCGATGGCAACCACCGCGCTGGAGAGAGTACGGACCCGGCTAAAGAGCCGTAATTTTGTCTCTACCATGACGAGCACATTAGCAATTTTTCAGAGACTTATATGCAAAAATGCGAGCATGAAACAGTGGTCTTATATGGCGATGCTCATATTTACCTTCTGCGGCTCGGCCTGGCTGGAAATCTATTTGAAGACCGGCGTCTTGCGTCGCATCAAGCGAGTTGCAATAAGTGTTCTGCCTATCAGTATTTTTTTTCTTGCTTGGGATGCCTATGCAATCGCACAAGGTCATTGGTTCTTCGATCGGGAGCAAATGTTAGGAATCTACGGCCCGTTTAGTATTCCGTTAGAGGAATACATTTTCTTTATGGTGATTCCGATGGCAGCTATCTTTACCATTGAGGGCGTCACCACCGTTAAACCACACTGGCGAAAAGATGAGTTCGGCGAATGATTTACTCTGATATCGCAATTACCGCCTTTGCCATAGCGGTTATGGCAGACCTCTTTCTCTTTAAAACTTCCATGCTCACGCGCCCAGCATTCTGGACCTCTTATGCAATCATCTTGCCATTCCAGTTTCTGACAAATTGGTGGCTCACCTCAAGAAATATCGTGATGTATAACCCTGATTCAATTGTGGGGCTTCG
>NZ_JBBAMU010000043.1:0-4679 GCF_040402315.1 Candidatus Planktophila sp.
TCTCGAACACGCGTAGATGAAAGTCTCGAGGGTTCAAATCCCTCATCCTCCGCTCCTTTTCATCTGAACGCTACGAACTACGCGGTTTTCTAATCTTTCGCAGTAGCTCTTCCCGAATTCCGATCCAGCCACACAGAATGCATTTGATCTCAGCCCCATTGATATCGCCCGCCGCCGAAATGGCTGTGTAAATCTCAGAGTTCTCCGCCGCCAATTTTTCACCGCGCACAATTATCTTTACGCCTCCCCCTTGTTTGCAATCGGGGCAGCGCATCAACCGACTGATGTGAATCGGACGCTTTAACACCTGTTTATTTGTCCTCGACAGCACCTCGTAATTTGCCTCTGCCAAGTCTCGAAGAATGTAATCAATAACGCGCGCCAGTCCAAAGGTGGTAATTTTCTCCCACTTCACAATTCGCTTGCGACGAGAAGGAAAGAAGTATCGAGCACCTTTTTTATCCAGGCTTAAGAGCAGCTTGTCGTGAAAGTAGATCTCAAAGATTGTCTCGCTCTGGCTCTCTCGCGTACTAAGAGAAGCGTTCGGAAATCTACCCAGGATAGTTCTGGCGGCAGATTCCTGAGTAGATGTTTTGCTTTCTACAAGCGGCTCTTCATCATTCATCACCTTTTATTTCACGCCACCCGAAACTACGGTCGACATCAGATGAGAAAGAGATGTGATTGAAATAGCTTGGGCACTAACTCCCTCAAACCAATGACCATCTGAGCGGCCAATAAAACCTGACGCACCCGCTGAATCAAACTGAGCCTGCAATTGTTTGAATACTTCTTTTTCCCATTGATAGCTCTTTCTTTTATCACTTGCGTGCCACATGGAATGAAGAGCCCAACCCGCCTCAATCAATTCCTGTAATCGATTTTTGTCTTTCCCAACAGTACCTATCCCAATTTTATGTTGACCAAGTTGCACATTGGTGAGTAGATAAAGATATGAAGGTTCATCTGCAGCGTAGGCATACTTTCCGCATTCATGACAGCTATTACCGCAGGCCACTGTAGGAATGTATTCGGTCAGGATTGCTCCACATTTTGTGCAGTCTTGGTGTGTAGCTTCCATAAAAGTTTGCGGTGTTAAACCTAAGCTGATCTTCGCTTAGTGACGTAATCACTAATTACATAATCACCCAAGCTATCGGGATCAGTTGCAAGAACCTTGCCCCCATTGCGCCGAGCCATGTTGTCTAAAAATCTAGCTAATTGGGGATCATCACCTAAACGAAACCAGGTTATTGCCACTTTGCGGCGCGTCATCTCATCGATAGCTTGCACCGTCAATTCGATCGTTTCTTGTTCAGGTGGCCAGTTAAACCACCAATCGCCTTGACCAATTAGGTGAGCAGTTGGTTCGCCATCTGTTACCACCATAACAATTCGCTGTGAGCCGGTGTGCTTATCTAAAAATTTGCCAGCAAGCATTAACGCATGTTGAAGATTTGTACCTGGTGTCTGGCTCGCTTCAAGATCTGGAATATCCATAGGGTTTACGACACGGGCAAGGTTTGCAAAACTAATAACCTGTAACGCATCCAGCGGATACTTTGTCGAAGATAAAGAGTGCAGGGCAAGTGCCATGGTTTTAGCAGCGCCCCACGTGTCATTCATTAACATCGAATAAGACTGATCGACTAGTAATACAACAGCGGCCTTTGTTAGGTTCTCAGTCTCTGCTACATCAAAATCATCTGGGTGTAAAAAGGTCTTATCACCTGTTGCAACTCGCCTGCGCGTTGCATTTTGTGTAGTTCGAACAACATCAATTGCACCATCATCACCAAAACTCCACTGTCGATGGGTTCCTGTTGCCTCCCCAGATTTTCCAGCACGATGCATTTGGTGATCGCCGCGCGCAGTACTGTCTAAATGTTTAAAGACTTCAGTTAACGCCGACTGACCGATGCGCCGGACAGCTTTTGCAGACAAGCGCATCGATTCCTCACTTTTTACGAGAAATCCCTGATCTTGTAAATCTTTTTGCAACTGTTGCATCGCCTCAAGTTCATCACGTAGCGAGCGCCCCATCGCACGTTCTAGTAGATCTAGATCTATCTGCGTTGGATCACCCATCTCATCGGCATCACCAATTTGATTTACCAAAGTTTCTAAATCCCCCATCTCAGCTAGCGCTTGCGTCGCCTGAGGCAGGCCTGATGATGAATCACCATTAAGTGGTGTTCCGCGGCGGCGCGAAAATTCGGGCCGAAGCGCTTTGAGATTGTCTTGAAGTTCGGCCATTTGATCCTGCACACCCATGTCGGCCAGGGCCTGCTGCATTGCCTCGGACAGTTCTGCGCGTTGCTCTGGGCTCATGGATGCCAGCATTCGATCCATGGCAGCGGATTGGCGAGCTAGCTCGTCAATAAATTGATCGAGCGTCTCTGGTGCATCTGGAAAAAAATCTTTATGTTTTTTAATGAACTCTTCGTACTGATCTTGGGTCGAAGTACCCTCCCGGTGATCACTAAGAAGTTGATTCAGATCCTCCATCATGGCAGCCATAGCAGCCTTATTTTCAGGTGTTGCCATCTCCTTCATCGATTGACTCATACCTGCAAACTGTTGATCAATCACATCTCGGCGCAAACGATCTTTCATCTCTTCATATAGTTGCTGGGCTAAGGGCGAGCGCCACTGATAATTATCAAGCTCTTTCATTGCATTGGGTACATCTTCTGGCAACGCATCAAGTACAGCTTCGGCAAAGCGAGCATCATCACTGGGATCTGGAAACAGTGCGCTACGTTCGGCATCAATTGCCTCTGCCAGAATTTCTTTCAAATCATCTAGCAAGCCATTCATGGCAGCAGATTCACGAACCTTGTTATAGCGATCGCGAATTTGGCGATACATCTGTTCTAAACCTTGCCGGCCTTTACTTCCAGATCGCATGAGATCTCTGAGCGCATCTTGCACCGACTGACCTTGAAGGATTCGCTCACCCATTTCATCAACGCCAGCTCCAGCATCTACTAAAGGTGCAAGTGGATCTGGGCCACCGGTAAAGGGGCCGTAGATATATGGATTACGTGGCTTCATTAACTCTGTGCACCGGTCTCTTTGCCACCATAGGTGCGGGTTCCATTGTGATCGTTTTTATCAATGCGCCTTGTAAGCCACAAGCCTTCAGTTGCAAACTCGATACATGAGGCAACAAGTCCAACAGACTCTGCCATACCTGACTCGGTTGCACTCACTAATGATCCAAGGCCGTCCATTGGACCAATGGCATCTAAAATCTCTTGGCTGCTCATTAAATCTGAAGTGGCAAAAGTATTTCCAGAATCAAACCAATCAACCAGGTTTGTCAGAAATGCCCGCGTCCCTTGTCCACCCAATAACAAGCGCCATGTGGCTGCAGTTGCTTGTCGGGCTAGTAAAATTAGGGTCTCGATCTCGGCTCCCTCTTGAGCTAGTTCGAATTCAACTTTTCCACGAAGTGATGCGACAACGTCGACTAAATCACCAATTCGCACAACAGGCTCTGCTTCGCCATTAATCGCCGCTCGGCGAAGAGCCGCTCCAGAGAGCTCTTCAACACATGCGATAGAAAAACGCGCCGAGACGCCACTGCGTTGATCAACGCTCTCTGACTCACGGACAGCACTAGTAAAGCGAGCAACGGTTTCAAGAATGTGGTGTGGAACAACGGCTTGAATAGCAGCCTCTTGCCGCAACAGTTCGATCTCAACTTCCAGATCTAATGGATAGTGAGTTCGGATTTCAGCGCCAAATCGATCTTTTAGTGGCGTAATGATGCGACCACGGTTTGTGTAATCTTCCGGATTTGCACTAGCAACAACTAACAAATCAAGTGGCAAGCGCAAGCTATATCCGCGCACTTGCACATCTCGCTCCTCTAAAACATTGAGCAGTGCGACTTGAATTCTTTCTACAAGATCAGGCAGTTCGTTGATTGCAAAAATGCCACGATTGGTTCGTGGGATTAACCCGTAGTGAATGGTTTCAGGATCCCCAAGGGATCGACCTTCGGCTACTTTGATGGGATCGACATCTCCAATCAGATCACCAACCGATGTATCTGGGGTGGCCAGTTTCTCACCATAGCGCTGAGTGCGATGGCGCCAATCGATTGGCAGGTTATCTCCGAGATCAGCAGCTAGTGCGATACAGCGAACACAAATCGGGGCTGTTGGCTCATCGTTAATTTCACAACCCGCAACGTGTGGACTCCACTCATCTAATAAATTTACGAGGCTACGAATTAAACGTGTTTTTCCTTGACCGCGCTCTCCTAATAGAACAAAATCATGGCCAGCAAGCAGCGCCCTTTCAACTGCTGGTCCGACCGTTTCTTCAAATCCGACAATCCCGGGCAACGTCACCTTTGCCGCGCGCAACTTACTGAGCAAGTTCTCTTGAAGTTCGGCCTTGACGGTGTGTGCGCGATAACCGCTGGCAATGAGTGCGCCTAACTGTGTTGGAAGTTCGGCCGGGATCTTAGGAGTCTGTTTCATAGTAATTGCACGGTAGATGAGCCAGCAGGTTCCTGCAACCGCAATAATAAAGAAGAAATAGTGAAGTAAATAAGAGCGATATGTTGCGACGACCCCATAAGCATGGTGAACTTTATGCCTTGGCCCACTTCGGGTCTTTATAGAAAGTCGGTTAATCGTGGCACGTGAACTTGCAGGCAAAAA
>NZ_JBBAMU010000044.1:0-4671 GCF_040402315.1 Candidatus Planktophila sp.
GAAGATTTAGCTGTGAAGTTAGAGGCTGCTGGCTTTCCACACGCCTCTGAATTTGTGAAGAATAACTAAGTACTTTTCTTCGCATTTAAGATGGGGGTAAGTCTGCCTCCCACTGCCATCGCTGCTCCAATGAGAACCAAGTTCTTTACGATGTACTGACCTTCCAGCGTTAAGTTAAACGGTATTGCTATAAAACATACCTCGGGGAGCAGGACTAGCGGTAAGAAGGTGCCGGGCATTTGTAGGGCAAGCAGAAATAGCCCAACTCGGATAAATGAAGGCACCAGCAGACAGAGGCCGATTGCGGCCTCCCAAATACCCAAAATGGGAATGAAAATATCTGGGTTAAACCAGTAGACGGTTTTTGTAATGAGATCGTTAGCTGGGCTATCACCAAAAACTTTCAGCACGCCAAACCAAATGAAGACAATGCCGAGTGAGATTCGAAGCGCGGGCAAACTCACCTTATTCAAAAATGTAATCAGATTAAGGTCAAACTTTTTAATATCGCTTAATTCACGTAACTGCATTTTCAGTTCTCCATTCGCACTGATTAGATTCTACTCGCCTTGAACTCACTAGATGAGTTAGAATTCTGGAGCGTGAAGATATGGGGTGACTCACAGATGGTTGAGATAACAGTCATTTATGATGGTCAGTGCCAGTTATGTAAAAACTCCATTTCTTGGATAAGTAAGAAATTAGCCATTACCGCACTAGATTTTCACAAAGCAGACCTTGCTCAATTCCAATTGAGCACAGAGCAATGTTCGCGTGAGGTCTTTGTCATTACTGAAGGTAATCGTTACAGCGGAGCGCAAGCGGTTGCCTTCCTACTTAAGGCCAGAGGTAACAGGGTCCTTTCAGCCCTGATAAGTATTTCTGGCCCCGTTGGCCGCGCTGGCTATCGCTGGGTGGCCGGTAATAGAAACTCATGGCCGGTAAAGGCTCTTTCGCATCTTCTTAAAAGTTAGATATCGCCCTGTTCTAAGCCCTGTAAGACTTCCTGCGCGCGCATCTTCAACTCAGGTAAATCACTTAGGCGCTTGAGACCAAATATCTGCTGGCTCATGCGATGGTTTTTTGCAAATGTATCTTTATGACGATCGAGAAAATCCCAATACAAGGTTGTAAAGGGACATGCTTTTGCACCAACTCGTAACTTTGGGTCATAGCTACATGCCTTGCAGTAGTTAGACATGCGCGAGATATAAGCACCACCTGCGGCATAAGGCTTAGTCATCATCTTTCCGCCATCGGCATGCACTCCCATACCAATCACGTTGGGGACCATTACCCATTCGGTGGCATCGATAAATACTTCCCGCATCCAATCGAGAAATTCTTGCGGGTTGGTACCGGTGACCAGCGCTAAGTTGGAGAGCACCATCAGCCGCGGAATGTGATGCACCCAGGCACGATCTTGGATATCGCCCACAATCTCCTTCATGCAGTTCATCTGCGTGGCAGACGGATCAGAAAAGAGTGGCAGTAGTTTTCTGGTGGCAGCTAACTGATTGTTATTACGGTAATCAGGGCCCAGAAACCAATACATGCCATTGACATACTCGCGCCAGCCAATGAGCTGGCGGATAAAACCTTCTGCTGAGGCGATGGGAATATCACCTGTCTTAAATGCCTTCATCGCAGCGTGAATGACTTCGGTGGGATGTAAGAGGCCGTTGTTCAGATATGGAGAGAGAAGTGAGTGATGCAGCGCCCAATTATCGGTGGTCATGGCATCTTCGAGTGGGCCAAATTCAGCGAAATGATTTTCAATAAAGTTTTTCAGCGCCTTCAGTGCACCCTTGCGAGTAGTGGCCCAGGTTGGGGTGGCGGTAAATGAAAGTTCACTCGCTACTTCAAGATCAATCTCATCTCGCTTCTGTTCCAGATAAGCCGGTCCCTCATATTTCTTAGGCGGTGGCAGTCGATTCTCCTTATCAAAATTCCAGGCACCACCTTCAGGCTCTTTGCCATCCATCAGAACATTTAGCCGGGTGCGCTGCTTGCGATAGAAGTTCTCCATCAAATATGACTTTTGCTCATCAGCCCATTGTGCAAAGAGCGGGCGAGGAGTTAAGAAGAAATCATTCTCAACAAATTCTGCGCCATAGCTTTGAAGCGCTTCATACTGCCTAAAAGAGCTTGGCTCGGCGCAGATGACGGGAAGTGCTGCATATTTCTTTGCAATCTCTTTCAAGCCATCGATCGTGGTCGGCGCTTTAACGTATTCCACGGTGAAGCCTTCGGTCTCTAATGATTGTGCAAAGTGGCGAGCGCTAGAGATAAGAAAGAAGAGCCGCTCTTGATGCCAATTGCGCCCGGTCGTCATGCGAGCGCTTTCGACCATGACAATCAGATCAGTGGCTGGGTTGGCCTCTTTTAAGGCGCCAAAGTTGCGATGCAGATGGTCGAAGGGGATATAGATAATCCGCTTGAGTGCATCTTTCTTGGACATGAGGGCAATGGTAGGTCAGTGCGCTCGAGGTCACAGCGTGGGGGAGGCCTTTGAAGTGGAGAGGTCCGGGGGAGTTCCTTATTATTTAGCCATGAAGCGAAATATCCTCCGCTGGATTCCAGCAATTATGGCACCGGTACTTGTTGCAGGAACCGCAATTGGTTTCTCGGTCTCAGCCAACGCTGCCATCGACCTTCCCGATAAGAGCGCCTCGCAAATTTTGCAATTGATTAACACCAACCCAGAGATTGCATTCTCCGGCAAGGTCACTAAAAAAGCTCAGCTTGGGCTGCCGCCGATGAACATCATCCCGGACATCTCACAAGCGATGGTCGATGAAGCGGCGAAGAACATGCCAAAAGAGATGACTGAATTCTTACCGCAAGCCAGTGCGCAAGGCGAACTCGCGCTCGCACTTGAATTTGCAGCCGGAACACATGTGGCAAATATCTATGTCGATGGCACAAGTAAGGCGCGCCTGCAGGTGCTAGATATGGCAGCAGAGCGCAACTTTATTCGTAGCGGTTCTGATCTCTGGTTCTATGATTCAAGTAAGCAGATTGTTAAGCACTCAGTGGTTAACGAAGCAGATGAGAAAGATGCCAAAAAGCAGGCAACTGACTTCTTCAATGCCAACTCTTCAGAGCTAGCATTTGATGCAACATCACCTGCTGCAGTTGCCGACTACTTCTTATCGCAAGCCGGCCCGCAGACAACATTTACCGTGGGCAAAGATGCCAAGGTTGCAGGACGCGGCGTCTATCAAATCACCGCAACTCCTCGTTCTGCAGGCTCACTCGTTGCATCAGTAACAATTTCAGTTGATGCAGCCACCGGCTTGCCGCTGGCAGTTGTCGTAAATGCTGTTGGTCAATCAAATCCAGCATTTGAAATTGAATTTAACTCAATTACTTTCGCGCAGCCAGCGGCAGCAAACTTTAACTTCACAGTCCCAGCAGGGGCTAAGTTGATAGAGGTCCCACTTCCAACTCAAAGCGACCTTGCTAAATACACTGGTAAGAAAGCAACAGCTGCCCAGGAATCACAAGCAAAGGCTGAGGCGGAAAAGCTCAAAGCACAAGGATGGGCTGCAGTTCTAGAAGTTCCAGCGACTATGGTTCCAGCAGAAATCACAGTGCTGAAGGCAAATAAGCTCTATACCGAAATCACTACACCCGTTGCTGGTGGTCGCGTATTTAGCACAGCGCTACTGAACGTCTTGATTGCCAACGACGGTCGAGTATTTGCTGGATCAGTTACTATTCAAAAACTTCTTGAAGCAGCCGCTAAGTAGTGATTGCTAGCGTTGACCCGCAGTACGCAATATTTACTTCGGGGCTAACAAAGAGTTTTGGAAAGCACAACGCGGTAGATGCAATAGATCTGCGCGTTCCCAGAGGTTCGGTCTTCGGTTTTCTCGGGCCCAACGGATCGGGTAAAACAACAACAATTCGCATGCTCCTTGGCCTGGCAAATATCTCTTCCGGGCAAGTTTCAGTACTGGGCTCAGCAATTCCAGATGACATAGGCATCGCACTTCCTAAGGTGGGAGCACTTGTTGAAGGCCCGGCCTTTTATCCTTACCTTTCTGGTCGCGATAATCTGGTTCGCTTTGATGCAGCCGATCGCCATGCGCCACCTGAAACACGAGCGGCGCGAGTAGACGCGGCACTTGTGCGAGTTGGTCTTACCCAAGCTGCTGGCAAGAAAGTGCATGCATATTCACTGGGTATGAAGCAGCGGCTAGGAATTGCCAACGCATTACTGCAACCCCGCGATTTACTTGTTCTAGATGAACCCACCAATGGACTTGATCCGCAAGGCACGCGCGAAGTGCGCAACCTCATTCGCTCTTTAGCACTTGAAGGAATAACCATCTTTATCTCAAGTCATTTACTTGTTGAGATCGAACAGATTTGCACACATTTAGCAGTGATGAGCCAAGGCAAGATTGTGGCCCAGGGTAGTGTGGAAGAGCTCTCTGCTGGCGAAGAGCAAAATCTCACCGTGATTACCTCAGATACTGAATTAGCAGTACAAGGGTTGAAATCACTGGGCATCAACGGCGTCATTGACGGCAAGAGCGTGCGCGCACTTATTGCCGCAGGTGCGCATAAGCCAGAAAACATTCTGAAATCACTCGTCGATAAAGGAGTGGGCGTAAAGGGATTTACCTTGCTCGCCCCCACTTTAGAAGAGCGCTTTGTGCT
>NZ_JBBAMU010000045.1:0-3367 GCF_040402315.1 Candidatus Planktophila sp.
ACCAGTTCGCTGATGAATTCCACGGCGAGCTTCAATTCGATCGCCCATACATCCTTGCCATGGCAAACTCTGGACCAGGCACAAATGGTTCACAGTTCTTTATCACCGTCGCACCGACAACATGGCTTAACCGTAAGCACACAATTTTCGGTGAAGTAAAAGATGTGGCTTCACAAGCTGTCGTGGACAAGATTGGTGCAACACCAACAGGTGCGCAAGATAAGCCTGTGACGCCAGTTGTCATCAATAGCGTCACTATCGCTTAATTCCTTAAGCGCATGAAATCGCGATCTACAGTCATATCGCTAATCACCATTATCTGTGGCTTTTACCTATATGAACTTCTTGATTCTGGAATCATCGGCACCTTTGGCCTCTATGGAATCGAAATACTGAAATCAACGAATCAGTGGTATCGACTTGTCACTGTTGCCCTCGTGCACGATAACTCGAATACAATCCCAATTCACCTAGCATTTAACATGCTGGCCCTGCACTCACTTGGAACACCGATAGAGCGCTTTATGGGGCGCAGCAAATTTCTTATTATCTTCTTCATCTCACTTATCTGCGGCTCACTCTTTTCGGCATACAGTCTTGGTTACAACGGATATTCAGTGGGAGTATCAGGTGCCATCTTTGGTTTATTCGGCGCTTTTGTAGTGATCGGCAAGCGAATGGGCGGGGAGATCAAAAGTGTCATTGTTGTAATTGCGCTTAACTTTGCACTGGGTTTCACTATTGGCGGCGTAGATTGGCACGCTCACCTTGGTGGTCTTATCGCGGGTGCTGTAGTAACAAAGTTATTGCTTACTCTGAAGCCTTCACGCTTCTAAGTAATATCTGGGCAACATCTAGTACTTCAACATCTGATTGCCGCGCCACCATTCCATCGCCGACCATGATTCGGCAGAATGGACAGGCAACAGCGACTTCTTGCGCACCAGTTTCGATCGCTTCATCAACACGATTTAAGTTGATGCGGGTTCCAAGTTTTTCTTCCATCCACATGCGGCCGCCGCCACCACCGCAGCAGAATGATCGCTCTTTATTACGTGGCATCTCTTCCACATCGCAACCACTTGCCTCTAATAGTTCGCGAGGTGGTGCATAAATTTGGTTGTGTCGACCGAGGTAGCAAGGGTCGTGATAGGTCAACTTCTTCTCTGATTTATGGGGACTTGGCTTGAGTCGACCTTCTTTAATTAAAGTATTAAGTAATTGCGTGTGGTGCAGCATCTCGAGTTCAAAACCGCTCTGCGCGTAATCGCGTCCGATAGTTGTGAAGCAATGTGGACAGGTGACAACAACCTTCTTCTTACCTTTTGATCTATCTCCGAATGTCTCATTAAAGGTAGCAATATTTTCCTGCGAAAGAATTTGATATAAGAATTCATTACCGGAACGGCGCGCCGGATCTCCGGTGCAGGTCTCACGCTTTCCGAGAACGGCAAAGTTAACTCCGGCCATGTGTAGTAACTCAGCGACAGCCTTTGTTGTCTTCTTTGCTCGATCTTCATAAGCACCGGCGCAGCCAACCCAGAATAGATACTCAACTTCCTCGGGAAGCTCGCCACTCACAACCCGAACTGGGAAATCACATTCTGCAATCCAGCTTTCTCGGTCGGCCTTATTAGCACCCCATGGGTTGCCAGCTTTTTCCAGGTTTCGAAATGTCCCACCGAGCTCTGATGGAAATTCGGATTCAACAAGTACTTGGAAGCGGCGCATATTAACAATGTGATCAACGTGTTCGATATCAACCGGGCACTCTTCAACGCATGCCCCGCACGATGTGCAAGACCATAAGACATCCAATGAGATTGGAGCGTTCTCACCCACAATATTTTCGGTGTCGACAACCTTTGTCATCGCGTGATCGCGCATCGCCATGATTAATAACTTAGGTGAGAGTGGTTTATCGGTATGCCAAGCCGGACATTGCGATTGGCAGCGGCCGCATTCGGTGCAGCTGGTCATATCCAGCAAGCCCTTCCAAGAGATATCTGCGCGGGTGCCAAGGCCAAATACATCATCTTCTGCCGGATCTTCGAAGTTGACCGGCTTACCTTTTGAGAGCATCTCTGGCAGCGCACCGAGTGCTGGTTGATCGATATTGCGTTTGTAGTAGATATTAAAGAAGGCTAAGAATCTGTGCCAGGTGATACCCAGAGTGAAATCAGATGCGATAACAATGAACCAGGCCATCGAAATAACAATCTTGAGCGTTGCCACGATGACTATTGCACGCTCTAAGGATGCAACCGACATGGAGTTAAAGGCAAGAACTGCCGGCCATGAAATCGCATAATGCCAGTTCCATAATTCTTCGTTAGCGAGTGCGCCTTCAAGTCCGCGAAGTGCAATGACACAGAAAACAATGCCAAGAATTGTTGCCTCAACGTAGTAGGCAATACCCATATTCGATCCACTAAAACGATTGCGTTTACGTAAACGAGTCACTTGGCGAATGCCAATCAGAGTAACTATGCCAACGCCGGTAAGGGCGGCAATAAGTTCAGCGAAGAGTTCATATCCAACAAAGTGGCCAATGATAGGAAGTGCAAAATCAGGGTTAATTACTTGACCGTAAGCAGTGATGAGAGTTCCGAATAGCGCACCAAAACCAATCATCACAAACCAGTGAGCGATTCCAGTAGCCGTAAAGTTAAGCATTTTGGTATGGCCAAGAACTTCTTTGAGCATGTTCTTAAACCGCGCAGATTGATTGTTGCTGCGAGTGGGATCTGGTTGCTGCTTCCTATAGAGAGCAATTAATTGGCGCACTCGCACACTAAGAAAAATGAGTGCGAAAGTAGTAATGAGATAGGAGAGTCCTGCCAGCGCAAACTTCATAAGCGTAAGGGTAATCGTTATTGACGATTTAGGAAGCGCACATGCTTAGGCGTCAACTCACCTAACGAATTTACACCCAGCAACTTCATATTTCGAACCATTTGCGTGCGCATGATTTCAAGTGCGCGCTCGACTCCATCTTGGCCGCCGGCCATCAGGCCATATAAATAAGCTCTGCCCACATAGGTAAATTGAGCACCAAGTGCCACCGCGGCAAGTACATCAGCCCCGTGCATAATTCCGGTATCAATATGAATCTCGTAATCTTTCTTGAATTCCTTCTTAATATCACTCAGTAAATGAAGCATTACCGGAGCGCGATCGAGCTGCCTGCCACCATGATTGGATAGCAGAACCGCATCAGCTCCAAGTTTGGCCGCCTTTTTTGCATCATCAAGATTTTGAATTCCCTTTACTGTCAGCGTTCCATCCCACTGTTCTCTGATCCACTTGAGATCTTCCCATGTCATTGTTGGGTCGAACATGTAGTCAAGGAGTTCACCTACCGTGC
>NZ_JBBAMU010000045.1:3467-4552 GCF_040402315.1 Candidatus Planktophila sp.
TCTTCCCATGTCATTGTTGGGTCGAACATGTAGTCAAGGAGTTCACCTACCGTGCCCTCCCAATTCTTCATCGATGCGAATTTGATTGAGGGAGTTGTTAGAAAATTAATCCACCAAGCGGGGCGCGGAATAGCGTTAATCACTGTTCCAGCCGTAAGACGCGGTGGAACAGTGAGCCCATTTCGGTAATCACGAATTCTTTGTCCAGCGGCAGGAACGTCAACTGTGAGCATCAAATTTTTAACACCAGCACGATGCGCACGCTCGACCAATGCCATGCTTCCTTCGCGATCCTTCCACATGTATAACTGGAACCAATTGCGACCATTAGGAGATGCAGCTACGACATCTTCGATAGTTGTTGTGCCAAGGGTTGAGAGCGTAAATGGAATTCCAAATTTTTCCGCAGCCCGTGCTCCGGCAATTTCACCCTCGGTCTGCATCATGCGGGTAAATCCGGTCGGAGCGATACCAAGTGGCATGGAGAATTTTTCCCCGAGTGAGGTGCGAGTTAAATCTGCAGTGGAGACATCTTTTAAGATACTTGGAATGAATTCAAGATCAGCAAATGCCTGACGAGCACGTTCTAGACTTACTTCACTCTCTGCCGACCCATCGGTGTAATCAAATGGACCTTTGGGTGTGCGCTTCTTTGCAATCTCGCGCAGATCCCAGATTGTGTATGCCTTTTCTAGGCGACGCTTCTTGCGGTGCAAAGTAGGAAGTGAGAATTTAAGAAGCGGAGCAAGCTCGGCAGGTTTAGGAAACTGACGCTTTACATTCTTACCCATGGAGGAAGTGTTCTAAAGATTCTTACTTAGCGCCACTTAGTTGCCAGCGAGAATCCCACGGCGATAAAGCTAAAGCCAACAATCATGTTCCAAGCTCCGATTCCCGGGATTGGGTAGCGAGTTTCGCTGACATAGAAGATGACAATCCAGAAGAGGCCGATTAAAAAGCTCGCAACCATGACAGGGGCAAGCCACGACGGGCTCTCGAGCAGCGGTGACTCTTCATCAATGTGATGCTGTTCTTCGTGAGCGTGCTGCTCGGCGACCTTCTTACGCAACTTCGACTTTGGCATG
>NZ_JBBAMU010000046.1:0-4486 GCF_040402315.1 Candidatus Planktophila sp.
GACATTACTTGGCCGCCAATTCTGCAGCACGTGATGCTGCTCCATCCATAGTCTGCGCCTGCTCCACCAGAGGATGGTTAGCTGCGCTTAGAATTGCGCGTCCTTCAATAACGTTATTTCCATCGAGTCGAACAACTATTGGCTTTGTTGCCTTTGGTCCGAGGAGTTCCAGAGCCTGAACAATTCCATTTGCTACCGAATCGCATGCTGTGATTCCACCAAAGACGTTGACCAATACGCTCTTTACATCTGCATCACCAAGGATGATGGAGAGTCCATCGGCCATCACTTGGGCAGATGCTCCGCCGCCAATATCGAGAAAGTTAGCTGGGCGCATTCCGCCAAATTTTTCTCCAGCATAGGCAACAACATCGAGAGTGGACATCACAAGCCCGGCGCCGTTTCCAATGATTCCAACTTGACCGTTATCAAGTTTGACGTAGTTCAGCCCCTTCTCTTTCGCAGCGGCTTCTAGCGCATTGGCGGTGTCGTGATCAACGAGTGCTTCATGACCTGGTTGGCGAAAATCAGCATTCTCATCAAGAGTTATTTTTCCATCAAGTGCGACAATGCGACCATCTTCGGTTTTAACAAGCGGGTTTACTTCAACAAGAGTGGCATCTTCTGATTGGAAGGTCTCCCAAAGTTTGACTAGTACGTCTGCAACTTGCTCCGCTACATCTGCCGGGAACTGTGCCTGGGTAACAATCTCCTTCGCCTTTGCTAGTGAAATTCCATCGACAGCGCTTACCGGCACCTTCGCTAATTTCTCTGGCGCAGTGTGTGCTACTTCTTCGATATCCATGCCGCCAGCAACAGATGCCATCACAAGAAAGGTGCGGTTAGATCGATCAAGAAGTATTGAAACATAATATTCATCAACAATGGGAGCAGCCTGGGCAATCATCACTTTATGAACAGTGTGGCCTTTAATATCCATTCCAAGAATGGCGCCAGCTTTTTCTTTTGCATCGTTTGCATCAACTGCAAGCTTTACTCCGCCCGCTTTTCCACGTCCACCAACTTTTACCTGCGCCTTAACAACAACCTTGCCGCCCATCTTCGCCGCAGCATCGTGTGCTTGATCTGCCGTTGTAGCAACCGCTCCTTGTAATACTGGAACGTTATGTTTTTCAAAGAGATCGCGGGCTTGGTATTCGTAGAGATCCACTAATGGGCTCCTTCAGGTGTGGCTAATGAGCAGGGCGTCTATGCTCTAATCCTAAAGGCTTAATTTATAGCGCTGTGACAGGGGCATATCGAAGCAGCAGGCGTTTATCTCCGTAGGCGCCGAAGTTAATGGTCGCCTCTGCTTTATCGCCCTCGCCGGCAAGTGCAACGACGGTGCCAAGTCCGAATGTGTCATGAGACACACGCTGACCAACTACAAGTGCCATCGCTGTCGATTTCTTTCCGGTGGCGCGTGGTGGTGGCCCTGATGGCAAGCGAGATTTCTTCACACCGGATGAGGATGTCAATGATGAACGACCTTCGCTCTTCCATTCCATGAGTTCAGCAGGAATCTCATCGAGGAATCGTGATGCCGGGTTGTATTTAGGTGTTCCAAAAGTTAAACGATATTCGGCTCGGGAGATGTAGAGACGTTTTTCTGCACGAGTAAGTCCGACATATGCAAGTCTGCGTTCTTCTTCAATCTCTTTGGGATCATCCAAAGTGCGTGCATGAGGAAATATTCCATCCTCCATTCCTGTAAGAAAGACTGTTGGAAATTCCAGACCCTTAGCGGTATGTAGAGTCATTAAGGTAACAACTCCCCCGTGATCTTGCCCATCTGGAATTTCATCGGCGTCTGCTACAAGTGAAACTTTCTCAAGGAATCCTGAAAGTGAAATCTCTTCATCCTCGATCAGTTCTTCAAATGGACGCTCTTCATATTCTATGGAGGCCGAAACAAGTTCCTTAAGGTTCTCCACTCGTACTTCATCTTGTGGATCCGTACTCGCCTCAAGTTCTGTCAGCAATCCAGATTGCTCAAGCACCGCTTCAATAATCACTGATGGTTTGATCTTGGCTTCCACGAGCGTTTGCAGAGCAGTTAGCATCGATGTAAAAGTCGCAATCGAATGTGCAGCCTTATTAGGAACCGCTGTTGCCTCGGTTACTCGCAAAAGTGCGTTCCAGAATGTGATTGCCTGTGATTCGGCGAAGAACTCAACTTCTTCTAGTGCTCGATCTCCAATACCTCGCTTAGGAAAATTAATAACTCGGCGCAGCGAAACTTCATCGTCAGGATTGGCCAGCACCCGAAGGTATGCCAGTAGGTCCTTTACCTCTTTGCGCTCGTAGAAGCGCAGCCCACCCACGACTTTGTATGGAATTGCGGCGCGCATAAATACCTCTTCAAAGATTCGAGATTGCGCATTTGTGCGATAGAAGATGGCGGTATCGCCTGGGTTTGAGTGGCCCATATCTTGTAGTGAGCGAATCTCGCCCTTAATAAATTCAGCTTCGTCATACTCTGATTCTGCAACATATCCAGTCAGTGGTGCACCAGATCCAGCATCTGACCACAGATTCTTCTCTTTGCGAGATTCATTCTTGGTTATCACTGCGTTCGCTGCGCTGAGAATATTTTGGGTGGAGCGGTAGTTCTGTTCAAGTAAGACCGTAGTTGCGTTCGGGTAATCAACTTCGAATTGTAAAATATTTCGAATTGTTGCTCCACGGAAGCCATAAATTGATTGGTCGGCATCGCCCACGACGCAGAGCTCTGCTAACGGGAAGCCGTCACCTTCGACGCCAGTGAGTTCCTTCACCAATTGATACTGGGCATGATTTGTGTCTTGATACTCATCAATCAAAATATGACGAAAGCGAGAACGAAAGCGCGCCTTGGCTTCAGGGAACTTCTGTAAAACCTGAACAGTCTTCATGATCAAGTCATCAAAATCCATCGCATTTGCTTGTTGTAACCGCTTTTCATAGAGGGTATAAACATCGGCAACGATGGTTTCGAATTGATTGCTAGTCTGACTTAAGTAGTCATAGGGTGTCTGTAATTCGTTCTTCGCATTAGAAATCAAATTCTGGAATTGGCGTACTGGATAACGCTTGGAATCAAGATTGAGCGTCTCCATGACTCTTGAAATGAGCTTTTGCGAATCGGCAGAGTCATAAATACTGAAGGTGCTGCTGTAGCCAAGTCGTTCAACCTCTTGGCGCAACATGCGCACACACGATGAGTGAAAGGTAGAGACCCACATTGACTTTGCGACCGGGCCAACAAGTTCAGTGACCCGCTCTTTCATCTCACCGGCAGCTTTATTGGTAAATGTAATTGCCAAGATTTCATAGGGGCGCACATCTCGTCTAGCCATAATGTATGCAATTCGGCGTGTAAGCACGCGCGTTTTTCCAGAACCAGCACCTGCCACAACCAGGAGAGGTGATCCGGCATGAGAAACCGCCTTCTGTTGCTGCGGATTAAGTCCGGCTAGCAATGGGTCGGTCGCGCTCATGCCGCGGAGTCTATTAGGCTGGTGCATCATGGAGCCTATTGCAGATTCAGAGATCAAGCGCGTTTTAGTTATCAATGCTCACCCGGATGATTCAGATTTTGGAGCCTCAGGAACTATCGCCCAGTGGGTGAAGCAAGGCATTGAAGTCTCTTATGTGCTGTGCACCAATGGCGACCAAGGTGGCGAAGAATCTGGATTTACTAAAGAAGAGATGCCCGAAGTTCGTCAACGAGAACAACGCGCAGCATGTGCCGCACTCGGAATCAGTGATGTCACATTTCTCAATTATGTAGACGGTCATCTCGAGCCAACTATCGCGCTGCGCAAAGATATTGTCAGGCAGATTCGCCGGGTGAAACCAGATCGCATGATCTGCCAATCACCTGAACGCAATTGGGATCGCATCGGTGCCAGCCACCCAGATCACTTAGCTGCCGGTGAAGCCACAATTCAAGCGGTTTATCCAGATGCTCGTAACCCATTTGCCTTTACAGATTTATTACAAGAAGGTCTACAACCGTGGAAGGTGAAGGAAGTCTGGATGCAAGGTCACGCCCATCCGGATCACTTCGTTGACATCACCGACACATTCCACTTTAAGTTAGCTGCCCTAAAAGAACATGCTTCACAGACTTCACATATGGATAATCTGGAAGAAATGTTGCGCGAATGGGGCCAACGTAACGCTGGCTTAGGCGAGCTTCCCGAAGGTCGAATCGCGGAAGCATTCAAAATCGTAAATACTAATTAAATATTAGATACTGAAGGTATCGATTCCTGCATTATTTTTGCTTCTCTTAATCTTTCCATACGATTCAAGTACTTCAAGGTGTCCAAGTACGGGATAGACCAGATATTTATATACCGGATTTGGCCATGGTCCCATTCGAGTGTGTGCAATCTCAATCAGTTCTAGCATGGTTATTGGCTTAGCAGCTTCTTGAAGAGTCTCGAAGCAGATTTTTTCAATTCGATCTGTGTACGCCAGAGATAGATCTAGAAAATCA
>NZ_JBBAMU010000047.1:0-3733 GCF_040402315.1 Candidatus Planktophila sp.
GCGCGTTATCTGTCACATCTCCCGTAATCACAACCGCGTCAATTGGTGCACCTGTCAGAGGTCCGGATTTAATCTCATTCGCAGCAACCACCATAGCTTCAAGTACTTGGGTCGTCAGAAACTCTTGCGCACGATATGTACCGATGTATGGAACTAGTTGTGAGATTGGGTTATCGGGATCAGCAATTCGATCCAAAAACTCCAGTCGTGCGGGTGAAGCTGCATCACAAATATGAATATCGCTGAGATGAATAAAAGCTGCAATTACCTGAACATCTAGTGGCTCATCACCAATAACTAATTCACCTTTATCAAGAAGCAATTCTCGCCAATTTGATTCTGGTGAGGCTTTCGAGCGAATAATTCGGTTTTTTGATGTACTAGACATTAGCGACAAGCACCTCAGGACTTAGAACGCGGAGTTGAACGGATGAGCCTGGGTGTAGATCTCCGGTTGATGCACTTGTCATAAGCGATTGGACAATCGTCCCGTCCCCTGTTTGGCAGATAATATTTGATGAAGCACCCATAAATGAGCGAGTCAACACTTTTGCATTTGGTTGTGATGAATTTGCGACAACAGAGATTGATTCTGGACGAATCAACGCCACTACCTGCCCAGATTCATTTCCACGCTTCAGTACAACCACTTTGCTACCAAATATCTCAACCATGCCATCTGATATCTGTGCAGGAATTCTGTTCATAGTGCCTACGAAGCCAGCAACAAAGGATGATGTTGGCTTGTTATACAACGCATCAGGTGTGTCGATCTGCTCAAGAACTCCTTGGTTCATAACACCAACTCGGTCTGAGATTGCCATTGCCTCTTCTTGATCGTGTGTCACAAATAGCGTTGTCGTCCCGAGCGAAAGTTGTAAGCGACGGATTTCTTCACGTAGATTGACGCGTACTTGTGCATCAAGTGCGGATAATGGCTCATCTAAAAGCAGAATTTCAGGTTCAAAAGCTAAAGCGCGTGCCAAGGCAACACGCTGCTGTTGCCCACCCGAGAGTTGATGGGTAAAGCGCTTGCTCTGTGAATCAAGGCCAACCAGATCTAAAAGTTGATGCGCCTTCTTTAGGCGGACCGACTTATTTACTTTACGCATCTGTAAACCAAAAGCAACATTTTCTTCAACTGTTAAGTTAGGAAAGAGTGAGTAAGCCTGGAAAACCATTCCCATATTCCGTTTATGTGCAGGCACATCAGAAATATTCTTCTCCGCGACCAAAACTGTTCCATTATCCTGATGTTCCAGGCCAGCAACTACTCGAAGAGCTGTGGTCTTTCCACACCCTGAAGGCCCAAGTAGGGCAACGAGTTCGCCGACACCCACCTCGAGGTTGAAGTTATCCAGCGCAGTCACATTTCCAAATCTCTTTGAAATGTTATTGAGGGTCAGGCTCTTACTAGACATTACTTTCTCCCTTGTGTGGAACGTTCTGGAACAAAAAGCGTGATTATTGTCAAAAGTAAGAACGGAAGGATGAGGGACATCATCGAAATTGCGATAGCACCAAGAATGTTTTCTTGGGCAACATATGTCACCCAGGTTGGAAATGTGTCCCAGTGAAGTAAAACAGTCAATGTGAATTCACCCAATGAGAGCGCAAAAGTCAGAGCAATTGTTGCCATCACAGATCCCCTAATGACAGGGATAATTACGCTAGTGATTGTGCGCAACCAATTCGCACCGGCACTACGCGCTGCTTCAGTAATTGTTTTTAAAGGAATCGCACTGAGCCCGATATCGAGTGCTCGATATGCATAAGGCAGGGCTAGGACAAAATAGAGGAAAGGAAGTTCAAGCACTGTATTTTTCACAAATTCCGGGAAAGAAATTTGAGCACCGACAGCAAAGGCAACTACTGGAATCACCAACGGAAGAAGTGAGAGACCGTCAATCAATCCACGCACTTTTGAGTTCGATAAATGAATCCAAGTAAGGGTTGGAACTAAAACAAACAAGGTGATTAATACCGTAACGCCAGCCAGCCAAGTTGACCTAATGATGTAGTAAAGGAACTCTTCTTTGCGAATCGCCCACAGATAGCTATCCCATCCGTAACCACCTTTTGCGGGTGTTCGGATCGAATATTCAAAGGCGGAAATCATGGGAACAAATACAAAGAACATAAGGATAAGTAGTGTTAAAACCAGTGGGAGCTGAAACTTAGATTTGATCACTTTTGCCACCTAGCACTCCTTCGTTGGATTGCAAGATACGGAATAACGGCACATGCAGAAATGAGGATCATCACAACACCTAGTGCCTTGCCAAGGTTCAACTGCGATGCGGAAACATTGCCATCTAACAATCCGCCGATTTGTAGCGGCGTAAGTGGAAGGTTTCCAACGGTGAGTGCATTTGCCGTTGCATACGCTGAGAATCCACTGGCAAAGAGGAGTAAGAATGAGGCTATGAAACTAGGGAAAAGTAGTGGGATTCCAATTCGAATCCAATAATTAAACTGGTTGGCACCGAGGTTTCGTGCCGCTTCTGACCATTCTCGGCGAAGAGAAACAATAGCTGGTGAAAAGACAATGACCATGAGTGGCAGCTGGAAGTAGAGATAGACGATTAAGAGGCCAAGAAAAGAACCGAGTGAGAATGTGCCAGCGTACAAATCCCAACCGAAGAACTTCAATATCTTGGTCAGTTGGCCTTGAATTCCAAGTGCTGCATAAAACATAAATGCCAGCGGAATTCCACCAGTGTTGGCAAGTACACCGCTCATGACTGCGATAGTTCGGCGAAGCTTAGAGCCCCCACGTGTTTCTATGAAGTATGCGGCAATGGCGCCAGGGAATGCGGCAATGGCGCCAGAGAGTAGACCGATCTTTATCGAATTAATAAAACCTGTGCGATATGGCTCTTGAGTGGCTGTCGCAAAGTTACTGAAAGTAAACGTATTTTCATTAGATAAAAATGAGACGTAAATTAATCGTGCGATTGGAAAAAGAAAAAAGAATCCAACGATTAATAAAAGTGGGGCCGCTGGAAGAAAGTTCTTTATAAAAGAAGCGAGGAAGGCGCGACCCCTCGTTGGCGCGCCCTCCTCTATGACTTGCAAGGTCATATTTCTTCTTACAAGCTAGCCCATGAAGAGATGATCTGCTCACGTGCTGTAAGTACATCAGCAATTGTTGCTGGACCAACAACTTTTGCTGTTGCAGGAACTTTGAAGTCAAGCAGTGACGGAACGAGAAGCTTCTTCTTAATCATTGCTGCAGACATGATTGGATCTGCACCTGACTGCTGGAAGAAATTCTGTCCACCTTGCATCAAGGCGAACAACTTAGAACCGGGGAGTTTTAGATCTGCTGCAGTTAGATCTGCTGCAGTCTTTCCCTTGTTCTGTGAGTAGACAAACTCCTGCCACAAACGTGCATTTGCACAGTTTGGAGACTCAGCATTGATTGCGTTGATGTACGGAGGCGCCTGTAGGACGAAGTCTGATGGGTATACAAACTTAAGATCTAAGCCTGCTGCCTTCGCTGCTGGAACAACTCCAAGAGCGTTGAAGTCCCACATGAAGCCAAGCTTTGCGGTGCCTGTAACTAGGTTTGTTGAATTTACTTTCACTAGTGGTGCTTGGGCCTTAACACCCTTGAAGAGTGCAAGACCCTTTGTGACGTCTGAGAGGTTCTTTTCTCCGCCATTACCGATGCTTGCAGCTAGGACAGACATAAATGCTTGGTTAGAAGATGTTGGATCTCCTGTAATTC
>NZ_JBBAMU010000048.1:0-3498 GCF_040402315.1 Candidatus Planktophila sp.
CCCTTTGCGGAGTTTCCGCGTGAGGTTGGAGTCATTGTCTTTGCCTCATTCTTTGTGGCCGTTGGCTTCGGAATCATCGCCCCCACGATTCCACTCTTTGCCAGATCCTTCGGAGTCAATCACGCCCAAGTTGGTGCAATCGTCTCCACATTTGCTTTTGCACGTTTTGCATCGGGGCTCATCTCCGGAAAATTAGTCGATAAATTCGGTGAAAGATGGGTTTATTCAGTTGGTATCGGTTTCGTAGCTCTGACTTCATTTGCCGCAGGCCTTGCTCAGAATTACGAACAGCTCCTTGTTTTTCGCGCAGTGGGCGGAATCGGTTCTTCTATGTTCTCGGTTGCAGCGGGTTCAATTCTTGTTCGAGCAGTCGGTGACGACCATCGCGCACGCGTGCAGTCGCTCTATAACGGGACCTTTCTGCTGGGAATGATTGCTGGGCCTGCAGTAGGTGGAGCACTCTCCGCATTTTCACTACGTGCGCCACTTCTGATCTATGGAGTATTCCTTCTCGGTGCCAGCTCATCTGGTGCAATTTTATTGCGTCACTCAGCACTTGCAGCCAAGCCGAGCGGCGACCAACAAAATGATGTGGTCACTCTCAAATCTGCGTTAGCGCTGAAGCCATATCGAATCGCACTCTTTGTTTCGTTCTGTGCAGCTTGGACATTCTTCGGAATGAGTCGCTCAATCTTGCCGCTATTTATTGTCGAAGATCTTAAAATATCTCCCGCAGTAATGGGCTTCGGTTTCACGCTGACTACTTTGATTCAAGGCGCCTTCCTTCTTAAAGCTGGAAGAATGTCAGATATCAATGGGCGCCGATTCTCTCTCATTGTGGGCACCTCCCTCACCGCACTCTTTGCACTCACCCTTGTCTTCACCATGAACTCCTGGATGTTCTTTCTTGCTAGCGCCATCGTAGGTATAGGTGGAGCATTTCTTTCCACTACTCCTGCCGCCGTCGTGGGCGATGTGATTGAGGGTAAGGGCGGTCAGGTTATTGGCTTATTTCAAATGTCTGCTGATGCCGGGGCGATGGTTGCACCTGTGCTCCTTGGTGCAATCGCAGATTCTTATGGGTATCAACCAGCTTTCGCGCTTACCGCTGTGATGATGGCCGCAGCCGTTATGGCATCAATAAAATTGCCCGAGACGCGGTCTTCGCATCTCGGGCAATCTCAGTAATATTAAATTACTGACTATTGATTAATCATTACTGCGTAGAATTGAGATAAGTCGCAGTACTTCAAGATAGAGCCAGACCAAGGTAACCATGAGGCCAAATGCACAGCGCCATGATTCCTCTTGTGGAACGCCAGCTGCAACTGCCTTCTCAATCTGATCTAGATCCATCACGATAAACATTGATGCAAGTGCTACTCCACCTACTGAAATAAGTAGGCCGAGGGCTCCACCAGGAAATCCGATGAAGATGGTCGCTACGCCAAAGATGAGATACCCAATGAGTGAGCCCATCATGATGCGACTGAACTTTGGTGTCACCCGAATCTTGCCACTGCGATATGCCAGGAGAACTCCACCGAAGGCACACGCTGTTGCAATTACTGCTTGGCCAACGATTCCGTTATAGGCATCGTTATAGATGTGGCTGATGGTTCCGAGTGCCAAACCCTGCGCTGCGGCATAAGCAATAACTAGTGGTGGGCGAACCTTTTTAGAAAATGAATTGACCATCGCGAGGATAAATCCGCCGATGAATCCGATGAGGGCAAGAGTTGGGCTATTTGCACGCCAAGCAAAAGCTCCGACTGTAACCAGTACAGCAAAGAGTCCTGCGGTCTTAATGACGACATCGTCAATAGACATTGGTGCAGATGATGGGCGAGCCTCAATTGTGTTGAGGTCGCGCGTGCCGACTGCATCACCCTTGATACGAGCGAAACCGCGGCCGCTAAGGACTGGGTTAGAACTGCGCATTAATTTCTCCTTATATATGTGCGAGAACGAGCTCTCGTACGACATATAACGTACGGCAAACCAGGAAAATTTCCAGTTTTAGGGGGTAAATACGCTCAACGAAACGGAAGATAGGGGGCGAGCACGCCACCTTTACGAAATACATACTGGTTCAGGTGCAGATTTCGGGCTTTGAAGCCAGCCGCTGAAGCTAGCAGGTAGTAATTCCACATCCGCCTAAAGCGCAGATCATATTGCGGGATCTCATCCCACTTGGAATTAATATTCTTGTGCCATTGCAGCAGCGTTGTCTCGTAATCGAGTCCAAAATTATGGGTGTCCTCCAGGACGAAGAGCCCTTCGGCAGCGTAGGTAATCTGCCCAGGAGATGGAATAACTCCCCCAGGGAAGATATATCGATTGAAGAATGGGTCGGTATCACTCTGGGGCACAGTGCTTGAGATGAGATGGTGCAACATAATTCCATCTTCAACGAGTAATTCATCGCACTTGGCAAAGAACTCTTTAAAGTTTTTAGGCCCTACATGCTCCATCATTCCCACTGACACAATACGGTCGAATCGGCCGGTCAGATCTCGGTAATCCATCTGCACAAAATTGATATTGAGTCCGGCTGACTTCTCACGGGCCAGGAGAATCTGCTGATCCGCCGGAGAAATTCCAGTTGCGATAACGCCATAGTTTCTTACCGCATGCCGCAGGAGGCCTCCCCAACCGCTTCCAATATCGAGCAGGGTCATGCCTTTTTCAAGTTTTAGCTTGCGACAGATTAAATCAAACTTGGCTATCTGCGCCTCATCTAGCGTCTTCGCATTTTGCCAATAGCCACAGCTATAGGCCATTTCACTATCAAGCATTCGTGTATATAGGTCATTGCCGATGTTGTAATGATGTTTAGCATTCTTTGCAGCTTTAGCTTTAGTCTGCATATTTACAATCTTAGATTTCAGCGCACTCGCAACTAAAGGAATGGAAGGCTTGAGAAAGGATGTTGCATCAACAGTTAACAACCTGGTGAGCATCTCATCAATATCTTCGCACTCCCACCAGCCATCCATGTAAGCCTCACCCAGGCCAAGCTGATGCTGGGATGCAAGGCGATCCCATAGTTTTTCATTCCTTACCTGCAGGCTCCATGGCTCGCTGGAGTTAACTGGCACATTGCACTTTTCAAGAATGGAAAGACAGAGCTCTTTACTACTCATTTAGACACCCACACAATGTTTCTTGTGTTAGATCGAGCAGCTCATATCTGAACCACAGCACATTGGAGACTTAATCTTTCCTTCGCACTGTGGGCAACGAGAGATCTGCACATTGCTGCCATCGGGAAGGGCTAGAGAGTCATTGACCAAAGGTAGGTTGCACTTTGCACAGCTTGCATTGACTGACATTTCGCACTTGGCACATGAATAAGTCGCTAGCATTTTCTAATCTCCTTAGTTCTCCGTTGAATTGGGAAATATTACTTTCCTGGTTGAGATTTTTCAAGAGGGTTCGAGCATTTTGTGCCCCCAATCGGACTCGAACCGATACTGGAAGGATTTTAAGTCCTCT
>NZ_JBBAMU010000049.1:0-3142 GCF_040402315.1 Candidatus Planktophila sp.
GTAAATCCCCCGGCTCTGCCTTCGAAGGTTCAAATCCTTCACCCGCCACCAGTAACGCCCTTCATAACGAGGGGCGTTTTTGCTTTCCTGGGCTTCCTGCAGTTCATTTGCGGGTCGACATTAATGGACTCGGTTAATACTGTTATCCAGTAGCCATCACGCCTCGACCTTAAGGAGTTAACGTGCAAAAACGTTTCGGAATTTTCTCTGCAGTTGTTATCGCAGCTGCTCTCACACTCACAGGATGCGGATCTGAAGATTCATCATCATCACAAGCAGCATCATGTGAAAAGGCAGATTTAGCAACAATTACTGAAGGTAAGCTCACAATCGCAACTGGCGAGCCTGCTTACTACCCATGGGTCATAGATGACAAGCCAGAATCTGGTGAAGGCTTCGAAGGCGCAGTTGCTTATGCAGTTGCTAAGCAGCTTGGTTTTGATGCAGCAGATGTCACCTGGGTCCGTACCACATTTGATTCAGCTGTCACCCCAGGAGAGAAGAAGTTTGACTTCAATTTGCAGCAATTCTCAATCACTGATGATCGCAAGAAGGCTGTTGATTTCTCTTCACCTTATTACACAGCCCCACAAGCAATCGTTTCATTTAAGGGAAGCAAGATTGAAGGGAAGACTTCACTTGCAGACCTTAAGGACGCCAAGCTTGGCGCAGCTGTCGGAACAACCTCACTAGATGCAGTCGAGAATCAGATTGGTATCAAACCACAGGTATTTAACGACAACGCGGCTGGTGTGTCAGCACTGAAGAACAAGCAGATTGACGGTCTCGTCGTAGATCTTCCAACTGCCTTCTATCTATCAGGTGTTGAAGTTCCAAACGGACTGATCGTTGGACAACTTCCATCAACTGGTGCAGGCGATCAGTTTGGTCTCTTGCTAACAAAGGCAAGCAAGCTCACATCATGTGTTACTGGCGCTGTTGATGCCATTACCGCTGATGGAACGCTGGCTGCAATTACAGATAAGTGGCTAGCAACTGATGCTGGCGCTCCTGTATTAAAGCCTCAATAGAAACTCAGCAGTAAACACGGTAGTTTGGCGACCATGTCAGAGAAGCAAAACTCTGCTTGGTCGCCAAGCTCACGTGAATTAGAGCGTCGTAGATCTCGCCAATCAATAAGCCGCAGGCAAGCAGGTATTGCTGCGGCTTCCTCTATTTTTGTGCTCGGCACACTCGCCGCAATTCTTGTGACTTCACCAGGCTGGGAAACTGTTAAGGCAACTTTTTTTGATATTGATTATGGCCGGGAAGTCTTTCCCACTGTCCTTCGCGGGCTTTGGATTAACTTACAGTTAACTTTTATTGGTGGGGCAGCAATCGGTGTCATCGCACTCGGTCTGGCGCTGCTGCGAACCACTAAGTCACCAGCGCTTACTCCCTTTAGATTCTTAGCTACCGCATACGTTGATATCTTCCGCGGTGCACCGCTGATCTTGATTATCTTGCTAGTGGGTTTTGGTGTTCCAGCTTTAGGACTTACTGGCGTATCAAGTAATGTAATTTTCTTAGGAACTGTAGCTGTAGTGCTCACCTATTCCGCCTATGTGGCCGAAGTTATTCGAAGTGGAATTTTATCTATTCACCCAAGTCAGCGGGCCGCAGCTCGCTCCCTCGGATTAACTTCAGGACAGACTATGCGCTTTGTTGTCCTGCCTCAGGCAATACGTCGGGTTGTGCCGCCCCTGCTAAATGATTTCGTCTCATTGCTCAAGGACACCGGTTTGGTCTCTATTCTGGGTGTCACTGACGCGGTGCGCGCTGCGCAAATTAATGCAAGCCGTACCTTTAATTACACGCCATATGTTGTTGCCGCCATCTTGTTCTTACTCATCACTATCCCCATGACTCGTTATACAGATAGAGCCATCAGGCAACGCACCAGTGCGCAGAACTCTGAAGGTGTAATTTAATGAGCAACGTATTAGAGCTGGTAAATGTTCGAAAGTCATTTGGTGCAGAGCTCGTGCTCCAGGATTTATCGCTCTCTGTTCCAGAGCACACAGCCACCGTGCTGATTGGCGCCTCCGGCTCAGGTAAGTCCACGCTTTTGCGCTGCATCAATCTGCTTGAATCAATCGATGATGGTCAGATTTTTCTTGATGGGCAAGAGATTTCAGACCCATTGATGGATGTGGATGAAGTTCGCCGCCGCTTAGGAATGGTTTTTCAATCCTTTAACTTATTTCCACACAAAACGGTCTTAGAGAACATCACACTCTCGCCAATCAAAGTCCACGGCAAGAGTAAAGATGAGGCCAATACTCATGCCACACAGCTGCTGAAAAGATTTGATTTAGCCGATAAGGCAGATCAATATCCAGATCGCTTGAGTGGGGGACAGCAACAACGAGTAGCAATCATTCGCTCACTTGCGGTAAACCCTCGCTTACTACTTCTTGATGAAGTGACATCAGCCCTTGATCCGGTCTTAGTTAATGAAGTTCTCGCTGCTGTGCGTGATCTAAAAAGTGATGGCATGACGATGGTCCTGGCAACACATGAAATGGGTTTTGCAACGCAGGTAGCTGATGAAGTCTGCTTCCTGGAATCAGGAAATGTGATTGAACGTGGAAGTGCGGAGCAAGTCCTGCATAACCCGCAGAACCCAAAGACGCAAGAATTCCTCAAGCGAGTGCACCAGGCTGGTCGGTTGTAGAGAGATGTCTGAATCCACTTCAATTCCACACGAGATTAATTGGAAAACGATTTTTAGCGGTGATCCAAAAAATGGTTGGATGCATTCGGGCATCGGAATCTTGAGCGATGGCCAGATAGTTTTTGAATCCCCTGGTGGACGAGCATTTATTGTCTTAAATCCAGAAGATGCAAGCTTTACTAGAGTTGATGTTGATGCAGCTATCCTGCATGGAATTACAATGGTTTCGAACTCCAGTGATGATTCTTTCTGGATCTGTGATCCGGGTGGCACGGAGGCTGCGCAAGTGCTTTTGGTTAATCGCAAAGGTGAAGTACTACGCATAATTTCAAGACCCAACACTAAAGCTGGCGATGCCATCACATGGAAACCGACAACGCTTGCCATTGTTGAAGAAGAAGGCCCCTACAAGGGAGATATCTGGATTGGTGATGGATATGGGGAGAGTTTAGTTCACCGCATTAG
>NZ_JBBAMU010000050.1:0-3041 GCF_040402315.1 Candidatus Planktophila sp.
CAGTGAGCACATATAACCAACCATCGGGCCCCTGTCGAACATCGCGAATTCGCTGACCTAGATCTTCAAGAAGCTTGTGCTCTTAGATGACTTTACCGCCAAAATCAATTCAATTTGGTCGCCGAATAAATCATGATTCAAGATAAAATATTATGTCCATCGGACTATTAGGAAAACGCACAATGAAATTCATTCTCCATTTTGTATTTGGCTTAGGAGCCTTCATTGCCACTCAGGTATTTGCCAACGCTACACCTTTGAGCGCCGCTCAGTTTGCCGAAATCGAAAGTAAAGGCAAATCTGCAGTGATTGCGGTGTATGCCGATTGGTGCCCAACTTGTAAATCACAAGATAAAGTTCTTATTGACCTCATGAAAGATCCTCAGTACAAAAATGTTGTTTTTTATCAGATTAACTTTGATACCCAAAAGGATCTTTTAAAGACGCTCAAGGTTCGCTCGCAAAGCACGATTATTGTTTTTAAGGACGGCAAAGAAACTGCGCGTGGCACGGGAGATACCAAAGAGTCAACCATTGCCAAATTGACCAAACAGGCAATTTAATGGAATTTGGGTCTGTCTCATTTTTCTTTGCATTTCTAGCGGGGGTTTTATCAACGCTCTCGCCATGCGTCTTACCTATTCTTCCAATCATCCTAAGCGCTGCTACCAATCAGCATCGCTTTGGTCCAATCACACTGGCTAGCGGGCTGACCCTATCGTTTGCAGTTATCGGCACTGCGCTAGCAAGCCTTGGCTCTCAGATTGATTTTGCCCAAGATAATTTTCGTACTTTCGCTGCTATTTTGATGGGAATAATTGGAATTGTTTTAATCTCGGGGTCATTACAGGAAAGGCTTTCCATGGCCCTATCGGGAATCAGTGGGGTCGGTAATACCCTATTGACCAAGGTCAGAATAGATGGTTTATTGGGTCAATTTCTGATTGGGGCACTGCTCGGCTTGGTTTGGACACCGTGTGTTGGCCCAACCCTTGGGGCAGCGATTACGCTAGCGAGTCAAGGAAAGGACTTGGAAAAAATTATTTTTGTGATGCTAATTTTCGGCATCGGTGCTGGCTTGCCACTAGCCATACTTGGCGTCTTATCCCGTACTGCCCTCCAAAAAGTAAAAGGCGGCTTAGGCCAAGCAAGTATCTTGGGTAAAAAATTTCTGGGTGGTTTTTTAATACTCATTGGCGCTTTAGTGTTCAGCGGTTTAGATAAATCTATTGAGGCTTTTTTAGTGAAAATTTCACCAGATTGGTTGACCGATCTCACAACAAGGCTGTAAGCCAGAAAAAATTGGACTACAAACGACATTGCACCAAATCCTTCGGTCTGGTTGTTTGGGGTGTTTCTTGTTATGGACTAATCTTGGCCACAGCCAAGGAAATACCATTTCGATTCAAGTTTTCCTTGTCAAAAGAGGATTTGTAATCAGTGCAAGCTATCAGTTTCTGTAGACCTCAATCGGTGAACCCACTTGTGGTAGTTGATAACTCTATGGATCAGCGGGTACAAAAGCGCTTTGAGGAGATGGCTTTGCGAACCCACAGCAGAGAAAATACCGTGCCAAAGCTTTACCAATGAAAAAAATCCTCATTTTGTTTGCCAAGGATTGGGACCAAGTATCGATTGAGGCCTTGCAAGGTAAGGGTCGCTATCAGTTCTACTTTGAGGGTTTTGATTTAAATCGCTTCCCCCAAAATGTCCAGATACTCAGTTTTCGTGTCTTGCCATACATTCGTCGGCTTGAGAAAAAGTACCGTTCGATGGGTCTAGACGGGGTGGTGAGTAATCATGAGCAATTTGGTACCTTGATTGCTGCCGTACTCGCTGAACGCTTGGGCTTACCCGGAAACAATCCCTTGGTCGTTTTGGCATGCCAGCACAAATACTACAGCCGCATGGTTCAAGAAAAGATCGTGCCACAGGCCGTACCGCGTTTTACATACATCCCGTTTCCCTTCCAGCATGAAAAGCCAATTGATTTACCTTATCCATTTTTTGTTAAACCGATTAAAGCTACCTACTCGGTACTGGCCAAAATCATTCAGAACCCAGAGAATTTAGCCAAGCATTTGCGCTTTGGTTTTTTAGAGGAGTGGCTCATTCGCCGCTTAGTCAAGCCCTTTGCGGATCTCATGGCCTTTTATACGCCCCTAAAGATCAATCCGAACGGCATGATTGCCGAAGAAATCATGACCGGCCAACAGCTCTCGATTGATGGCTATTGCGATCAAGGGCGAGTCAATTTTCTGGGTACGATTGATGGGATCATGTATCCCGGAACCCAAGCCTTTATGCGGTTTGAATATCCTTCACAGTTGCCAAAACCGATCCAGCGACGCGCCACTGCGCTTGCCCAAAAAGTATTAGAGGCACTTAACTTTCATCATGGATTTTTTAATATCGAGTTCATTTATAACGCGGTCGATGATCAATTAAAAATAATTGAAATTAATCCCCGCATGGCATCGCAATTAGCTAATCTATATCAACGGGTTGACGGCTATAACCCCTATGACATTCTTTTTGCGCTTGCCGTTGGGGATAAACCGCCTGTGGAAATAGGTAAGGGCCAATTTCAGTCGGCTGCTAGTTTTGTCTTTCGTCAGTTTTCCGCACTCGCACCGGAGCACAAACCGAATTCGCTTGATTTAGAAAAAGCCCTCAACTCCTATCCAGATGCGAATTTAATGTTGTATTTAAAAAAGGGTGCGAGTTTGCAGCGAGAAATTCGCTGGCTGGGCAGTTATCGGTATGCCGTCCTCAATTTGGGAGGCTTAAATCGGGATGATTTGTTTACCCGCTTTCGCGATATTGCAAATAAGCTGGGGTTTAATAATCAGTCATCGTCAAGATAACTCACCACCTCAACTTACATGACGTCAGCGTATGTGAAACAAATAGTGGTACTTGATTAGAGGAGTGTTCGGGTTCATCTTTCAACTTAAGAAATGAAGTTGAAGATGAAATCCAATCGACCCAAGGCCTCTGCCGAGCAGGCGGTCAAAAAAGAAGGTGTCCATCCTGAGCGA
>NZ_JBBAMU010000051.1:0-1671 GCF_040402315.1 Candidatus Planktophila sp.
CGGGTGGCACCAGCAACTAGATCACTACAAATATCTAGATGCCAGGAGGAAGAGATGATGGCTACCTTTGCCTTAGGCAGTTGTGGAACTGTGATTGCAGGTGCTGGTCCGGCCATTTATTTACTCCCTTGGGTGCGCCTATGTCCAAGCCGATCGCGCTTAGTAGATAGGTACTTCTCGTTATATTCATTGCTTTCAATGGCAAGGGAGACCTGCTCGCAGGTGATTGCACTTGCCGTGACCGCAGCTATCTTCTCTGGGTTATTAGTCAGTAACTTCACTGAGTTCACCTTGAGGTTTTTTAAGATGGCTATTGCCTCCGACCAATCACGAGAATCGATGACATGGCCCAACTCTAAATTGGCATCGACTGTGTCCAGCCCCTGATCTTGCAAGGTATAGGACTTAAGTTTTTCAGTCAGGCCAATGCCGCGACCTTCGTGATCGCGCATATAGATAATGTATCCGCAGCCATAGGCTTCAATGGCAGCAATTGCGGCATCAAGCTGTTGCCCACAATCACAGCGCTGTGAGTGCACCACATCACCGGTGAAGCATTCCGAGTGAATGCGCACCATCGGCACCTTATCTTCTCGGCCAAAGCGCATCACTACTTGTTCACGGTGTTTTAGCGATGGATAAGTTGCAATATCCCACTCAGCGTTTCGCAACTGAACCTTGACCCATTCAAAAACATAAGCCGGATAGTTCACCAGCGTTGGCACATGTTCTAACTTGATCTGGTACTCATAGATATCGGCAATCGAAACGATTGGAATCTGGTGCTCATGTGCAAAATCAAGTAGCTCTTGGCCGCGCGCCATCGAACCATCTGCTGCCACAATCTCTGAGAGCAGCGCCGCCGGATAAGAGCCGGTGAGTTCGGCAAGTGCCACACCGGCTTCGGTATGTCCCTTACGTGAAGCCAGCCCTTGGCTGTGCGCAATCAGTGGAAAAATATGTCCGGGGCGAATGAAATCTGTTGGGAGCGATCTGGCGCTACCCAGTGCGCGAATTGTTGCGGTGCGCTCTTGCGCACTTACTCCAGTAGTGATTCCTTGGGCCAGATCAACTGAGACGGTAAAGGCGGTCTTTCGCACATCTTGGTTCTGTTCGACCATATAAGGAAGGTGCAAACGACGCGCTTGCTCGCTCGTAATTGCAACACAGAGAATGCCAGTTGTATGGCGCACCATGAAGGCAGTTTTCTCAGCCGTTGCATACTCGGCCAACATAATGAGGTCGCCCTCATTTTCGCGCTCGTGATCATCTATAACAATGATCATCTCACCGCGTCTAAATCGATCTAGGCTATCTGCAAAGTTAATTTCCACCGGCAACACCTTTCTTGAGTAGTCGCTCGACATACTTGGCCAAAACATCTACTTCCACGTTCACTAGTCCGCCAGCTTTCGTTGCGGACAAGTTTGTCTTGGCGAGCGTCTCTGGAATCAGCCAGACGCTCACGCTATTAGTGGCATCATCGAGTGCGCCCACGGTGAGTGAAACACCATCGAGTGTGATCGAGCCTTGGGCAACTACATACCTCATTAATTCTGCTGGAACCGTGAGATCTAACTGCGCCCATTTTTCACCGGGTGTGTGGGCAACGACGGTGGCCACACCATCGACATGCCCCTGCACAATATGTCCACCCATACGCATATCCAG
>NZ_JBBAMU010000051.1:1771-2989 GCF_040402315.1 Candidatus Planktophila sp.
TGATAGTAAAGACAGCAGAGCTTTCTGCGCGAGTAATGCCTTGCACGGTGCCAAGTTCTGTAATAAGACCAGTAAACATTTAGCGCCCCTTCACAATTCGGTAATGGGATTTGGTATCGCTACCAAATTGCGCAGCTGATATCAGCTCCAGGCCGATGTGATCTGCCAGCGTGGAAATACCGAGATGGCTGACAAATTCTTTACCCGCGCCAAGTAGCTTGGGTGCCTGATAAATAATGAGTTCATCGATATTTCCAGTTGCCATCAGGGCAGAGCCCAGTGTGGGTCCGGCTTCAACTAATACTTGGTTAAATCCTTCATCGCTTAACACCTTCATCAGCTCTGGAATCGACTTTGATTTCACTGTAATGGTGCGAGCTTGCTCATCAAAAACATTGTGGGTAGGTGGCACCACTTGTTCTCCGCATACAATGCGCACTGGACGAGCAGCATGGCCGCGCGGAACTAAATGAGGGTTATCAATGATTGCCGTATTTGTTCCAATCAAAATTGCATCGGATTGCGCGCGCAGCACCTGCACGTCATCCCTAGATTCAGGCCCACTAATCCATTGTGATGTGCCATCACTTGCCGCCACTTTGCTATCAAGTGTCATAGCAACTTTCCAGATCATCAGCGGGCGACCTAGTAATTGCTTAGTCAGCCATGCTCGTTGAATAAATTCTAGTTCGGCACTCTTTTGCTGTTCCACCGTGATGCCGGCAGCGGTGAGAAGCTGCGCTCCCCCGGCCGCAATCGGGTTGGGATCAGTAATGGCATAAATAACTTTTGCGAATTCGGCATCGATAATCGCTTGCGTGCAGGGCGGTGTTGTTCCGGTGTGAGCACATGGTTCAAGTGAGATAACCATCGTGGCACCGCGCGCTGCAGCGCCCGCTTTTTTGAGTGCAACAACTTCGGCGTGATCGGCGGATTGCGCGCGATTATGAAAACCATCGGCGATAAGTTTTCCGCCGGCGCTATAGATAGCAGCTGCAACATTTGGGTTGGGGTATGTGCCACCCAAGCCGGCACGGCTGAGCGAGCATAGATGCGCGTAAGCGTCATCGATAAACATGGTGCACCGATTCCGCTGTTATCTCTCATCCGGACTTTAACCGTCGGTCTCAGAGTTTCACTGAGTCAACCGCCCACTGGATGTGTGCGGGTCGCGGACTATAACCGCCGGTTCGAAATTACATCGACCCCGATAACAAC
>NZ_JBBAMU010000052.1:0-2479 GCF_040402315.1 Candidatus Planktophila sp.
ATGACACCATCAATGATTGGCATACCAACCCAGAGACAGGTCGCATTAACGCGTCAAACCCTTGCTCTGAGTACATGTCACTAGATAACTCATCATGTAACTTGGCTTCACTTAACTTGATGAAGTTCCTGAAATCAGATGGTTCATTTGATGCCAAGACATTTGGCAAAGCGGCCGAGATGATCATCACTGCGATGGATATCTCAATTTGTTTCGCAGACTTCCCAACAGCGCCAATTGGTGAGACCACTCGCGCATATCGCCAGCTCGGAATTGGTTATGCAAACCTAGGCGCGCTGCTTATGGCATCAGGTCTGGCCTATGACTCAGAAGGTGGCCGCGCACTTGCTGGTTCCATCACTTCACTTCTAACTGGCATCACATACAAGCGCTCAGCAGAAATTGCTGGCATTGTTGGACCATACGATGGCTTTGCCCGTAATGCATCTGCCCATACTCGCGTGATGCGCAAGCATGCTTCGGCATCATCGGCTGCGCGCCAAGAAGCCACCCTCGATATCGATGTCTGGACCGAGGCGAATAAGGCATGGGATGCATGTCTTGCAACCGGTGATAAGAACGGATGGCGCAATGCGCAGATCTCAGTTCTTGCACCAACTGGAACAATTGGTCTGATGATGGATTGCGATACAACAGGTATCGAACCTGACTTCTCACTGGTTAAGTTTAAGAAGCTAGTTGGCGGCGGTTCTATGCAGATTGTGAACCAGACCGTTCCAGCAGCACTTCGCAAGCTCGGCTACGCCGATGAGACCAGCGAAGCAATTGTTGAATTCATTGCTGCAAATGGACACGTCATTGATGCACCAGGGCTTAAGCCGGAGCACTATGAAGTATTTGACTGCGCACTCGGTGCGCGCTCAATTGCGCCAATGGGCCACGTGCGCATGATGGCTGCCTGTCAGCCATTCCTATCAGGTGCTATCTCAAAGACAGTTAACCTGCCAGAAGATGCAACTGTGGAAGAAGTGGAAGAAGTTCACTTCCAAGCATGGAAGATGGGCATTAAAGCACTCGCGGTCTATCGCGATAACTGCAAAGTCGGTCAGCCACTTTCTGATGGCAAGGCGAAGAAGAAGGATGCACCACTGGAGGCGGTTGCTGAACCAGTTCGTAAGCGTCTTCCTAAGTCACGTCCATCTACAACAACATCGTTCGCAGTCGGAGGCGCCGAGGGTTATATGACCGCTGGTGCCTACGCTGATGGCGCACTTGGTGAGGTATTCCTCAAGCTCGGCAAGCAAGGATCAACGTTGGCCGGTGTCATGGATGCATTCTCAATCGCAGTATCTATCGGACTTCAATACGGAGTTCCACTAGAGACATTCGTTGAGAAGTTCACCAACCTTCGCTTCGAGCCAGCAGGTATGACAGATGATGCAGATATTCGCATGGCGCAATCCATGATGGATTACATCTTCCGTCGCTTGGCACTTGATTACCTGCCATTTGAACAACGTTCAGCAATGGGTCTCTACACCGCATCAGAGCGGGCAGCAGCCCTTGATAACGGTGGCGAATACGCACCATTTGCGAGTGCTGATACCCCAAAAGCACCTGCGGCTGTGGCGGCTCCTGCGGCTGTAAAAGCTGAAGCGCCACAGCCGGTAGCGGTAAAGATTGAAGCAGCACCACTTGCCTCAACTCCTGTTCAAACAATTGGTTCATCATCTGATCTCCTAGAGTCAATGGGAATCAAATCTGATGCACCGCTCTGTATGACATGTGGAGTCAAGATGCGTATGTCAGGTGCTTGCTTTGTATGCGAAGGATGCGGAAACACATCTGGTTGCAGCTAGGCTATAGTTAGAACTTATCCATCCCCCGTTCAAAGGCCCCGTTGAGAAATCAGCGGGGCTTTTGCATTACGCAGAGTAAGAAAATCCCTCGACTTGGTTACAGGTTGGGGGATTTCTTCCTTCATGAAGCAAAAAATTCACCGCCCTTAAGTTCAAAGCTGCTCATCGGTGCTATCTTTTTGCACACGAACAGATGCTCCTCTGCGGACGGGTATTTGGTGGCCGGCAAGTCAGCTTTGATTAAATTCGAAGGTGGCTACCGACCTCGTATGTAAAAATGGAACACCGCCTTGAGAATTCTCAAGACGGTGCCCAACTTCGATTATGCAGTATCCGAGTGCCCGTCGTTGTTGCGGCGGGCGCTCATTATTTCCCATAACAGAAATATCAGTCTGCACACGCACGCAAGAATTTCTAGGATTTCTGATGTCTTCATAACTTCTCCTTATCTCTCATCCACCACAACATGTGATGGAATTTCTGGGGGAAGTCAGTGACGGAACCCATTGAGAAGAGGAGTCGAAGCAGCCGAAAAATAGGTCTATCAGCGCTCTTAATTTCTAGAATTTTCGGGCCGTGTGGATAAGTAGTAGACTTTGCATCAGTTGTTATCGGGGTCGATGTAATTTCGAACCGGCGGTTATAGTCCGCGACCCGCA
>NZ_JBBAMU010000053.1:0-2449 GCF_040402315.1 Candidatus Planktophila sp.
CGGCCAACAAGTCGCGCAGCAACCGGAGCTGCAATAACTCCACCAAGTGCTAATCCACCAACTGTTGACCAATTAATATCAATGCGTCCGATTTGCGCCAAGAACCCGGCAGAAGCAGAAAGTGCAACAACAAATTCCGCTGCACTCACTGTTCCAATAACTTTACGGGGTTCAGTAGCAGTTGTTGCCATAAGCGTTGGCGTAACTATTGGTCCCCAACCTCCACCACCTGATGCATCAACGAAACCACCAGTGAAACCGAGGTAGGTGAGAAAACGCGGATTTTTCATCTCCAACATATTTATCTGAGGCTCTGTCTTAAATACATTCCGATAGAGAAGTAAAAAACCTAGGAAAAGTAATAGCGTGGAGATGAATATCTTGGAACTTGAGAGATCAATAAATGATAGGAATGTCGCACCCAAGAAAGCTCCGATTCCTCCGGGAATAGCCAGCCTAAGCAGAATCTTCTTATCTATATTTTCTGCATGCCAGTGAGAAGCACCGGATGCGAGAGTTGTTCCAATTTCAGCGATATGGACTGCGGTTGAGGCAACAGCAGCAGATGCACCTAGGGTGACTAAGAGTGTCGAGCTTGTGAGACCAAAGCCCATTCCCAAGGAACCATCAATTAACTGGGCTGTTAATCCAACGAAGGCAAAGAGAATCCAATTCATAGAAGAATCTTAATTATTTTCTCCACATTATCTGCCACCGACGCAGTGCCATCAAGATGCAAATCGGGTGCAATAGGTCTTTCATAGTCTTGTCCGACACCAGTGAAGTTTGGAATCTGCCCAGCTGCAGATTTCTTATACAAACCTTTCGGATCTCGGGAACGGCATGTTTCAACTGGGGTATCAACAAAAACTTCTAAAAATTCACCATCATCAAAGATGCTCTTTGCCCTCTGTCGGTCGACTTCAAAGGGACTCACTAGAGCGGTGATGACAATAAGGCCAGCATCAACCATTAGCTTTGCAACTTCAGACACTCGTCGAACATTTTCAGCACGATCTTCTGGCGTAAATCCAAGATCCATATTTAGGCCTAAGCGTAAGTTGTCACCATCTAAGACATATGCGTGAGCACCCGATGCGAACAAGCGTTGCTCTAACGCATTAGCAATGGTTGACTTACCTGAACCTGAAAGACCAGTAAGCCAAATTACGCGGGCTTTTTGAGACTTTTGTACTCCGCGTTGGGCCTTAGTAATCTCATAATCCTGATGTGTGACATTGGAAGCACGTCGCAACGAATGGCGAACCATTCCAGCGCCAACAGTTTTTAAGGTAAGTCGGTCAACGAGAATGAAATTACCGAACTCTCTCGAATCGGTATAAGGACGCATGACTACCGGGATATCGGTGGCTACTTCAACATCGCCAATTTCATTCATCTGCAGAACATCTGAAGAGATATGTTCACCGGTGTTTACATCAATTTTATGGCGAATCTTTGTGACAATTGCGGGAGTTGTTGTCGCACCACTAACGAGCAAATATGACCTGCTATGTAATAGTGGCTCCTCGTTGAGCCAGACAACGTGGGCAGCTAAGCGATCAGAAGGTGTTAAATCTTCCGTTGATTGAGCAATGATGTCGCCTCGGGTTGCATCAACTTCAGGCGTTAGTACCAAAGTAACCGCCGAATCAGTGGGGGCGTGCTCACTCTCTTCATTAAAGGTCACTATTGAGGAAATTATTGCCTTCTGCTTACTTGGAAAAATTGTTACTTCACCACCTTTATCGAAACTTCCACGACGGACAGTTCCCGAAACCCCGCGGAAATTTTCAGCTCGAGCAATCATTTGAATTCGCATCAACCCTCGTGCTTCATGGTCAACTGGTTCGCTCCAGCTTTGAATCGTCTCAATCAGTGTTGTCCCTGAATACCAGTTCATATTTTCGCTCCGGAAAACAACATTATCGCCCGCCAACGCACTCAGCGGGATGATGTGAACATCTGTGAGCTCAAGCCGATCGATAGTTTTCTTAATCTCGGCTGAGATGTCATCAAATACCTTTCTATCAAAACCGACAGCATCTAATTTATTGATGGCAACAATTACTCGGGAAACGCCCATAAGCGAACAGATTGTTAGGTGGCGCAGTGTCTGCGTGCGCACTCCTTTGATTCCATCAACTAAAACCAGTGCTATATCTGCACGTGAGGCTGCAACCACCATGTTACGTGTGTACTGCTCATGGCCTGGAGCATCACTAATAATTAATCGTTTACCATCCAAAAGATTCATTGATCGATAAGCAACATCGATAGTAATTCCTTGTTCGCGCTCAGCTTCAAGCCCATCAGTGAGTAGGCTGAAGTCAATTTCTCCAGCTGGGATAGTCGAACCTGTGCGACGTACTTTCCTTGCCGCGCCAACTGTGTCGTGCGGGATGCTATCTGTCTCAACTAATAGGCGGCCAATGAGAGTTGATTTACC
>NZ_JBBAMU010000054.1:0-2217 GCF_040402315.1 Candidatus Planktophila sp.
TTCTTCGTGAGCGTGCTGCTCGGCGACCTTCTTACGCAACTTCGACTTTGGCATGGGGGCTAGGTTACAGCACAATTAGGACCATGGCTCGAATCCTGGTAATCGATAACTACGACTCATTCGTCTTTAACCTCGTGCAATATCTTGCACAATTGGGGGCAGAGTGCACCGTCGCCCGAAACGATGAAGTCAGAGCCGATGACGCTGCTCGGTATGACGGGGTTTTAATCTCCCCAGGACCGGGTACTCCAGATAAGGCTGGGGTCAGTATCGCGATGATCAAATACTGCGCAGCGAATTCAATTCCGTTATTCGGAGTCTGTCTTGGCCATCAGGCAATAGGTGAAGCGTTTGGCGCCACAGTTTCTCGGGCACCAGAGCTTTTACATGGAAAGACTTCCGAAGTTATTCATAATGCATCGGGAGTACTGACAAATTTACCTTCACCATTTACGGCAACTCGTTATCACTCACTTGCAGTAGAACGAGATACTGTTCCTGATGTCTTAGAAATTACCGGGTCAACTGAATCTGGTGTGGTCATGTCACTTAAACATAAAACCTTGCCGATTGAAGGCGTGCAATTTCACCCGGAATCAGTCTTAACTGAACATGGACATCAGATGTTGGCTAATTGGTTGGTGACATGCGGTGATCTAGATGCGCCTAAGCGAGCAGTTGGATTATCGCCAGTTGTTGGTAAAGCTCATTAAGGTTGCTTATTAATTGTAATTGTTACCGATTTACCAATTGTTTGAGTTGATTCCGCATCAGGGGCTTGTCGAATAACAACACCGAGTGGCTGTGCCGGGTCGAAATCAAAAAATTCATTAATGAGGAACCCAGCTTGAATCAGTAAAGTCTTGGCTTGAATTGCTTCAACACCAATTAAGTCTGGAACAGTGATTTCACCACTTGCAATTGTCAGAATTACGCCACTGCCAGCATCGGTAACTGAGCCCACCGCAGGGGTGACATCGAGAACCGTTCCCTGTGGCTCCTCTGATGGCGCCGCAATGGTTTGCGAAACAAGTAGACCAACAGCGGTGAGTGCTGCTCGCGCATTAATGAGTGACATACCGATTAGATCATCAGGAACTATCGCCTCTCCGGGACCATCTGAAATCGTGAGGACGATTGATGAACCTGGTTGGGCGCTCATTGTTGCTAGCGGAATTTGGCTTGCAACTCTGTCGCGTGGAATAACGCCATCGTTTGCTCGCCTAATCGTGATTGTGTATTGGCTCAAAAGGGCGCGAGCTTGTGCCTCACTTAAGCCCACAACGTTAGGAATTTGTGCCAGATTATTATTTGAGTTCCCACTATATAAATAACCGCCGATTGCTAGTGCAATAGCTGCAAAGAAGGCACCACCGTAGATAAGTGCGGACTTACGAGTAAATACTGGAGGGTTAACAACCTTGGCTAATACTTTTTCACCTGCGCGTACCCGAGCAATATCGTCAAGCATTTCCTGTGCACTTTGGTAGCGATCTGCCAGCTTCTTCGCTAAGGCAACTGCAAGAATTGTTTCAATTCCTTCCGGAAGATCTGGTTGGATGGCGCGAATAAGTGGAGCAGTACTTGATGCATGTTGGTAGGCAATAGATACTGGAGTTTCTCCCGTAAATGGTGGTTGCCCTGAGAGCAATTCAAAGAGTAAGCACCCAGTTGAATAAATATCACTGCGTAAATCTGCAGGTTCACCCACGGCTTGCTCCGGTGAGAGATATTGCGCAGTTCCAACAACATTCCAGGTACTGGTAAGAGTGGCACCGAGATCATCCATGGCACGGGCAATTCCAAAGTCCATCACCTTTACATCACCTTTATCGGTGATCATTACATTCGCCGGCTTGATATCGCGGTGAACAATTGCTCGCGCGTGTGAATACTCAAGGCCCGCAAGAACGCCTTCCGCAATTTCTAGTGCGCGCTGCAGCGGAAGTCTTTCACCATCATGAATCAGATCGCGCAGAGTGTGGCCGGATACAAGTTCCATCACGATATAAGGAGCGGGTTCTTCACCAGAGTCATAGACGGCAACAATTGCCGGGTGATTTAAACCAGCGGCAGCTTTAGCCTCTTTTCTAAATCGAGCCACAAAGAGCGGATCTTTTGCTAAGTCACTGCGCAAGATTTTAATAGCAACTTCGCGCGATAATCGTTGGTCTTGCGCAATATAAACATCGGCCATGCCGCCGGTGCCAATCATTT
>NZ_JBBAMU010000055.1:0-2207 GCF_040402315.1 Candidatus Planktophila sp.
GAGTAAAAGTGTGAAGATCGCAAGATTTGGTAAATTTGGTGCAGAGCGCCCAGCGATAACAAGGCTGTCTATGTCGATTCTCTGATTAAAGATTGGAATCGAGATGAGCTGGAAGCAGGAGCGCTTAAAAAAGTGCGCTCAGCAGATCTCTCCCTCCTAGAGTCATTTGATATTGCAGGCCTGCGTATTGGCAGCCCAGTAGCACGCCCCACCAAGCTCATCTGCATTGGACTTAACTATGCGCGTCATGCCGCTGAATCAGGAATGACACCACCACCAGAGCCTGTTGTCTTTATGAAGGCGCCAGATTGTTTAGTAGGACCCAATGACGACATCGTCATTCCACCGAATTCAACTGCTACTGATTACGAAGTAGAACTTGCCATTGTGATTGGAAAGCGCGCACTGTATTTAAAGAGTGAAAGCGAAGCTCGCGACTACATTCTTGGATACTCCATAGGTCAAGATGTCAGCGAACGCCACTGACAAATTGAGCGGGCCGGACAATGGGTTAAGGGTAAATCGTTTCCCACCTATAACCCGATGGGGCCTGTCATTGTTACTGGCGATGAGTTCGAACCCGATGATGTGCGGGTGTATTGCACTATCGACGGCGAGAAGCGCCAAGATTCACGCACTAGCGATCTAATTTACGGAATCAGTCACATTGTTTGGTATGTCAGCCAATTTATGGAGCTACATCCAGGAGATATCATCAACACTGGAACTCCAGAAGGTGTGGGATTTGGCTTTAAGCCACCTAAGTACCTACGTGCAGGCCAAGAAGTGATTACCGGCATTGAGGGCATTGGTGAAATTTGCTCAAAGACTGTGGCGCACAGCTAAACCCTTTCTCGTACAATATCTCGTACAAGGTGCTACAGTGGCTCATCTATTCAAGGAGCACACATGATTATCTCTGCATCCAAAGCACGCGAAAAGCTCTTCCCGCTCATTGAGCAGGTAAATCTCGATCATGACAGCGTCACTATTACATCCAATAACGGCAATGCAGTGTTGGTCTCAGAAAGTCAATGGGAGTCAATGCTAGAAACCGCCTTCTTGCTGCGCACGGCAGCTAACCGCAAGAGCCTTGAAAAATCTTTAACCGAGTTAGCGGCAGGCAAAGGAAAGACGGTGAAATATAAGAAAGGTCACGTTCTGGAGCAGATTCTTGAACTGACAACGCCAGCCGGAACCATTTCAAAGAAATCCACAAAGAAGCGTCCGACTTCGAAATCTCGCGCGTAATTTAGTCAGAGTATGCCCATGGCATCAACCCCGCGCCTTACCAAGATCACTTACACCCCACAGGCGCTAGCTGACCTCGCCTACTGGAAGCGCGAGAACTCGGAAAGATTAGTCAAGATAGCAGCGCTAATCGAAGATGCCATGAAAGATCCCACATCGGGAATCGGAAAACCTAAGCAATTGAAATATAGCCTTGAGGAGCAGTGGTCCAGGCGGATTACTGAAGATCACAGACTTGTTTATTCTTTTACTCGAGACACCCTGCAAATAATCCAGGCACGCCACCATTATTAATTACTAAAGCTGCGAAACTCGAACCTTTGCAATAGCTATCAATAACTTGGCATCGACATCCCAATCAACGGGAACCTGAATCGTCTTCTTATTTACTTTGTATTCTGTGAGCTTAGGTGCGAACTTAGCGATGATTCCATCACCCCACGGACCAATTAGAAGATGGTTTTTCAATACTGAAACACCCAGAATGTAATCTTCGCCTAACTTAAGCATTGGGTGATTCCAGGCAATGACGACTTTCATTTCGGGGTATTTCACCTGTATTGCTTTAAAGATTGCCTTCACTGTCTTCTTCTTCACCGCATCGTGCGGCTCGAGATAACTTGTCAGAGTGGTAAACCGCTTTGAAGTACTCGAACCTCGGTGTGACATCACCACTGCATTGGCGTGTGCCTGACTAAAGCCATGCTCTTGCCGCAAGTAGGCAATCTGGGCTGGATATTTATCTGCATCCAGATCTTTAAGGCGCGCAAACCAATAAGACATCGGCTGTCCATACTTCTTCTCTATTGCAGGAAAGAAGGCGGAGCGATCCCCGCTTTGTGTGGCCATAAGTGAATTCTAACGCTGCGACTTATGCCGATCAGCCATCATATCCATGAGCGCAAAGAGCACTCCGGAGACAACGAATGTCATATGAATACCAATGCGCCATCCTT
>NZ_JBBAMU010000056.1:0-2119 GCF_040402315.1 Candidatus Planktophila sp.
GTGACGCCAGCTTTTCTTAGCGCCTCAGCATATTTCTCGCTATCAGAGAGCAGCGGATCGTATTGGGCTGTGATAATGATGGCGGGAGCCAATGCGGAAAAATCTTTCGCTCTTTGCGGAATTGCATAAGGATTTTGATCATGTGTATTACCTTGTAAATATTGATCCCAGAACCATTCCATCGCCTGGGTTGTCAGCCCGTAGCCGGTTGCATGTTCTTTATAAGAAGCAGTGTCGAATTTGCGATCATTGCAGGGATAGACAAGGAGTTGGAAGGCAAGCTTAATTCCATTATCGCGCGCTTTGAGTGCAACTGCCGATGCCAGATTTCCGCCGGCGCTATCACCGGCAACGCCAATTCTATTTCTATCAATCTGTAGTGCTTCGGCGTTCTTAATCACCCAGAGCAGAGTGGAATAGCAATCATCAAATGGAATCGGGAATGGATGCTCCGGGGCCTTTTGGTAGTGCACGCTAAAAATTGTTGCCCCAGTTTGATTTGCAAGACGAGATAGTGATGCATCATAAATATCGAGGAAGTTCAGTACCCAACCGCCGCCATGCAGATAGATAATCACTGGGGCGTTGGTAGCTGTTGTTGGTCGGTAGATGCGAATCGGAAGATCAGCTGTTGGGCCCGGAATAAATGTGTTGACTACTTCCGCTACTTTTTCTACTGGGCCGGTAAATGCTGTCTGAGATTGCCTATTTCCGCGGATGACTTCGATGGGGGCTTCCCACACTTGTGGTAATCCGGCAGCAGCACCGGCTTCTAAGAAAGCTCGGATTTCTGGCGCTAGTGTCATAGTGGAAAGGCTAGACTGTGCCAGTCACTGTTGACTACCAATCAGCCAATTTTGGAGTATGTAATGCGCATTGGAATTCTTACTGGTGGGGGCGATTGCCCAGGACTCAATGGGGTTATTCGTGGGGTCGTCATAAAGGGAATCAAAGAGTACGGATATGAATTCGTTGGCTTCCGCGATGGCTGGAAAGGCCCGCTTGAGGCGCTAACCATGCCGCTAGATCTAGCAATAGTGAAACCAATTCTTGCCAAGGGTGGAACCATTCTTGGTTCGTCACGCACCAATCCTTTTAAGATTGAAAATGGCGTAGAACGCATTAAGCAAAATCTTGCAGACCAAGGAATCGATGTGCTGATTGCAATTGGTGGCGAAGATACCCTCGGTGTGGCAACAAAGCTTGATGCCCTTGGCGTGAAGGTAATCGGAGTTCCAAAGACGATTGATAACGACCTGAACAATACCGATTTCACATTTGGATTTGATACATCAGTAAATATCGCGATGGAGGCAATTGATCGCCTGCACACAACGGCTGAATCACATCACCGCCCACTCATTGTTGAGGTCATGGGCCGTCACGCAGGCTGGATTGCACTGCATTCCGGAATCGCTGGCGATGCTGCCTGTATCTTGATTCCAGAAGTTAAATTCTCGGTCGATAAAGTCTGCGAATATGTGAAGTCACGTTTTGCAACTGGCACAGCTCCCATCATTGTTATTGCCGAAGGTGCCATCCCACAAGATGGGGACATGATTACCAAAGACCAGCCACTGGATGCATTTGGTCATGTTCAACTCTCTGGAATTGGTGATTGGCTTGCTAAAGAGATTGAGAAAAAGACTGGCTACCAAACTCGTTGCACAGTTCTCGGCCACATCCAGCGCGGTGGAACTCCTTCAGCATTTGACCGAGTTCTTAGCTCACGATTTGGACTTGAAGCAATTACGGCAGTCCATGACGGAGATTTCGGAAAGATGATGGCGCTGCATGGCACCAAGATTGCGCGCGTGCCATTGGCATCGGCAACTGATGTCCTTAAGACCGTTCCCTTCGAGCGCTATGAGGAGATCACTTCGTTCTTTGGCTAATCTCGCTCCGAGATTGCAACTGAACGCTCTACGATTATGCCTATGAACTCTTCCTCAAAGCTGGATAACCTCTTTGACCCCACGCTAGTTGCCGCGCAGCAACCTAATTGGCCTGGTGGCAAAGATGGCGCGCCACTTGCAAAAGCTGTTGCTGATCTCAAAGCGTTACCGCCACTTGTCTTTGCTGGTGAGTGCGATGATCTGAAAGCAAAGATTGCCGAAGC
>NZ_JBBAMU010000057.1:0-2095 GCF_040402315.1 Candidatus Planktophila sp.
TCTTGCAACTGCGCCTGCCACGGGTGCTATTGGCCGCACTAGTTGGTGCTGCACTGGCAACTAGCGGTGCGGTTTATCAAACAGTCTTCCGAAATCCCTTAGCTGATCCGTACTTGCTTGGAGCAGCCGCGGGTGCCGGGTTGGGTGCGACTATTGCAATAACTGGCGGTAGGTCTAGTTTTTATGCAGCACTTCCACTCTTTGCATTTATTGGCGCAGCACTTGCAGTGGCCGCGACATTTTTAATCTCGGGACGATCCTACGCAGATCCGGCGATGTTATTGCTCTCGGGAATTGCAATTGGTTCCTTTGCGACCGCCGTCCAAACTTACTTGCAACAACGCAACAGTGAAGTTCTACGCCCGGTGTATTCGTGGATCTTGGGACAATTGACAGTTGCGGATTGGCAGGTAGTTAAGTGGGCAAGTTTCTACATCATTCTGGCCTTAGCCGTTTTAATTCGAATGTCCCGACAATTAGATGGTTTATTGCTAAGCGATGAGGAAGCGTTCTCGCTCGGTATTTCACCAAACAAGGTTCGAATTATTGCTATTGGAGCCGCCACATTAGCAACCGCTACTGCTGTTTCAGCCAGTGGCTTAATTGGCTTTGTGGGAATTGTCGTGCCGCACTTAGTCCGAGGCATTACTAAACGAGCAACCAATCGCGCGCTCTTTACAGTGGCTCTATTTGGTGCTGCCTTTCTTGTCCTTGCCGACCTTGGTGCCCGCACCTTGCTATCTCCCGCCGAATTACCAATTGGAGTGATTACCGCTTTCGTCGGCGCTCCATTTCTTTTATTTGTGTTACGAGCAAAACGAGTTCTCAAGTGATTAATATTAAAAACCTCTCCCTTCGATATGGCGATTTCTACGCTCTCAATCAAATTACCCTAGAGATTCCACGTGGTAGCTGGAGCTGCCTGGTGGGACCAAATGGCGCAGGTAAAACAACCTTTTTAAAAACACTGCTTGGAAATAAACCTTACGATGGATCTATCGCTTTTGATGGTGTCGAGGTCTACAAAAACTTGCGGAATGTTGCATTCGTTCCACAACGCCCTGAAATTCCCGCAGGTATGAATGTCGCTGAATATGTGATGCTCGGACGAGCCCGCTTAGATGGTTGGGGGCGCGATTCCAACAAAAGTCGGAAATATGCGATGGGAATTCTGGAAGAGATGAGCCTTGCTGCAATGCGTCACCATTTAGTGACGCAACTATCGGGTGGAGAAATGCAGCGGGTGCTGATAGCTCGGGCGCTAGTTCAAGAGGCCGAACTTATGATTCTAGATGAACCGACATCAGCCCTAGATTTACACCATCAAATTTCCACCCTCGATCACATCGAAAGGGTGCAAAAGAACGGGACCACCATTATTTCCACCATGCACGACATCACATTGGGCGCAATGTATGCAGAGCGCATCATCATTATGCAGCAAGGGAGAGTTTTACTAGATGGGCAAGCGCGTGAAGTAGTCCATTCCCAGGAACTAAAAATGGCCTTTGATGATGGCATCACAATTCATACTTTGGGAAATGGTCGTCCAGTAATTGTTGCGAACAAAGCCGCCTCCAGCTTATGACACTGATATTCATCGCCGGTGGAGCGCGGAGTGGAAAAAGCCGAAAAGGTGAGGAGTTGGCAATTGCGCTAGCAGGTGAAGGAAGGCCAGTTTTTATTGCGACCGCTGAGGCCGTCGATGATGAAATGAAATCACGAATTGAAAAGCATCAATTAGATCGTGGAAACGCATTTGAACTGATTGAAGAAGCCCAAAATTTAACTAGGGTGCTGATGCAACTCAATCCTAGCGCTACCGTTCTGGTGGATTGCCTAACGCTGTGGTTATCAAACAACATGATGGGCACAAAAGTAGATAGTAATAGCTCCGTTATCTCTGCCGCGCGTGCACGAGACGGAGTCACAATATTTATCAGCAATGAGGTGGGTGAAGGTATAGTGCCGATGCATCCGGTGTCACGCCAGTTCCGGGATCTTTCTGGCATCATGAATCAGGAGTTTGCACAAGCTTCAGACAAGGTTTACTTCATGAAGTTTGGAATTGCACAGGAACTAAAATGATTAATGA
>NZ_JBBAMU010000058.1:0-1962 GCF_040402315.1 Candidatus Planktophila sp.
GCATCCGCCTCTTTCTCCAGCTTATGCAACTCATCTAATAGCGGTCCATAGCCTTTCTCATTGACTACCGTTGCCGAGCCTAGGAATCTATTGAATTCTCGCCCGGCTCTCACACTAAAGCGCACTCCTGATGTCTTTTGTCGGTTTGAGACGCTTAGGAAGTAATCAGATTCATCATCTGTGGTTGAGGCCATCAGGAGTTTGTCGAAGTCCCATTCCCGAGTGTGGTTGGGGCCAGTGAAGATGAGCCGCTCGGTGGTGAGCATGACAACGCCTTGATCCTTATCCATCTGTTGCTCTTCACCAGGTACTACTTGTCCGCGCATCGCACCCACGCGAAAGCGAATGCCAGCACCTACCGGGATGCTGACCCCGGTGGAGCCACCAACATAACTAGATGGCGTGCGACCTGTTTCATGAAAGATGCCTGTGGCAGACCAGAGTGTGTGTTCACCAGGTTTTTGCATCAGTGAGTTTGGTACTGAGTCTTCACCTTTAGCTGCTGCGCTAAAGACGGTGATGAGTTTGGTTAGCGTTGCGCGATCATCTTCCCAGTCGGCAAGTGCTGCGCTGTGTGCTTTAGCGGCAGCGCTCGCTGCCCGCTTTGCTTTGAAATCTGCGAAGAAGCCCATGGGGTAAGGGTAGTGACTGGCAGTGACATTTAGGGTTTGTGGAGCCTGATCGCCATTAAAGGCGAGTGTGATAACTTGAGGACATGCTAATTCGCTAGGTTGGTAACCTGAATTGCAAAGCGAATTGTCATTGGAGGCGGAGAGTAAAAAACCCGCAGATCACTCTGCGGGTTTTTCTCTGTAGCTCGCGCTAGAGAGCACCGCTCTGACGTTGCCGTAAATATAGCACCTGAGTTATCAACAGATTGGCTTTGATAAAAAATCTGCGGGCAAGGTCAAACTTATTATCCGCAGGTGGCCCTGTAGCTCAACGGATAGAGCACCGCTCTGGCGTAGACGGAGGTTGCAGGTTCGAATCCTGTCAGGGTCATGAATATAAAGAAAGGCTCCGCTTACGTCGCGGAGCCTTTTTTGTTGCAATAAAAAACCCGCAGATCACTCTGCGGGTTTTTCTATTAAGCCCTTATTCGAAATCGCCACCACGACCGGTCAAGCGCTCACGCTTTTTAGATGGTCTATCTGCTCGCGTGACAAGAAAGAGAACTGCCACGGAGTAGATAGCAATGAGCGCTAGACCAATACGCATTATGCGCCTAGAACTGCCCAGACAACGAGTACGAAGATTCCTAGACCAAGTCCGACAATGGCGACAGCTGAAAGCGAGAGCAGACCACGTGAGTCAGCAATCTTCTTTGAGAGCGCACTCTGTTCAGTTGCTGACTTGAGATCAGTCAGAAGTGCTTCCGCTTCGCGCACGGCAGCGTATTGCGAAATGATTGCCAGAATTCCGGTGGCTGCAGCTACTCCGATAGTGAGGTATTTAGCGCCATCGGAGGCGTTTTCAAAGGCGCCGATTGCAGCTAAGACAAAGATGCCGATGAGAACAAGTGCTGGTGCTACCTGTGCCTGAATGATCTGTGAGCGCTTCTGATTCCATAGTTCAATTAAATCTTGTGCTTTCATGGGTAATTCCTTCTCTTGATGCAGCCAGTGCTGCTGCAGATATGCGGACAGGGGCAAGATTACGGGGTGGGGCGCTCTGGCGCTATCTTAAAGAGGTTAACGGCTGAGGAAATTAAAGCTCAATCGCAGGGTGAGCAGCATCTGATAGGCGAAAGCCGACGCTGCAGATAACTGTGATGACATCCGGGCCGCCGTCTTCACGGATCTTCTTACGTAATCGGGAGGCGTGGGTATCTACTAATTGGTTGGAGCCAACACCCTTCATCACACCGATAGCTTCCAGGATTTGATTGCGAGTGAAGATGCGGTGCGGGTTTTCCATCAGTAGTTGCAAGAATTGGTATTCGGTATTTGTTAAGTGGAGCTC
>NZ_JBBAMU010000059.1:0-1866 GCF_040402315.1 Candidatus Planktophila sp.
GAAGAGATTAATAAGCGCACCTGCTTAGTTGTTACTGAACTTCCCTACCAAGTGAACCCAGATAACTTGGCGCTTAAAATCGCTGAACTTGTCAAAGATGGAAAGATTAAGGGAATCGCAGATGTGCGCGATGAAGGAAACGAACGTTTAGGCCAGCGCCTTGTTATTGTCTTGCACAGCTCGGCAATTCCAAAGGTAATTCTTAACAACTTATATAAGCAGACTCAACTACAAGATACTTTCGGCGCCAATATGTTGGCACTCGTTGATGGTGTTCCACGTACCTTGCGTTTAGATGAATTCATTAAGTATTACATCGAGCATCAAGTTGAAGTCATTGTCCGCCGCACCAAGTTCCGCTTAGTTGAAAAAGAGAAACGCGCCCACATACTTAAGGGTTATCTCAAAGCACTCGATGCACTCGATGCCGTGATTGCACTCATTCGTGCCTCAAAGACCCCGGAAGAAGCGCGCACAGGTTTGATGAAGTTACTTGATGTTGATGAGATCCAAGCAAATGCAATTCTTGATATGCAGTTGCGCCGGATCGCAGCACTTGAGCGTCAGAAGATTAACGATGAATACGAAGGCCTGATGGTTGACATCATCGAACTTAACGCAATTTTGGCATCGGAAGGTAAGCAGCGCGAGATCATCAAGAGCGAACTCAGTGACGTGATTACTAAATATGGCGATGACCGCCGCACCCAAATTGTGGCAAGTGAAGGTGATTTCTCGGCTGAAGATTTGATACCGGATAACAATGTCGTAGTGACCATCACACGCGGCGGCTATTCAAAGCGCACGACCGCTGATCTCTATAAATCACAGCGCAGAGGTGGTCGTGGCGTTAAAGGTGCGGCCCTAAAGCAAGATGATGTCGTTGATCATTTCTTTGTTGCCTCTACCCACGATTGGCTCTTGTTCTTTACCAACCAGGGCCGCGTATATCGGGCAAAGGTGCACGAGCTTCCTGATGCGGGCCGCGATGCCCGCGGACAACATGTGGCAAATCTGATGGCATTTAAGCCAGAGGAACAAATTGCCCAAGTACTTTCCTTTAAGGATTACCACGCGGCCCCCTACTTAGTCCTTGCCACAAAAGGTGGACTAATAAAGAAGACTCCACTGACTGAATACGATTCACCTCGGACAGGTGGTCTGATTGCAATTTCATTGAAACCTGGAGATGAAGTGGTCTCGGCATCTCTTGTCCGTAATGCCGATGAGCTTCTGCTTGTTTCTAAGAAAGCAATGTCACTTCGCTTTACCACCGATGATGATTCTCTTCGCCCGATGGGACGTTCAACTTCCGGTGTGATCGGAATGAAATTTCGCGCGGGTGATGAACTTTTAACAATGGCGCGCGTTGATTCGCAATCTACGCAAGGTGCATTTGTATTTACTGCAACCGATGGTGGCTATGGCAAAAAAACTCCGATCGAGGAGTATCGATTACAAGGTCGTGGCGGCATTGGAATAAAGGCGGCAAAGATTGATGAAGATTCTCGCGGAACACTTGTATCCGCACTTGTATTAGAAGATAAAGATGAAATCCTTGCAATCACATCTGCTGGAACTGTCATGCGAACCCCAGCAGCTGAAGTGCGCCAAACTGGTCGCGATTCAATGGGAGTTCGTCTGGTTAACTTAGATGTTGGTGTGGCCCTGTTATCTGTGACCCGCAACAGCGAAGATGAGATTTCGGAGCAAAAGTAGTAGGGTTCACGCCTGTGGTAATGGGGGCCGTTTTGGCTACTTGATGATATTCAAGTAACCTTGCGCTTCTGCGAAACGCACGAAAGTACGTCTAGCGGGCCCATAGCTCAGCCTGGTTAGAGCGCTTCCCTGATAAGGAAGAGGTCG
>NZ_JBBAMU010000060.1:0-1802 GCF_040402315.1 Candidatus Planktophila sp.
CGCTTCATCCTGCAGAGTCTCAAGAAATACTTTATAGTTCCCACTAGATGTAGGGGTCGAAAGCAATAAAACTTCCATAAGTAGTGTTTTTACGGTAGTTTTACCAATTCACCAATACATGCATTTATTGGAAATTCTAGGTATTTCGAAGGGAGACACGCCGAGATGATTTGCCCGTTCTGCAGACACGATGATTCCAGAGTCGTTGACTCCCGTCCGGTCGTCGATGGCACAGAAATCCGCCGCCGCCGGGAATGCCCTAAATGCGGTCAGCGCTTTTCCACCCAAGAGGTGGCACTGCTCAACATCATCAAGCGATCAGGGGCCACTGAGCCATTTAGCCGCGAGAAGGTTCTTGTCGGCGTGCGCAAGGCGTGCCAAGGTCGCCCAGTGGGTGAAGATGATTTGGTTTTACTTGCCCAGCGAGTCGAAGAGAGCCTTCGCGGAACAGGGCAAGCAGAAATCGAAGCTCAAGAGGTAGGAATGGCAATTCTTGCGCCACTACGCGAACTCGATGAGGTGGCCTACCTCCGATACGCATCTGTGTACCGTAACTTTGCCTCCCTTGAAGATTTTGAAGGTGAGATAGCACTTCTCCGCGCACTACCTTCGAATGTAAATCAGGTAACACCAGCAGCACAAGTGCGACAAGTACTAACACCAGCCATATCAACATCATCAGCAAGGTCAACAGCAACACTTAATCAGAAGACGGGGAAATAACACATGTCAGAGACGGTCATCAACCGCCCAGTATCGAAGTTTAAGACAGGCAAAGGTCTTACTATCGGTCGTATTTATACAACAGAAGGCCTTCACCCATATGACCAGGTCACATGGGATCGCCGCGATGTTGTTCAACAGAATTGGAAGACAGGCGAAGTTGTTTTCGAACAACGCGGTGTTGAGTTTGCAGACTTCTGGTCAGTAAATGCTTCAACTATCGTAACGACCAAGTACTTCCGCGGAGCAGTCGGTGCTGAGAATCGTGAATGGTCTCTTAAGCAAGTTATTGATCGCGTAGTTTTAACATATACAAAAGCTGGAAAAGAGTACGGATACTTTGCAACTGAGAAGGATGCAACAATTTTCGAGCATGAACTTACCTACATGCTCTTGCATCAGATCTTCTCATTTAACTCCCCAGTCTGGTTTAACGTCGGAACTGCCTCCCCGCAGCAAGTTTCGGCCTGCTTTATCTTGTCTGTTGATGACACGATGGAATCAATTCTTAACTGGTATCGCGAAGAAGGAATGATCTTTAAGGGTGGCTCTGGTGCCGGTCTTAACCTTTCCCGTATTCGTTCATCAAAGGAACTATTGAAGTCAGGTGGAACCGCATCTGGTCCCGTCTCATTTATGCGCGGTGCTGATGCCTCTGCTGGAACAATCAAATCTGGTGGCGCCACCCGTCGTGCAGCCAAGATGGTTGTGCTAGATGTGGATCACCCAGATATTGAAGAATTTATCGAGACCAAGGTTTCAGAGGAGCAGAAAATTCGCGCCCTGCGCGATGCTGGCTTTGATATGGACTTAGGTGGAAAAGACATCATCTCGGTTCAATATCAGAATGCAAATAACTCAGTGCGCCTTTCCGATAAATTCATGAGCGCAGTAGAAAAGGGCGAGCAGTTTGGTTTAGTTGGCCGCTCAACTGGTGAAGTAATTGAAACCGTAGATGCCCGCGCACTCTTTACCAAGATTGCCGAAGCCGCATGGGCTTGTGCCGATCCGGGAATTCAATTCGATGACACCATCAATGATTGGCATACCAACCCAGAGACAGGTCGCATTAACGCGTC
>NZ_JBBAMU010000061.1:0-1733 GCF_040402315.1 Candidatus Planktophila sp.
CCCTTCGCGCGCACAAGTTAAGCCTCGAGTGCCTTTCACACTCGGGGCTTTTCTTCTTTACGCTCTTATAGCCTTGGCAAACTCTCGGAAATCTTCGACAAGTAAATCAATTTCAGTCTGGCCATGTGCCAGCGAAATCAACCATTGCTCATCAAGTCCCGGTGGAGTAATGATTCCGCGGTTGAGGGCAAATAACCAATGTGCCTCAGCGATTCCAAAATCTGTTGCTTTGTAGTCACGATAGTTGCGAACAGGTGTTGTTGACCATGTGACACAGCCCTTGATACCAAAACCAACGGTGTGTGCTGGAAGTTGGTATTCATCAATGATTTCATCGATGCGAGTCAGCGCCTGCAAGTTGAGATCTTCAGCCCGGGCCATTGCTTCATCGGTACAGATGCGATCCATAGCGCGAATGCCAGCCATAGCAAGGGGGTTACCGTTAAAAGTTCCAAAGTGTGCCATTTGGCCGTTGCTAACAAAGTCCATGTACTTCTTCTTGCCACCGAAGGCAGCAAGCGGAAGTCCGCCACCAATTGATTTTGCGAGAGTAATTAGATCTGGCTTTACTCCGAGTCGGGCCGATGCTCCGTGTGCACCCGCTGTCAGACCTGTCTTTACTTCATCAAAGATAAGAACGACATTGTATTGGTCGCAGAGTTCACGAACACGCTCTAGATAACCAGCATCAGGAAGAACAATTGCAATGTTCTCAAGAACAGGCTCAACAATAAAGCAGGCGATTTTCTTCGCATTTTTCTTAAACATCTTCTCAAGGGATTTAATATTGTTAAATGGTACAACATAGATATCACCGGGGACCAAGTTTGGTTCGATATAAGGAGTTGGCTTCTTTGGATTGCCCGCTTTATTTACAGGGGGCTTGGCAGAGACTACAAATGGGTCGTAGCTACCGTGGTAGCCACCCTCAATTTTGAGAATACCCATCCTCTTGGTTGCAGAGCGAGCTACCCGAACTGCGTACATCGTTGATTCAGTTCCTGAATTAGTAAATCGAACTTGGTTGATTCCAAAGCGCTTGCAGATTCGCTCTGCTGCATCAGTTGATGTGGGAGAAGGTGTTACGAAGAGCATTCCCTGGTTGAGAGATGTCTGGATCTCTTCGATTACGACAGGGTTGAGGTGGCCGGCGAGCATCGCCCCAAAACCCATGGAAAGGTCAAGTAATTGGCGACCGTCGACATCGGTCATATATGCGCCCTTGGCAGAGACAATGGAGATTGGGTATGGGTCCCAGTGCTGGAAGCTAGAGGTGACACCTAGGGGCATTGAGTTAAATGCACGCTTACTCTCGGTTTCAGAACCCTTGGTGTTCTTAGTGAAAAGTTCCCACTCGGCTGCCATTACAGCGGCGACCTTTTCAGGTGAGATTGGAGTGAATGTTGTTGGTACGTAACGATGTGTTGTTGCATGTTGTGATTGAATCGCTGCTTGTGTAGTCATTGTAAAGCTGTACGGCAAAAGTCTCTGATTTAGAAACCGTTTGAGAAGTACTCTCCCTTGAGTTTTGCGAATGAACGCATAACTATTATCTATGATGCGGTAAAAACTTGCAACAAATAGGTATTTCAGCGAGTTTTACGCACGAATAATCTGGATTGCATTCAAAATAATAATTCCTACCGCCACAACTATTCCAAGATACTTTGCGGGCAAGCGGCCAACAAGTCGCGCAGCAACCGGAGCTGCAATAACTCCACCAAGTGCTAATC
>NZ_JBBAMU010000062.1:0-1708 GCF_040402315.1 Candidatus Planktophila sp.
ATGCCGGTGGGCTCGACTGAACTTCGCCCCCACAGATTGCATGTGGGTCTCTTTGATATTCAAGGAAGCAAGCTGGTGCGGCGCACAAGTGTGGAACTCGATATCGCTGGCGCACTCACCGAAGTCACCGCATTCACCGGCCAAAAGTCTGCTGACCTAGTTTTGATTAACGATAAAGATCAGACCTATGCGAAGTTGCGCTTTGATGAACGTTCGATTACAACTATGAAGAGTCACCTGGGTTCACTCGATGATTCTTTGGCACGCGGACTTATCTGGGCATCGCTCTGGGATTCCTGCCGAGATGGTGAGCTACCAGCAACTGACTACATCGCGATTGCACTCACCGCCCTGAAAACTGAATCAGATATCTCCATTGTCAGTGCAACTCTGGGCCAGATCGACACCGCACTCTGGGCATATGCCCACCCAGCACATCGTCCGGCACTTCGCTTGCAAGTAGCAACTGCCATTGAAGCAGCACTTGATGCTGCGCAGGCCGGCAGTGATCATCAACTGCAATTTGCAAAAGGTTTTGCCAATACTGCAATAACGCCTGCGCAACTAGCGCGCATTGCCGCCATGCTCGCTGGCTCGATTTCTGGGCTTACTATCGATGCCGAGCTTCGTTGGTTCCTATTCATTTGCGGCGTTAAGCGTGAGGTATTTGGTCCTGCTGATATTGAAAAAGAGCTGGCACTGGATAAGACTGCGCACGGAAAGCAATACGGTGCGATGGCTTATGCCCAAATTCCAAGCAAAGCGGCAAAAGCCAAGGCATTTAGCTCCATCACCACAGATGATCTTTCCAACACGATTCATTCATATAAGTGCCGAGGATTTAACGATCCACTGCATACTGAAATATTGAGTGACTTCGTCGATGAATATTTTGATGTTCTACTTAAAGTCTGGCAGACCAAAGGTTATGAAATTGCTGAAACCACAGCGACCTTGCTCTTTCCATCATGGGTAATCAGTGATGCAACGGTAGCCAAAGCCCAGCACTGGCTAGATGTCACAGGTAAAGGCGCATCACATGCGCTGCGCAGAACTATTCTCGAATCACGCGATGCCATGGTGCGAGCGCTTAAGGCGCAAGCTGCGGATAAGTAATTACTCGATATGAGTGATGGAGGAAGTGCTCGCACTTCTCTTCTCGCGAGTGAAGGCCCACACAATTAGTGAAATTCCTAGGAATAATCCGACGGGTGCCGCCACGAAATAAGTAAAGGTTTGAATCGCGGTCAGGCTCTCACCCGGCATAGCACCAGGCTCTTGGTTAATCATGAGCAGTTGAGAAAGCATTGAACGAGTCTATGCAGTTGCGGCAGCGACGCCAAATGGCTGAAGATAAGGAAGCCAACGATTTTCGGTGCGACCTGTTCCAAGAATTCTCCAGGCAGCGCCCACCGGTTCGCGCGGTAGCGTGCGAAGTCGCCACCCAAGTTCTTTAAGTGGCTTATCGGCTTTGACATGGTTGCACTTGTGACATGCACTGACCACATTCTCCCAATTGTGACCGCCGCCACGAGAACGTGGAATGACGTGATCAATAGAAGTTGCAGGTGCTGTGCAATACACGCAACGGCCGCCGTCTCGCGCGAAGATTGCGCGACGGGAAAGTGGAACCGCATGACGATATGGAATCTTCACAAATTTATTGAGGCGAATTACTGATGGGAGCTCAATCTGACCATGTGCAAAG
>NZ_JBBAMU010000063.1:0-1698 GCF_040402315.1 Candidatus Planktophila sp.
GCAGTCATAGTTGCCGATTTAATCCTGGCAATCGTGCGCAGAAATAAAGAGACAACTCCGCGCGAAGCCTTAAGTTGGACCCTCTTTTACGTTGTTGCCGCCATTGCATTTGGTTACTTTCTGCCGCAGTGGGCTCCGGCTGAATATCGCAAAGAGTTCATCGCTGGCTGGCTCACCGAGTATTCGCTCTCGGTCGATAACCTCTTCGTCTTTATCATCCTGCTCGCCACACTCAAGATCAAGAAAGAGTCGCAACAGCTAGTCCTGCTCTACGGAATTCTGATTGCGATTGTATTGCGCGTCATCCTGATCTTTCTTGGCGTGGCACTGGTCTCCAGGTTCACCTGGGTCTTCTTCTTCTTTGGCGCATTCCTGATCTTCACCGCTTATAAGTTGGTTAATGAGAAAGAGAATGTGGAAGAAGAAGAGTCAAAGCTTGTCGTATTTATGCGCAAACGAGGTTTTAGTAACTTTGCAATCGCACTTGTGGCCCTTGGCATCACCGATTTAATCTTCGCCCTCGATTCCATTCCGGCCATCCTGGGTCTGACAACCAGCAGCTACGTAGTCATCACTGCAAATATCTTTGCACTCATGGGCCTGCGACAGCTCTACTTCTTACTCCAAGGCCTCATGGATCGACTGATTCACTTATCTCGCGGGCTCTCATTTATCTTGGCATTTATTGGAGTCAAGATGGTCCTCCACGCCCTACACAGCGTTGGGGTGCACGTGCCTGAGATTTCACTCGAACTCAGTCTGGCAGTCATCATCACAACGCTTACGGTCACCGCGATAACTAGCCTCTATGCCACGCGTGGCGGTTCAGGAAAAGAGAAGATTTAACCAACCCGCCCTATTGCTTCTTGCTGGCAAGAGAGCAGTATGGAGCCACTCAAGAGTTAAGGAGTGGCCTATGAAGATTGGCAGCATAATCTCAGGAAAGCGCGTTGAAACTATTTCAGCTAGTGCCAGCATCCATGATTTGGTGAGCTCATTAAACTCACACCATGTCGGGGCCCTAGTTGTCTCTAGTGATGGAAAGAAAATCGATGGCATCGTCTCGGAGCGAGATGTTGTCCGAGCGATGCCGGGCAAGCTCGACCAACTCATTGGGATGCATGTTCGCGACATCATGACCGTCGATGTCCACACCTGCACCGCAGATTCGACCGTTGCAGAACTGATGACGATGATGACTGAGCTTCGGATACGTCACGTTCCAGTTGTTGATGGCGAAGGAGCCCTAATCTCGATAGTTTCTATTGGTGATGTGGTTAAAAACCATGTGAATGAACTCGATTCCGAGCGCCAGGCCCTGAAAGATTACGTGGCAAGCGGTAATTAAACTCCCGTACCATTAGCCAACGAAGAGTCGCCCGGATCACCGCGTTGCAGCTCTAGATTAATTTCTAGACTGGACCGAGGAAAGTCCGGACTTCACAGAGCAAGGTGGTGGGTAACGCCCACCCGGAGCAATCCGCGGGAAAGTGCAACAGAAAGTAAACCGCCAATAGCAATATTGGTAAGGGTGAAACGGCGGTGTAAGAGACCACCAGTGCATGTAGTGATACATGTAGCTATGTAAACCCCACCTGAAGCAAGACCAAGAAGATAGTGCGTTGCTCGCGCAAGCTATCGGGTAGGTTGCTTGAATCTGTAAGTAATTACAGATCTAGATGGATGGTGATCGGTTCG
>NZ_JBBAMU010000064.1:0-1650 GCF_040402315.1 Candidatus Planktophila sp.
CTTCTTCTTCGCGCCATCGAGCCATTGCTGACAGATCTTTGCTAGCTCTTCTCCGCGTTCCCATAACTTCAGTGACTCTTCCAGGGTGGCGCTGCCATCTTCTAGTGATTCAACGATCTCGGCCAGCTCATCACGAGCTGCTTCATAGGAGGGCGGTGCATCTTTAGCGGCCATGAGAACAATCTACTCTCTTGTAGTTATTCGGGAGAACTAACGGTGGCTGCGGTCTCACCTTTTGCCACGCGAATGCGCAAACGAGTGCCCACCTTCACCTTTGTGGCATCGCGCAGGATTGTGCCATCTGCTAACTGCACCACCGAATACCCGCGGTCCATCGTTGATTGTGGTGAGAGTGAACGCAGGTGGGCGCGCACTCCGGTGAGCTCTTTCTTCTCAATTTCAATAATCGATGCAAAGCTGCGAATAGATCTATTTCGCAGCGCCTTTATTTCATCGCGGCGGGAAGTCACCATCAGCTGCGGGTCTTTCATCACCGGGCGGTTTCGTAATTGAGCAATCAGATTGATCTCATAGCCAATGGTGGAGACCAGCGTTCGATACATGCGATCTCGAATCTTTTCGATATCGCTAATTTCTTGCGCAATATCTGGCACCACGCGCTTGGCGGCATCGGTGGGAGTAGATGCGCGGTAGTCGGCGACATAGTCAAGAAGTGGTGCATCTTTCTCATGGCCGATGGCGCTGACAATCGGTGTCGTGCACTGCGATGCTAATCGAACCAGTGACTCATCACTAAAAGGAAGTAGGTCTTCAAAGGAGCCACCACCACGAGTAATGATGATGACATCCACATCCGGGTCATCCTCAAGCTCTCTCAGTGCCGCTGACACTTCAACCACAGCGGCGGCGCCCTGCACTGCTACTTCCCGGATTTCAAATTCAACTGCTGGCCAGCGGCGGCGGGCATTTTCCACCACATCTTTTTCTGCATCGGTATTGCGACCGCAAATAAGCCCAACTTTTCGTGGCAGTCTGGGTAGTGCAATCTTTCTGCTCTCACTAAATAAACCTTCGGCAGCTAACTTCTCTTTCAGTGCTTCCAGACGTGCAAGAAGTTCGCCCACACCCACTTGGCTAATCTCTTTGGCAGACATCGTCAGTGAGCCGTTTTTAGTAAACCAGGAAGGCTTGGCATAGATGACAACGCGAGCATTTGCCGGCAGTGGTTGCACGCTGGCTAATACTGATTTGTGACACATCACAGAAAGGCTCATATCTGCACTGGTATCGCGCAGTCGCATAAATGCCATGCCACCACTGCGTTCATTAAGTTCTGAAATCTCGCCCTCAATCCAGATGGGGCCAAGACGATCTACATACTCTTTTATCGCCTCTGAAACCACGCGCACTGGCGCCGGGGCTTCACGTGAAGTTTCGAACATGGGGTGAGCCTATTAGACTGACCCTTATGAGTAGAAGAGTTCTCTTAGCCGCGCCTCGTGGCTATTGCGCCGGCGTTGATCGCGCAGTGATTGCCGTTGAAAAATCGCTGGAACTCTATGGGGCTCCGGTCTATGTCCGAAAAGAAATTGTCCACAACAAGCATGTGGTCTCAACGCTGGAAAAGCGCGGAGTGATTTTTGTTAATGAAACTGATGAAGTGCCAGAAGGTGCCACAGTTGTCTTTTC
>NZ_JBBAMU010000065.1:0-1450 GCF_040402315.1 Candidatus Planktophila sp.
AAAAAATTATCGCCAGGCTTTGGTAGAGTTAAAGCAGGTTAATAGGATTGTTGCTGATAATGCCGATGTGAATAATTTATTAGGGTTCGCCTCCCGAAAGTTAGGTCAATATAAACAAGCGGGTGCGTACTATGTTAAGGCGCTCACGATTGATCCCAGCCATCTAGGCGCCCTTGAATACCAGGGTGAGCTCTTTTTGATTCAAAAGAAGATGGCGCTAGCGAAACAAAATCTGGCGAAGCTAAAAGCTTTGTGCGGCACTTCTTGCGAGGAGTATTTGGATTTAAAGCAGGGGATTGCCCTAGCTACGCAGAAGAAGTAAAGGCCTCAACCGGGAGATCGCGTTCACCGTCTTTTATCGCCTGAACGATTCTGGCCGCTACCGCACCTGGTTCTAGACCCGTTGGAAGTTTTGGGGCAACGCCAGCAATGGGACGATTAGCTAGACCTGTTTCAGTATGGGGCGGACGCACATCAATGACATCAATTTGCTGGCGACGAAGTTCACGTGCTGCTCCGATCATGGCGCCCCACACCGCAGCCTTTGATGCACTATATGCAGCCATTCCCGCCATCGGTTGCTGAGCGACAATAGCGGTCAGGTTTGCAAAGAATCCACCTTCGTTGATGTGCTTTGAACTCTCGCGCAACATGACAATCGGAGCGATGGCATTGATAGCAAAAAGGCTTGTGAGCGTTGCATCATCTAGCTCTGCCACGTTTCCAAAGGCCACAACACCAGCGGCATTGATCAGACCATCAAATGGTGCCAGCGTTGCCAGGGCTGCTGATAGAGCAGTGATATCTGAAATCTCTGCAATTGCGTGCGCTGTCACAGTTGCCGGATTTAAGCGCGAAGCATCGCGGACAATCGCGCAAACGCGTGCTCCCTCGGCCGAAAGTTGTGCGGCTAGCTCAGAGCCCAGCACCCCAGTTGCACCGACGATGACAATTTTCTTACCTGCAAGTTCACGTGCCACGGATAACCAGCTCTCTGTAAATACCCGAATTGGGTCAAGGGGCAAAGTCCATCATGCCGATTGAGTCGCTGCAACTTAAATTATGCTTAGATACAGAAAACAGATGAGAAAGTGAAATGAATCTAGTTATGAATTCAGCGCCTGATTGTGCAAGGTGTGGCGCAGTGCTGACTGAACACATTTCCAGCGTTTCGTGTGGCAATAGCTGCGTTCCGTGTGGCAGATATGCCTACCCCGCACATCAGCCTTCATATCTATATCTACTCACTCATGAGCAATTAAAGCTGCATAAAATCGGCATCGGAACTGTGGGCCAGGACAAAGGTCACCTGCAGCAATTGATTTATGATGGCTGGAGAGCCCATGGCATTTGGCATAACAGTGACAAGCGCAAGACCTTTCAATGGGAAGCTGCGACCTTTAAAGAATTAGCGAAAGTAATCCCTGCAGATAGCTCCAAATTATTGGGC
>NZ_JBBAMU010000066.1:0-1388 GCF_040402315.1 Candidatus Planktophila sp.
ATTACTTCCTGCGCAATAAGCGCTCTGAGTGGCAGGACTATCGCCGCCAGGTGAGCGCCTATGAGTTAGATCGTTATTTACCTGTTTTGTAACTCTAAGTAATAAAAATCAGAATTTTGCTACAACCAGGAGATTCTTTTCCAAGGTTGACGCCAAGTTATCCAGTTCCGTAGAAAGATTCTGCTAGAAATAGCCCATCCGGAGAGCATCTGCCCTCCGGATGAGTGTTCGGTTCAAGCACTTGGTGGAGGCTCGCCGTTTATGCGGCGGGCTTTCCTTTTTTCAATGATTTCAAAAATAGATTTGAATATCTCAAAAAGGAATCTCAGTAAAAAAATTACTGATTCCACTTCGTCCTCCTCCCTCGTTATGCACTCTTTGTGCAATCTCTGGCTAGTTGCCAGAGAGAGTTAGCGAGGAAGCAGCCGATGGCTCACAAGAAGCCTTCGATGAGGGAGTTAAACCGAACAGGCGGAGAATATTTCGATTAGCTATCAATATTGCCGAGAAAATGGGTGGCTGTGGATATAACCTGAGGTTATGGCTAAAGGGATCAATACTCAGAAGATCCGTAATTACAACCTCATTGCAGGTTTCTTCCACCTCGTTCAAATGGCGGTAGTGCTTGTCCTATCGAGTGACTTCACCTTGCCTATTGTTGCCCGCTACGCAGCAGGACCTCCAGGAAGTGACTTTGCAGAACCTGTCACTCTGCTCGAGGCTCCAATCGGAATCACTGTTGCAATCTTCTTAGGCCTTTCTGCCTTCTTCCACTTTATTGTTGTCAGCCCACAATTCTTCCCTCGCTATGCCGCCGGCCTTGCGGCTCACCGCAACTACTTCCGTTGGGTTGAATATTCAATTAGCTCATCAGTAATGATTGTTCTCATTGCACTCATTACTGGCGTCTCCGATGTTGTTGCAATCATCGCCCTCTTTGGGGTCAATGCATCGATGATTCTCTTTGGCTGGCTGCAAGAGAAATATGAAGAGCCAGGAAATGGTGGATGGCTTGCATATATCTTTGGCTGCATTGCCGGTGCTATTCCTTGGCTTGCACTCGCGTTCTATGTTCTTGCAATCGGTGGCCCAGGAGACACAAAGGCGCCTGCATTTGTTTATGGCATCGTCTTCTCAATATTTCTTCTCTTTAATACCTTTGCCGTTGTTCAATACCTTCAATATAAGAAGGTTGGAAAATGGTCAGATTATTTGCGCGGTGAGAAGACTTATATAACGCTCTCACTTGTGGCTAAATCAGCACTTGCATGGCAGATCTTCTCGGGGACCTTGATTCCACCTCAATAAGCCGCTTGATTGAATATGCATTCTCGCGTTATGCTCTACCCACTATGAAGCTCCGCGGACTCCTCCTTATCCGCCGTAGC
>NZ_JBBAMU010000067.1:0-1329 GCF_040402315.1 Candidatus Planktophila sp.
GGATATACCGCCCGTTTGGCGCAGGGGTGAGGGTTCCTACTGAATCAACTTACTTTTTGTTAGATATACACAGGGTTTATCCCCATTGTGGGTGGAGTTACACCAATGTAATTCAGTGCAAAGTTAGAAAATATTAAATCTGTGGACCCAATGATTCCATCGCACGTAGCGTTGCAATGCGCTCTTCGATGGGTGGATGAGTACTAAATAACTTTGAGACAGCTTTTGCATCTAATGGGGATTCGATCCAAATATGTGCAACCGCATTTGATTTCTGGCGCACCACAGTGGAATCAGCAGCTAATACTTCAAGTGCTTTGCGAAGCCCGGCGGGATTGCGCGTAAAGGAGACAGCTGTGGCATCTGCTAGCGCCTCACGCTTACGTGAAATTGCAGATTTCAAGAGCAGCGCTGCAATAGGGGCGAGGATTAACACCACGAGTGAGAGAACAAGAGCAACTGGATTTTGATTTTGGTTTCCATCTCTGCGACCGCCACCAAAGAACATGATGCGCATCAGAAAATCACTCAAGATTGCAATTGCTCCGGCCGTGGTCGCAGCAACTGCTGAGACTAAAGTGTCACGGTTTGCCACATGTGACATCTCATGTGCAATGACTCCTTGAAGTTCATCACGATCCATGACTTCTAGGATTCTGGTTGTAAATGCAATCAGTGCGTGGTCGGGATTACGCCCAGTTGCAAAAGCATTAGGCGCAGAATCTTCCACGATTGCCACCTTGGGCATGGGTAGACCACTTGCAATCACCACTTCTTCAATCACATTAAAGAGTTCGGGTGCATCTTCGCGGGTAACAACTTTGGCACCTGTCATGGTGAGTACTAATTTATCTGAGCCGTAGTAAGAGCCCCACACGCCAATGAGTGATATTCCTACGGCAAAGGGAACAATTGTCGAAGCAGTTCCTGCTCCAAAATATGTCAGTACTGCATAAGCGACCAGCCAGGTGAGAACTCCCATTGCTGCCAGCAGGAAATAGGTCTTTCCTTTATTGGCAGAAGCGAGTGCGCGAAAGTTATTCTCAGCCATCGAACTTACTAGAACTTAACGCCAGGAACGTTGCGATCTGTTGGATTCTCAACTTCATAGAAATCACGTGCATCTACCTTGGCAAAGCCGGCAAAGAAGCTGGTGGGGATGGTTTTAACGGCCGTGTTAAGTGAGCGCACAGTGTCATTATAGAACTGGCGGGCAAATGAAACTTTATTCTCAGTTGTAGAAAGTTCTTCTTGAAGAGATAAGAAGTTTGCCGATGCTTTTAGATCTGGATACGCCTCAGCCACTGCGAGCAAACCTTTGAGTGCATT
>NZ_JBBAMU010000068.1:0-1243 GCF_040402315.1 Candidatus Planktophila sp.
TTAGTGTATTCAGCTCTCGATCCACGTATTAGATTGGGCAAGTAGCCATGAAACTATTCGGACGCAAAGAAAAAACATCTGGTGAAATCCTTGCCGGTGGCGAAAATGCCATTGCAAATAAAGAGGTCGAGGGTCTTAGCCAAGGTCAGATTGTGCGTCGACGATTCTTCCATCACCGTGCAGCGGTAATTGCTTTAGTATCTTTTGCATCCATCATTCTCTTTGTGATGACCTCTCTTGATAGCAAGGTGGGGCCAATTCGTATTCCAGGTTGGTGGCAGTGGACAATTGAAGATATCCCAGAGCTTCGCTATGAAGATTGCCCAGGTGGAACCACTGGATGTCCAACAATCTCACTTGATCCAACGTCAGATGCCTTTGGATTGGGTACCCACCCATTTGGTCAAGATGACATTGGTCGTGATTACTTCGCGCTAGTAATGAATGGCGCGCGTCGTTCATTGATGATCATGTTTGTCATCGGTGCGGTCTCCGGATTCATTGGTGTTGTAGTTGGATCTATCGCTGGTTTTTATGGCAAGAAGGTCGATGCCGTATTGATGCGCCTTGTTGACTTCATTCAGACAGTTCCAACGATCATCATCGCAGCGGTTATTGGTAAGGCTGCAGGTAAGGTCGGTCCGCTCTATCTGGCACTGTTTTTGGGAATTCTTGGCTGGACAGGGTTAGCTCGTCTAGTGCGTGCTCAATTCCTCTCACTTCGTGAAATGGAGTTTGTTGACGCCGCGCGTGTGGCTGGAGCATCTAATCTTCGAATTACCTTCAAGCATATTTTACCTAACGCAATCGGTCAGATCATCGTTGTTATAACTTTGATTATGGCTGGAGCGATTTTGACTGAAACAGCGTTGTCATATCTTGGCTTTGGTGTGGTTGCTCCAGATGTTTCACTCGGTCTTTTGATTAGCCAATATGAGTCATCCTTTACAACCCGGCCATGGCTGTTCTGGTGGCCAGGCTTCTTCATTATTTCCATTGCGCTGTGCGTTAACTTTATTGGCGATGGATTACGTGATGCATTTGACCCACGCCAGCGACGTCGAATCACAAAGAAGGATCGCGAACAAGCGAAGCTTCAGGTTAAGGCTGGTGAGTAACTGTGACTGAGAAAAATGTACTTGAAATTTCAAATTTCAATGTTGATTTCTGGGTAGATGGCGTTTGGTATCCAGCAGTTATTGACATGAACCTGGGACTGGCTGCAGGCAAGGTCACCGCAATT
>NZ_JBBAMU010000069.1:0-1225 GCF_040402315.1 Candidatus Planktophila sp.
TCGTGCGATTGGTTTGTAGTTTGTAGGCTGGTGGTTGGCTATGTTTTATCGATATCAAATCAGTTTTTTTCTGACTTTTGCCGTAACCCATTCGCTAAAGACTACTGTCAATAAAATCAAGATCAGCAACATCGTGACCTTGGGCCAGGCCAATGTGCCCAGCGCAGCCTCTAGTTTGACCCCAATGCCACCTGCGCCAACCAATCCTAAGACTGTGGATTCTCGGATGTTGATATCCCAGCGAAAGACGCTGATGCCAGCCAAAGTAGGAGCCACCTGAGGCACCACACCCCAAGCCATGGTTTGGGCGCGACTTGCCCCAGTTGACTCAATGGCTTCAATTTGTTCAGCATCTATTTCTTCGATGGCTTCGTACAACAACTTGCCAATAAAACCAATCGAGCGCAGAGCGATTGCCAAGATACCTGCCAACACACCCGGTCCCAAAATCGCAACCAAAAGCAGTGCCCAAATCAGCGAATTGATCGACCTTGAGGCCACGATCACAAACAATGCCATCGGCCTGACGATGGCGAGACTGGGGGTGGTGTTGCTGGCTGCTAAAAAGGCTGTAGGCACAGCCATCAACAAGCCCAGAAGGGTGCCCAAGGTGGCGATATTGATGGTTTCCCATAAAGGCCATAAAAGACCGTTCACTGAATTCCAGGCAGGCGGCATCATGCGCTTGCTAATGTCCATGAACTGTGTTGGTGCGTCGGTCACGAAGGCCCAAATGGTGTCTTGAGTCATGACCTGGAAAGTCCAGCTCACAAAAGCCAAAAGTAAAATCCAAACCATAAAAATGCCAAGTTCGTGTTGGCTTGATCTTTTGCGCCAGTAACGGGTTGTGGTGTTTTGAGAGCTCATTGGATGTGCTTTCTCAAACGGCCGGAGGTGTATTCAGCGAACATGACGATAACGATGATCACCCACAAAATGGCTGCCGCTGAGTCGAATTCATAGCGGTCCATGGCGGTATTGAGCGTAGCCCCAATGCCGCCCGCGCCGACAATGCCTATCACGGCAGATTCCCTGAAATTGATGTCTAGCCGGTACAACGACAAGCCCAAAAGACGAGGCATGACCTGAGACAACACAGCAAAATCTAGCACCTGCAAATAGCTTGCACCGGTGGACTGCAGGGCTTCGAGTTGTGAAGCTTGAATTTCCTCAATGTCCTCGGCCATAAGCTTAGCCATGAAACCTACTGTGGCAAACGTCAGGG
>NZ_JBBAMU010000070.1:0-1198 GCF_040402315.1 Candidatus Planktophila sp.
CACATGAGCGCACTCTTTGATCCACTCACAATCCGCGGAGTTGAATTTAACAACCGCATCTGGGTTTCTCCGATGTGCCAATACATGGCTACAGATGGATTTGTAGGCCAATGGCACAATGTTCACCTCGGTTCCTTTGCAACAGGTGGCACGGGTTTAATCATGGTTGAAGCAACAGGAGTTGTTCCTGAAGGTCGCATCTCTATTGGTTGTCCATCCATCGAAGATGAAGCTCACGCAGCAGCATTTAAACCAATAATTGATTTTGCACATAGTCATGATGTGAAGATCGGAATCCAATTAGCCCACGCAGGTCGCAAAGCTGCGTGCGCCTTGCCTTGGGGCGATCACAAGATGGCCACTGCTGAAGAAGGTGGCTGGGAGGCTGTCTCTTCTTCTGCACTTGCCTTTCATGGTTATCCAGAACCACGCGCACTGACGATTGCTGAAATCCATCAGCTCACACAAGAGTTTGTGGATGCTGCCGTTAGATCAGTAAAGATTGGCTTTGATGTCATCGAACTCCATGCCGCTCATGGTTACCTTTTCCACCAGTTCTACTCCCCTCTTGCTAACAAGCGCACCGATGAATACGGCGGAGAGTTTGCCAATAGAACAAGGTTTCTTCTAGAAACAGTTGCAGCGGTTAGAAAAGCAATCCCAACTGGAACACCGCTGTTTGTAAGAATCTCTGCAACGGACTGGGTCGATGATGGTTGGAACTTGATTGACTCTGTTGAGCTCTGCACTCAGTTAAAGGCACTTGGAGTTGACCTGGTCGATGTTTCAACAGGTGGCAATGTTCATAACGCACCTATTAAGGCAACACCTGGTTTTCAAGTTCCTTTTGCCACAGCCATTAGAGCAGAGACCGGCATCATGACAACTGCAGTTGGCTTAATAACTGAGCCAGAGCAAGCAGATCACATCATCCAAACAGGTGAAGCAGATGCTGTCTTTATGGCAAGGGAGTTTTTGCGCAATCCAAGATTTCCTTTACATGCTGCCCAAAAACTTGGTGTGAAGATCAAGTGGCCACTGCCAATAGAGCGCGGAAAACTAAGTTAAGGAGTTGGTGCCACATAGGCACCGCGAACAACCTCTCCGAAAATCTCCTTCTCGCCCACACCCAGTGTTATTGCCGCTTTAGCCCTTGATGTAATAACAAAGCTGTAAATACCAGCTTTGGCCACCCCGC
>NZ_JBBAMU010000071.1:0-1074 GCF_040402315.1 Candidatus Planktophila sp.
GCTGTAGATGTGGCTGGCACAGCACCTGGCATATTTGCAACACAGTAATACAGTGAGTTATGAATCTTAAATGTTGGATCGGCATGAGTTGTTGGGTGCGAACCTTCAAAGCACCCACCTTGGTCAATTGCGACATCAACTAGAACTGAACCAGGTTTCATCTTTGCCACCATTGCATCCGTTACTAACTTAGGGGCAGCAGCACCTGGGATGAGAACTCCGCCAATTACCAGATCTGCCTGACTTACATACTCTGCAATTGAATACGGTGATGATGCGATTGTCTTCACCCGCCCTTGGAAGATGTCATCAATTTCTGCCAGCCGCTTTAAATTGATATCAAGCAAAGTGACATCGGCGCGCAATCCGACAGCCATGGATGCAGCCGATACACCAACACTGCCACCACCCAAAATAACAACCTTGCCTGGCGCGACTCCTGGCACTCCCCCGAGTAATACTCCGCGTCCTCCATTAGGGCTCTGCAACGCTGTTGCACCTACTTGAATCGACATGCGCCCAGCAACTTCAGACATTGGCGCAAGCAGTGGCAAGGTGCGATTAAATTCCACAGTTTCATAGGCAATCGCGGTTATGCCAGATTTAATGATTGCATCGGTGCATTCACGTGATGCCGCCAAATGAAGATAGGTAAAGAGAGTCTGCCCCTTGCGCATCCGTGGATATTCCTGGGCAATTGGCTCTTTGACCTTAATGATCAACTCAGACTTAGCCCACACTTCATCGGCGGTAGCAAGAATTGTGGCGCCAGCTTTTTCATATTCAGCATCTGTGATGGCAGAACCCACGCCGGCTGATTTTTCAACAAATACGGTGTGACCTGCGAGGACGAGTGCGTGGACTCCCGCTGCGGTGGTGGAGACTCGAAATTCATTGTTCTTTATTTCTTTTGGAATACCTATGCGCATGATGAACTCCTGAAGAAAGCCTCGTTTAACTTGGACTTATGTGATTCTACTCCTTAAACTCATTCCCGACGAGGCGGTAGCTCAGTTGGTTAGAGCCCCAAACTCATAATTTGGTCGTCGTCGGTTCGAGCCCGACCCGCCTCAC
>NZ_JBBAMU010000072.1:0-1060 GCF_040402315.1 Candidatus Planktophila sp.
CCACAGCGCGGACATGGTTGGTGTTCCTGGCCATAGGCGGCTAATGATGTTTCAAAGAATCCACTGTCGCCGTTAACGTTTATGTATAAGGCATCAAAAGATGTGCCACCGGCGGCAATAGCTTCGGACATTACCGTTGTTGCGGCATCAACAAGTGCGCCTATTTTTCGCACAGTTAAATCACAGGCTGGTGTTTCGGGATGAATCTTTGCACGCCACAGTGATTCATCGGCATAGATATTTCCAACACCGCTCATGATTTCTTGATTTAAGATCACGGTTTTAATTGCCGCCTTACGTGATTTCATACGCGCAATAACGGCGGTTCGATCAAATGATGGATCAAAGGGATCAACTGCAATGTGAAGGGCAGATTGTGGGATGCCATTAGTAGTGTGTTCTAGGGATAACCAACCAAAGGTTCGTTGATCGCTAAATGCGAGCTCTCGTTTATTTAATCCGCGGCTTAAACCAAAGTGGGCACGCACATGGCGGGGTGCTGGTCGATTTTTTTGGGCAATTAAAAATTGGCCAGACATTCCTAAATGTGCAACAAGGACTTGCTCGCGATCTAGATCAAACCAGAGAAATTTTCCACGCCGATTAATACTGTGGATACGCGCGCCAATGACTGCAGAGAGTGGAGCGAGTGATGCTGGTTTTAATACGCGCGGATGTAAACCTTGTGCGCTGCGAAATGTGTATCCAATGATTAACTGTGCCAAGCCGCGGCGGACAGTTTCAACTTCTGGTAATTCAGGCATGGTGAAAAATTATAACTTCAACGCTTTTGCGCCTTAGAGAGTATTAAAGATGCCTACTGCTGCGGTTGCACCTGCGGCGATAAAGAAGATGGCAAGTGGGACCCAGCCAAAGATTTGGTAGGCGGTGATCTTGTCGTCGGTGAGGCCGGTTTCGTTTTCGCTGCTCATGGACCAAAGATTACCGAAGTTGCTGGATGATTTCTATGTGTAGCAATATGTTTAGGAAAATACCGGCTCGTCCTCGCCAACTGTGACAGATGCTGCATCGACTCCCCACATGTTGGCGGTCTTTGAGA
>NZ_JBBAMU010000073.1:0-1052 GCF_040402315.1 Candidatus Planktophila sp.
TCATGGGTGTGAATAGTGTTGGCAAAGGTATAGACAGATTCGGAGAAGCCGTTATTCCACTGCATCGAAATTTCAAGAGAAAGCTGTCCCTTCTTATCCTCCGACGCAATGGCGATCACGGTCTTATGCAGCTCACCACGGGTGGAGTTTAGGTGCTTTACAAAGTCAGTAATTCCGCCCTGGTATTGGTAGCGCACAGCAATTTGTTCACCTTTCTCATCGACATGGCCCGGGCGTAAATCAGTTAGAGATAAAATAAGGCCGCGATTAAGAAAGGCCATCTCCCGAAAACGGGTAGAGAGAACCTCGAATGAGAAATCTGTTGTTTCAAAGATATCCTCCGACGGCCAGAACTGAATAGTTGTTCCGGTCTCGGTTGTCGCTTCACCTTTGGCAACTGGCGCTTGCGGAACACCAAGTCGATAATCTTGGCGCCAGGTAAATCCATCGCGCTTTACTTCAGCCGATAGCTTTGCCGACAGTGCGTTCACAACAGATGAGCCAACACCGTGCAGACCGCCAGAGACGGAGTAGCCACCGTCACCAAACTTTCCACCAGCGTGCAGAACAGTGAGAACAACTTCCAGTGCCGGCTTCTTTTCAATCGGGTGAATATCAACCGGGATGCCACGACCGTTATCGATCACTTGCAGTGAACCATCGGGCATCAAGCTAACTTTAATTTCAGTGCAATAACCGGCGAGCGCTTCATCAACTGCGTTATCGACGATTTCATAGACTAGGTGGTGCAGGCCGCGTTCACCGGTGGAGCCGATATACATTCCGGGGCGCTTTCGAACAGCCTCAAGGCCCTCCAGGACTGTGATCGAGGAGGCGTCGTATCCACCCGGTTCCTTCTTCACATCACGCTTTTCGCTCAAAGTGGGAACTCCTTGAATTTGCCTTAAATGGGCTATAGAGCGGTGATTCCGCTATAGCAGGGTGAAATCCTATCGTTAAATCGCAAGTCAAATACCGGCGAGAAGCCTTAGGAGTGGGATATACCGCCCGTTTGGCGCAGGGGTGAGGGTTCCTACTGAATCAACTTACTT
>NZ_JBBAMU010000074.1:0-1045 GCF_040402315.1 Candidatus Planktophila sp.
ATCTTGAGTTTATTGACCCATCAACAAATGATGGTGAGTCAGGGATTGTTGCGGTGCACCTAACCACTCCTACAGGATCTGTGGTTCTTGATTAATTATTAAATAACTAAAGTCCTGCACTCGAATGAGTGCGGGGCTTTTTCTTTGTTTGAAATTTGAGTCTGAAGGGAATATGGCTTGGGCCGGCGATCTCAATGGGGATAAGTCGTGGGTTTGTCGGTAGGTGGTGGGAGGTTGATCTCATGCTCAAGAATCAACGCAGAACCTCGCAATTAGTAACGTTTGACGTTAATAACGCAATGCGTTACTATATCTAAGTGATTATCTCTTATAGGGATAAGCAAACTGAGGCACTTGCTAACGGCAGGCAAGTGGCGAAGTTTGTTTCCTTTGAGAGAATCGCACTTCGTAAACTACGACAGCTTGAAATTGCGGGCCGCTTAGAGGATCTAAGAGTTCCACCCGGGAATCATCTTGAGCGGCTCAAAGGTGATCGAGCCGGAGAGATGAGTATTCGGATTAACGATAAATGGCGAATTTGTTTTAGATGGAGTTCAGCAGGACCAGAAGATGTAGAAATTGTGAATTATCACTAGGTGCTATGAGAGGAATCTACAATGGCAACAAAAGTTGCATCGCGTCAGGTTAAGTCACGTGTTAAACGTCTTGATTCAGTGACCCCTGGTGAACTTTTACTTGAAGAGTTTATGATTCCGATGGGCGTAACCGCCTATCGTCTGGCTAAAGAGATAAATGTTCCAGCCCAACGTATCGGGGAGATTGTGAAGGGTAGACGTTCGATAACTGCCGATACAGACTTGCGACTCTGTCGCTTTTTCGATTTGTCTGATGGATACTGGTTGCGAGCCCAAGCTGCCCATGATCTTGAAATAGCTCAATCAAAGATTGCTAAAACATTAAAGTTAATTAAGCCATGGTCTAGTCGTGTTGCTTCTTAATATGTGTGATTATTTCTTAACACGTTGATTAAAGCGAATGTGGCTTGGGCCGGGATCGAACCGGCGACCTAACGATTTTCAGTCGT
>NZ_JBBAMU010000075.1:0-1033 GCF_040402315.1 Candidatus Planktophila sp.
ATTGGCACCTTTGATGTCTCATGGCCAGCTCGCAGCGAAGAGCCAAATGGGGTTACCAGCCCAGAGGAATTAATCGCCGCCGCGCATGCCGCATGTTTCTCCATGGCCCTTTCCCACGGATTAACTGAGGCGGGAACACCCCCAACACAACTGCGTACTTCAGCAGAGGTTGATTTCACTGCGGGTGTAGGAATCACAGCAATCCGTTTACATATTTCGGGAGAGGTAAATGGGCTAGATGCCGCTGGGTTTGCCACCGCTGCAAACGCGGCAAAGGATGGTTGTCCGGTAAGTCAGGCTTTGAAGGCAGTTCCAATCACTCTAGTCATTGGCTAATTCTTACCTGTAAATCCTGACTCATCTGGCTAATTGTTTTCTTGTGTTCTTCCTTGACTGGACTCGCGCAGAGTAAACAGCGGATCGCCCATTGCCACCAGGCATCATCGAAATATCCGATTTTGAATGATCTAACAAAGATGCGCGCCGGTAAAGTCTTACACCGCATGCATCTTCGTGGCAGAATTATTTCGTTCACTCTCTGACTTTCGGCGCGATAGCCATATTTGTGCTCAAAACCTAGCCCGAATAAATCAACATCAACGAGAAAAAGTCCCGGATTGATTGATAATTCAAACTGAGCATCAGTTCGATCCTTAAAAGCATAGAAGCCGCACTCACAATTACTTACGGGTGGAACATGCTCTGGCGAGAGCTTGCATGTAGCACTGTCATCCTTTGAATAGGTATCGCCAGTGATGCCGGTAAATGTCGGAAACTCTCCTGTTAAAGCAACTACTTTAAATCCACACATATTTGCCTGGTCAAGGCTAAAAAGATCTGATTCCGGCAAGTTCTCCACTTTTTTGCGATTACGGCTTCTTGCTCGATCCTCACTTATGCCCATTCCGATAAAAATTGCACTGATAACTACCGGCACGACGCCAACCAAAATATAGAGAAGTCCGGTGAGTAGTGGCCTGGGAACTATGGGAGTTCTTTTCTCGTCAAAGCCACCCAAGAGGTAGATGAGGAT
>NZ_JBBAMU010000076.1:0-1028 GCF_040402315.1 Candidatus Planktophila sp.
CAAATGATCTGACAAAGATTGCAGATGGCTCTGCTCAATACACCTTGCTGTGCACGCCACAAGGTGGCGTCGTCGATGATCTGATTGCCTATCGAAATAGCGATACAGATTTCTTCCTCGTTCCAAATGCCTCCAACACGACAGATGTGGTTGCTGTTTTGCACAAGCAAGCACCCTCTGAAATTAGCGTGACCAATCTGCACAATGACTATGCAGTGCTAGCGGTGCAGGGACCATTAGCTCCTAAAGTTCTAGACGCACTAGGAATCAATACAGATATTGATTACATGGCTTTTGCACATGTTTCTATTGCTGGCGCAGATGTGATTTTGTGTCGCACCGGATACACAGGCGAACTGGGATATGAATTACTGCCGCACGCTGAAGATGCAGTGGCTGTTTGGGATGCACTAGTAAAAGCTATTGCGCCCCTTGATGGATTGATTTGTGGCCTCGGAGCTCGTGACACTTTGCGAACTGAGATGGGCTACCCCTTGCACGGACATGAACTCTCTCTTGCCATATCTCCCGTTGAAGCAAGTGCCTCTTGGGCGGTTGGCTGGAAGAAGGAATCCTTTATTGGTTCTGATGTATTACTCTCACAAAAGAGTGGCTCAGCAGAGCGCAAGAGTGTGGCAATCAAGTCACTAGATCGCGGAATCCCGCGAGCAGGAATGAGTGTGAAAAACGCTCAAGGTGAAGTAGTTGGCGAGGTAACGAGCGGAACATTCTCGCCAACCCTCAAGCACGGTATTGCTTTGGCTTTAGTATCGAAGGAAATTGCAGTGGGGGATCAACTAGTTGTTGATGTGAGAGGGCGGGAATCACAATCTGAAGTTGTAAAACTTCCTTTTGTTACTTCACACGTTCGCTAAAAACAACTGGAGTTGAAAAAGCCGCACGGGTATAGGTGCGGCGAAGCGCCGACAACACAGACGGCCCCGTGAAACCAATTAATACACAGGTAAAAATGGCTCTAGGGATGTCCCACGCCATTGCACTTGCAAAGTGAAATGTGATGAACCGGC